>NZ_JBHIRX010000032.1:0-50563 GCF_042138595.1 Paenibacillus terreus | reverse complement strand
CGCTCGACTTGCATGTATTAGGCACGCCGCCAGCGTTCGTCCTGAGCCAGGATCAAACTCTCCAATAAAGATCATCCAAAGGATGATCGCCCTGCATTCCATCTGGTCCCGAATGGAGCGGATGAATGGATTGCAGCCTATCGAAAGAGCGATTAAGCTCATTTGAATCTGACGAGATATCATATCTCTTTCGCTCCATCATTTATTCTGTCATAGACACGAACCAAATGACTTCGCGGGTCGGTTTTACGATGTAAAACCTACTCACTCGTTGTTCAGTTTTCAAAGATCAAACACTTGCTTTTCATCATCACCGCATCTCAGCGGCGACTTTAATAATATAACACACATCATTGAAATGAGTCAACAACTTTTTTTGAAAGAAATATATCCTTTGCAGTCGTTAAAAACACTTCATGCTCAAAACAGCAGTCATAATGTATCACAGATTCGCTTGGTCCGTCAACTTCTACTCCGGAGTTTGTCGACCTCTGGCCGATCAGCTGAATAAAAACCATTTTAATGCATACAGCAGTCCTACTCCCGGCAAACCCAAAATGGCCACCGTCCCTATTGTTACCGGATTAAGCGGTATATGCACCTGGGTAATCCAGCCGGAATAATTGACAACATAAATACCGATGGCAGCTATTGCCAAATGTGCTCCAAACGCCACCAGCCAGCCAGCCTTCGCTTTCTTCATAACCAGCAGATAAAGCAGCAACAGTACAGAAATGGACATAACTACCCATGCCACCATTTTCATTCAGCCTTCCTCCCTCTATTCCACATGAGACTTTCTATTGCCCCCGCTTCATCGGCAGGGAGCCGGAGACGGTGAAGCCCGCTCTGTTTGGCCTTTTTTAATTGGATCTGGTAGTTCCGCTCTGCCGCTTCGAGGACAAAAATAGCGTAATCAATCTGATCTACTCCCACAGCCTCTTGAAACATGCGCTGCGCTCTTATCCAGTCCGCATGGGCAGCACACACATCAGCAAACAGCTCTGTTTGATGTTCGGCATTATCCGATCCGTCTTGTTTTCTTCTGTTCCAGGTCCACACTTTGCTCACTCCCTACCGATGTTGCTCGACAGAAATTCCCGCCGTCTCTACATACTTATTCGGGAAGTGGACAAACTTAGAACCTTTATCCGAGTTCGGACCTAAATGATTTGGGAGCGACAAAAAAAAGACCAACCGGAAAATAATCCGATCGGCCTTCTCTCTAATTCAGTTGGCGTCTTCCTTCAAGCGCCTTGGATAAGGTTACTTCGTCGGCATATTCCAAATCCCCGCCTACTGGAAGCCCGTGCGCAATACGGGTAACGGTAATATCAAAAGGCTTGACCAGCCGCGAAATATACATGGCTGTAGCTTCCCCCTCAATATTGGGGTTAGTCGCTAGAATCAACTCTTTCACCCGCTCATCACTCAAACGGGTAAGCAGCTCCTTAAGCCGGATATCCTCGGGCCCCACACCCTCCATCGGCGAGATGGCGCCCTGCAGGACGTGGTAATACCCCTCATATTCCTTCGTTCTCTCCATGGCGACAAGGTCCTTGGAATCCTGAACGACGCAAATGATAGACGAGTCCCGCGTCTTATCCTGGCAAATTCGGCATGGATCCGTATCCGTAATATTGCAGCAGACCGAGCAGTAATGGAGATTCCGTTTGACACTTACCAAGGCCTTGGCAAAATCGATCACGTCATCTTCCTGCATATTCAACACGTGAAAGGCGAGTCGGGCGGCGGTTTTCGGACCAACCCCCGGCAGGCGGGTAAATGCATCGATCAGCTTCGCAATCGGTTCCGGATAGTACAAAGTCTGTTGCTCCTTCGTTCTTATAGATTAGAACAGGCCCGGAATCTTCATTCCACCTGTAAATTTACTCATATCATTATTGGCAAGTTCGTCAGCTTTGGTAAGCGCATCATTAACGGCAGTCAGCACCAGATCCTGCAGCATTTCAACATCATCAGGGTCAACAGCCTCAGGTTTGATGGCGATGGACAGAATCTTCTTGTGTCCATTAGCCTGTACAGTAACCACTCCGCCTCCTGAAGTGCCTTCTACCGTCTTCTCCCCAAGCTGCTCCTGAGCCTTAAGCATCTGCTCCTGCATCTTCTTAACCTGCTTCATCATTTGGTTCATGTTATTCATCAATCGTCATCTCCTTAAACTAAAATTTAAACAGCTCATTCCTTGATTACGATGAGGTCTTCGCCAAAGAGCTCAATCGCCTCATCAATCCATGGCTCCTTGGACTTTCCCGGCTCATCGCCCTCGTGTTCCAGCTTAAACTCTTCTTCCGGCTGGGTATCAGCCCCTTCAATAGCCTCCGACCAATCCCGCTGCATCATCGTGACGAGGCGAACCGGCTTGCCAAGCTGTTCGTGAAGCACTCTTTCAATCACTTGCCTGTTGGCTGGCTTCTCGGTCGTCTCCCGGTGAATGTTATTTTTGAAGGCCACCAATACGGCATCCTCATACAGCGATACAGGCTCGCCATCCATAAACCAGGCATGCACGGTGACCTTCTCTTCTTTGACGCGCTGCAAAATCTGGCTCCACTTGCGTGCAGCCTCCAAAAACTCGGGACTGGACTTCGCAGCTATAAACTCCTTCAGCTGGGAAGGCAACTTGGCCGGTGCGGAAATCCGCGGAGCCGCCGCCCTTGAAGCTGCGGGCCGATTCACCAGGCCTTCTTGTCCGGATCCACTAGAGAGCCCGCCCTGCAAAGCCCGCTCCAGTTTCTTTTCCATCTCCGAGAGCTGTCTCTTAAGAGCCGCAATCTCCGCGCTGTCAGCCCCGGAGGCTTGCCCCTCTTGGCGGGATGGGATCTGCTGGACGCTGCAAAGCTTCAGTAAAGCCACCTCAAACAAGGTCTGGGGCTGAACGGCATATTTCATTTCACTTTGATAGCGATTCAGCGTGTCAATCATCTGAAAAAGCTGCTCTTTCGTGAATATGGCAGCCACTTCCTGAAACTGGGAGGGATCAAGCACTCTTTCCGTCAGCTTATCCGCCTGCGGTACCATTTTGATCATGAGGAGATCGCGGAAATAATACAACAGATTCTCCATGCATTTATCGGCGCTCTTGCCTTCCTGCATGAAGCCTTCGATCATCTGCAGAACCGTAGCCACATCCTCCTGCTGAACCGCCTTGGCAAGCTTGCTGAACTGCTCGGAAGGAATGCCGCCGGTCATATCGATGACCTGCCGGTATGTTACCCGCCCGTCCGTGAAGGATGAAATCTGATCCAGTACACTCAGCGCATCACGCATACCGCCGTCGGACAATCGTGCAATGTACTGCAGCGCGTCACGATCCGCTTCGATATTTTCCTGTCTGCAAATCAATTCCAGCCGATCCGTCTGTTCGTCCAGCGACACACGCCGGAAATCAAAACGCTGGCATCGGGAAATAATAGTGGCAGGAAGCCGGTGAGGCTCAGTGGTTGCTAAAATAAACATGACGTGCGGAGGCGGTTCTTCGAGCGTCTTCAGCAGAGCGTTGAACGCTTCCGTCGTCAGCATATGCACTTCGTCAATAATATACACTTTTTGCCGGACTTCCGTCGGCGCATATTTCACTTTATCCCGCAAGTCGCGGATTTCTTCAACGCCACGGTTGGAGGCCGCATCAATCTCCTGCACGTCCATAACCGCCCCTGCCGTGATCCGCTTACAGGATTCACACTCATTGCAGGGCTCGGTGGCCGGACCACGCTCGCAGTTTACGGCCTTGGCCAAAATTTTGGCCGCACTCGTCTTGCCGGTGCCCCGGGGACCGCTGAACAGATACGCGTGGGACGTCCGTCCCTCCCGGATGGCATTCTGCAAGGTCTGGATAATATGCTGCTGTCCTACCATGTCCTGAAACGACTGAGGCCGCCAAGCACGGTACAACGCTATATGTTCCAATTCGCGTTACCCTCTTTCAACATCACTTTCGTGACCTTCGTCGTTACTACATTATACTATATTCCCGTACGAATCTAAACTTTAACATGCCCCGGTTCTTATGTACAAAAAAACATCCTTTGCCCGTGGCAAAAGATGCTGTGTGCTGTTATCATCAATTGATATTAATATTCAAATTAAGCCGTGCACCTGTTATTGATAATTGCGATCCGAGCGGCAAACCTGCGCAGCAACTCGGGCTAGGCCACCCTCCGGCACATGAGCGGGCTTGCTTATGGCTGCTTCCTTCCGGACCTGACCAGGTTCACAAGTACTCATTGCGGAGGACCCAACCGTCAACATTGTGCTCAGGGACCAGCCTCACATCGACAATACCGCTAACAGGAATTCAACCTCGCTACAGCGGATTGCGAGTTACAGGGCACCGCTACCTCCCCGTCTAGCACGGTGAAAATAAGTATATCCTATGCATGTACAAAAATCAACCGGGATAAAATGGTCCCTCTTCAAAGCAACAAAAAAGACCTCCGCACAAGGCAAAGGTCTGTCTGAGTCGGTTCATGCCGCGTAACGGCACACCGGATTACATTCCGTATTTTTTCTTAAATCTATCGACACGTCCGCCGGCATCAACAAACTTCTGTTTGCCTGTGAAGAACGGATGGCAGTTGGAGCAAATCTCCACGCGCAGATCTTCTTTGACGGAGCCTGTTTCAAACGTATTGCCACAAGCGCATGTTACAGTAGTAACGTGGTATTTCGGTTGAATAGCTTCTTGCATGAGTTTCACCTCTTTCCGCCCTGAGCATCTTATCAGCCCAGAGATATATGGACATATGAATGTATTATATCACCCATTGCAGCTATCCGCAATGGCTTTCACATAATATTTCAACGCGTCATAACCGGCGACTTGGGCCGTGCCTGTCCCGATGGCGGGACATGGGTATAGGATCCGATCACGACATCAGGAAGCTCCTGCCGGTAGATCTCCAGCATCTGCTTCATGCCCAAGACTTCACCCCGGGCTGGAGGAATTAGCTCCAGATACGCTTCCGGATCGATGTTAAGATTGCGCATTTGAATAAGCTTCAGCTTGCTGCGCTTGGCAAATTCGATCATCGCCTCAATTTCCTCCTCCCGGTCGGTTACCCCCGGAAAGATCAGATAATTGATTGAGGTATAGACCCCCTGCTCGGCCGCATACTTCAGTGATTTCTCCACATTGGCCAGGGTATAGGCCCGCGGCTTGTAATACGCATTATAATGGTCATCCAGCGCGCTGATTGTGCTCACCCGCATCAGATCAAGACCTGCGTCCACAATGCCCCGGATATGATCGGTCAACCCGGCATTTGTATTGATATTGATGTATCCCATGTCCGTTGTCTTACGGACTTCCCGGATCGCTTCGATAATCAGCTTGGCCTGCGTGGATGGCTCACCCTCACACCCTTGTCCAAAGCTGATGATGGATTCAGGGGTTTTCAGGTGCTCCAGCATAACCTCAACAATTTCCTCCACCCGCGGACGGAAGTTCATACGAGTCTGAGGAGATACGAACCCGCTGTCATCCGGCTGCTCGGAGATGCATCCGAAACATCCCGCGTTACAGGAGTAGGATACGGGCACACCGCCTTCCCAACGGTTCAGAAACGTGTTCGATGAGGTCAGGCATTCATAACCGAGCGCACAATTGGATAAATGCTGATATAAGCGATTGTCCGGATACTGCTCCGTCAGCCGCTGTACACCAACCCGCACCTGGCTGCGGTCGCAGTTGTCCGGATTCCATTTGTCCGGATGATCACTTTGCTCCGCAGTAACGTAAAAAGAACCGTCTTTCCACACGACAGCCGAATATCCGAATAACGGGAGGCGATATTCCTTGTCCGTCTTCACATAACCCGGCAGACAGAGGCGGGTATACCCCTGAGGCAGCAGAGCTCCCACTGCCTGCATGTTTCCGGGCAGCGGCACCATTTCCCCCGTGTCCGGGTCCATGCCGACCGGTCTGGTGTTCGGCAGCCCTACCAGAGTAGCCCCTTCCGGAAGCGGTATCAGCTCATCCTCCATAATTTCGACGATCATATCAGCACTGCGGGCGAGGCCGTGCAGCGAAGGATGATCAAAGACATTGCCTTTTTCATCAGCGTATACCAAATACATAACGGAACTCCTTTCGTTCCTTCAAGCATTGCAGCTTTTGAGATCTATTCATAGATTTATCCGTTCGTAGTAGCTGGGACCGTAGCTGCCGCCGATCTTGGCGTTCTGCGCTGACCGCTGCCGCTTCCGGATCCCCCCACCGGAGCCGAAATGTCAAAGGAAGCCAAAAACTCGGTATTGGTTTTGGTATTGCGCAGCTTTTTCAGGAAATTCTCCACAAACTCATGGCTTTCCGTCATATTTTTACGGATGGCCCAAATCGTGTCCAGCTCATCTTTGTTCAGCAGAACTTCCTCGCGACGCGTTCCCGAACGTCTGATATCAATGGCAGGGAATATACGGCGCTCGGCCAGCTTCCGGTCAAGATGCAGCTCCATATTGCCCGTACCCTTAAATTCTTCATAAATAATGTCATCCATACGCGAGCCTGTATCAATCAGCGCAGTAGCCAGGATAGTCAGGCTGCCGCCCTCTTCCACGTTGCGGGCAGAGCCAAAAAACCGCTTCGGACGGTGAAATGCCGCAGGATCGATACCACCGCTCAGCGTGCGGCCGGAAGGAGGGATAACCAGGTTGTAGGCGCGTGCAAGCCGTGTAATACTGTCCAGCAAAATGACAACATCCTTCTTGGCCTCCACCAGACGAAGCGCACGCTCCAGTACCAGCTCAGCCACCTTGATGTGATTCTCGGGCAGCTCGTCGAACGTTGAAGCCACAACCTCCCCTTTCACCGAACGCGACATATCGGTTACTTCTTCAGGGCGTTCATCGATCAAAAGAACAAACAGTTCGATCTCGGGATTGTTGGTTGAGATGCTGTTGGCAATTTCTTTGAGGAGTAACGTTTTCCCAGCTTTTGGAGGGGCTACGATCAATCCGCGCTGTCCTAATCCAACAGGGGCAAGTATATCCATAATTCGCGTAGACAAATTGTTGGGGGAGGTTTCGAGAACCAGCTTGGTCTGCGGATAAAGTGGAGTCAGGGCCGGAAAGTGCAGTCGTTCCGCCGCATGCTCTGGACTTTCACCATTGACTGCGTTCACCTGGAGCAGCCCGAAGTAACGTTCATTCTCTTTCGGAGCACGACATTTGCCGGATACCAGGTCTCCCGTTCGAAGATCAAACTTTCGAATCTGGGAAGCCGATATATAGATGTCCTCGGCACTCGGGAGATAGTTAATCGGCCTCAGGAAGCCGTAGCCCTCGGGCAGAATCTCCAGCACTCCCTGCATGAACATCAGGCCGCTCTGTTCCGCCTGCGCCCGCAGGATGGCAAAAATCAACTCTTTTTTCTTCAACTGACCGTAATACGGGATTTGATACTGCTTGGCAAGCTTGTATAAATCCGTCAGCTTCTTTTCTTCCAGATCGGAAATTTGCAGATCCATGTAATAACCACCTATTCAATTAATAAGTCCGTTAAGATAAAGGACAAAATCTTCATTCATTTATTTTTACCCAAAAAGGTATAAATTATGCAGCAAAGCTCAGCGCAAGGCCTTGTTGTTTCCTTGCGCCGGCCGTTGCCGTGTTAAACTCCAACATCGCCTGAAGCGATATCACTCGCTCTGGCGCCACACATCCGCACCCAGCATCCGTAAATTGGATACGAGATGATCATAACCGCGATCAATATATTCAACGCCGGTTACTTCGGTAACCCCATCTTCAACCGTAAGCCCGGCAATCACCAGCGCAGCGCCTGCGCGCAGATCGGCGGCTTTTACCTTGGCGGCGTTCAGAAGGCCGCCCTCGATGATGGCCGAGCGTCCCTCCACACGAATTTTAGCACCCATACGGACCAATTCCGGCACATGCTTAAAGCGGTTGCTGTATACAAAGTCGCTCAGCACGCTTACACCGCGGGCCTGCGTAAGCAGGCTGGTCATCGGTGACTGAAGGTCTGTGGCAAAGCCCGGATAGACCAGCGCCTTGACGTCAACATGCTCATAGGAAGGTGTCCCCTTGACCCGGATGCTCTCATCAAATTCCTCGATGACCACACCCATTTCCTGCATTTTGGCCGTAATGGCCTCCAGGTGCTTGGGAATGATATTGTCGATCAGCACATCCCCGCGTGTGGCGGCTGCGGCTATCATATAAGTCCCAGCCTGAATCCGGTCAGGAATAATGGAGTGGCGGCAGCCGTGAAGCTCAGAAACGCCCTCGATCCGGATCGTTTCGGTTCCGGCCCCCTTGATGATGGCGCCCATTGAATTTAGTAGTGTGGCTACATCTATAATCTCAGGCTCTTTGGCCGCATTTTCGATAATTGTAGCGCCTTTGGCCCGGGCGGCCGCCAGCATGATATTAATGGTCGCTCCGACACTGCTGACATCCAGATAGATTTTCGTGCCACGCAGCTCTTTTGCGTGTAAATGAATGGAGCCATGCTCGTTGGTCACGGTCGCTCCAAGCGCCTCAAAGCCTTTGATATGCTGGTCAATAGGCCGAGGCTCAAAATTGCATCCTCCAGGGAGTCCGACCACTGCTTCCTTAAACCTTCCGAGCATTGCCCCCATCATATAATAGGAAGCGCGAAGCTTCTTGACAGGGCCGTTAGGCATCGGAATGGATTTGATGGCTGAAGGATCAATACGCATTTGGCTGCCTTCCCAGGCAACCTTTGCCCCAAGCTCCTCCAAAATTTCGGCATACACCGCAACGTCGCTAAGAAGAGGCAAATTATCCAGTATCACTTCCGACTCCGCCAGAATAGCGGCAGGAATCAAAGCGATCGCACTGTTCTTGGCTCCGCTGATGGATACCATGCCCTGCAGTGGACGTCCACCGCTAATCATCAATTTTTCCATAAGCTTTAGGGTCCCCCTACTTCACTCCACAGCTGAAAACATGTTCTCATGGAAGTCAATTGGTAACCGAAATGGAAAAACACCGGCTAAGCGGTGTACTTCCATATCCGTATGATGCCGGACAGCCCCGAAGGGTCTGTCCGATGTAAAGATCTACTTTATCAGTAAACACTGCAGGATAGCAACAGCATCCCGTAAAATAACCTTGTCTTACGCCTTGTTGTTGGAGCCGAACTCGCGGATTTTGCCAATCACCGTTTGTTTGATTGCGTCGCGGCCTGGCACGATGTATTTGCGTGGGTCATAAACATCAGGCTTGGCAGCCAGAACCTCGCGGACAGCCTTGGTGAACTCAATTTGGTTCTCGGTGTTAACGTTGATTTTGGAAGTTCCGAGAGAGATGGCTTTTTTGATGTCATGAGTAGGAATGCCAGTACCGCCATGCAGAACCAGAGGAACTTTAACGGCATTGCAGATTTCTTCCATTTCCTTGAAGCCCAGGTTTGGTTCACCTTTGTAAGGTCCATGTACGGAACCCAATGCAGGAGCCAGCGTATCGATGCCTGTTTCATTTACGATGCGTACGCAGTCGTCCAGCTTGGCATACATTACGTCACCGACAACGTCGTCTTCCTGGCCGCCAACCATGCCGACTTCGGCTTCAACGGAAACCCCTTTGGCATGAGCGTATTCAACAACCTTCTTGGTTGTCGCAATATTGGTGTCGATCGGGCTATGGGAATCGTCGATCATAACGGACGTAAATCCGGCGTCAATCGCTTCTTTACATTTCTCAAAGCTGGAGCCATGATCAAGATGAATGGCAACCGGAACCGTGATTTTCATGTCGTGCAGGAGGCCTTCTACCATTTTTACAACAGTATAAAAACCGCCCATATGGCGTGCGGCACCCTCGGATACACCGAGAATCACCGGGGACTTCTCTTCTTCAGCAGCAGCGAGAATAGCTTGGGTCCACTCCAGGTTGTTGATGTTGTATTGACCTACAGCATATTTCCCTTCAAGGGCTTTGTTCAGCATGTCTGTCATGGATACTAATGGCATGGTTTCATCCTCCTAAGGGGTTTTGGGTTTGTCTATGGTTTTTAGCCGACATTCACACAGGGCCTATTATACCACATCCCATGTCAAATACTAAACAAGCTTTTACAGGTGCAAAAAGAGGCGGGAACGCCCGTAATCATCCGTTTCATCATGCAAAAAACAGCCCCTCGCGTGTATAGCAGTCTTACCACCAGATATAGACCCATAGTGTAATATTTCATCTATATATTGCATCTTTCATAGGCGGATGAAGAAGGCCTGTTTTCTCCTTTAACTACCAGCCTCGGAATACATCCTTCAATTTATACTAGCAGTTTAACAAAAAATGCAAAAAAACAAAAAACCCTGTACAAATACAGGGCTCTTACCTGAACCGGTTAGGCTCTTCCTGTCCATCCTTCAGCTGACCGTTCACCGCGATGCGCATTTCATCGATATCAAACGGCTTGGTGAAATGCATCAGAGCGCCCAGTTCAGTCGCTTCCTTGATCATATCGAGTTCACCGTAAGCTGTCATCATAATCACTTTGATCTCAGAATTTCTGGTCTTGATGTGCTTTAAGATTTCCAGCCCATCCATGCCTGGAATCTTCATATCCAGCAGCACAAGGTCCGGTGTCTCGCGTTCAACGATTTCCAGAGCGATTTTTCCGTTGGCCGCTTGAAAGGTCTCATATCCCTCACTGCTGAACACTTCCATCAACAAAATACGGATACCGTTTTGGTCATCGACTATCAGAACCTTTTTCTTCTCCACTTTTTTAACCTCCCGGGTCTTGAAAAGCAACAACGGCTGTCCTAGGCAAAGTCCTGAGCTGTAAGCCATTGATATAACAGATCACTCAAAAGGTATTCGCGCTTAACGGGTGAAATCCTTCCCCTGTTCAAAAATGTGGAAAAAGAAAAGGCCTCCCGGGGGAGACCTTTGTTGCTTAAGCTTTATTCAGCAAGGATGCTTTGACAAATTCACGGAACAGCGGCTGCGGACGGTTCGGACGGGACGTAAACTCCGGATGGAATTGAACGGCCAGGAACCAAGGGTGATCAGGATACTCCACAATCTCTACCAGACGTCCGTCCGGAGAGGTGCCGGAAATTTTCAGGCCGGCTCCTTCGATCACTTCACGGTACTCGTTATTAAATTCATACCGGTGACGATGTCTTTCATACACAAGCTCATCGTCATAACAAGACATGGCGAGGGAGCCCTCGACCAGCTTGCACGGATACAATCCGAGCCGCATCGTTCCGCCCAGATCTTCGATATCCTTCTGTTCAGGCAGCAGGTCGATGACCGGGTATTCAGTCGCCGGGTTAATTTCCGAGCTGTTGGCTCCGTCCAATCCTGCCAGCGCGCGGGCCACTTCAATGACGGAAACCTGCATGCCAAGGCAAATGCCGAAGAACGGAATTTTCCGCTCGCGGGCGTAGCGAATCGCGCTGATTTTGCCCTCGATCCCCCGGTCTCCGAAACCACCCGGCACGAGAATGCCGCCTACACCGCCAAGAATGCTGTCCACATTCTCATCTGTGAGCTCTTCCGCGTTGACCCAGCGGATCTTCACGTCCGCATTGGCAGCAAAACCAGCATGGGAAAGAGACTCCACCACACTAAGGTATGCGTCATGCAGTGCAACGTATTTGCCGACGATGGCAATCTCAACGGTCGTCTCCAGTCTGCTGATCCGGTCTACGAGCGATTCCCATTCCGTCATATCCGCAGGAGGGGTGGTCAGCTTCAGATGGTTGACGACAATTTCATCCAGTCCTTCTTCCCGCAGGTTGAGCGGAACTTCATACAGAGTGGAAGCATCGCGGCATTCCACCACCGCATTGGGGTCAATATCACAGAAGAGGGCGATCTTCGCCTTCATGTCGGCAGACAATTCATGCTCTGTCCGGCAGACGATCACGTTCGGCTGAATGCCGATGCTGCGCAGCTCTTTTACACTGTGCTGAGTCGGCTTTGTTTTCACTTCCCCGGCAGCCTTGATATAAGGAATGAGCGTAACGTGGATATACATCACGTTCTCCCGTCCGACCTCGCTTTTGATCTGACGGATGGCTTCCAGGAAAGGAAGGCTTTCAATATCGCCTACAGTACCGCCGATTTCCGTAATGACAACGTCCGAGCCTGCTTCACGGCCAGCACGGAATACGCGTTCTTTGATCTCGTTGGTAATGTGCGGAATGACTTGAACGGTTCCCCCGAGATACTCGCCGCGGCGTTCCTTGCTGATAACGCTGGAATACACTTTACCTGTAGTAACGTTGCTGTTCTTTGACAGATTGATATCAATGAAACGTTCATAATGGCCAAGGTCCAGATCCGTTTCCGCGCCATCATCCGTTACAAATACTTCACCGTGCTGATAAGGACTCATGGTGCCCGGATCCACATTGATATATGGATCAAATTTCTGGATCGTTACTTTCAATCCCCTGTTCTTAAGCAGCCTGCCGAGCGAAGCTGCCGTAATTCCTTTTCCCAGGGAAGACACAACTCCGCCTGTCACGAAAATATACTTTGTCACTTTTTAAAACCCTCCTAAATAAAGTCCAGAAATTCAGGCGACATATGATGTTAGCGTAACCCGTTTGCACGGATTATCATCCACAAAGAAAGCAGCGGATCAATTTCCCAACTCCGCCGCCTACCGCTTGCATGTTCGGGTCAACAGCACCAATTCGTGCTGGAAAACCCCTATAAAAAACAAAAAAGCACTCCCGTGGTAACGGGGCACTTTTAGCACTCAAAACGCACATATAATATAACTCAATCATAAGCCCAAGCAATAGTTTACCTTTTGTTCATACCTCTGTCAAGAAACTTTGAACGACTTCCCGGAAAAGATGGAGTTTCCAAAAAAAAAGAAAAAAGGGAGCGTCGGTCTCCCTTTTATTCCGGTATTAATATTCATCCTCTTCTTCTGCCTGCTCTTCATCATTCTCTTCTTCCAAGTCTTCCTCTTCCTCGAGGTCCTCGTCATCCAGCACGACGTCTTCATCGGTGTCATCATCATCATCGCCATCGAACAGATCATCGTCGTCGGCATCGGGATCATCCACATCTCCGAAATCGTCTTCGGCGTCGTAGACTTCTTCCTCTTCCTCATGATAATCTTCTTCCTCATCGTCCTCATCATTGATGATGCGCGGACGCTTGCCGCCTGTAAGGGCATCTTCCGATTTATCTACCGGATACCAGCGCTTGAGGCCCCACAGATTGGTGCCTACACAGGCAAAACGGCCGTCAATGTTGATCTCGGTATATAGCTGAGCAATGACTTCATTGATTTCTTCATCAGACAAGCCGCGCAGCTTGGCAACTTCATTCATCAAATCACGATAGTAGAAGGGCGTATTGGCTGCCTTCAGCACCATGAATGCCAGATCTACCATTGGTATTTCATGGACTTTCTCGGGGTCAAGCTTCAAGTTGAGTGGCGTACTCACTTAAGGACACTTCCTCTCATGCGTAATTCACACGAACATTCTAGCCTGCGATTGCTCCATGCAGACTAACTTATCCATTATCACACCTAAGTAAACATTATTTAGGCTTAAATTGCAAGCTAAATGCCCTGTGCCAGGACTGGATTTCAAAGAACAGGATAGAGGCACGCAAAAAAGGCGGGTTTCCCCGCCTCCGACTGTATCCCCTCTGAAGGCTAAGCCTTCAAAGGTGATGCGAAAGAGCTTGCAGCTCTCACAGTATCCTATGTCCGTGGTTAATGAATGACACGCAGGTAGCCTATTAATTGTAAAAAGGGGCATGTTCCTCATGCGGCTCCCCCTCTCTCTTCATACAATAATTCAGCATGGCTCAACAGGGGGGAGCGCCTCTTCATGGACTATCCGGGATTTTTGCAGCTATTAAACAAGGCTATTCAGGAGCCAGCCCGCTCGGGGCGGCCAAAACAGATTATCCGGTTCAACAAAGCGTCTCAGTACAGGGAATGTCTTTCGTATTTGCAGAAAATGAAGCCAGGTCTGTCCGGTCTGCGGAGCGTTCAGCCATCCCACCTGATCAGGGCCCTGATCGCTCCGCTCGCCTCAAGAGACCGGCTCGGCAAATATCAGAACGGTGTTGTCATTGAAAATGATTCACGCATCCGCGTTCACGGAGGCGCAGCTCCTCTTTCTGCGGAGACCGTCTCCACCCTCCCCTGGGGGGTAAAAAAAATAAAGGCCCATCAAGCATGGCCTCTCTCCACAGGCTCACAGATCCGGATCGGCGTCATCGACACGGGTGTCGATTTTCGTCATCCCGATCTCCGGCATTGTCTTGCCCACGGGGTCAATCTGTTGAACCGGGCCCTTCTGCCGTACGATGATAACGGGCACGGCACCCATATCGCCGGAGCCATAGCGGCTGCCAGCTATGAGCGGGGGGCCGTCGGCGTGGCCCCCGGGGCAATCATCTGCCCCGTCAAGGCTTTCGATCACAACGGCTCGGCATATGTATCCGACATTATCCTTGCCATAGATTGGTGCGTTCGCAACCGGATCCATATTATCAACATGAGCTTCGGCATGAAGACCCGCAGCAAGGCGCTGCTTGATGTCGTCAATAAAGCGCATGCCAACGGGATTGTGATCGTAGCTTCGTCGGGCAACGACGGCAAAAGGCAAAGCATCGATTACCCTGCCCGTTATCCGCAGACAATCGCCGTCGGGGCCACGGACCGTCTCGGACGCATCGCATCATTCAGCAACCGCGGTCCCCATGTGGATATTTACGCCCCAGGCGAGAAAATTGTCTCTGCATGGGTCAACAACAGGTACCATGAAATGAGCGGCACCTCCATGGCGACCTCCCATGTGAGCGGCGCCATCGCATTACTGCTCGAACAAAGGCCCGGCCTTTCACCTGCGGAGATCAAAGCGCTGCTGAGACGGACGGCCACGCCCATCCGGCGGCGTTCGGGCACGGCGTCCAAAACGCACAGATTGGGCGAGGTGGACGCCTACCGGCTCGTTCGGGAAGGGATTAAACTGAGATAATAAATATAAAACTGCACCTCCAACTGTTAGATGTGTCTAACATTTGGGGTGCAGTTCTCTTTCGGGCGGTTGATTTTTCGACTATATCTGATTTGTGTAATCCGTCTGCTCTGTTACATGCGCTCCGGCGCAGTTACGCCAACGAGTCTCAGCACATTGGCAATCACCGTACGGACAGCAGCGAGCAAGGCCAGCCGGGCCTGCGCCTGCTCCGCATCCTCCGTGATAACACGCTCAGCCTTGTAATAGCTGTGGAACATGGACGCCAGCTCGTATACGTAGCGAATCATACGGTGCGGGGCATAGGACGCCGCCGCCGTAGACACCTCGTCCGGCAGCTCGCCGATTTTGCGGAGCAGGTCATATTCATGCTCGGCATTCAGTCTGGACAGGTTCACTTCCGACAGCGGCAGAACGTTGATGCCCTGCTCCTCCGCCTGACGGAACACGCTGCATACGCGGGCATGCGCATATTGCACGTAGAAAACAGGGTTTTCGTTGGATGTGGAAATCGCCAGATCCATATCAAAATCAAGATGCGAGTCCATGCTGCGCATCGTGAAGAAGTAGCGGATCGCGTCAACACCCACTTCATCCATCAAGTCCTCCATCGTAACCGCCTTGCCGGTACGCTTGGACATTTTAACTTTTTCCCCGTTCTGGAACAGGCTCACCATTTGGGCAATGAGCACTTTAAGCTTGTCAGGGTCATTGCCGAGCGCCTCCATGGCGGCTTTCATGCGCGGAATATATCCGTGATGATCGGCACCCCAGATGTTGATGATAATGTCGTACCCGCGCGCATATTTGTCACGGTGATAAGCAATATCCGGTGTCAGATAGGTATAGGTGCCGTCGTTCTTGATGAGCACCCGGTCCTTGTCATCCCCGTACTTCGTCGTGCTGAGCCAGGTTGCACCTTCCTTCTCGTACACCTCGTTGCGGTCGCGCAGCTCATTCAGCGCTTTAAGCACTTCCCCGTTCTCGTACAGGGAGGTCTCGCTGAACCAGGAATCGAACGGAACCCGGAAGCGCTCCAGATCCCGCTTGATCTTGTCCAGCTCTTTCTTCAATCCGTATTCGCGGAAAAAGGCCGCCCGGTCTCCCGGATTCATGGACAGCAGAGAGTCGCCTTTCTCTTCTACAAGCTCCTTGGCGAAACCGACAATATCCTCGCCGTGGTAGCCGTCCTCCGGCATTTCCGCCTGCTGGCCAAGCTGCTGCAGATAACGGGCCTCGATGGAGCGGCTCATGTTGTAGATCTGATTGCCGGCATCATTAATATAGTATTCACGGGTAACCTGGTAGCCGGCGAAGTCAAGCACATTGCAAAGCGAATCGCCGACGGCGGCACCGCGCGCATGTCCGAGGTGCAGGCTGCCGGTCGGGTTGGCGCTGACAAACTCAACCTGCACCTTCTTGCCTGCCCCGTCCTGCGTGCGGCCGTAGTCGTCTCCCTGCTCCAGCACGCGGCCGATCACCGGATACAGGTAGCTTTTGTTCAGTCTGAAATTGATAAAGCCCGGACCGGCGATTTCGGCTCCTTCAATGGAAGCGGACGCCAGATCCATGTGTTCGATAATTTGCTCCGCGATTTGACGCGGGTTCTTCTTCGCGATACGTGTCAACTGCATCGCTGCATTGGTAGCCAGGTCACCGTGCGCCTTATCCTTCGGGACCTCCAGCGCAACGGCCGGCAGCTCCTCCCGGCTTACGATGCCTGCCGCCAGGATGGCGGCTTCGATGGCTTCTTTTACTTTTTGATTCACCTGTTCAAGCGGGTTGCTCGTCATGATTCTTGCTCCTCCTGTATCAACAAACTGATCGCGAAATGTCCGGAAAACTCTTCATATACATACAGATCATATGCCCACTCCACATGACCGGAGAGGCCATCCAGCCGGATGTCCAGCTTTCCGGTATCGGTCGACATCATGAAGTTCATGTATGGCGAACGGTAAAACCCGGGCAGCTTGCTGCCCTGCTTGAAGGTCTGCTCGGACTGAATGTCTCCGTGACGGATCAGCTTAAGCTCGTCCTTCCCGATTTTAACGGTGGTCCGTGTCTTTCCGCCCTGCGGCCCCTCCTGCGGGTCTTCATACCTGACGTACAGGCTGCCGCCGCGGATCGTCGCTTCCGCGGGAAGCTCCTGCACGACGTTCTCCCCGTCATGGCGGCTGTGCAGACGGATGCGGACCGGTGTATGCTGCGGCATCGTCTTTTCGGCTCCCATTCTATGCATTCCTACTGTACTACTATAGCCAGTTCCCCGCCGCAATTCAATTCAAACAGCAAAAAACCCTGCCTTGCCGAAGCGGCAGAATTTGCCTGGCGGTTCGGGCAGGGTCAGGGTTTGCGTGGTGGACCAATACGCTGCTGCCGTAAATCGGCCATCAGCTTTATTTTGTCAGATCTTCCACGAACTTGGGCAGAACAAACGCCGCCTTGTGCAGGCGCGGGCTGTAGTATTTCGTATCCATTTCAGGAATTTGCGTTTCATCCACTTCGAGCGGATCATACTTCTTACTGCCGAGCGTGAAGGTCCACAATCCGCTTGGGTAGGTCGGAATGTTGGCGCCATAGACGCGCACAATCGGGAAGATTTCCTTCACGTCCTTGTTTACCTTCCGGATCAGATCAGCCTTGAACCACGGATTGTCCGTTTGAGCCACAAATATTCCGTCATCCTTCAACGCTTCGTAAATGCCCTGATAGAAGCCTCTCTCGAAGAGCGGAGCGGCCGGACCAACCGGCTCGGTGGAATCGACCATAATCACGTCGTACTCATTTTTATGCTCAAGAATATGCATGTACCCGTCATTAACCAGCACCTCTACATTAGGCTCATCCAGCTTGCCGGCAATTTCAGGCAGGTACTTTTTGGAATACTCAATGACTTTACCGTCAATTTCAACCAGAACGGCCTTCTCCACTTCAGGATGCTTGATGACCTCACGGATGACGCCGCCGTCCCCGCCGCCGACGACCAGTACCCTTTTCGGGTTCGGGTGCGTGTTGAGCGCCGGATGAGCCACCATTTCATGGTAGACGAATTCATCCTTTACTGTAGTCATGACCATGCCATCCAGTACGAGCATGTTGCCGAATTCTTCGGTCTCCACCATGGCAAGATCCTGAAATTCCGTTTTTTCATGGACATAGGTCTGTTTAATTTTGGCCGTGATGCCGAAAGAGGGGGTCTGCTTCTCCGTAAACCACAATTCCATCGTTCTACCTTCTTTCCCGTCAGAATTATTGTTGGTCTTATTATCTCACAAATATGATTTTGGCGTCCTTTCCGTATATAATTTACCCTTCCGGGGGGATGAAATCTGCTCTTTTTCATAAAAATCCTCGCCGCCCCTGTATGAATCCGGTTCTAGCGTGAATAGACCCCGGAGGTTTGACAATAATGAATAATCAACAAAACGAGAAGAAGGGTGGTCTTATGAGCGGGATGCGGCCCAAGTCAACAAGCAAAGGACATGGATTCTTTTTGTTCATTAAAATAGCTTTCTTTACTGCCCTGATCGGGCTGATCGCGGCCGCGGGGCTGCTTGTCTACTTATACGGCACCAGCCTTCCCCTGGCGGATACGGACCGCAATTCCCGGCTGCTCGACAGCGAGGGGCAGGTGATTGCCACTTTCTCGGCAGGGGGCAAGAATTCAATCCCCGTACCTTTAAATGCCATCTCCAAGTATGTGGTTGACGCCACGCTGGCCGTGGAGGACCGCAAGTTCTACAGCCATCCGGGCTTTGATTTCAAAGGCATGGCCAGAGCGGCGCTTGTGAACCTGGAGCATTGGAGAATGGCGCAGGGCGCAAGCACGCTGACCCAGCAGCTTGCACGCAATCTGTATCTCTCGCATGAACGGACCTGGACGCGCAAGGCCAAGGAAGCTTTTTATACCGCCCAGCTTGAAATGAAGTACAGCAAGGATGAAATTCTGGGAATGTATCTTAACGAGGTCTATTACGGACACGGTGCATACGGGATTGAGGCGGCGTCGCAAATGTATTTCGGCAAATCGGCGGACAAGCTAAGTCTGGCGGAAAGCGCTCTGCTCGCAGGCATCCCCAAGGGGCCAACCTACTATTCGCCATATAACCATATGAAGAATGCCAAAAACCGGCAGAAAATTGTGCTGGACTCCATGGTTGAGACAGGCAGCATCACGGCTGCCGAGGCGGACGCCGCTTATGAGCAGATTCTTGCGCTCAAACCCGAGAGCGAACGAAGAAGCGTGGAAGCAGCCCCCTATTTCCGCGATTATATTCGGAAACTGGCCGTGGAGCAGCTGGGAATTGACGAGAAGCTGCTTGAACATGGCGGCCTGAGCATCTATACCACCCTTGATATGCGTATGCAGCAGGCGGCGGAGCAGGCGGTAAACAAGGGACTGAAGGGCAGCAGCGGGCTGGAAACAGCTCTCATCTCCATGGACCCCCGCACCGGGTATATCAAGGCCATGGTCGGCGGGAGAAACTATGTGGAAAATCAATATAATCACGTGTTCGCCGCTACCCGCCAGCCCGGATCAGCCTTCAAGCCGATCATGTACCTGACTGCACTGGACACCGGCGAGATGACGAGCCTGTCGATGTTCGAGAGCCGGCCCACGCTTTTCCGGTATGACGATGACCGGAAAACGTACCAGCCGCGCAACTTCGGGGACAAGTATCTCGGAGAGATCGATATGAGACGAGCCATCGCGGCTTCGGATAATATTTATGCGGTAAATACGATATTGAAAATCGGGACGGAAAAGGTCATATCCACGGCTCACAGCATGGGCATTACAAGCAAGCTGGAGTCGGTCCCGTCCCTCGCGCTGGGGGTCTCGCCTGTCAGCCCGTTCGAAATGGCTGCTGCCTACTCGGTCATCGGCGGCGGCGGCGTTCAGGTGCAGCCGACGGCCATTCTCCGCATTACTGACGCGGGCGGCCGCGTCATATACGAAGCTCCCAAGCCTTCCGGCAAACAGGTCGTCAAGCCTGCGTCCGCTTATGTGCTCACCCGCCTGATGGAGGGTGTGTTCGAGGAAGGCGGCACCGGCAATCGCGTGGCCGATCTGATGAAGCGGCCCGTGGCGGGCAAGAGCGGCACCACCGACACCGACGCCTGGATGGTCGGTTTTACGCCCGAGCTGACGACCGCCGTATGGGTGGGCTACGACAAGGGCAAGAGCATCACGACCACGGACGCTCACCGCGCAGCTCCCATTTTCGCCGAATATACGGAGAAAGCGCTGGAGAATGTGCCGCCGAAAATATTCCCCATCCCGGAAGGTGTCGTCAGTGTATACATTGATCCGGACTCCGGCAAGCTCGCATCCGCCGACTGCCCCAGCCAGCGTCTGGAGGTGTTCGTGAAAGGGACTGAGCCCAAGGAGGCCTGTCCGGGGCAAGGAGGCAGCGCGAAACCGGAGAATAAGGAAATGCTGCAGGACGGCTTGCAGGCGAACGACCGGGAGGAGAAAAAATCCTGGTGGTCTGATTTCAAGCGCTGGTTAATGGACTAAAGATGGCACTCAGCCATGATTAAAATAGTCTATGGATTTCTGGATAAATGCTTTGGCAGATTGGGTGAGGAAGCGGTCCGCTCGATGAATAATTTCCAGGTTCCGGTATGGAGGATCGTCCTTAATCCGGATACAGCGCAATGCAGGTTCATTCATGGCTTCTATGAGTGGATAAGGCATGACGGTTCCACCAATGTTGGCCTTTACAAGGCTAATAACAGAGGTGGCAGAGCTGGTCTCCATGATGGTATTCAATGTGAAACCATATTTCCGGCAGTAGCTGTCAACTAATTCTCTGCCTGTGAAACCTTCGGGGAACATTACCGTCTCGATATGACGGAGTTCCTCGATCCCAATATAGTCACGGTCTGCCCAGTCGTGGTTCCCGGAAACAACCAGCACATATTCTTCGCTGCACAAAGGAATACGGATAAGGCGTTCATCCGGAACGGAAGCCAGCCAGATCCCAATGTCCGCTTCGTTCTCCAGCACTTGATTCAATACGTAGACAGAAGATACAAGCTTTAATTTCACTTTGGGAAAAACGGCATGGAAATCAACAAGCAATGGGGTGATCCGATAGTCCAAATCGGACGGAAGAACACCAATCACCAGCTCCCCACGCTGATCGTTACGGAGTTCAGCCATGGCGTCTTTGGTATTCTGCAAGTGGCGGACCATCTGTATACAGTGCTCCAGGAACAATGCTCCGGCTTGTGTGAGCACTGTTTTTTTGCCGACCCGGTCGAACAAGGGTACACCCAGTTCATCCTCCAGCGCCCGTATCTGCTGGCTCAAGGTGGGCTGTGATATGCCGATTTTGTCAGCAGCTCTTGTAAAATGAAGCTCTTCGCAAACCACAATGAAATTTTCCATCTGGCGGATTTCCACACAAATCCCCCTTTATCATTGGTTTTTTCAATCATTTTAATATAAACAATTATATTGTTCAATCAAACGAATGCTTTTATACTTAATCCTGCCTGCTGCAGGCATCAAAAAAGTATTGAGGTGATAAAAATCAGACTCTTTTATATTATACTGGCGCTTATTCTGGCATCTTTGAATTTACGGCCTTCCATTACGTCCATTTCCCCTCTTATGAGCACCATCCAGAACGAACTGGACATAAGCGGGGTTACTGCCAGCCTGTTAACCGCTCTCCCGGTCTTATGTATGGGGATTTTTGCGCCACTCTCCGTAAAATTAAGCAGAAGGTGGGGGAATGAAGGGGCCATTGCCGTTGCACTTATCCTCATCGGAGCAGGAACGGCACTGCGGGTGTTCGTAGCTTCAACCCCCTCGTTGATGTTCACGGCATTTCTGGCTGGTGTAGGCATTGCGCTCGCCGGACCGCTGTTGTCCAGCTTTATTAAGCAGTATTTCCCTGCCCGCGTTGCTTCTATGGTAGGGATTTATTCCACAGCTATGGCTGTCGGGGCCAGCTTTAGTGTCGGCCTGTCCGTTCCGCTGCAAAATGCATTGGGAGGCTCGTGGAGAGGGTCACTGGCTGTGTGGGCCTTGCTTGCAGTGATTGCCCTGCCAATCTGGCTAGCACTGGCAATATCCGGCCGAAGAAATCGGCAATATGGGCAAACCGCTGCCGCGAACGATGCATCTTTTCCCGTGACAAAAATGCGCGCCTGGGTGCTGACGTTGTTTTTCGGGCTGGTGTCGGCTATTTTCTATTCCTTGACTGCCTGGCTTGCGCCTGCGGTTCAGAGCCATGGATATACCAAAGAGACTGCCGCCAGCATCCAAACGTGGTTTACTATCATTTCATTGCCTTCGACTTTATTGATTCCGATGTTTGTTCAACGTTTCCAAAAACGTTTGTTCTGGCTTGTCGGCTGTGCGCTGATGGAATTGATCGGAGTATTGATGCTGAATCTGTCCGTCAGCCCGTGGATTGTGGCCATCCCTCTGGGAATCGGTGCGGGAGGGCTGTTCCCAATTGCTCTGATGCTGCCGATTGATGAGACGGACAATGCTTCGGAAGCAAGCAGCTGGTCGGCGATGGCCCAATCCGGGGGTTACATTCTGGGGGCCATTGGGCCGTTGGCTATAGGCTGGATGCATGATGCCTCGGGCAGCTTCGTTTATGCTTTCTACGGTCTGGCCGTTATTATCGTTCTGCAAATCATGGTTCAATTGGTTATAGGCAATAAAAAAAGATCAAAATCCGTTTTCAAAAACATGGAATATGAGGGGAATTGAGCGTCAAACTATGGGAGGGCAGTACCGGCATCTCCCATCATTCTCTCCGATAGGGTATGATGAAGTAAACGTATATCAGGAGGAAGACACTCATGGATAAACAACCTGCACGAGGCTCGGTTTCCCGGGCAGCGGCTGCGGATCATCCAGGGACCGGCGGGAGGCATGCCCTTCTTGCCCCCAGCTTATACGCCATGACTGCGCTGGAGGCCGGTCCGCTCCTGCTCGGACAGACGCTCGTGCGGGTGACGGAGGACGGGGAAATCCGCTGCCGGATCATTGAAACGGAGAGCTACGGCGGCGCGGAAGACAAAGGGAGCCACGCTTATGGGAACCGCAGAACCGCCCGTACAGAGACGATGTTCCAGCCGGGAGGCTGCGCTTATGTGTATCTTATTTACGGCATGTACCACTGTCTGAACGTTGTAACAGGCCTGGCAGATGATCCGCAGGCTGTCTTGATCCGTGCCGTCGAGCCGCTTACGGACAGAGATGCCGCCCTGATGGCAAGCTACAAAGGCGGAGCGCCGAAGCGGCCATACGAGTTGAGCGGCGGGCCCGGCAGGCTGTGCAAGGCGCTGCGCATCGATAAGAGCCTGAACGGCGTTCCGCTGAACCAGCCGTCCGGACCCCTGTGGCTGGAAGCCGCACCGCCATCCGCGCCGGACTTCGGGATTATGCACGGCCCGCGCATTAACATCGATTATGCCGGGGAGTATGCTAGCAAGCCCTGGCGCTTCGTCATCGAGAACCACGCTTACAATTCCGCCAAGAAAGCGCCCCTGGAATGGTACTGCAGGTATGGAGAGCTGTAGGAGTACGAACGGAGGAATAGTTCGTTCCCGAACGTCTCAGAACACAAAAAGAGAAGTCCCAGGTCAATAGATCTTCCGGGACTCCTCTCTAATATTGCTTTAGCCTTCGAGCGCCTGCTTCAACTCATCTGGAGATGCGTTCCACCATTCTTCATTATGCGAAATCAGCAGCTTCTTCAGCGCAGCTTTCTCTTCACTGCCCAGCTCATCCAGCATAAATCTGCGCTTCAGCGCGTAATCCATCCGGTTCACGTGATCGGCAAGAATTTTCCACCCACGCTTGGCCTCTTCATCAATCAGCATCTCACAGGCCGTCGCGCCGCCGTAGAATCGGCTGTCCGCCGTCCGGTCCACCGCCACCCACACGACCCACACCTGACGGCCATTCGGCACGTCCTCCTTGTTAGGGGAAAATTTGATCCCGCGCTCCACCTTGCTCTTCGCATGCATGGCTCCGACATCAATCTTCGCTTCGCCGCGGTCGATGATCACCGGGGACATGTTGTTCAGGTCGATGGAGCCGGCTCCAAAACCTTTATGTTTGCTTTTGCTGCTTACAATATTCAAAGCGATTTGCTTCTTGCCGTCCGGCTGGTTCTGATTCATAACCTATTCCTCCATATCATTGTCGGCCATTCAACGTCTACAAGTACGAGTTCAAAAAGTCAGGTTTTCAGCACCGAAGCTTATGCTTCCGGAGTGCGTTTTTTTCAAAACGCTTGAGTTGAATGAAGATAGGGACTGAGGAGCGGAGCGTACTTGGGGTACGTGAGCACCTGAAATGTTTCCGTAGGAAACATGCATCGGAAGCATTCGCTCAGTGCCCGGCTGAATTCAAGATTCGATGTCGAGTACGCTTCCTGACTTCCTTCGTGATCAAAAGATGACTTTTTGAACAACCTCTACAAATTATTTTAACTAATAATCCCCCGAAAGCAAACATATACATGCTGTAGATGCTTGTCAACGGGAGGTATCCAAAACAATATGAAGCTACAGCGCGGCAAAACCTTTCTCTGTCTGCTGCTTGTTCTTTCCATCCTGTCCGGGGGATCTGCTGTGTCTGCCCGTCAGTCACCTGCTGCGGCTGCGCCGGAACAGGCCAAGCCCCCAGTTTCCTCCTCCATGCCCCAGACTTCTGCCCTGCCTTCACAATCCAGGGCTGAGGTCCTGAGCAATCGTGTCGTGGAGTACCACATCGATGCGTCTTTGGAAGAGGGGGCAATTCTGCAGGGAAAGGAAACGATCACCTGGAAGCATCCCGGACGGAAACCCGTCAATGAGCTTTATTTTCATATGTATCCGAATGCCTTCGCTTCGCCGGAAACAACCTTTATGAAGGAAACAGGCGGCAAGCTGCGCAATGATACGATGCCCGCCAACGGCTACGGCTCAATCACACTAAAGGATCTAAAGACAGAGGACGGGCTTCCCCTGATGCACCGTATCCAGTATGTTCAGCCCGACGACGGCAATACGGCGGACCAGACGCTGATGAAGGTCAGGCTCCCGAGACCCGTAAAAGGAGGGGAGAGCATCACCCTGTATATGAGCTTTGAAGTGAAGCTTCCCAAAGTCTTTGCGCGGATGGGGTATGCGGGTGATTTCGTGATGGCCGGGCAATGGTTTCCGAAGATCAGCGTATATGAACCCGCCGGACGGCGGGGCCGCGCGGAAGAGGGATGGAATCTGCACCAGTACCACGGCAATTCCGAGTTTTATGCCGATTTCGGAATTTACAGCGTACGCATTCAGGTGCCCGATTCCTATATCGTAGCTGCCACCGGTTTTCCTACACGGGCTCCGGTCAGCAAAGGCGGACGCAAAATTTATCAGTACTATGCCGATGATGTGCACGATTTTGCCTGGGCTGCCTCGCCCGATTTTGTCACCTATGAAGAGCCCTTCTCCACCGCGCAGGTGCCGGGCGTCAAGATCAAATTGTACATGGACTCCTCTCATAAAGAGCTGAAAGCCCGGTATATGTATGCAGCCAAAGCCGCACTGTCCAACTTCAGCAAGTGGTACGGGCCCTACCCCTACTCCACCTTGTCCATCGTCGTTCCTCCGCAAAACGCCAACGGTGCCGGCGGGATGGAGTATCCGACACTGGTTACGGCTTTCGGTGCGGACGATGCCGCACCGGGATATAACCTGGAGCGAACCGTAGTGCATGAAATCGCCCATCAATACTTTTACGGCATCGTGGCCAGCAATGAGTTCGAAGAACCGTGGCTTGACGAAGGATTTGCCTCCTATGCGGAGGATAAATTAATGGAACAGGAATACGGTCTCATCCCGAACACACCCTTGCAGTCTGGACAGGTCTATGCTCCTGAGCCGCTGACCCGCGAAGCATGGAAATACAGCTCGCCCAGCCACTATGCGCAAAATGCCTACTTGCGCGGCAAACTGGTGCTGCTTGGCATGGAACAGCAGCTGGGAAGCGCCAAAATGGAGGCTCTGCTTCGTTCCTATGTGCGGAAATACCGCTTCAAGCATCCATCCACTCAGGATTTCCAGCGAGTCACGGAGAAATTGACGGGCAAGTCCTGGTCCCAATATTTCAATCAGTATGTATACGGCAGTCAGATGGCCGATTTCGCAGTGGACAACATTCAGGTTCGCAAGCTGGAGAATGGAATGTACGAGTCTGTCGTTACCGTTTCCAAAAAGGGTGGCGACGTGCCGGCAGTGCCTGTACAAATTACGTTCGAGGATAAAAGCAGCGTGCAGAAAACGTGGGACGGCAAGCAGCAAAAGGTAACCTACCGTATTCAAAGCCGGTCCCCCGCTGCCTCGGTGGTCATTGATCCTCTTCATACGATCCCTCTGGAGAACAACCACCTGAATAACACACTGCTGGCCAAGCTGCCGGAGAAAACCGAAACACGCTGGCTTCTGGGGATGACCAGGCTGGCTGAAGCTTTGATTGGAAGTCTGTCATGGTGAGGTGTCCGAGGTGATGAATTCTGTAAAAGAGGGTTGGACGCTCGTCCGCTTGCACTTTTTTATCGTAATTCTGCTGTTTATCTACCGTCTTGTCTGGGGAGTATTCAACTATAAATACACGGAATCGGGGATTGTGCCCCTGCTGCTGCGTTATCCGGGAAGCGGGCAGAGCGAGCTCAACCAGACCTTATTCTGGATGGAGAGCCAAATTGCATTGGTGCAAAATTCTTCCGTCCATCTGTATTTCTGGGTTCTGCTTGCGGTCATCTTGCTGCGCATGCTGTTGACCCCTTTGGTCCGCGTAGGTGTGTATTACAGCCTGCACATGAAGAAAGAGCTAGGACGGCGTTCCTTTCTCACCGGCATCCGGCTGTTCTGGCGTTCGTCCCTTTTATATTACACGGTTGAAATCTGCCTTCTGCTGCTTCCCGGATACTGGATTATACCGCGTCTGCTGCAGACTCTGTCCGGTTTAATGAACGAGCCGCTCATGGCCGCCGCCCGTCTTCTCCCCTACATCGCTTTATGGGGCATTTTGGCCTGGCTCATCCGTCAATGCGTGATGTACATGCAGTTCGGAACGATCAGCGGGAGGGGCGCCTGGTTCTCGCTCGCCTGCTGCATGCGGCGAATTCTGCCCGGTATCGGAATATCCGCACTGCTCGGAGCGTCCGTATTCGTCCTGCTCTCTATCTTTACCGCTTCGGCCTGGCTGTGGACAGGACTGCTTGCACTCATTCTGCATCAGACCTATCATTTTATTTCTTCACTTTTTACAATATGGCATACGTCCGCACAGTATCATTTATGGAATACGGCTTGTGATTCGTTCACCAAGGAGTAAAATGATGCCAACCCCTGCATTTCAAGCGAACAAAAAATATAGTGAATTCTCAAAAGTATAGGTTTGTTTAATCTCACTTAACATAGTGCTTTCGATATTTTTTGTCTCTGCTTGCTGCAGAGGCTATTTTTTTGCAGTTTTTTGCTATGAAACATTTGCCAAACTATGCTTCCTTTGTTACAATAGTCGCAGTGAACTGATAGTAACAACTTTGTAATTATTGTTGTAACCTTTTTAGACAAACCATTCAGGATTATTCATACGCTTCAAGGTGCATATCTAAGTGAAGCCGAATTCCCGGCACCTGGGAAGCGGGGGAACCAGTTTTGGGTGAATTGATCTCGCAACAGAGGGATCATAGGGGAGCCTTCTACCGAACCCTTAAGCTAACCTCGCAGGCATTGGAAGGGGTTTGTATTTTTTTGAAGAAGAAGCTAACTATCGCACTCATGAGTGCAGCAATCGCCTTCTCGGCCTTTTCGTTCGGCGCAGGAAGCGTATATGCGGACTCTAAAATGGACCAGATCATTCAGGATGCCAAAGGCACTTCTTATAGAGCAGGCGGCACAACGTTGAGCGGATTTGACTGTTCCGGATTTACAAGTTATGTATTTGAGAAGCTTGGAATCGATCTTCCACGCCAATCCTCCTCTCAATTCGATATGGGAACCTCCGTTTCGCGGGATGAAATGCGACCTGGCGATCTGGTATTCTTTAACACCAACGGAAGAGGAGTTTCACATGTAGGGATTTTTGTAGGCGACGGCAAGTTTGCCCATTCCTCCTCATCGCGCGGTGTCACCGTCAGTTCCTTGAATGAAAGTTACTACGCCAACCGGTATCTTGGTGCCAAACGTGTCATGAGCACATCCACTTACGAATCCGTTGCCCTTGATTAGAAATCATTACATCATTCATACGAACTTCAATAGCAGCTTCGATTCCGACCGGAATTGAGGCTGTTTTTTTAGATTTCAGTAAGTATAAACACTTTGGCATAAGCCTCCTGAAATCGAAAAAACTATCGGTAGATGCGGTCTGTCATCTGTGAATGTACATCGATAGACGTTTTTTTGTTGCCAAACAGGTTTAACTAAAGGGGGGAAAGAACATGTCCGCCGGATCAGCAAGCTATCAGGTCGTTCCGATGAGTGAAAAGCAGGCGGCTGCCATATGCGAGTGGAAATATGAACCACCTTACGACATCTACGGCTGGCTCCCTTGGGAGCAAATGAAGGCTCTTGATATCGAATTCGCCAACACGGAGCTGCGGAGCTCCCAATATGTCGCCGTATTGAATGAGTCAGGGGATCTATGCGGATTTGCCCAGTATTTCCCTATGGAAGGGGTGACCCGCCTTGGTCTCGGAATGCGCCCTGAACTCTGCGGTCATGGACATGGCGCGGAGTTTGTGAGGGCTATCGCCGAGGAAGCCAGGCGCCGTACACCACACAATGAGATCGACCTCGAAGTCCTCGTCTGGAACAAACGGGCCATCAGAGCCTACCGGTCGGCAGGCTTTCGGATTACCGATACCTACGAGCGGCAAACTCCCGAAGGGATGAAACCTTTTCATTGCATGGTCTACAATCATGGTGAAGATACACACAATATACCAAACGCCCCGGAATCAGAGTCTTAACTCTAAACCAGGGCGTTTCTCCATTAAAACGCTTATTTGCTTAAGTTTATTTGGTGTTGCAGGGCTAATCCTCCGAACGCATTCGTTCGAACGCTTCATTGTACTGCTGCGCTTCTTTTATATCCACTGCTGTGATCCCGCCTTCATCCCATGAGGTAAGACGCAGTGTGACCGTCTTGTAATCAATGGTAATAAACGGATGGTGATTGAATGCTTCCGAAATACCAGCTACCTCATCCACGAATGCAATTCCTCTCATAAAGCTGGAAAAGACATATTTTCGGACAATCCAGCGTCCCTCTTCAAGCTCCCAGCCCTCTAGCTTCTCCAGATGAGCCTCTATTTCCTCTAATGTAAAAGGCATTGTAATTCCTACTCCTCTCCGTTATACGGAAGCCGTTCCTGATGTCTTTAGGGTCAGTGCCTATATCGTGTTTCATATTACCATGGCTTCGGCGAGAAATCCATATGGTTATGTTACACGAGAGACACGAAGGTCAACTCCTCTTCGCCGATCAGAACATCGATCCGGTAGTGATTCCGGTCATGAATGACGACCCCGCTGCCGACCGGAATAACAGGTTCTTCCCCAAGCGCATAAAAGAGATCCTCAGCCAGCGCCTCCTGAACCTCAGCGCGTTCCTCGCCGCCCAGACGCGCCCATTCGTCCGCTTCCATTTCAAAAAAAAGGTAGCTGTCCGGAATACGCCCTACTGCATCCGTCAGCTCCTTAAGAATATGCTCATATTCCCTTCCATGCTTAACTCCCATGCGAACCCCGCTCCTCATTCCAGATTTGGAATCATGTTCTCAAAATTGTCATTAATCAGAGTTGTCTTCATTATACCGTGAAATCGCCCTTAAAAAAAAAGGGGCTTTTGTCGATAAATATGGTAATCCGTTTCACTAAAATGCATTGGAGGGCAAGGATGTCCTCCAGCCGAACCGGGTGTTCTACCAATTTCTCATGGATGAGGTGTACAATGCAAATTTCAACTATTATAGGACTTGCGCTCGGGCTTATATCCCTGGTTGTCGGCATGATCCTCAAAGGGGCGCCTGTCGTCAATTTAGTCAATAACCCCGCCGCTTACATGATTATCTTTGTGGGTACAGCCGCCAGTGTGTTCATGGCCTTCCCGATGTCAGACATGAAAAGAGTGCCCAAGCTTTTCAAAATTATTTTCACTGAGCAGAAGCTGCCTGACCGTCAGCAATTGATCACTACTTTTATGGAGTGGGCCTCCATCACCCGTCGTGAAGGTCTTCTGGCCCTTGAACCCAAGGTGGAAGAGATCGACGACGCCTTTCTGCGCAGCGGAATGCGGATGATCATTGACGGCAATGATCAGGAATTCGTGCGGGATGTTCTGATGGAAGATATCAATGCCACGGAAGAGAGGCACCGGTCCGGTGCGCAAATCTTTTCCCAGGCCGGTATGTATGCTCCGACACTTGGGGTGCTCGGGGCGGTCGTCGGTCTGATTGCGGCTCTTGCCGATCTCAGTGACATGGAGAAGCTCTCCCACGCCATCGCCGCTGCCTTCATCGCGACACTGCTGGGTATCTTTACGGGTTATGTATTATGGCACCCCATGTCGAATAAATTGAAACGTCTCTCCAAGAGAGAAGTTGATATCAAGCTGATGATGGTGGAAGGCCTGCTGTCCATTCAATCGGGCGTATCTACCATAGCTATCAGTCAAAAGCTGTCCGTATTCCTCACTCCTACAGAGCGGGCTCAAATGAGCGACAACGAGAAGGGAGAGAGCGACAGTGAGTAAAAAAGGCAGACACGAGCCGCATGAGGAGCATGCGGACGAGAGCTGGCTGCTTCCTTATTCCGATTTGATGACCCTGCTGCTCGCCTTGTTCATCGTTCTGTTCGGTATGAGCTCGTTGGATGCCAAAAAATTTGAGGAAATGGCGAAGTCGATGAGCGCCGCATTCAGCGGGGGAAGCGGTGTGATGGATAACACCTCTGCCAACCCGATCGAAAACCCCTCCGTGGATATGGGCAAGAATAAGGAAACCGTTCAGGACCCCGTGAAGAGCAAGTCTTCCAGCGAACTCCAGAAGGAGCTTGCCCGCCGCGAGCAGGAAGACCTGGAGAAGCTCAAACGCCGGATAGACAAGTATATTAAAGAAAACGGGTTAACAGAGCAGCTGAGCACCAAGCTCAATCAGTCCCAATTGATGATTACGATATCTGATAATGCCCTGTTCGCATCCGGACAGGCCGTCGTCAAACCGGAAGCCCGCAAGCTTGCTACTGCTATTGCTGCTCTTCTGGATGAATTCCCGGACTATGACGTTATTGTATCCGGACATACGGATAATGTTCCCATTTCCAACAGCAAGTATCCCTCCAACTGGGAGCTGAGCGCTGACCGTGCCTTGAATTTTATGCGTATCCTGCTGCTGGACAACAAGCTCAATCCGCAGAAATTCAGTGCCATCGGTTATGGGGAATACCGTCCGACCGCCACCAATTCCACGAATGTCGGCCGTGCCAAGAACCGCCGGGTGGAAATTTCCATCATCCGCAAGTATCAAAACGGCACCCAGGTCATCAGTGCGACCTCCGGCGGCAATCACTGAAGAACGGAAAAATTCATTTCAGCCCTTTCGCCTCCCAATAAGGAGTCGGGAGGGCTTTTCGTTTAGCGTGCCGGCACCTTCCATAATTACTTAAAATCATGTACACAAGTTTGTCCAAATTGACTAGAACATTCTATAAATTAATAGAATAAAATGAAATGAAACATAAAAAGATTCATTCCGAGTTTCGAAAGCATATAGAAAGGAACGTCAACAACTCATGACTCAAGTCACGAGCTTATCTCTGCCTACTTCGTAGACAGTGCTTGCGCTTCGCACAAGCCTTTTAGACTTATTCCTAACCGGTAGTGCAAACGCACCTTATCGTGCTCCTACCTTAGCGTGTTGGAACATCAGGACAGTTGACCTCGCCCCTGCAACAAGAGCTATACTCCTGTTGTACCTGTACCGATGTACTCGATTCCTTTGCGGTACAGGTTCATAGCGCCGATTCGATCATCATTAGAACGATAGTGACAGGTTCGGCATTCAAAGCTATGCGTCTTTTGGTTTCGATTGGCTCGTTCAACATGTCCGCATTTCGGGCAGGTTTGGGAAGTATATTTAGGATCAACTGCGATGACTCGTTGGCCGTTCAGTTGAGCCTTGTACTCCAACATTTCACGGAACTGGTGAAATGCCCAGGATACCGACACGTACCGATCGCGAACACGTACTTTTTCCGTAGCGGAACGAACATGCTTTAAATTTTCGATCACAAACAGTGTGCCTTTCGGATACGTTTCAACGAGTGCCTTGGTTACCTGATGGTTGACATCCGTAACATAACGGTTTTCTCTTGAACCGATTTGCTTGAGTCGTTTACGAGCGGATGGGGTTTGTCTCATCTGAAGTTGTTTGCGTAGAACCTTATACTGGCCCCGTTATAGCGAGCGATAACGGTTATGATCACCGATTGTGCCATTTGGCTTTTCAAACCAAAACGACATCGAAGCTCTCGATAATACAAGTCATGGATTGCACGCTGACGTAATTCTTTGGTTTGAAAGATCATTGCAGAAAGATAGTTACATGCTTCGCGGTAGGTATGGATGGTCTTGGTGAGCATTTCTGTATGCTCATGCGGGACATCGATTTGGATTTTTGCTGTAATGGTCGGTATCGGATTCACCTCTTTTCACTGCATTCAATATAGCACACGATGTTAAATTCTCATGACGAAAGGAGGAAGCATGGACCTTTCGGCTTTCGAGCTACCAATGGCAGCCCTTATGCCGATCGCAATTCCCAACACGGCTAAAGTCGCGTGTGTCCATGCGCGGTTATGAAAAGTAATGCAGAAAGACAGTTGGAAATTCAGAAGGAGCTTTGCAAATTGGCGGATAAAATAAAAGAAGCTCATGCTGAGGATCAGGATTTCTATACTCAAATTGCCCAGCAATATGTCCTTCATTTGAAAGAACTCCAAAAAGAGTGTTATAAACAAAACGGTGAGCCTTGTGTAGACGTGACCCCGCGGTGTAATTCGTAAAACATCGCCATGACAAGATAGGCCGCTGACACGATGGTCAGCGGCCCTTTTCGCATTTTACACGAGTTTATAATTCAGCATCCGGCCCAGCTCTTCCTTCTCACGTTCCGTTAAATCCCGCCAGGCTCCCGTACGAAGCGTTCCCAGATGAATGTTCATGATGCGTATACGCTGCAGACGTCTTACTTCATATCCGAAAGCAGCACACATGCGCCGGATCTGCCTGTTCTTCCCTTCCGTCAGAATGATCCGGAACACTCTGTCGGATACGCGGGTAACTTCACAGGGCAAGGTACGCTGGCCCAGAATTTTGACACCGCTCGCCATTCCCTGCAGGAAGGATGGTGTTACAGGCCGATCCACTGTTACAATATACTCCTTCTCGTGCTTGCCCTCAGCTCGTAATATTTTGTTGACGATGTCACCGTCATTCGTAAGCAGGATCAGGCCTTCAGAATCCTTGTCCAAACGGCCTATGGGAAAGATACGCTCGGTATGACCGACAAAATCCACAATATTGCCCCGAATATGATGTTCCGTTGTACTGGTGATCCCTACGGGTTTGTTCAGCACGATATATACATGGCCTGTTGCCTTGCTGCCCAGAGGCTGCCCGTTAACACGGACATCGTCCCCTTCCTCGGCCTGGCTGCCCAATACAGCCACGATTCCGTTAATGGTGACCTTGCCGCTCTCCACCAGCTTATCCGCTTCACGCCGAGAGCAGTACCCCGTCTCGCTAATAAATTTATTGATACGCAACTGATTTTACACCCCGCTCTGTAATTCGCCCTCCGGCGCCCCGGCTGTTCCGGGATTCTCCGCATGAGCCGCCCAAGGCAGAAGAATGGTAACCGTCGTACCTTCTCCTTCTTTGCTTTCAATGTCCAGCAGCCCGTTATGGCTCTGAATAATCCGTTGGCTGACCATAAGTCCGAGTCCGGTGCCCGAAGCCTTCTTCGTGAAAAAAGGTTCTCCAAGCTTGGCCAGCACATCGGGAGACATCCCTGTTCCTTCATCCTTGATGACAATTTTAACGTTTTCCCCGGACAAGCACAATTCAATGAAAATGTGCCCCCCGCCCGGCATCGCTTCGATCGCGTTTTTGAGCAAATTGATAAACACCTGCTTCAGCTGGTTTTCCTCACAGAAGACCGGAACCGGCTGATCTGTTATCTGAGTCTCAAATTCAACCCCGTACAGATGAGCCTGACTGTCGAGCAGGGAAATGACATCTCTCAAAATAAACCGGATATCGGTTTTTTGGAACTGAACGGCCTGCGGCTTGGCCAGAATGAGAAACTCGCCGACAATCAGATTGATCCGGTTCAATTCCGAGAGCATGAGCTCGATATGCTTCGGGTTCAGCAATCCCGTCTGCTGCTGCAGCTGCAAAAATCCGCGCAGAGTCGTCAGCGGGTTGCGAATTTCATGTGCTACTCCGGCGGCAAGCTGGCCGACCGTGGTCAGCTTTTCCGACCGGCGCAGCAGCTCCTCCATCCGGTTCCGGCCCGTCATATCCCGGATTACGCTGATAAAGCCGTTGATTCCGTCCTCCTCATCATAAATAGGCGAGATGCTGATGCTCACCTCCACCCGACTGCCGTCCCGACGCAGGTGAATAGACTCTGTGGACGAAATGCTTTCTCCTTCCAGCAACCGCTGCCGCTGCTCTTCGTATTCCCCCTTGAGCTCTTCAGGGATTACATTCAGGCGCTTGCCGATTACGGACTGCTTGTCCCAACCGTATAAATCTTCAAAGGCCTTATTAACCCGGACAACAACGTCCTCCGTATCGGTAACGCAGATCGCATCTGCCGTTTGATTAATGACCGATTCCAGATGATCCTTGACAGCCCTGTTCTCCTCGTACATCTGCTTCAGCCACCGGGTATACAGGCTCAGATTATTTGCCATGACGTTAATCCGGCTACCCAGCTGTGCAAGCTCATCTTTCCCTTTCACATCAAGCCGTGTATCCAACTCGCCGGATGCCATCTCATTCACTTTTTCCAGTATGGACTGAATAGGCCTTGTAAAATAACCAGCTAACACATAAATGCCGCAGATGACCACAGCCAGCAGGACGACTGAAATGATGATGGAGCTGAATAACAGCTCTTGTATCAATGAGGAGATATTTTGGTAATCCAGCACAATACGAATTACATAGGGGTCGCGTCCCTCCGGATAAAAGGGCATGAAACTCTTAAGGACCCTCTTCTCCTGGACACGGCTGTCAAGCATGACACTGTCCCCTGTACGAATCGCTTTCTCGACGGCAGCGCTGTCTTCATTCCATTGATTCAACGTATAGGTACCGAACAGGATCGTGTCGGAGCTGCCAGGGCTGCCGGCTTTCCTGACGGCGGCGTCCACCTGGGCGGAGGAACTGAATGCGGCGGGAGCTATGCCTGTGATCTCCAAATAACGCGGATCGGTCTTTAGGATCTGCTGCAGCGTATCCTCAAGACTTGGCCCGGCTTCAAGCTGCTGTGCGGCTGAGTCACGGAAAGAGACTTTGATAATATAGTTCCTCTGGTGATCAGAGTACATGCCCCATTTTTCAAAATAAGCATAATGTTTAGCCGAATCGGTCGTCGGGGAGGACCAGAACGTGTCGGCTCCAGCTTCGGACTGTCCGGAAGCGTGGGCCTGACTTCCTGACAGAAGATCTTCGGCTGCTCTGGCCACTGTATCAGTAAGTAATTCTGCCTCTGCCTTCTGCCGGGGGTCGGAAGATTCTACTATCCTAAAGCCGCCTTCTTCCCGCACAATGATGGATATGTGGACAATATCCGTCATCCGGCTTGCTTGCTCCAGGTCCTCCCTCGTAATTGTTCTGTAATCCTTGTTTAATTGCAGAGCGGCCATTCTTGCGGCCATCAGCAGATTGTAATCCGCCTGCCTCCGTATTTTCTCTGAAATCGACCGGTTCCGTTCCACTGAACCTTCAATTTGCCTGGCTGCGAGCAGCATCTTTGACTGGCTGTCCCTTTGAAGGCTGTTACCTACCGTATAATAATTGAGTATCAAATTTAACAATAAAATGCCCAGGACAAAAACCGACATAATCATCATTAGTTTTTGTTTTATAGACAAACTATTCGTCACCTACTTAGAGGATTTTGGCGATTCCTGGCATGATTAATTCCATCATACCCCGCTGCCTGTCCTTTTGAAAAGAATAATCGTATCAACGAGGAGTCCTTAATTGCCAAATTGAATGCAGACAACGGTTGTTATTTTTATAGGGTTTCCCTACAATATAACTAGTCCACAATCTATCCACAAATACACAGAATTCTGCACATAATGTGCATAACTATGTGTATAACTATATGGTTATCCACAGACTTGTGCACATCATGTTAACAACGGAATACCTGTTCGCTGGATAATTCAATGATCGAAAGGAGTTTCATTCCCAGTGACAGACGAGCAGCATGAATATTGGATGAACCAGGCCATTTTGGAAGCGAATAAAGCGGACGCGATCGGTGAAGTCCCCATCGGGGCTGTCGTTGTAAAAAATGGTGAAATTATCGGCCGCGGCTACAATCTGCGGGAAACCACCAACGACGCAACGGCCCATGCCGAAATTATCGCCATCAAACAGGCGAGTGAAAGCCTCGGCGCATGGAGGCTGCTTGATTGCTGTCTATATGTAACACTTGAGCCCTGCCCCATGTGTGCGGGCGCCATTGTTCAATCCCGTATTCCAACGGTGATCTATGGAACCCCTGACCCCAAGGCCGGCTGTGCCGGAACATTGATGAATCTGCTGCAGGAGCCCCGTTTCAATCATCGTACGGAAGTCATTCAGGGGATTTTACAGCCGCAATGCGCGGCCATGCTGACGGATTTCTTCCGCAAGCTGCGCAGGAAATAAATAACCTGTAAGAAAAACTTCTATCGACGTGTTTTTCCCGGAAGCCTGACGCCTTTTAGCGGAAGTTTTTCTTGCGATGTAAGAAGGCTTCAGCTCCGCTGAAAACTTATACTTTCTTTAATCTTAAGAAAGAAGGAACTTACTATGTCTTTAAAGCTGTATAACCACTCGCAGGGTATTTTTCTTCGTCCCCTTCGCATGGAGGATGCTCCAACGCTGCTTGATCTTCGATGTGCCAACAAGGACTATCTCGCCCCTTTTGAGCCTTTGCGGGAGGAAAGCTTCTTTACACTGGCCGGCCAGCAGCAGTTCCTGATGCAGCGTATGCAAAGCGAAGAAAGCGGAAGCGGCTGCCAGTTCGGAATATTTACGATGGAGGATGACCGTCTGATCGGCACGATTGCTGTTTCCAACATTGTACGGGGAGTTGCTCAATATGCCGATGTCGGTTATATGATGGCACAGAGCGAGCAGGGGAAGGGGCATATGACCGCGGCGGTCAAACTGATCGTTCAGTATTCTTTCAAGGGGCTGGGTCTGCACCGCCTGCAGGCAGCTACTCTTCTGCACAATAAAGGCTCTCAACGGGTATTGGAGAAAGCAGGCTTTCAGGAGGAGGGCATCGCCCGTAAAATGCTTTGTATCAACGGGGAATGGCAGGACCACCGCAGGTTTGCGCTCCTTGCAGAGGACATTTTGCAGGAAAGCTGATCTGCGGCATATCTGAAAAAAACAAGGAACCACCCGGACTTCGTGAGCCCGGATGGTTCCTTGTTATGTTTTTACTGCCTATTCAATTACATTAATATCCGATTTTGGACATTTCCTGCTGCAGCTGATCCATTGTAATCACCTGATCGCCGGATGGAATCTCGTTGGCGAAGGTTTGCTTTTCGTTGATTTTGCTGTATTGGCTGCTGCCGGTCACAGAAAGCTTAACATTTTGTTTGGTGTCCGGATCATTAAAATCAACATTGGCATTCAGGCTTTGATACACAGGGAAATTATCCTTGTTGATCGCTGTGTTCACATCAAACTGATTTACCTTCAGATATTTTTTCGCTTCTTCCAGATCCTTGGTTACGTCGCCGCTGTTCGATGCCAGCTCGGATTTGAATTTATCGATTTCGGATTTCTCCACCTGCAGCATATCAGCATATTCTTCTTTGGACATAATATCCAGGACTTTAGGAAGCGCCTTGTTGATAAATGTCGTTGCAGCTTCCTGGAAGTTGTCATTGGTTACTTTGAATTGAACCACCTGTTTGGCATCTACACCTTCAGGCAGCCCTGCATTTTTCGGATCGACATCGACAAAATAGGAATCGGCATATTCAGCCAGAATCGCATTCATCACTTCATTGGAGAACTTCTGGGCTTTAGCCTGATCCATCATTCCCGCATTAAATTCGGTGCCGGATTCCTTGGCCAGTTCAGCCGGGTCGAGCTCCAGGAATTTACCCACAACCGTGTCCGGTATCGGATAGAACGGGATCTTTGGAACTTTCACATACATTTTATCCTTAGTTGCGATCATCGGAATGGTGAAGTCCATGGACATATCGCCCTTTAAATGAATGCCGAGTGTCAATTCTGTCTGCATTGGATCCTTCTGATATACACCATCCAGCGTAATTTCCGCATTTTTCAGCAGATTGGCAGCTGTTTCAAAGTCCGGATCGCTTTGTCCGTCAGAGGATGCCATAGACAGGTCATTAATTGTAAATTTGCTGGTCATTGCGTAAGACGTCATTGTTGTTGCCTGTGTTGCGGCTGCTGTTGCCGCTTCCTTCGGTGCCATCTTCTTGCTGCAGCCCACGAGCGCGACCGCCAGTACAAGAATCATGGTCAGCGTCAAGGCTGCAATTCTTTTACTCATTACTCTTTCTCTCCCCTCGTTGTTTAACCCCGATGCACATTAAAGATAAAGAATGCACACATCTTACATGATAACGTAAGTTGTATGTTTTTGAAACACTTTTTGGTAAATTTATCGAATAAACGGATACAAAAAAACGCCTTAGTCTATGACTAAGACGCTGATTACATATGGCTCCGCCTTCGGATAACCTAGGACCCCTCCGGATTATGGTGGTCGACATGATTGCGGTTTTTGACTTTTTTAGACCCGGACAACGGCTCCTGCATGCCCCGGTCATGATCCCGGTCGCGATGCTGAGTTTCCTGTGCTTCAGGTACCGGTATGCTTTTCGGCTTGCTCATGATTCCCGCCTCCTTTGCCTCATTCTGGTGCCTGGGTTTGACCTTGCTCACATATGGGTCGGGTTCATATCTTCTGTTGCATCATGGTTCAGAGCATCCTGGTGCCGGCGGTCATTCCGGTCCTGCTCAAGCTGCTGAGCGTTATGGCTGTTAACGGGACGCTTATCCAGGCTTTCAACAACATTGGATAAATTTTTATCCAGTCCCTTTTTCGATCTGCTCACTAAAATCACCCCTGTCAGAAATAGCTTGAATATCCCGGTCAGGCTCCAGTCATGCGTGTGTCAGCTGCTGCAGCGCCTGGGCGCATTGATGGATATGCCTTGTGTAGTCGTCGGCCAGCTGCTGTATGATGTCCGAGCGTTCATCCACGGTACGCCCCTCGCTTTCCACATCCACCAGGCTGACCTTTACTTCCCGGGAGTCTACATAGGCACAGGCAAAATCAAAAGAGTACATCTGTCTTCCTTCCACTTCAATGTGAATACGCAGTGCTTTGGGGTCGGCTTCATCTGCGGACACCCACGCTTTATCACCGGGGCCGATCAAGGTCGGCAGCCGCTCCTGCCATGCCTCCACCAGCTGCTGCTGGTCTATTTGCAGCTCTCTGTTCATTTGCAACACCTCCTCCGCATTGTTAACGTGCGGCAAAAGAACATCAATTATGCATGAAGCGGTCCTGAAAGCATAAGAAAATCGTCTATCGACGTAATACAAAGAAGCCAGTGCGCATTTAGCGGTAATTTTACATCTTCAACAAATGCAAAAAAGCTACCCGCAGCTGCCACAGCAGACGGATAGCTTATGTATTGTTCGTATAATAAATGGCGGAGAGGATGGGATTCGAACCCATGTGGAGTTGCCCCCTAACGGTTTTCAAGACCGCCCCGTTATGACCGCTTCGGTACCTCTCCATGTGGTAAATTTGCATCACGCCTTAAAACTTTAAAGGAAGCGCAACACAATTGATTTTACCACAAATCCAAAATTAAATCAATGCTATGCTTTGCGGGTAATTTTCTCAATCCCGCCCATATACGGCTGAAGCACTTCAGGAATACGAACACTGCCGTCTTCTTCCTGATAATTTTCCAAGATTGCCGCTACTGTACGTCCAACGGCAAGGCCAGAACCATTCAGTGTGTGCAGAAACTCCGGCTTGGCCTTCGGTTCCGGACGGAAACGGATATTGGCACGGCGAGCCTGGAAGTCCTCGCAGTTGGAGCAGGAGGAAATTTCACGGTACATTCCGCTTTCAGGCAGCCACACTTCAAGATCATAGGTCTTGGCCGACGTAAAGCCCATATCGCCCGTGCAGAGCGCCAGCACACGGTATGGCAAGCCCAGCAGCTGCAGCACGCGTTCAGCGTTCTGCGTCATTTTCTCCAGCTCTTCGTAGGAGGTGTCAGGGTGCACCAGCTTCAGCATTTCCACTTTGTTGAATTGATGCTGGCGAATCAGCCCGCGTGTATCCCGTCCTGCGGCACCCGCTTCCGAACGGAAGCATGAGCTGTAAGCAACGTAATGTTTTGGAAGCTCCTCAACAGGCAAGATTTCTTCCCGGTGATAGTTGGTTACCGGAACTTCCGCGGTAGGAATCAGATAGTATTCGGTATCACGCAGTTTGAAGAGATCCTCTTCAAACTTCGGGAGCTGTCCTGTACCGTATAGGCTGTCTCTGTTCACAATATACGGAGGCAGCATTTCTTCATACCCGTGTTCGTTGCTGTGCAAATCCATCATAAAGTTGATCAGCGCCCGCTCCAGACGGGCTCCCAGACCTTTGTAAAAGGTGAAACGCGACCCGGTAACCTTGGCACCAGCCTCAAAATCAAGAATTCCGAGATTCTGGGCGATGTCCCAATGAGCTTTGGGCTCGAAGGAAAACGATCTTGGCTCAGACCATCTGCGGATCTCCACGTTATCCTCTTCAGAAGTCCCGACAGGGACGTCTTTATGCGGGATGTTAGGGATGGACAGCACCAACTCATCGATCTGCTCTTCCAGCTCGCGCACCTGCTCGTCCAGTTCCTTAATCCGGTCCGATACCTGGCGCATCTCCACAATGAGATCGTCCGCATTCTCTTTGTTCTTTTTCAGCCTTGCCACTTCAGCGGATACGGTATTGCGGCGGTTTTTCAAGGTTTCGCTTTCCTGCAGCAGCTCCCGCCGGCGGGTATCCAGCACCGGAAATTCGCTGATGGATTCCTGATCCTTGCCCCGGTTGCGCAGCGCCTCTTGTACTCGTTCAAAATCATTACGAAGTATTTTAACGTCCAACACGACATTCCCTCCTACACAAAAACCTTGACCTCTGCTCGAAAAATAACGATCCGTTCATGCTGCCTCGGCCGCTTGGCCGTCATTCGTTATTCCCTGCACGAGGGTCAAGGTCGATTCGATTACAGATTTATTTACTGCCTGAATTTTCACGAACCATGTCAGCAAAATATTGATGAAGCCGGTAATCATCCGTCAGCTCGGGATGGAAAGAGGAAGCCAGCAGATGCCCTTCCCGTGCCGTCACGATTTCACCGTTGTATTTTGCCAGAACATCCACACTCGGGCCAATCTGCTGAATCAGCGGAGCGCGAATGAATACAGCCCGTACGGGCTCTTCGATTCCTGCAATGTTCAGATCCGCCTCGAAGCTCTCCCGCTGCCGGCCAAATGCATTCCGGTTGACCGTCATATCCATCAGAGCGAGATGAGCCTCCTCCTGTCCGGCGATTTCCTTGGCCAGTACGATCAAGCCCGCACAGGTTCCAAAAATCGGCTTCTTCTCCTCTGAGAATTTGCGGATCGCATCAATAAAACCATACTTGCGCATCAGCTTGCCAATCGTTGTACTTTCTCCGCCCGGGATAATAAGTCCGTCAATCTCATCCAGCTGTTCTGTGCGTTTGACGGCAATCCCCTCGGCACCTGCCAAACCGATGCTTCTGATATGCTCTGCAACGGCGCCCTGCAGCGCCAGTACTCCGATTTTCATAGATTACCCTTCTCTCTTACCAACCGCGGTCCTGCATACGATCCTGCGCAGCCAGCTTGGAAATCTCGATGCCTTTCATCGGAGTGCCCAGGTTTTTCGATACTTCAGCAATCAATTTGTAGTCTGTATAATGCGTTGTAGCTTCTACAATGGCACGGGCAAACTTCTCGGGGCTGTCCGATTTGAAAATCCCCGAGCCTACAAATACGCCGTCTGCTCCCAGATGCATCATCAAAGCGGCATCTGCAGGAGTTGCTACACCGCCAGCTGCAAAGTTAACCACCGGAAGCTTGCCGTTCTCATGAACTTCAAGCAGCAGGTCATAAGGCACACCCAGGTTTTTGGCTTCGGCATACAGCTCGTCCTTGGACATGTTCTGTACTTTGCGGATTTGGCTGTTAATGAGGCGCATATGGCGCACGGCTTCAACAATGTTGCCTGTTCCCGGCTCGCCCTTCGTCCGGATCATGGAAGCCCCTTCACCGATACGGCGCAGCGCTTCACCCAGGTCTTTGGCACCACATACGAATGGAACGGTAAAATCCCGCTTGTCGATATGAAACACTTCATCTGCCGGAGTGAGCACTTCACTCTCGTCAAGATAATCGACGCCCAGCGATTCCAGGACTTTGGCTTCAACATAGTGGCCAATACGGGCTTTTGCCATCACGGGAATCGTTACAACCTTCATAACCTCTTCCACGATCGTCGGGTCAGCCATACGGGCTACCCCACCGGCCGCGCGAATATCGGAAGGAACCCGCTCCAGCGCCATAACGGCGGTTGCTCCAGCCGCTTCGGCGATCTTAGCCTGCTCGGCGTTCATGACGTCCATGATGACGCCGCCTTTTTGCATTTCTGCCATACCCCTTTTTACACGCGATGTTCCCGTTTCCATCTCTTATTGGCCTCCTGTTGTATATGGTTTAATCTGTTGATCCGATCGCTTATGAAAATTTCAAAAAATTCAGATTCTAACTCGATATTTTACCCTACGGTACCCAAATACTCAATATCCGGCAGCCAGTTAGATTAGAACAGATTCTTGATGCTGCCGAACAGATCTGCGAAGAAGCCTCCGATCGCCCGGAAGAACATCTTGAACCAGCCTGCTTCCTCCACGTTCGTTGAAGTGATCAGGTCAACAGTTTTTGTCTGCGGTTTGTCCATCCCATCCGCCTTGTAGGTATAGGTTACAGTTCCCACTTTCTCTCCCTGCTTAAGCGGAGCTACCAATTCGGCAGCTGGTGTTACATTTGTCGTATGAGTAATCTTTGCATTGGTCGCATTCTTCGGAACTACAAAAGTAACAGCGTCCTTGGTGACCACCGGTACTTCGGTTTCTTTGCCCTTGGTTACAGGTACCGTCTTCAGATCGTCGAGCTCAGCCTTGGGAGCCACAACCTGCTGCAGCTTGAAATTGTTAAAGCCGTAATCCAGTACCTTACGGGTTTCTGTAAAACGTGCAGGCTCATTATCCGCACCCATAACCACACTGATCAACGTCATACCATCACGGACTGCCGTACCAGCGAAGCAATATTTTGCAGCAGAGGTATGACCTGTTTTCATCCCGTTCAGGCCTTCATAAGCATAAGCCTTGAAGTTGGTGATATTCTTATTGGCTTCCAGCATCCAGTTCCAGTTGACAATCGGATCTTTGTCCGTAGGGCGGAACTTGTAATTTTGCAGTGTAGTAAATTGGGTATAATCCGGATGATCACGCACTATATATCCAGCCAGTGTAGCGACATCTCTTGCGGTCATTACGGTTTCACGATCCGTATCCGGCCGGTACTTCGCCGGCATGTCTGCCTTGTCCAGTCCGGTTGAATTGATGAAATAGGAATCCTTCATTCCCATACGCTGGGCCGTTTCATTCATCATTTGCACAAAATTTTGTTCAGAACCGGCCACATATTCCGCCAGGGCTACGGTAGCATCGTTGGCAGAGCCAACAGCCATGGCTATATAAAGATCTTTTACCGTATGCTTGTCACCTTGAGCCAAAAAAATACGCGAGCCGACGCTTTTCGCCGCATTTTCCCCGACTGGCACCACATCGTCCCACTTGATTTTGCCCTGTTTGACCTCTTCAGCGACAATATACTCTGTCATCATCTTCGTCATGCTAGCAGGCGGCAGCGCCTCATCCGGGTTCATGGACAGCAGCACTTGTCCTGTAGTTGGTTCTATTAATATAGCTGACTTTAAAGCCAGGTCAGGAGTTTTGATTCCGGCAGTACCAACAATCTCCGTTTTGGCTTCGGCAGCAGAGGTAATCACCGTAGGATCCAGTGAGCTTACGGCTGGCAAAGCGGTCATATACATCATATTGAACAGCACGACAGCAGCAATACTCTTCTTCAGCAAGCTTTTCTTATTCCATTTACCTGACTTTTTCAACGTTAAATAAACTCCTCTCTTACTCAACCCAACCCACTGTAGTTATATGTGAAGGTTGTCTGGGCCTGTGGCCGGGTTTGCCTGGCTGCTCAAGGGTTCTTGTCCATCTGAAATTCCCCATAAAGCAATCACTTATCTATTCTATCACACGCTATGGCGCAAAAAAAGACAGGCCGCGCTAATTCGCCCAGCCTGCCTTCTCTAGCAATTTCTGTATATTACAACGAGTAGTTTGGCGCTTCCTTCGTGATTTGCACATCATGCGGATGGCTTTCGCGTAACCCTGCACCAGTGATACGGATGAACTGCGTATCGTTGCGAAGGTGTTCAATCGTCTGGGTACCGCAGTACCCCATGCCGGAGCGAAGTCCGCCGATCAGCTGATGAACTGTATCGGACAATGGGCCTTTATAGGCAACGCGTCCTTCGATGCCTTCAGGCACCAGCTTTTTGGCGTCATCCTGGAAGTAGCGGTCCATGCTGCCCTGCTTCATCGCCGCCATGGAACCCATACCGCGGTATACCTTGAAACGGCGTCCCTGATAGATTTCGGATTCACCCGGGCTTTCTTCCGTTCCGGCAAACAGGCTGCCCAGCATCACTGCAGAAGCTCCAGCCGCCAAAGCCTTGGTGATCTCGCCGGAGTACTTGATGCCGCCGTCAGCGATAATCGGCACACCGTACTCACGAGCCACAGTTGCACAATCATAAATAGCTGTGATCTGCGGAACCCCGATCCCCGCAACGACGCGAGTTGTACAAATAGATCCGGGACCGATGCCGACCTTAACGACCGATGCGCCAGCTTCGATCAAGTGGCGGGTTGCATCTCCAGTTGCCACATTACCCGCAACAATGGTCAGCTCCGGATAGCTTGCCCGCAGCTTGCGGACAGCATCAAAGATGTTAATGTGATGACCGTGCGCCGAGTCTACGACAATCACGTCCACTCCGGCCTGAACCAACGCTTCCGTCCGAACAAACGTATCGGAGGAAATACCGACAGCCGCTCCCACCAGCAGACGGCCATGTGCGTCCTTGGCTGCATTCGGGAACTGAATCGCTTTTTCGATATCCTTGATCGTGATCAAGCCTTTAAGATTATTGTCTTCATCCACCAGTGGAAGCTTCTCGATCTTATGCTTCTGCAAAATGATTTCTGCTTCCTGGAGCGTAGTTCCCACCGGTGCGGTAACGAGATTTTCACAGGTCATGACTTCACTGATTTTAATATTGTAGTCATGAATGAAACGAAGGTCTCTGTTGGTCAATATGCCAACCAGCTTGTTATCCTCATTGACAATCGGCACGCCGGAAATCCGGAATTTCCCCATAACCTGCTCTGCATCCGATACCAGATGATCCGGAGTCAGCGAAAACGGATTGGTAATAACACCGCTCTCGGAACGTTTAACACGATCAACTTCCTCGGCCTGCTTCTCTACACTCATGTTCTTATGAATAATTCCGATGCCGCCTTCTCTTGCCATGGCAATGGCCATAGGCGCTTCCGTAACGGTATCCATACCGGCGCTGATCAGGGGGATATTGAGTTTCACTGCGTCACTTAACCTCGTGGATGTGTCCACCTCTTTCGGCAGAACTTCGGATTTACGGGGCACCAACAGGACGTCATCAAAGGTTAAGCCTTCCTTGCCAAACTTATCTTCCCACACCAGGGTTGTCCTCCTTAGAATATGTTTAAGCACGCCACGAATGTCTATCCATGACGGACAAAGTAACGTTTTCTGAAAATATATTAATTGCAATCTTAGCAAAGCAGTATAGGGGTGTCAAGCATTATAACCATCATGTTCTTAAGGTATATTTCCCATTGAACACATCTGTATGCGACCGATGGACATATGACAAAAAATAACCGGACCCCGGCATAAAATCCCGGGATCCGGCCCATATTTTCTCTTTCGTAACGCGTGCCTCTGCCTTATGGAACAAGGCTCGGTTCGACTTCCTTCAGCAGGCTCAAATCGATATACGATGATGTTTCGGGGACAGATGTAATATTTCCAGTCGACTTCAGGTAGTCCATAACCCCCTGACCGTTGCTGACATTCAGGAACGTATCGTCAGCAGTCATGCCGTAAACATTGCGACTCATGATGTCCGTCAGCTCCGCTTCCGTCAAATGCAGCTCCGGCGCAAGCAATTTGATCGCGTCCTCGCGATTATTGTTAATGTAATCTGTCGCTTTATTCAACGCACGGAGAACAGCTTTAATCGTATTGGGATTTTCCTGCAAATATGCATCAGTCACTTGGATGGTCGTATGGACGCTCATCCAGTTGACGTCTCCCTTCTTCTCCGGCAGCTCCGACTTCGTTCCGCTGAACAGGAAGTGGCCCCCGGCATTGATTGCTTTTGTAATGAACGGCTCCCATGCCGCCATCGCATCGATGTCTCCTTTCTCCAAAGCAACCACTGCGTCGCTCGGTGCCAGATTAACGTACTTGATCTTGGAGGCGTCCACGCCAAGCTCCTTTGCCATATTGTCGATGGCGATCTTGACATCCGCTCCGCTTGGGATGCCGATCGTCTTGCCTTCCAGATCCTTCGCGCTGTTCAACACAAGATCCTTCCCGCCGACAACTGCTTGCGTACCGGCGATTTGTGCAAGTGGTGCAACGATCTTTACGCCAATACCATTCGATTTCAGAATGATATCCATGAAATTCGTTTGAATGCTGATCGGTGCGCTGCCGCCGGAAACCATGGGGCCGATGTCCGGGCCACTTTCGATCAATTGACTGGTAACATCCAGCCCTTCTTCTTTGAAATAGCCGAGCTTGTCGGCAATAATTTGCTGGGATGAAATTTGGGCGTCCCTCACACCAACGAGTGTAAGCTTAGTCGTCTCCAGCCCACCGCCTTCCGCAGGCGCCGAAGCTGCCGGCGCGGATGATGGAGTTTCGGGCGACGAGGGCGCCTGAGATGAAGAACCGATGCCGCCGCAAGCGGACACCATAACCGTCAAAACAAGGGATGTTATTAGTGTAAGACCGAATTTACCTTTTCTGTTCTTTATCATTTCCTCCACCCTCTATCTTCGTATTGATACTGCTATCCTGTCCGGCCCAAACGGCCAACTGCGAAAATGTTGCCCGGCTATTTTCCCAAAGCGTCCCGAATCCCTCCCTTTCTCCAGGACATGACCCTCTTCTCTACCAGCTTCAGCAATTGGGAGAACAAACTGTACTCCAGTCCGATAAGTACGATGGCCACAAACATGTTCGATATTTTAAAATAATTGCGGGCATCCACGATAATATAGCCGAGCCCGGAGCTCGCTCCCATCATTTCCGATACAATCAATGCGGAGAAGGCGAGCCCCAGCCCCACCTGTGAGCCAACCAATATATTCGGAATGGCCGAAGGTAAAATCACCCTGGCAAAAATTTGGCGCTGTGATGCCCCCAGGCTGGTGGCCGAGCGGATAAGCAGCGGATTGACGGATTTCAAGCCGTCCAATGTATAAGCGAGCATGGGAACAAACGTCGTCCATGCAATAAGCAGCACCTTAGGAAACTCCCCGATACCGAACCAAATAATAAACAGCGGCAGCAGCGCCAAAGCCGGGATCGGCCCGGTAAGATTAAGTAGAGGGGATATCCAGAACTCAACATGGCGGAAACGGCTCATCACCATGGCAATGGCAATGGCGGATACGGTGCCCAGGGTGAATCCTTGCAAAATGCGCACGGTACTGGACCAGAGGCTGGCGCTGATCATCCCCGTCTCGGCTAACATCCAGGCGTTGCGGATGATTTCAGTTGGCGGCGGGAAAAAGAGCGGGTTGAACCATTGAACGGCCATGTTAAACCGGGAAAACAGCTCCCACACCAGAAAGATGGCGACATATGGGATCGCCCCCTTCCACCTGAACGGTGTCCTGGCGGTTCGAATGACCAGCTTTCCAGAAGGCTGTGCAGAAGGGATAGCCGCCGTCTTAATCCGGCTCATAAGCTCGCCTCCTTAACCATTTCCTCGTCCATCAGCACCGCTTCGATTTCTGTCATGAGCTGTCCGAAGCGGCTGTCGTGGAATGTACGCGGATGATGCATTTCAATTTCCATTACGGATGCAATCTTTCCATGCTTCATCACTACTACACGGTCCCCGAGAGAAATCGCTTCACTGATGCTGTGTGTGACGAACAGCACGGTCGGCTTCACTTCCCGGCAAATGCGAAGCAGCTCTCGCTGCATCACGTCACGGGTCAGAATGTCGAGCGCACCGAACGGCTCATCCATCAGCAGCATATCCGGACCGGCGGCCAGTGCTCTGGCGATGCCGACCCGCTGCTTCATACCCCCGGACAGCTCATGCGGATAATGCTTGGCGTAATCGGACAAACCCACCAGCTCCAAAAAATGAGCAGCCTTGCTGCGGGCCTCCTTTTTCCCTGTCCCCTGTACCTCCGGCCCGAACGCGATATTATCCAAAACGTTGAACCACGGAAAAAGAGCATGCTCCTGGAACACGACCCCCCGCTGCTTCGACGGACCTTTGATCAGCTGGCCATCCACCGTAATCGTGCCGCTGTCCGGGGCAATGAAACCAGCCACCATATTCAGCAGGGTCGACTTCCCGCAGCCGCTGTGGCCTAAAATACATACAAGCTCATGCGGCTTTATAGTCAAATGAATTTGGTCCAGTACAGTACGGCCGTTAAAGCTTTTATTCACCCCATCGATGATCAATTGCATGCTCCACAACCTCCTTGAAATCGCATCCTGCATCACATCCAAGATTGTATACAATCTCCCGCTAAAAAAATTTCAGACCGGTTTCGGTTTGAATATGTCGGCTAACGTGCCCGGCGTCTCCCATAGTCCCCCATAATCGAGCACATCCTCGACCTCCTGCAGATGAAGAGTCATCAATTCTGCCGCTAATTGCCCATCCCCACGTTCGATCGCACTTAAAATCTGTTTATGATGATCGCAGTGGGTAGGCTTTTTTCCACCGTAAAACGCGATAATGACGTAAGATAACGAAATGAGCTCCTCCAAATACTTGCTGTAATAAGAGTTGCCCGTCATCTGTGCAATCCTGAGGTGGAAGTCACCCGAAATCCGCAGTGCGCCGAACAGATCACCCCGGACGTTAGCCTCCAATTCCTCTTCTAGCATCCGTGTAAGGTGCTGGCGTTCCACTTCGTCCAGTTTGCCACATATCTGCCTGATCGCTGCCGCCTCGAGTACCCTCCGCATTTCAAACACTTCCTTGGATTCAATTACTGTTGGGCACCAGACGAAAGTTCCTTTATACGGGACGACAGACACAAGCTTCTCCGCAGCCAGCCGGCGAAATACATTGCGTACGGGCGTACGGCTGACACCGAACGATTCGGCGATATCTTCCTCGACGAGCTGCATGTTGGGGCGAAGTCTCTGACCGATAATAGCATCTTTGACAGCGGTGTAAATTTCCGATTCCGAGGCCGGCATTGACCGTTCCCTCCCTTTGCTGCATGCCTTCGTTGAATTGATGGTAAACGATCACCTTGATTAATGTAAACATTCATTACGCAAAACATGGATTTTTCGGCATACAACATAAATAGAATGATGCAAAACTGTCTTTTGCAACAAAATATATGCCATAACAAATGATTTATATAACATAAACATGACATAAAATTAGACTTCTCAATTCATGAATTACTTGCTTCCTTCTCTTTACCGCAAACAAAAAATCCCTTGACGGTGAAACATCAAGGGATACGAAAATCTATTACTGAGCTACCAAGTATTATGAATAAAGGCGAGAGATCATCAAACGAGTGGCATTGCCCTGATGAGAATGACTTGGCCGGATTTAAATAAAAAAATAACCAGTCACCGATTTGTTTTCGATGACTGGTTATTAATCATGCAAGGTTTTTGCCTGGCAACGTCCTACTCTCCCAGGACCCTTCGGTCCAAGTACCATCGGCGCTGGAGGGCTTAACGGTCGTGT
>NZ_JBHIRX010000031.1:0-59917 GCF_042138595.1 Paenibacillus terreus | reverse complement strand
CTGACGCCGGTAGAGTACCGACGCCAGTTTACCGCCTAGGGTCTTTTTTCAATGTCTACAAAATGGGGTCTTGACCATAGTGGTTCAAGGGCAGTTTTTTTGAAGGAGGGATGGAATAAACCAGGCCCGGATGAACCCCGGGAAGTGCCGCAAGTGTGACCTGCTGTTTGCTTAAGCATGTACAAGCACTATAATTAATAAGCACGGATAGGCTTATCCGCGATGTAAATGCTGAAGAGGAGAAATGAACTTATGACGCACAAAGCGACCTTTGCCGGCGGATGCTTCTGGTGTATGGTCACTCCGTTTGAGGAGCTGCCCGGCATTCACGGCATTGTATCCGGATATATGGGCGGAACGACAGAGAACCCCGTCTATGAAGAGGTAAAAAAGGGCACTACAGGGCATTACGAGGTTGTGCAGATCACGTTTGACCCGAAGCTGTTTCCGTATGAGAAGCTGCTGGAGCTGTACTGGGTGCAAGTCGATCCGACGGACCCGGACGGCCAGTTTCATGACAGGGGACCGCAGTACCGGACGGCCATTTTTTATCATAATGAGCAGCAGCGGGAAGCGGCCGAGCGCTCCAGACAGGAGCTGGCGGCCAGCGGCAGATTTGACAAGCCCATTGTAACGGAAATTTTGCCGGCGGCTGTATTTTATCCTGCGGAAGATTACCATCAGGATTACCATAAGAAGAACACCAAGCATTATAAGGAAGACCGCGAAAAATCGGGACGGGACGAGTTCATCGAGAAGCATTGGCGGGCTTAAGTCCAGAGCCTCTTCCATAGATTTTAAATAAAGCCGAGAGCAGATCCAATGGGTCTGCTTTTTTGTTGCCAAATTCATATCATGTTAACAAAAACATAAAGCTCAATTTACAGAAAGCACCTACACTGATGAAGTGCCTGCGTCCCGTTCTTGTCCTCTGATATTAGGGATTTGCGGGCTGTCATTCGCCGCTTGAAAATGTACATCTACTGCTGCCACTGCAAAGCAGATGTACGGGTACGGCCCTGGATACAAGCGGCATGAAGTGGGGTGAGGTGTAAGCTCGTATGGGCTGCGATTGTCATATAGACAGTTAAAGCTCATATGATGTACAAGCTGTATAGCCTGGAGAGGCTTTTTACAGGCAGATATATTGTAAGCGCATGCCAATATGATGAATAGGAGTTGAATGAATGTACAGCAAGCAAGTCAGAAGAGTCTTCCAGTGGTTGCTCATATTTATGGTGATGATTACCACGACGGTTCCCGCCGGACTGTTCGCAGACCGTGCAGCCGCAGCGGGCGAGGTCATTACGGTAGACCAGGCATTAGAGCGTACTGTTGATGATTCAACGATATCCGTTGAAGGTTATGTGGTTGGCTCTTATGCAAGCACAACCAGTGTCAAGCAGACGGAGCCGTTTGGCGGAGATACCAACATAGCCATCGCGGCCAGTCCCGACGAGACGAATGTGGGCAAGATGATGCCTGTGCAGCTTCCTGCAAGTGTGCGCAGCAGCTTCGGATTACAGTCCAATCCGGGTGTATTCCAGCAGAAAATCCGCATAAGCGATGGCACATTCAGCACTTATTTTAGTACAAAAGGAATCAGGTCGACTGCGTCCACAACCTTTGCATTCGTCGACAGCACACCGGACACGCAGACAGCTCCTGTGAAGGCTACACCGCCATCAGGTCCGGTTCCGGTCAACACGCAGGTGCAGCTGAGCACAGTTACGAATGACGCCTATATTTACTACAGTACTGATTACGGTACTAATGCGCAATTCACACTTTATGATACACCAATTACCGTTACCGGAGATACTTACATTCAAGCGTATGCAGGCAAGGATGGGCTGGAGCCAAGCGGGATTACCAGCTTCCAATACACCATTGCCGATACGACTCCGATCAGCATTACCGATGCCAGAAAGCTGTCTGAAAATTCACCGGTTGCCGTCCGTGGCATTGTAACCTACCGTGAGGTATCCGGCGGTCTGACCAACTATTATATCCAGGACAGTGACGCAGGCATTGTCGTTCGCGCCAGCGAGTCTGCTGTTGAGGTCGGCGACCGCATCGAGGCATACGGCCCGTTAACGGTCTATAACGGCCTGCTTCAGCTGGAAGTGAACAAGAGCGGATTTACCGGCGGATATGTGAAGGTAACTGACCACGCTCAGGAGCTTCCGGCGCCACGCCAGCTGACATCTGCAGATTTTGCACCGGCAAGCGGCGGTGGCAAAGGTCCGGGCGAGCGTTACGAAGGCATGCTTGTCGAGATCAGCCAAGCAGGGATCACCCGCAGCAGCAGCACGACCTTCTATGGTAAAGATACGCACAGCGATCAGGAGATTACGATCTATGCCAAGAATGCTCCAACAGCTCTTGCTGCAGGCAAGACCTATGAGCGGATTACAGGCGTGCTGACCTATAACACAAGCTACGGTCTGGAGCTCCTGCCACGGGATGCATCAGACGTAATCGAGCGCCTGCTGTCTGTGCAGGCCAGTGTTCCGGCCGGTGGGATTGTGAAGGGTGGTTCGGTAGCACTGACCTCACCGAAGGACGGAGCACAAATCTATTACACGCTGAATGGTGAAGTGCCTACCACGCAATCCGCCTTGTATTCTGCACCGATTGTGGTTGAGGAAGATACCACCATCAAAGCAATTGCGGTTATCAATAATGAAATCAGCAGTGTGTACACCTTTGCATACAAAGTGCTTCCTTCATTGGAGGGACTGCGCATCCATGATATCCAGGGAAGCTCCCAAACCTCGCTGTTTAACGGCATGGAGGTCAAGGACGTTGAGGGTATTGTTACCTCCGTATCCGGAAGCACCTTCACTATGCAGGAATATCCGGGTAAAGAGGATGATAACGAGGCCACCTCTGAAGCCATTCAGGTGTATCGCCCGTCACATGGCGTGACTGTAGGTACCCCGGTGAAGGTAAGCGGCCAGGTCAAGGAATACCTGCCGGCTGCCAATGAATTGACAGTTACTCAGATTGTGGCAAGTGACATTCAAAAGGAGAACACAACCGCAGCTTTGCCTGAACCCGTCATTCTGGGGACAGGCGGACGAATCATACCTAATGTAATTGATTCCGATCGTTTGGGTGCGTTCAATCCGGAACAGGATGCCATTGACTTCTTCGAAAGTCTGGAGAGCATGAGAGTAGAGATTGATCAGCCAACGATTGTTGGTCCATATTCAAGTGAGCCCGGACTTGCTGTCGTAGTAGATAACGGGCCTAACAATCCGTTGCGCACGCCGGCAGGCGGTGTCATTCTGCGCGGAGACGGAGCCGCGGAATTTGAGAGCTCCTTGAACCCGCAGCGGATATTTATTAGCAAAAAGCCATCTGGAGCAGTCAAGACCGGTGATAAGCTGAACGACTCTGTCACAGGTGTTATGAACTATTCTTCAGGAAATTTCAAGATTCAGCCGGAGGGCAACCTCCCGGAAGTGATTCCAAGCAGCTTGAGTCAGGCTGTCACAACTATTGAACCGGCTGAAGACAAGCTGACTGTGGCCACATTCAATGTAGAGAACTTTAGCAAGAAGGACGCAGCAAGAGCCCAGAAGATTGCAAATATTATGGTGAACAACCTGAAGCAGCCGGACATTATCGGTGTCATGGAGGTTCAGGACAACGACGGTGATACGAACAGCGGTACAACGGCTGCAGATCAAAGCTTCCAGACGCTGCTTGATGCCATTAAGAATAAGGGTGGAGTCAGCTACAACTATACGGACATTGCACCGGTCAACAATCAGGATGGCGGGGCGCCGGGAGCGAACATCCGGGTTGGCTTCCTGTATAACCCTGCGCGTGTAAGCCTGACGGACAATGCGGTCAAGGGAGACTCCACTACGGCCGTGCAGGTAAATGCGGATGGCAGTCTGTCGCTGAATCCGGGGCGGATTGCACCGGGAGATGAAGCATTCGCCAGCTCCCGTAAGCCCTTGGCAGCAGAATTCTCGTTCAAGGGCGAGCGTGTGGTTGTCATCGCCAACCACTTCAATTCCAAGGGTGGCGACCTGAAGCCATTCGGCAGTGTACAGCCGGTGGTGCGCAGCAGTGAGGTGCAGCGCGCCAAGCAGGCTGCCATCTTGAACGGCTTCGTTAAGCAGCTGGTAGAACGCGATCCCGACGTCAGAGTCGTGGCTCTTGGGGATTTTAATGATTTCCAATTCTCCAAAACATTGAATTTGGTGAAGGGCCAGGAGCTTAGCAATCTGGTGGATCAGCTTCCGGAAAACAAGCGTTACTCCTATATCTATGATGGCAACTCCCAGACACTGGATCATATCCTGACAGATCGCCGGACTGCCAAAACCGCTGCAATCGAGGCTGTTCATGTGAATGCGGATTTCGAGGAAGCACAGGGCCGGGTAAGCGACCATGATCCATTGCTGGCTCAGCTGTCCTTCACGGAGGTTCCTGAGGACGGCGGCTACAAGCTGCGTGTGCTGCATACGAATGACACGCACGCCCATTTGGACAATGTGACGCGCCGTATTACGGCGATTAAGGAGCAGCGCAACGATCATACCCTGCTGTTGGACGCGGGAGACGTGTTCTCGGGTACACTATACTTTAACTTGTTTAATGGACAGGCTGATTTGCGGTTCATGAATCTGGCGGGTTATGACGCGATGACCTTCGGGAATCATGAGTTTGACAAGGGCCCTAGCGTATTGGCTGATTTCATCAAAAAGGCGGAGTTCCCGTTCGTCAGCTCCAATATTGATTTTACGAATGATCCGAGCCTGTCTGGCCTGTACCGCAATGAAATCGGCCAACCAGGTGAGAAGGCCGCGATCTACCCAGCCACCATCAAGGAAGTAAATGGCGAGAAGATCGGTATTTTCGGCTTGACGACACCAGACACTGCAGCACTGTCTTCACCGGGGGATCATATCGTATTCCGCAATCAGGTGGCCAGTGCAAATGCGACTGTAGAAATGCTTAAAGGTGAGGGCATTAACAAGATTATCGCAGTCTCGCATCTGGGCTACACTGTAGACCTGGAGCTTGCGAAGGCTGTACAGGGTATTGATATTATTGTAGGCGGTCATTCGCATACGAAGCTGTCTGCGCCTGTGGTGGTGAATGATCAAGCCGAGCCGACGCTGATCGTACAGACAGGAGAATACAACCAATCCTTGGGAGAGTTGGATGCAACCTTTAATGAAGAGGGCATACTGCAAAGCTGGGAGGGTTCCCTGCTGAATCTGGATCAGAAGGATGCTTCCGGAGCCTATGTCTACCCGGATGACCCGGAGGCAGCGGCGATCCTGTCGGAATATTCCCCTCAGCTTGATGATTTCAAGAGAACCGTTGTGGGCCGCACAGAGGTGCTTCTCGACGGAGAACGCGGAAATGTGCGCAAGCGGGAGACCAATCTGGGCAACCTGATGACTGACGGCATGCTTGCGAAAGTCAAAAGCATCGTACAGGCGGATGATGTGAAAGGGTACGTAGCCATCCAGAATGGTGGAGGTATCCGGGCATCCCTGCCTCAAGGAGATATTACGCTGGGCGGACTGCTGACGATGATGCCATTCGGCAACAATCTCACAGCGCTCAAGATGACAGGCAAGGAAATTACAGCAGCTCTGGAAAATGGCGTCAGCGGGGTTGAATCCGGTGAAGGCCGCTTCCCGCAAGTATCAGGACTTCGCTTCTATTATGATTCGACCAAGCCAGGGGAGAAGATTGACGCTACTACCGGACAGGTTACACAGGTTGGCGAACGTGTTCGGAGAGTCCAGATCAAGAATGCTGACGGAACCTATAGTGATATTGATCCAAATGCATATTATATCGTTGCTGCGAATTCGTTCATGGCCGATGGCGGTGATTTCTATCGCTCCATGAAGGCAGCCAAGGCGGATAAACGTCATTATGAATTGAATCTCGTTGATTATGAGGTATTCCTTGAGCACCTGCAGCGAGTGGGTGTAGTGAAGCAAGGAGTGGAAGAACGGATTATCGATCTCAAGGGTGCTGCCCTCCCTGGCAGCGGCTCCAGTGGCGGCGGCTCTGGCGGCAGTTCCGGTGGAAGCTCTGGTGGAGGAAGCACAACCACGCCGGCCAAGCCAACGAATCCAGACACAACCACTCCAGTGACACCGACAACTCCGGAGTCGCCAAGTGGCACAACGGCACCGCCGGCAGCCAGCATCAACTTCTCCGACACAGCTAATCACTGGGCGAGAGAGGCGATTCAGAAGGCTGTAGCTCTTGGGATTGTTAATGGCTATGAAAATGGCGAGTTCCGTCCTAACGCGGCTGCAAGCCGTGCTGAATTTGTAGTGATGCTGGCACGCGCGCTGGGCCTTGAGACCGGCAGCAATGAGCTATCCTTCAAGGATGCAGGCAAAATTCCAGTCTGGTCAAGTTCTTACGTGGCACAAGCTGTACAACTGGGTATAATTAGCGGATATGAGGATGGAACCTTCCGTCCGTCTGCGAAAATGAACAGAACAGAAATGACTGTGATGATGGTAAGGGCGCTCGGGTTGACCGTTGACCCGGCTGCGAAGCCAACTTTCGCCGATGCCGCCCGGATTCCGGCATGGGCCGCGCCGTATGTGGCGGCTGCTGCCAAGGCAGGCCTGGTGCAGGGTGCAGGCAAAAATCAATTTAATCCGCTGGCTGAAGCAACCCGTGCTGAAGTAACGACTTTGCTCTTGAACGCCCTTGAGGCACGGCAAGTGCAATAAGTTGCGGAAGATACCACTTTATCAAATTGACAGGATTGCACACAAGCATCACATGCTTGCGGGTGCAATCCTGTTTCTTTTTAATTTTTTTACGCAACTTTCGCAGCAAGAAGTCGGCAAACAGGCCTTGATGTAACTGGGTAAAACGGGGATCCACTGCTGGAGTTGACGCTGAATCATCAGACAGCTTTTTTCTAGCTTTCTTGGAAGAAAGGGATTCGCCCCGCTCAGAGTCTCGTATCCAGAGTGAGAGGGGGTCTATAGGGTATGGTATCTGGTATCTGGTGCCCGTTACCTGATGCCTGTTGCCTCTCCATGCAGCTTTTCATGATTATCCCTTTTGCTCAGACTCTCGGTCAGTTTCACATCACCTAAACGCTCTGCTTTCTCCTAAGATCGCCTCATCATCTCGAACCGATCTGCTTCCTCATAAGGCACGATCAAAACATAATAGACCCATTCGATGGCCCTGAATAGCGTAACAACAGGCATTTTCGTGCCTCACTTGATCCGTTATTTTCTTTAACGTGCCTAAAGTATATTTTCGGTTCCCGGTTTTCTGGTTTTCTTTGCCTGATCCAAGGGGATAATCGTGCAAGCTCCCGAGCAGCGAGTTCATATGCCTTGCCATGATCGGCTGGCGGCTTGACTGTCAAGCTTTAACTTTCGCAGCATGAAATTGGCAAACTTGCACGGAGGGGATTCGAATTCCTCAGAACCCAGCAGCGGACTTCGCGTAATATTTTATGACATAAATGAAATTATAAAGCAAAAAATCAGCGAAAAATCATTTTTTTATTGACAATGAAAAGAATAAAAATTAACATCGTCAATAAGAAAAACATCTATCGACGTACATTCACAGAAGCCAGACCGCGTTTAGCGGTAATTTTTCTTGCGATTATAGAAATGTTCAGAAGCTTCCAAAAAGAGGGGGTAGACCATGATTCAGTCGTTCGACCGGGCGATGCAGATTATCCAGCTGCTGACCTCTGATTCCAAAAGAAGCTATTGGCCCATTTCGGATATTTCCGACCGGCTAGGTCTGCCGCTCAGCACGACCCATCGCTTGATTGCCTCATTGATGAAGCATGAGCTGGTCAGCCAGACTGCTGACACGAAGCACTATACCGTCGGCCCCCGCTGGATGGAAATCGGTTTGCGCCAGCTCGAGCAAGTGGATTTGCGCACCGCTGCGCGGCCCATTATGGAGAGGCTTGCCGAAGAAGTTAAGGAAAGCGTTTATTTAAGCATTCCAAGCGGGCTTTATGCGATCCTGATTGAGCGTATCGACAGCCCCTCGAGTTTGAAGGTCATCGATACTTTGGGAGTGCGCATAGATATGCATATCGGAGCACCGAACAAAACGATGCTCGCCTCCATGCCCCCTGCCGAGGCGGAGGACATTCTGTCCGTTCTTATTGCTGATCCTGCCGAACGCAGTAAATTATTAAACAGGCTGCCGGAAATCAGGGAAGCAGGCTTCTGTGTCAGCTACAGCGAACGAACGGAGGGGACGGCTTCTGTCGCCGCTCCAATAATCGGTTTCGGGCAAAAGGTGGCCGGATCACTCAGCATCGGCGTCCCGAAAGGCGAAATCCCCCAGGACAGACTGGACTATCTCAGCAAAATGGTTATCAGCACGGCCAGAGAAATCTCGGCCAGAATGGGCGGTTTGCAGACCGCCATTTATTGAATGTTATTTTCGGAAAGTGTTTCCGCAATACGGAAAAAGTATTAAAAAAGTGCTTTAAATGTTTCCTGTACAAGGCTACAACAATCTATCAATTTCTACTTTCTCTGCTCTAGTTGCACTAATATACCGCGTACTTTTTTATCCTTTCATGACTGCTTTTCAGCAGTGATCCATACTTCAAGTGAGTGATCCCAACCCACCTTGGAACAACCTCCAAATTGTGTTTTCAGACATTCAATTCCCACACCATGAGCAAACGAGTACAACTGAACAACATTTTTCGCAAGAACCGCCGCAGAGCTTTCTTTTAAGCGGTATGCGCGGTTCAGCCGCAAGGAGTGGAGAAGATGACAAAATGGTCAACACCGGACCAGCTTACCCGCCTGCTTGCCGACCTTGTCCGCATCCCCAGCATTACCGGCAGTCTGGCCGAAAGGGAATTCCCTGTTTTGCTGGCGGAACGGATCCGGGAGCTGGCTTATTTTCAGACCAGGCCTGATTTGGTGCAAACCCACCTGCTGGATGACGGGAACAGCGTACTGACCGCTTTGGTTCACTCAGAAAAAGCTGCCGGAGATACGGTGGTGCTGCTCAGCCATTTTGATGTGGTGGATGTGGAGGACTACGGCGAGCTAGCCGGGCAGGCGTTTGACATTGAAGCGCTGACGGAGCACTTTCGGACTCATCCCGGACTGCTTCCTGAAGAGGTCAGGGAGGATCTTGCCAGTGGAGACTGGGTGTTCGGACGGGGAGTCATGGATATGAAATGCGGGCTCGTTCTGCAGCTGTCGCTTCTGGAGAGGGCATCTCTCGGGGAATTTGAAGGCAATATTCTGCTGCTGGCCGTTCCGGATGAAGAGGTCAATTCGAGCGGCATGAGGGCGGCGGTAAGCATACTGGCGCGCATTGCACAACTTCATGGCTTGAATTACAAGCTGTTTTTAAATTCGGAGCCGATGCTTTTTCAGAATGAGGAAGATCAAAACCGGTATATATATACTGGTACGATCGGCAAGGTGCTCCCCGGATTTCTGTGCTTCGGCAAGGAAACACATGTCGGCGAGTCGATGGCGGGCCTGAACGGCAATTTCATGGCTTCCCAAATCACCTGCGAAATCGAGCTGAATACGGAGTTTTGCGAAATGGTGGATGATGAAGCGACCTCGCCGCCAACCAATCTGATCCAGCGCGGACTCAAAAAGGAATATTCAGTGCAGACACCTTTTCGCGCGGTGACGCTTTTTAACCTGCTTACGATGAACAAGACGGCTGATGAAGTGAAGAAGCCGCTGCTGGCGGCCGCCAAACGGGCGGCACTGCGCATGGAGCAGGCCTACGCGCAAAATACGGAGTACGTCTTGTCCCATGGCGGGATAGCCATCAAGGACTTGAAGATCCGAACGCTGACGTATGATGAGCTGTATGACTATGCCTGCCGTACGAAAGGGAAGGAACGGGTGGCGCAGCTCATGGATCGCATCACGGCGGGCAGAGGAACAGCAGACGACCGGGATGTGGCCATCATGCTCACGGATGAACTTGCACTGCTCTGTAAAGAGCTGGCGCCGATGATTGTCTTGTTTTTCGCCCCGCCTTATTATCCGGCCGTCTGCTCCAGCAGCATTCCGTTCGTCAGGCAGGTTGTGAAGGATTTACAGGCTTTTGCGAGGAGGGAATGCGGGGTGAAGCTCACAACCAGGCACTATATGCCGGGGATTACCGATCTGAGCTATACCGGCGCTGCGGATACGGCATCCCTGCAAGCCCTGACCCGATGCATGCCGAATTGGGGGCGCGGATACAGCATCCCGATCGAAGATTTGAAGCTTATTTCCGCCCCGGTGCTTAATGTAGGGCCTGTCGGAAAAGACGCGCATAAATGGACAGAACGCCTAGACCGCGCTTATGCCTTCGGGACGCTTGCACAACTGCTTCCGGAAGTTGTTCATGCCGCCTTCCGCACATCCGCAGAGACAGCCGGGGATGCGTATGCTAACTTCCGCTAACCAGGGTCTGCCTTTTGTGCCAGTACATCGTTAGATGTTTGTTATCCCCATTGCTCTATATATTCAGAGAAAGGAGGATGCAGAAATGGAGATCATGAGAAATACCTTGCTTTACCTGTCGAAGAATCGTACGGCCAATCGGATGGCGAAATTGCATGGGCTTCGATTGGGGGCTGAGCGCTTCGTGGCGGGTGAGACACTTGCAGCCGCCATTGAGAAGGTAAGAGAGCTGAACGCGGAAGGCATTGAGGCGACCCTGGACCATCTGGGCGAATTCGTGGAGGGCAGGGAGGAGGCGGAAGAGGCTGCGCGGGAGGTTGTAAATGCCGTGAGAGGCATCGCCGACTCCGGTATACGCTCCAATGTGTCGGTCAAGCTGACTCAGCTCGGGCTTGATTTGTCCGAGGATGAATGCCTGGCCAATATGCGGAGCATTGTCGGGGAAGCCAAGCTTCATGGCGGATTTGTACGCATCGACATGGAGGACTATGCCCATAATGAGCCAGCAATCCGCATATTCGAACAGCTTCATGGCGAATACGGGGGCCAGCATGTAGGACTTGTGCTGCAGGCCTATCTGCGGAAGACGGAGGATGACATGAAGCGGCTGGAGCATCTTGCTCCCAATTATAGGCTGGTCAAGGGAGCATACAAGGAGCCGCCGGAAGTCGCCTATCCGGAAAAGAGCGAGGTGGACGAAAACTTTATCCGTCTCATTCATATTCAGTTGGAACGTGGACACTATGCCGCTGTAGCCACCCATGATGACCGCATTATAGAACACGTTAAAGCCTTCACTGCCGAAAAGGCAATCCCGCGCGATGCCTTCGAGTTTCAGATGCTCTACGGCATCCGTCCCCAGCTGCAGCGCGAGCTGGCGCGTGAGGGCTACAGGATGAGGGTGTATGTGCCATACGGCATCGATTGGTACGGATATTTTATGAGAAGACTGGCGGAACGGCCGGAAAATGTAAGCTTTGTGCTGAAATCGATGTTTAAACGATAATTCTGAGCTGGTGTGGCGGTCAACATTTCAAAAAAACGCAATGCCTTTAAGACGGTAAAAGGAATGAGGTGCCTGATGTCTACAATGGAATCCATTATGGAGCAGACAGAGCGTCTGGGGGCGCATAATTATCATCCGCTGCCGATTGTGATTGCGGAGGCGGAGGGGGTATGGGTGACCGATCCGGCGGGGAAGCGGTATATGGATATGCTAAGCGGTTACTCCGCCTTGAACCAGGGCCACCGCCATCCGCGGATCATCGAGGCGCTGAAACGCCAGGCGGACCGGGTTACGCTGACTTCGCGGGCTTTCTATAACGAGCCGCTGGCAGAACTGCTGGAACTGCTGACCAGGCTTACCGGCAAAGAGATGATTTTGCCGATGAACACGGGCGCCGAAGCGGTGGAGACAGCCATCAAAGCAGCCCGGCGCTGGGGATACCGGGTGAAGGGAATTGCTGAAAACAAGGCGGAGATCATCGTGTGTGCAGGCAACTTCCACGGCAGGACACTGACCGTCACCTCGTTCTCTTCAGAGTCCGCATACCGCGCGGAGTTCGGTCCGTTTACGCCAGGATTCCGCATCATTCCGTACGGTGACATTGAAGCGCTGAAGCAGGCGATAAATCCAAACACGGCTGCTTTTCTGCTGGAGCCCATTCAGGGAGAAGCGGGAATTGTCATTCCGCCGGATGGATACCTGCAGCAGGCCCGCAGTCTGTGCACCGAACATGGCGTGCTGCTCATGGCGGATGAAATCCAGACCGGCTTCGGCCGGACGGGGCGGCGGTTTGCCTGTGACTGGGAGGGAGTTGTGCCGGACATGTACATTTTGGGCAAGGCGCTGGGCGGCGGTGTGCTGCCGGTGTCTGCGGTTGCCGCAGACCGCAGCATTCTTGGCCTGTTTGAACCGGGCTCGCACGGCTCCACCTTCGGCGGCAACCCGCTGGCAAGCGCTGTCGCCGTGGCTGCCCTGCAGGTCATTGAAGAGGAAAAGCTGGCTGAACGCTCCCGGCGGCTGGGCGCAAGGCTGCTTGAGCGCCTGCAAAGGCTGGAGCATCCAGATATTGTACAGATTCGCGGGCGCGGGCTGTTTATCGCCATCGAGGCTGCAGGCCCGGCAAGGCCTTACTGCGAAAGGCTGCAGCAGGAGGGGCTGCTCTGCAAAGAGACGCATGAGCATGTCATCCGGTTGGCTCCGCCGCTGATCATTTCCGAGCAGGAGCTGGATTGGGCGGCCGAAAGGCTCGAGCGGGTATTCCAAAATTAAATAATTTAGGAAAGGTGAGATAAGCATGGTGCCATACCGTCCCGAACCGTTTACAGATTTCAGCAATGAAACGAACCGCAAGGCAATTGAAGCAGCTCTGGATAAAGTGAAGGCGGAGCTTGGTCAGGAGTATCCCTTGATTATAGGCGGAAAACGGGTGAAGACAGGGGAAAGCTTGGACTCCATCAATCCTTCCCGCAAAGCGGAAATCATCGGGCACGTGTCCAAGGCCGATGCGGAATTGGCCGAAGAGGCGATTCAGTCTGCCCATAAAACCTTCGCATCATGGTCGCGCGTTCCTGCACAGCAGCGGGCGAGGCTGCTGTTCAAGACAGCGGCGCTGCTGCGCGGACGCAAGCATGAGTTCAGCGCCTGGCTCATGCTGGAATCCGGCAAGACGGCTCCCGAAGCGGATGCGGATACGGCGGAGGCCATTGATTTCATGGAGTACTATGCCCGCCAAATGATCGAGCTGGATACGACGGCAGCTTCACGCCTTATCTCCCTTGAAGGGGAAGACAACGATCTGCGCTATATCCCGCTTGGCGTCGGCGTTATCATTCCACCCTGGAATTTTCCGCTGGCTATCATGGCCGGCATGACAACGGCCGCCGTCGTGGCAGGCAACACGGTGGTACTTAAGCCAGCGAGCGCGACACCGGTCATCGCGGCCCGTTTTGTCGCCCTGCTGGAGGAAGCCGGCATGCCGCCGGGAGTGGTCCAGTTCCTGCCTGGCAGCGGGGGAGAGATCGGCGATTTGCTGGTTAGCCATCCGCTTACACGCTTTATTTCCTTTACAGGCTCCAAGGAAGTCGGACTGCGCATCTTCGAATTGTCGGCCAAAACCGCGCCCGGGCAAAAGTGGCTGAAGCGTTTTGTCGGGGAGCTGGGCGGCAAGGATGCCATCATCGTGGACAGTGAGGCCGATCTGGAAGCGGCTGCCCAGGCGATCGTGGCCTCGGCCTTCGGCTTCTCGGGGCAGAAATGCTCGGCCTGCTCGCGCGCGATCGTGCATGCCGATGTGTACGATGAAGTGCTAGAGCGCTGCAAGGAGCTGACCCGGCAGCTTAAAGTCGGCACAGCCAGCGATCTGGCCAGTTCAACCGGACCGGTCATCGATGAGGCGGCATACCGTAAAATTTTGAGCTACATCGAGCAAGGGAAGAAGGAAAGCCGCCTGGTGACAGGGGGCGGAACCGCAGGGGAAGACGGCTATTTCATCGAGCCGACGATCTTTGCGGATGCCGCTCCTGATGCGGTCATCATGCAGGAGGAAATCTTCGGGCCGGTCGTGGCATTCTGCAAGGCAGAGTCGTTTGAGCAGGCGCTGGACATTGCCAATAATACGGAATACGGCCTGACGGGCTCGGTATTTTCCTCGAACCGCACCCGGCTGGAGCAGGCAAGGGAGCACTTTCATGTCGGCAACCTGTATTTCAACCGTAAATGTACGGGGGCGCTTGTCGGCGTGCATCCGTTCGGCGGCTTCAATATGTCCGGCACGGATTCCAAAGCCGGCGGACCGGATTACCTGCTGCAGTTTACACAACTCAAGCTTATTTCCGAGAAATTATGATGTTTATCCCAAAACAGGGAGAGCGGTCCGTTGTGTGCCGCTCGTCCCTGTTCACCCGGTGAAGGCAAGCAGAGCTTCAGGCTGAGACTTCTGCACATTGAAGCAGCAAAGTATTTGATCGTGGAGGTGACGCAAGTGTCCAGATATATCGCCAGAAGAGCACTTACCGGCGCTCTGATCGTGCTCGTATCCATTTTTCTTAACTTTATGCTTATTCATCTTGCTCCCGGCGATCCTGTCAGCATCTTATCAGGGAAGGACAGCCCGTCTCCGGAAATGGAAGCGGCGCTGCGTGCCAAGTATGGTCTGGATCAGCCTGTACTGGTCCAGTTCGGCGCTTATATCCGTACTCTGCTGCAGGGAGATTTGGGGGAGTCCATTCTCAGCGGCCGGCCGGTGGCGGAAATGATTGCGGAACGCATCGGCCCTACACTGCTTCTGGCTCTGACGACGGCTGTTTTGTCGGTCATGATTGGCACGGCGCTCGGTATTCATTGTGCCAGACGGCAGGGCACGAAGCTTGATACGACGCTGAGCGGCATATCCTACCTGTTCGACGCAATGCCGCCGTTCTGGCTTGGCATGATGTTCATACTGGCGTTCGCGTCCACGCTCAAGCTGTTCCCGACGGCGGGCATGGTCGATATGCGGGCCGATTATGAAGGCATACAGTACGTGGCGGACGTGCTCAGGCACTTGTTTCTCCCCGCTCTGACACTTACGCTGCTGAACATCCCCTACTTTTTCCGGATTGCGCGTGCTTCGGTCATTCAGGTGATGTCCGAGGATTTCGTCATGACATTCCGGGCCGCCGGCATGAAGGAAAGCCGGATATTCTACAAGTATATTTTCAAAAATTCGATTCTTCCGACAGTTACGGTTTTCGGGATCACGCTAGCTTACATCATTACCGGTGTATCCATCATTGAAATTGTGTTTTCCTGGCCGGGCATGGGCAATTTCATGATGAATGCCATTTCGCGCCGCGACTATCCGCTTTTGATGGGTCTGTATCTGATTTTATCCGTGTCGGTTGCCGTCAATATGATCCTTACAGATATTGTTTACGCTTGGATTGATCCCCGCATCCGCTATAACTGAAGACACGATTTGGGGACAAACCATAGAATGGCAGTCTGAACATGCAGCCGGAGAAGGAGGAGGTAAAAGGATGGAAATGAAACGCAGGCCGAATGTCTTGCAGCGCGCTTTGACACATATCAGCTCCGTGACTCAGCTCAAGGCAGGGCTCATCATTCTCTGTCTGCTGCTGATTATGGCGGCATTTGCGCCCCTGATCGCCACCCATGGACCGCAGGAGCTGACGGACGACATGGCCGTGCCCCCCGGCAAAGAGCATCTGCTTGGGACGGACGGGCTCGGCCGGGATGTGTTCAGCATGATTGTGTACGGAACACGCACTTCCCTGGTCATCGGGGTGACCGCCGCGCTCATATCCGGGGTCATCGGTACGGTGCTGGGCGGGATCGCGGGTTTTTACCGCGGCAGGACCGACACGGTGCTGACCGAGCTGAACAACGTTTTCCTGATGATGCCGACTTTTTTTCTGATTCTGATCGTGATTGCTTTCTTCGGCAGCAGCATGCTGAATGTCATGATCGTCATCGGACTTACAAGCTGGGTGGGTAACGCCCGTCTCATGCGCGCGCAGGCGATGTCCCTGCGGGAGCGGACCTTTGTGCTCAGCTCCTTTGCCGTGGGGGAAAGCCGGACAAGAATTCTGTTCAGGCACATCATGCCGAACGGAATCTTCCCGATTATTGCCAATACGACGATGAATATTTCAGCCGCGATTTTAACGGAATCAAGCCTGAGCTTTCTCGGCCTGGGAGACCCGAATGTCGTGAGCTGGGGGCAAATTGTATATAACGGCCGCTCCTATTTGACGAATGGCTGGTGGATTTCGACCTTTTCCGGTCTGATGATCGTGATCACGGTGCTTGCTTTTTATCTGATCGGCGACGGACTTAACAAGGTGCTCAGCCCGAAGCTGCGCCAGCATAATTGATCAACTTAAGGGGGTGCACGGCATGGCGCTTTTGCAAATTCGCAATTTATCGGTGTCCTATCATACCGGAAGCAGGATGGTCACCGCTGTAAACGGGGTTTCGCTTGATGTGGAAGAACAGGACTCCGTTGGTATCGTGGGGGAATCAGGCTCCGGAAAATCCACCCTGGCCATGGCCATTCTGCGACTTCTGCCCGGTCGGACGGCCAGGGTGGAAGGAGAGATTTTATTTGGTGGCCAGCCGCTGCTGGAGCTGGGAGAGCAGGAGCTGTCCCGGCTGAGGTGGAAGGAGCTGGCAGTCGTGTTCCAGAAATCGATGAACTCGCTCAGTCCGGTTCACCGTATCGGGGCGCAAATGGCGGACATATACCGGCTGCACGAGAAGGGGCTGAACAAAAAGCAGCTCCGGGAACGGATCATCAAGCTGCTGGAGTCTGTAAGGCTCCCGGCCAGGGTGTATGATCTGTACCCGCATGAGCTGTCAGGCGGCATGATGCAGCGGGTGTCGATCGCCCTCGGTCTGATGCACAGGCCCAGACTGCTCATTCTGGATGAGGCGACAACGGCGCTGGATGTCGTTACCCAAGGGCAGATTCTCCGGGAGATGATGGAACTGGAGCGGGAGCTCCGCATCGCACGCATCATGATTACCCACGACATGTCTGTGGTGGCGGTGGCCTGCAAGAAGGTTGCGGTCATGTATGCCGGTCATCTCGTCGAGTTCGGGCCCGTTCAGGATGTCCTGCGCCATCCCCTTCATCCATATACAAAAGGATTGCTGCAGTCTCTGCCTTCCTTCAAAGGCGCCAAAGACAATATCCGCGGCATTCCCGGCTCGCTGCCCGATCTGAGCTTGCCCGTGCAGGGCTGTGTGTTCGCAGACAGGTGTGAGCATGCCATGCCGGTCTGCCGGCAGGTGAAGCCTGCGGACACTGCTTATTCCGTGTCAAGGCGCACAGCCTGCCACTTGATAGGAGGTGAGGAGCATGCCGCACAATAATGGGCCTGTTGTCGTGGTAGAAGATGTCAAAAAGCATTTCAAGCAGCGTGGAAGCTCCTTTTTCGGGAGGGCAAAGAAAGCGGGCGCCATCAAGTCGGTCGACGGGGTCAGCTTTACGCTCGGACAGGGAGAGGTGCTCGGGGTCATCGGGGAAAGCGGCTGCGGCAAGTCCACGCTCGGCAAGCTGCTGGTGCAGCTTGAAAGTCCGACAAGCGGGGAAATCGATATCCTGGGGGAATCGTCCCGTGGCATGCTGAAGCGCAGCCCGCTGGCTTTCCGCCGCCAAGCGCAAATCATCTTTCAAAATCCATTCGATACCTTTGATCCGCGCCATACGATTGCCCGTATTTTGACGGACACGCTGCGGCTTCACGGCGTGGGAGGAAGCCACGAGGAGAGGCTGACCCTGTGCGGGCAGCGGATGGAGGAAGCCGGACTGGCGCCTGCCAGAGACTATCTGTATCGCTTTCCGCATGAGCTGTCCGGGGGGCAGCTGCAGCGCATTTCCATTTTGCGCTCAATGCTGCTGGACCCGCTGTTTCTGGTGGCGGACGAGCCGATTTCCATGCTGGACGTGTCCATCCGGGCCGACATCATCAACATGCTGTCGGAGTTGTGCAGGAGCCGCAACACCGCCATGGTGTTCATTAGCCATGACATTACAACGACAAGGTATATATCGGACCGGGTGGCCGTCATGTATTTGGGTCGGTTCGTGGAGATCGGCCCGACCGACGAGGTGCTGCACCGTCCGCAGCATCCGTATACGAGAGCACTCATCTCCAATTCGGCGCCGCTGGATGCGGGCGGGGAACAGGAAATTATCCGTATTGACGGAGAGCCCCCGACGCCTGTGAATACGGGACCGGGCTGCTACTTCTACGACCGCTGCTACCAGCGGCGCGAGGAGTGCAGGCTGCATTATCCCGCATTCCGGACGGTGTCGCCGGGCCATCAGGTGGCCTGCCCGTATTCTTCCGGAGACAGCGAATCTGTTAGCGTCGGTTCAGCAGGCGGCTAACAGACGAACAACATTGACTTTGAGGGAGTGGATCCATGATGAAAAGAAAGGCTATCGTTTGGCTGGCATTGCTGTTGGCGCTTTCCTTGCTCGCAGGCTGCGCCGGATCGGGGAGCGGTGGAGAGGAAGGGCAGGATAACGGCTCCGGCGGAGGAGGCACGCTCGTAGTCGGAGCCAGCGGCGATCCGCAAACCTTTAACCCGAGTGCCAGAGCGGACGACAACTTTTATGCCGCCGCGCAAAATATTTTCAGCAGACTGATCAAGATTAACAACAATCAGGAGATCATCCCGGACCTGGCCAAGGAATGGACGGTGTCCAAGGATGGTACGGAAATCACATTTAAGCTGCATGAAAATGTGAAATGGCATGATGGAGAGCCATTCACCTCGGCGGATGTCAAATTCACATTGGATTCCATACACGAGAAGGCGGGCTTTGCCGTCAGCAATCTGAGCAGCATGGAAGAAGTGACTGCGCCTGACGACAATACAGTGGTCATCAAGCTATCCAAGCCCGATGCGACCTTTCTTGGTTATCTGGCTTGGTATGCGACGTTTATCGTGCCCGAGCACATTTATGGCGGCGGCAATTGGGATGCGGGAACGGCGGTTGAGCCTGTCGGCACAGGCCCGTTCAAGTTTGCGGAATATCAGACAGGTGTAAGTCTGACCCTGGAGCGGAATGACGACTATTTTGGCCAGGTTCCGAGCGTAGACCGGCTTGTCTTCTCCATCATGACGGATCCGAATACGATGGTTCAGGCCTTTTATAACGGAGAGCTGGATATTCTGGGCACCGATCCGCCAAGCTCCGAGGTGCAAAGCATGCTGGACGATCCGGATATCACTGTAAATCCCAAAGTATTTCCTTCACGGTATTATTTGACCTTCAATATGGAGAAAGCCCCGTTTGACAAACCGCAGGTCCGGCAGGCGATCGCTTATGCGCTGGACAATGAGGAGATTGTGAAGCGGGCGATGAAGGGCCAGGGACAGGCGTCGACGACATTTATATCACCGGTGTATGAGTGGGCGCTTAGCGATCAATACAAGGTGCCAGGCTATGAACCCGAACGTGCCAGGAAGCTGCTGGAAGAAGCCGGGCTCACTCCCGATGGCAATGGCAATTATTTGTCCCTTACCTTCAAGCTGTTCGAGGGTGGAGCCTTCTCGGATATAGCCACCGTCGTCAAGGACCAGCTGAGCCAGGTCGGTATTGACGTGAAGCTGAGCGTGATGGACTACGCCACCTGGGAGGAGGAGGTTGTGAACAGCCGCAATTTTGAATTGACGATGCTGGGAGGTTATCAGGGACCGGATGTCGGAGCCGTCGGATCGCGGGTTGGCAGTGAAGGGGCGAGCAATTTTATGGGCTACAGCAATCCCGGGCTCGATCAAGCGCTAAAGGAAGGAGTCACCAGGACGACGGAAGAGGAACGCAAGCCGTATTATGAAGAGGTACAGCGCATCATGTCCGAGGATATGCCGATTTATCCGGTTTCGGAATGGGTAAGCCTCGTGCCTGCCCACTCCTATGTTAAAGGCGATCCTACCTCCGACGAGGCCATCGTTCACACCGGTTTCAGCGAGTATAACTACGTGCGCATTGAAAAATAATGGCGGAAGGGGAGGAATAAAATCATGGATTTTCAGCGTATTATAGACGGCGTTCCCGATTACGGGGCATTTATGACGGTGGATGAGATGGATGAAAGCACCCGCCGGTTGGCGGAGGAGTTTCCAGATATCGTAACGGTTTTTGAAGCAGGCGTTTCCCGGCAGGGGCATCCTCTGCTCTGCCTCAAAATCGGGGACGGTCCGCTGAACGCTCTCTGCTTCGCCTGTCCGCATCCGAATGAGCCGATCGGCGCCATGACGATGGAATATTTCTCAAGGGCGCTTGCGGAAGACAAGGAGCTCCGGGAGGAGCTCGGATACACCTGGTATATTATCAAATGCATAGACCCCGACGGCACAAGATTGAATGAAAACTGGTTCAAGGGGCCTTTTCATCTGTACCATTATATGCGCAACTATTTCCGTCCCGTGGGCAAGGAGCAGGTGGAATGGACCTTTCCGGTGGATCATAAATCATTGCATTTCAACAGTCCGCTGCCCGAGACGGAAGCCCTGATGAAGCTGATCAGGGACAAAAAGCCGAAGTTCATGTATTCCCTGCACAATGCCGGCTTTGGCGGCGCCTACTGGTACATTTCCGAGGATATGCCCGAAGTGTATGAAGCGCTGTATGCATCCGCGCGCAGGCAGGGGGTGGCGATCAGCCTTGGCGAGCCTGAAGTGCCTTCGGTTACCGAATTTGCACCGGCTGTTTACGGCTGCATCAGCGCGGCACAGGAATACGACTATCTGGAGCAATACGGCGGCGATCCAGCCACATACGACTGCGGCACAAGCAGCGCGGATTATGCTTTAACCGAGACGGGCGATTGTGTCACCTTCCTGACAGAGCTTCCTTACTTCTTTGATCCGAGGATTGAGGATTTAAGCGACAGCGACATGACAAGGCTGGAGGCCGTACGGAAAAATGTCGAGCAGAGCAGAGCACAGCATGCGGATCTGGAAAGCATTCTTGCCGATATCCGCTCCGATATCCAGCAGGACAATCCGTTTGTCAAGCTGGTGAATCAAATTCTCCGCTATGGTGAATCGGGCGGGGATGCCAAGCTGAAATGGGCGGAAAGCGATGCTTCCTTCAAGGAGCCGGCGAAGGTGTCGCATGTATTCGATAACTTGCAGATTGCTTCTTTCTATCACGGTCTATCGCTCGGACTTAGTGTCCGTGCCTGCGAGTATGAACTTGACCGTCTGCCCGGCAGTGGAGCACCAAATGAGGCTGCTCAGCGTCTGAAGGCGGCCAGAGATCATGGCTTGGAGCTGTTGAAGAGTTTATGTGATAGACTTGAGAAGGAAATGAACTACTCGGTCATTCCTATTCAAAAGCTGGTGCGCATTCAGCTTGAAGGCGGGCTGATTGTCTCGAAACGTGTAGCTGATAAACAGAAGGATGCGCATGTCAGCCTCTAATCGGGAGGAAGAACATATGAATTCACCATCATGGATGCAGCACATTATGACATCCCCGGATGAGCTCAGGGAGCTTGTCGGGACTCCGAGTGAGCGTGTGCAGCATAAGGTTGTATCTGTCATCGAGGAGCATACTCGGGGATATCTGCAGCAATCTCCGCTATTTTTCCTCGCAACGAGCAGCGCTGACGGGCGCTGTGATGTGTCTCCGCGCGGAGACGGGCCGGGCTTCGTCAGGGTGCTGGATGAACGCAGGCTGGTCTTTCCCGAGCGTCCGGGGAACAAGCGGGTGGACTCGCTGCTGAACATCATGGAGAACCCCCAGGTGGGCATGATTTTTCTGATCCCCGGTCTGGATGAAGTGCTGCGCATTAACGGTAAAGCATGGATTACGAGGAGTCCGGAGCTGCTGGAGCAAATGCAGTGGGATGGCAAAACAACAGGAATGTGTGTCGTGGTCGAGGTGGAGGAATGTTTTGTGCATTGTCCGCGCGCATTCAAGCAGTCGAAGATATGGAGCCCGGACGCTTGGCCAGAGAAGGAGGAGCTTCCATCCATAGCGGAAATGTTCCTCGCGCATCTGGAGCTGAACAAAAGTGTACAGAAGGAGGATTGAGGCTTTACGGGGCTATGTTGAATATTGTCTTTAAAAAAAGGCAGTCGGGCAGAATGGGAAACACTCCGCTCGTCTGCCTTTTTTTTACTGCTGTCTTTTATAGAAGCTGATCGTACCAGTACCTTCATCGGCGCTGACGAACATATCTCTTGCGTTCACATAATGAATTCCCTCCGGTGATTCGCCAGCCGTTGGAATCAGTCCCAGCAAAGCCGGCGATTCGGGATTCGACAGGTCGAAAAACAGGATGGCGTCCGCACGCTCGGAGGCAACTGCCGCAATATCGCGACCATTCACCTGCGCAATCGTCAGATTTTCCACCTCGCTGCCCTTCTTCTCGCTGCGTCCATCCGGATACAAGCCGACTCTGGCCGCTGCCTTGTCAATCAAATCGGCGCTGTCGTAAATTTTATCGCCATCAAGGCTCCACACCGCGATATTGCGTCCGCCAGCCTTCACGCCGTCCTTGAATTCATCCTCGCCAAGGTCCCCTTCATTCGCCGTCAGCAGGTAGCGTCCGTCCGAGGTAAAGGTGATGCCGTCCGGCTCATAGCGGGCAGTAATTTCATCCGTAAACGATACCCGGCCATCATCCTTCGCATCCGCAGCATGGGTGGTCGTACCGAGGGCGAATATACGGACAAGCTTCCGCGCCTTCAGATCGACAATCGCAATGGCGTTATTCTCCTGCAGCGTTACCGCAGCGGTAGTGCTGTCCGGACTGATGGCCACGTATTCCGGCTGCGGCTCGTGCGGATACATGGCGCCTTCAACGCCGTTCAAGTCCACGGGCACCTGAACCAGCTCACCTGCCAGCACGTTGCCCTCCGGGAAGTGAAGCACAGCGATGCTGCCCGGGCGCTTGTTGGCCGTATAATCAAACTCCTCCGTCTTCGGATCCATTTCTTCATCCTCAATCGCGATTACGGCATAGCTGCCGTCGCGGGAAATGGCGATGGAATCCGGGCCAATGCCGATCTCGTACACCTTGGCAATCTCGTAGGTATCCAAATCGATGACGGCGGCCATGCCTGGATTCGGATCATTAAAGTTGTCACCAGTGCGGATGACGGCGATGGCATGCTTGCCGTCAGGCATAACCGCAACGCTGGTAACCTCCGCTTTGCCAGAGAGGCTGCTGAAGCTGATGGTTTTTAATTCATTAACCTGGTCCGTGTAAGTAATGTCAAGGACGCTGACGCTGCCTTTGTCCGCCTCGGTCACGAGCAGGCGGCTGCCGTCCGGAGTGGAAGCGGCGATCTCGGCCTTGCCGCTAGGCATCTGGAACGAGCCGGCAAGCTCATATCCTGTCCGGTTTTGCGCGTCGATCAGGCTGCCGCGCAGCTGCCTGGCAGTGTTTTCAGAGATGTATAATTTACCGTCTTCAATATATGGCGCTTGATCAAGTGTAACCTCTGCTCCATCCAGGACGGCCTTCGCCGAGCCGGTCCGGAAAACAGCGGTTATATCACCAAGGCTGATATTTGCACTCTTATCCCCGGTGTTCCATTTCAAAGTCCCCTGCATGTCCGATACCATGGAACGGACCGCTTCGCCTTTAGCCTCGGCGGCATGCACAGCCGGCAATGCGGCGGCAGTGGTGATGGAGGCTGCTGCCATGGCGAGCAGCCATTTGTTTGTCTTTTTCAAGTTATAATCCCCTTTTTATTCAATATAGTAGATGGGCTTTAGCAGAGACCGTTCGCCCTTTGTTTGTAAAAATTATAGTTTCTTTATGTTAAAAGAAACGGGGATGTGCGTAAAATTTGTCCGATTAATGTAAAAAATGCATTGGAGAGCGCTGCTGCTCTGGGTCTCATAATCTGGTACACTGATTTAGTTCTGAAAGTTTATAGGCGCGGGGGGAGTAGATTGAACGCACAATTTGAAATGCTGATGCAGCTGTTCGAGCGGGCCGCCTTGCTGCTCATCTGTCTTTTTTTCATGACAAGGATACCCCGCTTCAAAGAGACGCTGCAGCGGGAGAGTCACTCTCCGGCTGAGCTTGCCGTGGTAACGGCTATATTTTGCCTGTTTGCTCTCTTCGGCACTTATTCGGGCATTGAAGTGGAAGGATCACTCGTTAACGTAAGGATCATTGCGATCGTTTCCGGAGGTATTTTGTTCGGTCCGTGGGTAGGCATCATCACCGGCCTCGTCTCCGGCATTCATCGTTATTTGATTGACATCGGGGGCGTAACTTCGCTTCCCTGTCTTATTACAAGCATTCTTGCAGGGGTGCTGTCCGGTTATATCAACCGCAAAGTCAGCCGCGCCAAACGGTGGATCGCCGGCATTACGGCAGGCATGCTGTGTGAGGCCTTAACGATGCTGCTGATTCTGGCGATGGCCGAACCGCTCGCCTTGGGACTGGAAATTGTCTCGAAAATCAGCTTTCCCATGATTCTTGGAGAAGTTAGCGTTGGCCTGATCGTGCTGCTGGTTCAGAGCGTGGAAGGGGAAAAGGAAATGATTGCGGCCCGGCAGGCCAAGCTGGCCCTCGATATCGCCAATAAAACGCTGCCTTATTTCCGTTCCATCAACAGTGATTCGCTGCGGACGATCTGCAGCATCATCAAGCAGGATATTCAGGCGGATGCCGTGGCTATTACGGATAAGCATAATGTGCTTGCTTATGTGGGCTTCGGTGAAGAACGCTATCACATCGGGCATCAGATCAGCAGTGATGTGACGAAGGGCACCATCCGCAGCGGGAAGATTACCATCCGCAACCATATTGCGGATGACCAGACGCCGCAGATCCAGTCTCTGCTGATTATTCCACTGGAGGAACGGGGAGAGGTTACGGGAACGCTCAAGATTTATTACCGCAAGGCCTATAAAATCACCTATCCGCTGCAGACGATGGCGATTGGTCTGTCACAGATCATCTCCACCCTGATGGAGGTTTCGCGGGTGGAGCAGATTAAAGAGGCGGCCAATAAAGCGGAGCTGAAGGCCCTGCAGACGACGATCAATCCGCATTTTCTGTTTAATGCGCTGAACGCGGTAGCGTCTACGACCCGCACCAACCCGGAGAAGGCCAGGGAGCTGATCATCAATCTGTCCGGTTTTCTACGCTACAATTTGGAGCTGAACAACGAACTGATCGATATTCACCGCGAGCTGGAGCAGGTGAGGGATTACGTGGAAATCGAAAAGGCGCGGTTCAGCAGCAGACTCAAGGTAGAGTATGATATTGACGATGTAGACGTCCGCATTCCGAGTCTGATTATTCAGCCTTTGGTGGAAAATGCGATCAATCACGGCATTTTGAAACGGAAGGGCCCCGGGACTGTAGCTATTGCAGTCAAAGACAAAGGGGACAAGGTAAGAATTACGGTGTCAGACAGTGGAGTGGGCATCCGGCAGGAGGTCGTCGATCATTTATACAAAGATGATGTTCCTGTTCAGCAAATCGGTTTATACAACGTGCATCAACGGGTCAAGCTGATCTACGGACAGGGACTGGTGATCCGCCGTTTGCAGCCGGGAACAGAGATTTATTTTGATATAACGAAGGGGATTGTATGAAAGCGATCATTGTAGAGGATGAAATACCGGCCCGTCAGGAGCTGGAATATCTCATAGGCGCCCACAGCGGGATTCAGGTGACGGATTGCTTCGAGGACGGCCTGGATGTGCTCAAGTTTCTGCAGGACCAGGAGACGGACGCCATTTTCCTTGACATTAATATCCCGTCCCTGGACGGTATGCTGCTGGCCCGCAATATCAGCAAATTTGCGAAAAAGCCGTATATCATTTTCACTACGGCATATAAGGAGCATGCCGCACAGGCGTTCGAGCTGGAAGCGTTCGATTACATTCTCAAGCCGTATGATGAAAAGCGGATCGCTTCCATGCTGGCCAGGCTGGAGGCTGCGTATGCGCGTGAACGCTACGAAAGGGTGCAGCCGTCCACAGAACGTGCCGATGCAGCAACTGCACCGAATGGCGCGGAGACGCCGGGACCAGTTTCCGGACGGGTGAATCTGCTGAAGAATGACAAAATTATCGTAACGGACGCCAACGATATTTATTACGCTTCCGCCAGCGAGAAAGTGACTCTGGTCTATACCAGAAATGAGGAGTACACGATGCCGATGAGCATCAGCGAATTTCATGCACGGCTGCCGCAGGAGCTGTTTTTTCGCTGCCATCGCTCCTATTCCGTCAATGTGTCCAAAATCAGGGAGATCGTTCCCTGGTTCAACCACACGTATCTGCTGAGGCTGAAAGACCTGAGCGCTGAAGTGCCTGTTAGCCGCAGCAAGGCAAAGGAATTCAGGCAGCTGATGCGCCTGTAGGTGCAGTTCATTCCCGTTCCGGTGCATTTCATGCGCAAACCGGTCCGGCTGTTCATTCCGGGTTTTATAATGGGTTGTGTGGGGAACATGATAACGCATTCATGCGAACGTATTCGGAATTCATTTGCAGCATTATCAGCCGGAATGAAAAGAGGAGATTGGAATGAACAGAAGTACTGGCAGCAACCGTTGGCTTATTGTACTTGGCACCATCATCGTTCAAATGGGATTAGGCACGATTTATACGTGGAGTTTGTTTAATCAGCCCCTGGTCGACCGGTTTGGCTGGGAGTTCAGCTCGGTCGCCATCACCTTTTCCATCACAAGCTTTGCACTGGCGTTTGCCACGCTGTTTGCTGGCAAGCTGCAGGATAAATGGGGATTGCCCCGCCTGATTTTGGCCTCGGGAATAGTGCTCGGTGCAGGCTTGATGCTGAGCTCGCAGGTATCGTCGCTTTCTCTGCTGTATTTGCTGGCAGGGGTTGTGGTCGGATTTGCGGATGGTACGGCATATATCACTTCATTATCCAATCTGATCAAGTGGTTTCCTGAACGGAAAGGGCTGATTTCCGGTATCTCTGTCGGAGCTTACGGAACGGGCAGCCTGGTGTTCAAATATATTAACGGCTCACTGATTGGGTCGGTCGGTGTTACGCAGGCTTTTATGTATTGGGGAATTATGGTCATGATCATGATTGTCGGAGGTTCTTTTCTTGTCAGGGAAGCGTCTTCTGCAGCCGGTACGGTTCAGCAGCGGAACGATTCGGCGCAGCATAATTACACGGTGAAGGAAATGCTGCGCACAAAGCAGGCCTATCTGCTGTTCATTATGTTTTTTACCGCCTGCATGAGCGGTTTGTATCTGATCGGCATTGTTAAGGACATCGGGGTCAAGCTTGCCGGGCTGGATGCGGCGACTGCCGCAAATGCGGTGGCCATGGTGGCCATATTCAATACGACCGGCCGTATCGTGCTGGGTGCCTTGTCGGATAAAATGGGCCGCCTCAAAGTAGTAGCCGGTGCGCTGCTTGTAACAGCCTGCGCGGTAGCTGTCCTGAGCTTTGCGAAGCTGAACTTTGGCCTGTTCTTTGCTTGCGTGGCGGCCATCGCCTTCTGCTTTGGCGGCAACATTACCGTCTTTCCAACGATCGTGGCCGATTTCTTCGGATTGAAAAATCAAAGCAAAAACTACGGTATTGTCTATCAGGGCTTCGGGCTCGGCGCCTTGTCCGCTTCCTTTATCGCTGCTGCGTTGGGCGGTTTTATTCCTACCTTTACCGTCATCGGGGTCCTGTGTATCATATCGTTTCTGATTGCTGTATTTATTCAGGCACCGGGTCAGAAAAAGCGGCGGGACGAGCATGAAAGCCAACATGTGGGTATGCGCAGCATGAGAGCAGGAACAAAAGCGGGTTGATTCCGGGCGGGATTATTCCCGGATCATTCCAATGAAACTCACTTCACAAGTGGGTTTTCTTTTTGTTACAGAGCCAATCATTTAAACAGCCAGTTTGCCAGGCATTTATTGTTCCAGCCTCAAATAAGAATAAATAAAGAGGTATTCTGCCCAATCGGAGAACCTTGCCGCTAATCTAAACCGGAAGCAGGAGGACCGTCATGCAAAATGACAATATAAAGCGATGGTTGGAGCTGGCGAAGCAGTTTCAGCAGGGGCAATTTTGGGACAGCGTGTTTGATTCCGATTACACCGAACAGATGATGAAGCAGTTCTCCGCCACGGACGGCACTGCTAAATCGGCTTCATCGTTCCCTCGTGCAGACGTCTTGCTTGGAATGCGCGAAATGCTGATCCGTGTGGATCTCCCCGGGGTCCGCAAGGAGGATGTGGAGCTGTCTGTTTCGGATAATGCTGTCGTCGTGAAAGGGATCGTTCATCCATTCGCTCAAAACATGAAAATCGTGCAGACGGAGCGGCATACCGGAGAATTTGAGCGGGCGATTTCACTGCCTGAAAGCATAGCTCCGCAAGGGAAAATAACGGCCCGGTTCGAAAACGGTTTGCTGGAAATTCGCATTCCGCGTGTGCAAAGACCGAGAGAGGAAATAAAAATCGATTAGCATCCGCAAGGGGTATGCCATGAAAGGCGGGGAACGGAATGTTCATGAAGCTGTTGAAGCAGTTCCTCGGACAAAATAACCGGATATCCAGTTACAAAGCCGCAGATGCAGAGCAGCAGAGCTATCAGCGGCTGTTGTTGAAAATAGAAGCCATGGAAAAAGAGCTCTCATTATGCAGACAAGCCCTGGATCAGCAGGCGATGAATCCGCCTGTCATTATTGAACATTTGAACATCGAGCATTTGAATATTGATAAGCTCCAGCATGAAAACAACTTTGGAGCACTGGGCATCAAAGAACTCAGCGGACAGCTGAATATCGGCGCCAATTATTACACCGGGAGACCGCAAACGGTGAAGAACAGCGGAGCTGCTCCCATCAAGCCGTCAGCGGCTGTGAAGTCCGAGGAAGGTCCGCGGTGCACCATTCGCGCGCAGAAATCCTCAGATCATGGCAGCAATCATTGAGCAGACTGTACATAAGAAAACGGGCGGTTTTGATCGATAGCTGCTTTCAAGGTCAGTATCGGGTGGGCATTTATCCGCATATGCTGGATAAAAAGCTAAATTGGAAAGGAAGCTGGACCTTGTGACAAAAAGGCAGCACCCCGTATTTGATTGGGATCGCTTCGGAGAATATCTCCAAAAGCAGATTCCGTTTGGCGGCAAATCCGATTGGCTCGGCGGGCTCGTACCCGGCAAACAGATTGAGAGCTATATTCGTAAAACGATGGATCAATTTTTGGGGGACTCGGGCCTTAACCTGAGCGCATTTCAGCCATTCGCAGAATCGGGGGCGGAAACGGGCGAGATTAAATACAATCTGTTTGAGACACACCGCTGCATCTTCGTAAGATGCGACGTTCCGGCAGATACTCCCCTGGAGGACATCAAATTTCTCGTAAACAGACGGACGCTGCGTATCCAGCTGGCGGGAAAGTCCCGGGAAATCACCCTTCCGCAGGATGTAAATCCGAACCGGTCTATCGCGAGGTTAAAGGACGGAATCCTTGAGGTGCGCATGCCGAAATTGCCGGGCACTCAGCCGCTGCGGGAAATTCCCATCCGCGATTGATACAGGATGGTTACAGAGCACAAAAAATCCCCACTGGTGAAACAGCAGGGATTTCGGACTTCCTGCAGCGCCTTATATAGCGCTGTTTTTGACTGTATTACTATCCGCTAAATCAGGATCGACAATCGTAGCGACAGGCACATTGATGGGCGACAAGTCTCCGTTGATTTCTCCCACGGCCTGATTCCTTTTATACGAAAGCAGTTCATCGATTGACTGGAAGGACCCCGCGTTGGTCACGGAAGCATTATCCACTGCATTGATTTTAAAAGCGAGCAGATTGATTTGCATCGGTGTTATAAACAGCATGACATCACTCCTTTTGATCAGACTGGCGAACGGTTAAACGATGCTGTTTTTAATGGAATTCGAGTCCAGCAAATCGGTGTCCGAAACCCACGAAACAGGCAGGAACATGGGGGATATATCGCCATTCTGCTCACCGATCCCCTGATTCCGTTTGTAAGACACGAACAAGTCGATATGCTCACTTGGGCCTATGTTGACAACAGCCGCATGATCAATCGCATTGATTTTTAATCCGCCGATATTGAGTACCATGGGCGCAAAATTCAATATATCACCCCTTGACATAAGGAATCCTATTCGAGTCAAAAGTAGTATTCGAATCGGCGCCATCCCGGTCATCCACAAAGCTGCGTGTCCCCAGAAAATCGGCACCGTCGCCCATATTTTGACCAAGACCCATGTTTTTCTTGTCCGAATTATGCCATTCTGCCAGCAGGTTCTGGCCTACATTGATGGCAGAAGCATTTTCGAAGGAATTCACCTTGATGATATTGATATTAATGACAATGTGAGGAAATGAGGGGGGCATCCGTGTTTCCTCCTTTTGATTTGTGTCATGCTGTCCGGGGCCTCTTTACAGGTTCTTTTTTTGTGAGAAAGAGTCCAGAAAGTCTTCATCCAACACCATTTGTACGGTGAAAAAGCGGGGCGAATCATCCGCATGCTGCTGGCCGAAGCCCTGATTTTTCTTGGCACTGACATTTCTGCCGACCTTGATATTGGTTCCGAACGAAATGTTGCCCAAATGATCCGTGTTATTGACTTCCAGGCCGCCAATATTCACACATACCGGAATAAACATGTCGAATGTTCCTTTCGTGGTTTTTGATCTTGCTGTCAGGCATGTCAGCACCCGGCAACAGGTTTTTTAATAAGACTATGGATTGAAAGCATGAAATATGCCCGCTGTATCCGTAATATGATTTTCCGGTGCCGGGAACGCGCATTTCAACTGGTGGTTGACGAGATGGACGTTTGTTTTTATAATGAAAATAATTTGAATAGCGGAACCTATCGGAAGCACCGATCATCTCCTCCGGGAGAATGGTCGGTGCTTTTTTGTTTTCCGTTCCGGCAAAGGAGAGAAGATATGTCCAGATTACGTGTGCGGCACAGGCAGCTGGTGCTGGCTTGTGCTGTGGGGGCTGTTGTCACGCTGATCGTATGCCTGACCATCGGCGTGCTGCTGTTCCGAAGCTTTGAGACAGATTATTCGCAGGAAACAGCGGAGCTGGAGCAGGAGCTTGCGGAGACGAAGCAAATTTTGCAGCAGGAGATGAGGCAAGTGCCTGTCGTTGTCAGTGATCACAAAGCCGGGGATGCGCTCGCGGAGACAGATATTGCCCTTGTAAATATTCCTGCCGCGTCCGTGCCTGAAAATGTGTTGAACAAGGAGGACATCGTCGGCAAATACACGAGGATTGACCTTCCCAAAAACACGGCGGTTACGAAATCCATGCTGTTTGAGAATGGTGTCACCCCGGATGATATGAGGAATCAGGAATTCAGGCTCATTCAACTGCCAGCCAAGCTGGGGCCGGATCAATTTGTCGATGTCCGGATCAAATTCCCGACCGGTGAAGACTACATCGTCCTGTCCAAGAAGAAAGTAAAGGATCTGTCAGGGGGGCTGATTTCCTACGAGATGGATGAGCAGGAGATTCTGATGATGTCCAGCGCCATTGTGGATGCCTATATCAACGAGGCAACGATCTATGCACTGAGCTACGTCGATCCTTACATGCAGGACAAGGCGATCGTAACCTATCCGCCTAAGGACGAGGTCAAGAAGCTGATCCAGTCCGATCCGAACATTGTGAAGGTGGCGACGGAGCAGCTTGAATCCAGGAAAAGAACTGTCCTTGAAATGAATTTGGCCGCCATGTCCGAGACGGAACGGGGCAGATACAGTGCGGGCGCAGCAGGTGCAGGGAGCTACAGTGAATCTGCTTCAGCCTCAAATGAGGTGACAGACAGCGGCGGCTCAGGCTATGCTTCACAGCTGCCTCCCGTTAAAGATGCACTGCCTGTAGAAAGTAACGACTATGCTGAGAGCCAGCATACGACGGCTGCCAATTCCCCCACCCCTCCGGCAAACGGGAAAGCGCAAAACCCGAAGCTGTTAGAGGAAACGGCTGGAACCGCCGCGGCCAGCGACGATGTCATCTATGGACAGACGCCCGAGATCGGTGTTCAACCTTAAGGAGGTGCAGTTTTGCAAAACATTATGTTTTTAGGCGCTTGTGATAAGGGAGGGCTGCTGCTCTGGCTGGGTAAAATTCTGGCGTCTGCCGGCAAAAAAGTGCTCATTATCGATGGTACCGTGCTGCAGAAGTATCAGTTTGCGGTTCCGGAGCTGTCTGGGGGCGGTTTGAAGGGAGGCAGCAGAGTCATTGAATTTGATGGTTTTGATGTGGCGTCAGGCTTCGAACACAGCTTCAAAAACGGAGCAGCCATTCATGAGTCGCTGGAGAGCTTTTTCCAAAGCAACAACGAGCAGTACACAAGTTATGATTTTGTGCTCCTGGATGTTGATCATACGGACACGCTGGAGGCTTCGCTGCTGACGGCATGGGGGGGTGTCAGCAGCTATGCGCTGGTCACCAACAGCGAACGGTATACGATTCAGCGTAATGCAGAGCTGCTGCAGAAGCTTCTTCAGGAGCGGCAGGGGGATGACCTGCAAATGGCTCGCATCAGGTACATGGCAGCAGAGAGCCCGGTCAGTGAAGCTTTTATGGAGACTGCCGCAGGCCAGCTGAACACAGTATTTCCTGACGAAAAGGATGTGGAGTTTTATTACGATGAAACGGACTACATAGCAGGTGTGCGCATGCAGTATGAGACCAGCCTGAAGCTGAAGAGACTATCCAGAAGCACAAAAAAGACGCTGCTCAGCATTCTCGCGGCTGTATCCGATGTGGAGAGAAACTCATTGCGGCTAGCCTTGAAGGCGGCGGGAAGGGGAAGGTAAAACATGTCGATCATTACATTCTGGAGCCCGGATCACGGGCGGGGGAAGACGGCGAACTGCGCCGCCGCCGGGGCTATGGTTGGGCTGGATTATGATATCCGGACGCTGATCGCCCGGACCCAATTTGGGAACTCGAGTCTGGAAGACGCTTTTATCAAATCCAAGGAACTGCAAATGAAAAATTTCGTGACCTCGGCAGCGACCGGTATGGATGCGCTCGAGCGGCTGTTTAAAACGAAACGGCTAAGTGCGTCCGGCATCAGCAACCATACCTTATCGCTTGAGCCTGGACGGCTGGATCTTTTGGCAGGTACCAGCAAGCCGGATGAATCCGGTCATGAAGGGATTGAGCATGTTATTGCCGCCATATTTGATGAGGCAAGGCGATATTATCAGGCCATCATGTTGGATATTGAAAGCGGCGGAGCAAATCAGATCACAAATCAGCTTATTCAAAGCTCGGACCTTGTCGTGGTCAATCTGAGTCAGGATCTGAGCTCACTGGAGCGTTATGCCAGCCAGGAACAGTGGCCGTGTGCATTGCAGGGGAAGAACAAAATGATTTTGCTTGGGCAATATGATCCTCACTCCAAATATAACGCGACGAATATCAGGCGCAAATTCGGGATCAAGGATCCGCTCTTTGTGATTCCGTACTGCTCGGATTACCGTGATGCTTTCAATGATAAGGATGTACTCGGCTGGTTCCGGCGTACCCGCAATGCCGGGCGGCGGCATGGAAGCTATCCTTTTTTCCAGGAGGTCAGGAAGGCGGTAAAGGAGATGCTGTCTCAAATTGGAGTTAACACGGAGATCAAGCGAATCGAGAGGGGAGTATCCTGATGCTTGTCATATGGAATGGCATCGGTATTGGAATTCTGCTGACCGCTCTTCTGTCCTACCTGATTTACAAGCTGAGGCATCCGCAGGCGATGCGGAAAGAAAAGAAAAAGCCGGAGGATATGGAGCGGTACAGCATCAAGCAGATGACCCAGTATATTAAAGACAAATTCAATGAAATGACAGGTGCGAATCTGTATGATCTGGCTCTGGATCTTGAGGATTTCAACCGGCAAAAACATATGCGTACCGAGCTGAAGGCTGCGCTCAAGGGCTGCAACAGCGGTGACTTGTACGACAAAATGTACGTCAAGGATCTGATTTATGATCTGCTGATCAGGGATTACGGGATGAATGAGCGCAATGCAGATTATGTCCTGCCCTTTGATGAACCGGGCAAGCTTACCGCCAGGGACAAATTCGATATTTTAATGCAGCTTTACAAGAAAAAGCATCACTACAAAGCGCTCCCCAGGATGATCGACGAATACCGGCTGGATGAGCTTAAATCCGTGATTGAGGAAGGGCAGACGGAGTCCTACATCATCACAGAGGATGAGATAAGCAAAATTTACCGCGAGAAGTGTTCAGGTTTGCTGTCTTTTGAGGATAAAATGCAAGTTATTGTACAGCGGATTTACCAGGGGTTCAAAGGCTTTGGCGTCATAGATGAGATTCGGTATATGGAAATCGACGGCGTATCGGGAGGAGTATCCGGCATTCCTTCCTCCATGCAGGATATTGAGGATGAAGAACAGATGCTGCAGGCGATGAAAGCCAGCTCGGGGCATGATAACACCCATTCGGTATGGATTATGTACCGGGGGAAAACGATGCATTTATCCTTTCTGTCCTTTGGCAGCGAGCTGGAGCTGAAGCGGATCTGTCAGACGATCTATAAGTGGAACAACCCTGGCCAGCTTACGGAGCAGAACGGCTTTATCGTCAACGATATGAAGGACAATTCGCGGATCGTTGTGATGCGTCCCCCGTTTGCGGAGTCATGGGTGTTTTTCAACCGGAAATTCAATCTCACGTACACCGATCTGGAGCATTTCCTGAATCCCAGGGACCGGGGATTCACATTTGGAAACACCGAGCTGCCCATTCGTCTGATTCCTTTCCTTATGAAGGGGGCCAGGGTGACTACGGTTACAGGGGATCAGGGAACGGGCAAATCAACTCTGATGATGGCCATGACACGTTTTATAGCCGGGTATTTGACGCTTCGGGTACAGGAAATGGCCTTTGAGCTGCACCTGCGAAATCTGTTTCCACAGCGGAACATCGTGTCCATTCGGGAAACGGCGGATATTACAGGTCAAAAAGGGATGGATATTCAGAAAAAGACGGATGGAGCGGTCAACATTATCGGGGAGGCTGCGACCGCGGAGCAGGTTGCCTGGTTTCTGCAGGCCGGTACCGTTGCCAGTTTGTTCACCATTTTATCGCACCATGCGAAGACGTTCCGCGACCTCGTATTTTCCCTGCGGAATTCAACGCTGCAGACCGGACTGTTCCGAAATGAGTCCATTGCCGAGCAGCAGGTGGTCAGCGTACTGGATTTTGACATCCATCTGTTCAAGGATGCGGAAGGGCGCAGATATATTGAACGGATTACGGAATGTGTGCCCTTGCTGGAGCAGGATACGTATCCCGAAGATCCCGGGCAGGCAGCCATCGAGTTTTACAGGCGCATGACAGACCGCAAAACGTTCGAAGGTAGAGATATCGTCGTATTTCAGGACGGCGAGTATATCGCCAAGCATCCGATTTCGGAGCGGCAGCAGGCGGAAATGATGCGTCATATGAATGCCAGGGACCGGGCGGAATTTACGGAGCTGCTTGCAGCCCACTGGAAGGTGCCCGCATGAACAGCTGGCTGCTTACAGGCCTTTTTTTCGGTATGTTTCTGCTGTTTATGATTGCTTTTGCCTGGATCGTCTTCGTGAAAAACGCGGAAGGGAGAAGGAAGAGCGACGCTTTTGAAAGACTGTTCGGGAAGAGAGCGAGCCTCCATCGCCTGAATCTGATTTATCAGAAATCCTATGTTCAGTTTCAGCGACTGCCCTTGCTGCGAAAGTACATCTGGAAGATCCGCAAACGGCTGGAGGTGCTGGATTCCTTCGATGAGTACGCGATTCGCCGGCAGACGATGCATATTGCTTTTATTACATTAACTTCGACAACGATTCTGGTGCTGCTGTTCTACCTCATTAGCCGTGATCTGTTCACCATTTTCTTTATTCTGTTCGGCGCTGTCGTACTGAACGGAGTGATGATTACCACGTTTGTGAATCGTGTGGAGGACCGGCTGCTGAAGCAGTCGATCACGCTGTATGAGGATACAAGGCATCAATTTCAGCGGACCCGGAATGTGGAGGAGGCCATCTATGAAGCAAGTCTGACTGCGCCTCATGAGGCGGCACGGCACGGCGAGCGGATTTATGAAATTTTGACCGCAGATGATCAGCACAAAGCTTTGGATATTTACTATGAAGTTGCGCCCAACAAATATTATAAGATGTTTACCGGCTTTTCCTTTCTCGTATCCGAATTCGGGGACCGGATTGTCAGAAATTCGTCCATGTATCTCAGTGCGATCGCCAAGCTGATCCAGGATGTGAACTATGAAATTTTAAGAAGAGAGCGGCTGAACTATTTGCTTAAGGGCTTATCAACGATTGCCGTGCTGTCGGTGCTGTTTGTAAAACCGATTGAGTTATGGGCGAAAACTTACTTTCCCGTCATGAGCGATTTTTATTCAAGCAAGCTGGGGTTCTTTATCAAGGTCTTTTTCTTCCTTGTCGTACTGCTGTGTTACGCGCTGATCAAGAAGCTGCTGGCGAATGACGAGGCCAGGTATGTGGCCAAGAGCGAGCGTCTGCTTTGGGAGAAGCTTCTCTATACCAAAATTCCCCCGCTGCGCTGGGTAGTGGACTGCTTTGTGCCTGCGCCGAACAAAAAGGCTCATTTTCAGCTCACGGTTTTGCTCAAGGAAGCCAACTCTTATCTCACATTGGAATGGCTGTATGTTCAGCGTCTGCTGCTCAGCGGGATCATTTTGATAGGAACGGTTTCAATGTTCTTTTACATGCATTCCCTGTCCATTAACAATGTGCTGCATGATCCTCTGCGGGGGACGGGAATTTTCGGGAAGCTTGGCCCTGATGAGCTGGCGGTTGCACAAAAGAACACCGATTTTGACCGCTCTGTGCTTGTCATGCTGGAGGAAATGGCAGAGGTATCGCCATCATCGCTGATTCCCCTGGTAGGCACGTTAACAGAGACCAGCAGCAATGATGCAACGACTATATTTACGGCCAACCGAATCTATCAAAAATATATGGACATTCAGAATGAGTATTTCAAGTGGTGGGAGTTGCTGCTTTGCATACTGCTCGCCTGTACAGCCTATCATACGCCGCTTTGGCTGCTGTATTTCCAGAAAAGGATTCGTTATATGGAGATGCAGGACGAGGTGGATCAGTTCCATACGATTATATCCATCCTGGCCCAGTTTGAAAGAATGGATGTTGAAACGGTGCTTGAGTGGATGGAGAGATACAGCGTTATTTTTAAAGACCCGATCAAAAACTGCCTGAACAACTACAGCAGCGGACAAGAGGAAGCTCTGGAAATACTGGGTGAGGATGTGGCCTTTGAGCCTTTTGTCAGGGTTGTTGAAAAGCTGAGGCTATCAGTTGAGAAGATTCCGCTGCTGCAGGCCTTTGACGATCTGGAATTGACAAAGGAGTATTACACCGAAAAGCGCAAGGAGCACTTCAGCAGACTGATTGAGAGGAAAGCGTTCTGGGGCAGAATTTTTGGATTGGCACCGTCCATGTACTTAATCTTTCTTTATTTGGTAGTCCCGATGATTTACTTGAGCATGACACAGGCCGGAGCGTCCTTTGAGCAAATACGGAGTGTGCAGTGAGTTGATATTTTATTGATTACATTTAGAAAAGGGGAGTATGAAATATGGGTACTGCGGCAAAAGCATTAATCGGAGCAGCAGGTCTGTTCCTCGCTATCGCCTTGATTACGTTGAGTGTAACACTGTTCGGCACAGCCCAGGAGGGTGCCAAGCAAGCGCAGACAGAGTTTTCCGGAATTCAAACCGAGCTGTCAGGACAGGCGTATGCCGGCTATGATAATACGATTTTGACCGGCAGTCAGGTGGTGAACACCATCCGCAAATTCAGCAATAAAGAAAATTTTACGATTAAAGTGTCAACGAATAAGAACCGAGGCGGAACCGTCTACACCAAAGGTAGTATAGGTGGGTCTACGGATATTACCTCCAACGAATATGTCAATCCGTCCGGACAATTCAAGGGCGTTATTATCCGTGACGAAAACAATGTGGTCACAGGCATTGAATTTACGCAAAGCTAGTGGACAGGGTTGGCCGAAATGAATAGTATTACCGCCAAAATGCTGTTTACTGCGGTCGGTTTTCTGCTGTTCATTAGCGCAGCCGCAGTCGGAGCCGGATTGTTTATTCAAAATCACGCTGCGCTGGATGAAGTGGATGCTGCGCTGAGCAGCCGGGATCGGGATGTCGTCTTGATTCCAGTGATGGAAGGGGAAGAGAAGGTCAGCGGGGCCGCAGTCATGCAATCCGTATTCCAAATTGCGGGGCTTGGGGTGGACATTCAGGTGGACGGTTATCTTTTTTCCAAAGACGTTGGTATAGAAGATACGGATGTGTCCATAGTTGATCTGCGGGCTGTCTACAGCACAGCATATCAAAGGAATGGGGATGGTGTGCTCGAACGTTTGATTTTCAGAAAACAATGAGAAATGGAGATCGTGAATGGCCAGGTACGTGCTTTATCCATTTGCCATTATGGTTGCTTGTCTGCTGCTCTATTTCTATCCTATGCAAACGGCGTATCAACAGCAGGATCAGATTGCTTACAATCTTGCTTATCAGGCGACCACCAATTTTGTGGATGCTGTGCGCAGCAAAGGATACATTACACCGACCATGTATAAAGATTTTACGAGGGAGCTTGGTGTTTCAAATCTGTATGATATTCAAATGGAGCATAAGGCAAAGCAGTATAATCCGGTCTATCTGGACCCGCTCGATTCTGCTACCTTTACCGGAAAAACAGATGTTTATTATGAGGCACAGTACACGAAGAGTATTTTGGCGGTTCTTTTTCCGGTGGGGGGCGGCTCGGATTTTGCGGATAGCCGGAAATATTACATGCGGGAGGGGGATTTTTTCTCCGTTACAGTGAGGAATACCAATACCACCAAGGCTGCCCTGATGCATAACTTCCTGACGAACGATCATTCCGAAGATCCTACGCGGATCTATATCCCTTATGGAGGGATGATACTGAATGAAGATTATTAGCTGGTCGCTTGTGCTGGTGGTGATCGTGTTTCCGCTTTTCTTCAAAAATAATATACGGGTGCTGGAGCAGGAGAGGACTCAGGAAAAGATTGTACTCTATGATGGGGCTGTACGAACAGCAGTGCAGGATGCGGCTTTTGCCTTGCGGTTGAACGAAAACCAGGACATGGAGAGCAGTTATGCTTCCGTGAAACGGGTTCGTGCCAACAAAGAGCTGGCAGTAGATGCTTTTTACGAGACACTTTTTAATAATATAGGAATTCGTGATGATGAAAATGCCCAAGGGGGGCTTAAAACGTACATTCCCCTCATTGCGGTTGTCGATTACGATGGGTTATGGGTGTATACCAACGAAAACTTCCGGAATGGTAGAGGAGAGAATGTCAACAAGCAGGTGTGGAAATCCAAAAAGCCGTATGCTTATGCAGATGAGCAGGGGAACAGCCTCTCTTTTACATTGGACGATTATGTCTATGCTTATGATGCCGAGGCGAAAACGTGGTTTGAGGGGACAAGAGCAGATGTTGCGGTTCTTACCGGCAACCGTATAGCTCTGCTTGATAATCCGGAGCTTTTTGAACATGTCCGGCGAACGACGATTATATCGGTGCTGCAGGACAATTTGGCATATTACATTAATTCCTATAACGAGTATGTGCGAAAGCTGGGCATCACCTATACATTTACGCTGCCGCGTGTGAAGCAGGAGGAGTGGAATAATACAATCAACGATATCGGGGTTATTTCCTTTATCCAAGGGGTACCGGTTGGGTTGAATCGCTATAACAGTTATGCGTTCGGCGGCAGCAGGCTGATTAAAAATACGGAGATATTTGGATATGTGGAAGATGGTATCAAAGTCTACTATCGGGCATCTGATAAACATGCGGGTGAAGTCATAGAAAAATTCACAAGTGAGAAAGAGGCGGCTTTGGCCGGTTATTTTCCAGGAAGTGCAGTCAGAAAATAATTTTACAAATTCTAGTGAATTTTTTTGGAGAAATTGGAAGAGGAGGTTACACTGGAAGAGTATATGCAAAGAGATTAATTGGGGGGGAAAACTATGGTGATGAAAAAAGTAATGGTTTCGGTTGCTGCAGGTATGCTCGCTGTGGCTGCGGTATGGGGATCGGCAGGAGTGGAGGAAGCTTCCGCGGCTGCGGCTTTCAGGGATATCCCGGCAGGGCATTGGGCCAAAGCCTCTATCGATGCTGCGGTTAACAACGGATATTTAAAGGGATATTCGGACGGAACATTCCGCCCTAATGCCCCAGTAACACGTGCGGAATTTGCCGCTATTTTGTCCCGCGTCTCCAGCAACGAAGCAGCACAAGGAAAGGGTAGCTTTGCGGACTTGGCAGGGAACTGGAGTGAGGCAGAAGTTGATAAAGCGATCGGGATGGGGTTTATTTCTCCAGGCGATTATCCTAACGGGTTTAAGCCATCCACGTCGCTGACCCGCCGTGAAATGGCAAAATGGATGGCCTCCGGTCTGGCCACTGCACAGGAAGATTTTCAAACTGCTCTATCCGATACGCAAGACACGCTGGTTCCTGTTGCTGAGTATTACAAAGGCGGGCTGAACAAGGCGGATTACCCTTATGTGTCGGTAGCACTGGGAACGGGACTGATGACAGGTTATGAAGATGGAACATTTGGTCTGGCCAAAACGACGACGCGTGCTGAAGTTGCTGCTATTTTGGAGCGGTATGAGGGAGTGCAGAAGAAGAAAGCCGCAGATTTTCGGGATTTAAATGAGATGAGGGAAGTAGGTCTGACGGGGACGAATTTGACTTCGCTGACTCCTTATAAGTATGGGAAAAATGGTATTACTGGCCAACCTGCTGACTTTAGTCAGATTAGAGATAACGAGTTTAAGCTTCGGAATAATCTAGGAACACAAACCATTCATCGAATAATTTTTGTTGAATCAGGTAGTGATAAAAAGCCTACGAATCTCTATGGAAAAATGTTTATAGATAAGGAATTTGATTGGCCAGTTAACGGAGATGCTTATCATGTTTTCACAGAAACAACGCTTACGCCTAATGATAATAATTTAACTAATCTTGCTTTTGCTAACGCCACCGGAAACGGTTTTTTAAGTGGTTCTAACTTTGAAACAGGCACAGTTAAAACATTTGGGATTACTAATTTACCGCATGATGACTACATTACATCCGGTTTCTTCAAAAAAGCTGTAAAGAGAAAATTTTGGATGTATAATTCCGTACCTAATAGTGCGGCTAAAGGAGAAGTAACGGAAACAGTTACTGTTAACGGTAAAACCATGGTTATTTACTTAGACTAAATATATGTAAGGAAGGATGCCTTTGTCTCTAAGATTGTTGAAGATATTTGTTATTCTCCCTTTAATTTTATCAGGATTCTTGTTTTATGGTAGGTTTTATGCATATGCTGTTGATCAAGTAATAGCAGTGAGTGGTAGCATAGAAGATCAATTGGAGCTTAAGGCTCCCTATGTTACCCCCACTGGTCCTGTTCAAGAACAGAAATATGTTATTCCAGTGAGTGGGATTAAGGATGCAAATCCAGGAGTTTATTGGGTGCAAAGAGATAGTGGTGATTGGTCTGCAACTTCTTCACGAGTAGCCGGAGGTAAGGTAATAGTTTCTAATGTCGGAACAGACAAAGACCCTTGGCCCGGAGTAGAAGTAGTACCAGACAAGATTGATATGAATAGACCAGTTTATCAGCCTGAATCTTTTATTGACAAAAACAGGTCAGAATATCCTCCGAGGCTTGTTACTAATGCACATATTGCTAAGGCAGAGACAATTGATCGATATCAAGGGAACAATTCACAAATAATAGAACTTGAAGTTAAGGATATGTATTATGTTTTGATTACTTCACTTACAGGAGAAATAGAATCTAGGGAAAGTAGTAACGGTCTTTATAGAGAGGAATATAATAGACCGCAAAAGGACGAAAACAACAATGATTTATTCCGCCCAGGCGGCCAGGGCTATCCCAAAAAAACAGCATTATATATCACCCCTCTTAACCTAGAATGGCGCGGTACTATTGTCGAACACAAGAAAATCCAGGCCACGGGTGCCCAGCAAATGGAAGTCGGTGAGGAAGATCAGTTCAAAGGTGAGGTGGCCACCCAAGCTCCAGGGGAAACGGCATTTGGAGACTGGATAGACATTACCCAACGTCCAGAACAAACAAAATGGTCTTCGGATAACAATGTAGTAGCAACTGTAAATCCCGAGACTGGACTTGTTAAAGCAGTAAGTCCTGGAGTTGCCAAGATCACTGTCCAATGGAAAAACGGAACGTATTGGCTTACAGATTCCGTTACCGTGGCAGTAGGCGGGGTTCCACTTCCAGAGGAGCCAAAAGAAGCATCCGTGGTCTGTACCCCTCCTCAATCGGCAGGTACCCAAACCGGGAAAGACATGAGTGCCCAGCCCAGCGGGATCATTAAAGCCGACGAGCGTGGCAGTGAAAGATTTGATGTTGCCAAAGGCATTCCAACCTCGGAAAGCCTATATGGCAACGTAGTGGCCAAGGAATACCTGTTCAATAACAAGTTTGAAAGATTCAGCGGTACCTGCACCTTTGCCGTTCCAGTCACCAAGACTTATCACCTGAAATGGACTGAGAAGGAAGAGAGGGACCGGTCGGATGGCACTTCCCATACCGTGACCGTGAAAAAGTCAAGAACGGAGACAGTAACGAAGTCTTATGAAATCATTAGAAACTACTCTTACTGGACCATTCCTGACCTGCAGGTGTATAAAATCTCGACTGCCAAGTTATATAACTATGCGTTTGAGAACAACGGTATTGTGATCATACCAGGCAGCTCCTACAAAGTACCGACTATGGATGTAAAGACGGATGTTGTGCATCTGGATGAACCATCACCTGTAACAGCTTCAGCTCCTAGCCAAACGATTAACGGGGGATCAAGCGAGCCGGATGTTCCGGATGAAGATTTAAAGAGTTATGCAGAGAAAGCGACCCCGGAACTCGATGTCCGAAATGATGCTTTTGAGCTCAATGGGACGACGATTATGGATGGTAAAACGGTGAAGACAAGCGCCCCAACACCTTCCAAAATTCCAACGGCAGGCAAGATTGATCACAACGCTCTCTTTAAGCCGGGCAATGTTGTTCCCACTTCAAAAACCAACAAAGCGGACAATGAAAGCACCGGGACCATGGAATATGACCCGCTGGCAGGCAGTCTCCATCATCCGGAGCCGTACAGAGAGCCCATTTATAACTTGAATACCGTAACCGTTCATACTCCAGTCGTGATGTATCCAAGTATCACCAATGACAAAGAGCATAATCAGAAGGTTAAGCCGACTGCCGGCACTGCTGCTCTTGTGCTGGACAGGCCTTTTACCGTTACCATTCCAACAACAGGGCAACACCGGGACATTAAAGGATACGGCAACCGGGATTATGCCAAGTATACCGCGTATAAACAGGTGCTGTTTGAGTTTGACGTCTACAACGAGGATATGGGCAAATACATCCCCGCCAATACGTGGATTGATATTCCGATAACGCAGCTTGAGACGACATTCCGAATGCCGGTATGGGTCGATGAAGGAAAATACACGGTACACTTCCGCTCCATCGCCGAGAACGCACCGGAAAACTTTACATGGGAAAGCATGGCCAACTTCGACTTAGCCAACCATGTTGCAGTGAATACGATTCCTGTAGAAGTGATCGGGCGTTTATATGATTTTAAAGTGACGGACATCGCGGACTATGATTGGGAGACGGTATTCCGGACGAAAAAAGGAAGCTCGGAGTCAACCGGTGCAGCTTACTGGGTCGGGCCGAACTCTATTGACGGCGCTGCACGCGGGAATAAGCCGCCATTCATTCTTCCCATTCTGCCAGGAAGCCACCCGAATGATGGATATAAAAACGTGGCCATCAAGACAGGCTATCATTTCAAATTTGATTTTAAAACGAAAGGCAATATGTTCGGCGCAAAAGATCATGTGAAGATCGTACCGGCCTTTTATTTCGTAAGCAAAGATGGAACCAAGCGGCAAAAGGCCGATTTATATTATCACAATCAGAGCACGGGGCAAAAATTTGTAAAGATCGGTTCGAGCCAGGACACAGTGACCCGCAGTATCGTTCTGAACAGCCCGATGCGGAACATTTCTGCGACGGAACTGAGCAATACCGCAAAATATGTGGAAACCTATGGCTTCACCGATTTTCTAAAGCAATCAAGCAAGAAAAGCACCATAGGTTTGTACAGTTTACTGGATTTGAACCAGCGGGTACGAACATTGATTGGACCTGCATCCAATATACCGAAAAGCGTAGATCCGGGCCGGGCGTTAGCATCCGTGCAAAAATGGTACGGAGAATACAGCTTGCCGGCGGCTCCGTATGTAGTACCAGCCGGGTTCAATATTGCAGAGTACGGCAGAACCAACAAGCTAACGGACCATTCACCGATTTTCCTGAAAGACGGATATATCGTGGTGAACTTCAACATTGAAACCTATCAGGATGGAGCCGATGCGCCGCACCTGCGGTACTATAGATTGCCGGGGAATAACACACCGCTGGATAACCAATGGCAGCTGGAAGGGTACAGGAATGCAACTCAGGATAAGTATGGTCACGAATTTACAGCTCCGGACGGAGACGTTGCCTATTATCATGCGAATTTGTCCAGCTATGATGACTTCAGATCCTCTGTAACCCATTAACATGTAGAGGAGGCGAGACGTTTTGCGAAGATGCATGAGCATTCTTCTCCTGATGATCTTGGCAACGGGTATTTTTAATCCGTATTTCGGCCCGGCGGTTTACGGATCGACCGATATGCCAGAGATAGGAAGTCAATTGAAGAATGCTGAATTACCTATAGGAAGTTCTTCAGATTCTCTTTCGGAGCTAAATCATTTGGATACGGATCCGGAGCGAGGAGAAGCTGTTGAAAAAAACAAAAATTCGGATAACAATGAATTAAATGCATCAAATAAAGATGGTGTTGCACCTGATATGCCGAACATTCTGGTGAACAATGTAAGCTGGGATAGTGATGAAAAGCAGCTTGCACTTCAGGATGGGTCGGATGCAGGAGGCAGTGGTGTATTGAAAAGTCAGTACAGGATTGGTGACGGTGAATGGCAGGATTACCGTTTACCTATTCGCATTCCGGATCAAGATACGGTCATCTATGCCCGTACGCTGGATCATGCTGGGAACAGCAGTAGAGTAGCTCAAGCTACAACAAATATCTCCAAGACACGCCCTGCTACGCCAAATATCCAGTTAAGCAGTTCCGAATACACGGAGCAGCCTGTTCTCATCACCATTACCGGGAGTCGCTCAGGCATGGAGACAACCCAGTATCGGTTGGGTGAGTTTGGTTCATGGATTGACTATACGGAGCCTTTTACCATTACCAAAGAAGGCAGAACAACGGTGTATGCCCGCACATTAGGTGAATCAATGGTGGAGAGTAATATTGCTACGACAGATGCCAAAATTCGATCGGCGGCTTCTGCTGGTCCGGCCATGCATACAGCTGCGGAATGGGCAGCCCTAGGGTTTAGCAATCAAACAGAATCAGATATTCCATTCATGCAGCGAATGAAGAGCTTTGTTTCTTCTGCAATTCATAAGCTGGTGAGCTATGATGGACAGCTGCACCTCATTGATGAAGTAGTGGTTTTGCCAGCCAAAGAGCGCCGCGCAAATCAAAAGGCCTCGCTTGCAAAATCGCCTGGGCGAAGGAGAAAACGGGGGGCCGAGCAGCATAATCGAAGTCTTGAAAAGATAGATCATCCGTCCTTCTGGGGGAAAAGAGGGATAGCGCTACTTTTGAGTATCGTCTTGCTGTTCCCTCTGGTATCTGCGTATACACCGAAAGCTGCAGCTGCAGGGCATCTCTACAACTACTCTAAATATGAGGTGGTCACTACACCAAACGGGCCGTGGACGGATCCGCGTGCATTAGGTCAAGCTGCTGATTACGATTACCTCCCTGCGGGCCATGTCAGGAATGGACAAATTACTGTCAGAGCATATGAGTCTTATTCTTTCAATCCCACAACGGGCATTTATTCCCTGGGCGGAGATTATACACAAGCAAAAATTTCAGGAAACACAGGTGGATATGAATATACTGATTACCCATATATTTCTCAAATAACAAATAGCGATAATCAAGGTACTACTGTGGAAGATAGACCAAGCAATACACTCTGGGTAAGCACAGGTTGGGACACAGATGGCTCAAAAAAAGATTTATTCGGTAAAACCTATATCGCAAAGCCTAACTCTTACTCGTACTCCCGAGGAGCCTATCTTACAACATTTCAGGCCGCAGATGGCGCTTATCCGGACAACGGGAGGCACTCAGAAGGATACTGGTATGTAAAGGACAGTGTCGTGAATGCTGCCCCAAACCTATCCATAGCGACATCTGGAACGAAGTACCTATCAGACGCATCGGGCTATACAAACCTAACAGTATCGGGTTACGTCAATGATCCGGATGGAGACTTCATGACAGTCAGCGGAAGCCTTGCGGGAGTAAGCAAGTCCGTGAGCGTATCAGACGGTACATGGTACCTTACCTGGTCGGCAAGCGAATTGGCCCAGGGCAGTTACGGTCTTAGGATTTCAGTCAATGATGGTTACGGTGGCTCTACTTCAGTCGGATATACCGGTACGATTATCGTCGATAAGACTGCGCCGGGAGCACCAACTCTACTGATCAACAATCCTGCATACTCCAACGCAGATAAAGTTGTGACCATCCAGCATGGAGCGGACAGCGGTGGAAGCGGTGTGTTAAAGAGCCAGTACCGTATCGGGGCAAACGGTGCCTGGACGGATTATGTATCTGCCATAAATGTCACCCAGGAGGGCATCATTATTTATGCCAGAACTGTAGATAATGCAGGCAATATAGGGCCTATTTCAGAACTGGATACTAAAATTGATAAAACGGCCCCGACAGCTCCGACGATAACGACGGACAAGACGGGGAAATCCAATACAGCAGTTACCGTATCCATCGTGCCAGGAACGGACGCAAGATCCGGAGTGGCCAGAACGGAGTATGCTCTTTCCGGAGCCACCGTTTCGGATTGGAAGACCTACTCGGCTTCCTTCAAGGTGGACAATGAAGGACAGACAACGGTCAGTGCGAGAACCGTGGATAACGCAGGCAATATCAGCAGCGTTAAGACTGTTATCATCCACATCGACAAAACAGGACCCGCAAAGCCTACAATCGTACCGTCAAAAACTCTATCAAATGCGGCAATACTTGTGGAAATTGTGCCCGCTGCAGATAGCGATTTAAGCGGTACGGAATTTAAGCTCGATGGTGCGGTGACGCAAAACTGGCAGGCATACAGCGGACGGTTTTCCGTTCCCGCCGTTGAAGGAGAGACGACCATAACTGCCCGCTCCTTTGACGACGTTGGTAATCTGAGCGACATAAGCACGGCGGCAGTCAAAATCGATACGACCAAGCCGACCACTCCGGTAATCATGACGGATCCTATCGGTAAAACAGCGACGGATGTTACTGTCAGTATCGTATCTGGAACGGATACGTTTTCGGGGGTAGAGAAAACAGAATACGCATTAAGCGGCGCTGAGAATGCTGATTGGAAAGAAGCCGCAGCTCCGTTCACGATTTCAACTGAGGGGATTACGGTGGTCAGGGCGCGAACCATCGATAAAGCAGGAAATATCAGTGACGTGACCGAGGAAACGATCCAGATTGACCGGACAAGCCCCGGCCTGCCGAAGATTCATCCATCCAAAACTGTGTCCAACCGCGATGTCAGGGTCACTATTGAACCACCGGCCGACCAGGATGTCAGCTTAACGGAATACAAATTGGAAGGAACCCTAAATCAAGGCTGGCAGCCGTACAGCTCCGAATTCATTATTCCGGCTGGCATGGAAGGGGAGACGGTCATTACCGCGCGTTCCACAGACGATGTAGGTAACGTAGGGGAAGAAACAAGTGTCACGGTTCTCATTGATATCACCAGCCCAACGGCGCCAGTGATTGAAGTAAGCAAGGCTTCGCCAAGTAATGAAGATGTGAGCGTGCATATCCGCCCAGGAACGGACACAGGATCGGGTATACATCGAACAGAGTACATTTTGTCCGGAGCAACACAGTTCAAGTGGCCGGTTGATGCGGCAGATGATTTTATCGTCTCCGCTGAAGGAATGACCGTGATCACGGCCCGCTCGTATGACCAGGCAGGAAATGTCAGCGAGGAAGCCATCTATAATCTGACGATCGATAAGACAAAACCGGTTGTTACCGTGACTGCGGACGCTGAATATGCTCAAGATGCCATTCATGCCGTTTTCAAGTTTGATGATGCTATTTCTGGCATCGACAAACGATATATTCAGGTTTCCGATTCACCTGATGCTCCGCAGACCTGGATACCGGCCGACAGTGACACAGAGACAACGATCACAGATGAGGGGATCTGGTATGTCCATGCCAAAGCCATGGATAAGGCCGGTAATGAGGCGGATGCGGAACCGTTGCGCATTGTGGTAGATAGAACAGCACCAAGCGCGCCGGTGATTACTACGACAGAAGAGGACTATACTGCCGGCAATGTGGATTTCACCGTGAATGGCAGCACGGATCTGCTCAGCCCGTTTTATTATGAGTATCAAATCGGGAATGGAGCATTCGAGAAGGGCAGCAGTGGCAGTATTACGGAGAATGGTACAACGGTGATCTCTGCACGCACCATTGACGCTGCAGGGAACGTGAGTGCTATAACCCGTAAGACGGTATATATCGATAAGCAGGCACCGTCTATAGATATCTCGCCGGACGGCCGCAGCTGGTCGGATGATGACATTCGTGCTTTTATTGCATTCTCAGATGAAGGCTCGGGCGTCAAAGAACGATATTACAAAGTAACGAACTCCCTGGACGAGCCGACCACTTGGGATATAACAGCTGATAACCGGGCGGAATTAAAAATCCAGGATGAAGGCATTTGGTACATCCATGCCAAAGCGGTGGACCGGGTGGGGAACGAAGAGATTACTGTTTCTAAACCGCTTCACTTACAGAAAAAGCCGGAGGCTCCAAGTTTATCGGTACAGTCGGTAAAACAGGACGAGGCGGTCCTGGAATGGTCTTTACCAAGTGGATCTGCCTATACGGACGGCTATAAATACACCTTGTACAACCGGTCAGCAGGCCAGCGTTTCACGGCTGATTACCCAGAAAATGTACTTACCATTACGGGGCTGCAGCCGGGCACATGCTATCCGCTTGAACTGGAAGTGGGTAACTATGTCGGGAAAGCAACCAGCAGCGCAGTAGAGGTTCTAACGCTGCCTGCCGCTCCGCAGCATATGTCAGTATCACCGGTAGAAAATGATTCAAGTCAGGTGCTGGTCAGCGCGGATCCTGTGCAGTCGGCAACTTCCTACCGCTTGAGAGCAGTTCAAGCCGATACGTTGCAGGAAGTGTTCAATGAGACGGTTACAAGCAGCGTGTATGCTCCTGTGCTGAACCTGCAGCCGGCTACGTTCTATGACATTTCCATATCAGCAATCAATGAGAGCGGGGAAGGCACAACAACACACCAGTCTATTATGTCACTCCCGGCATCTCCTGGATTTACATATATCCAGGTCGGAGAACGAGACATTGATCTACAGTGGGACAGCGTAACAAGCGCAACCTACTATGGACTTGAACGAGACGGAATGACGGTGTACGACGACGTGTATAACGCCTTCCATGATATCGGATTGAATTCCGGTACCGAGTACAGTTACCGATTGACAGCTACCAACGAGTCCGGCAGTGGGGATGAAGCGAGGCTTGATCTTATTACCCTTCCGGCCAAAGCCGAAAACTTTCACAGCTTGGAAGCAGGCGAGGATTGGATCAGGCTAGGTTGGAGACCTGTACGAGGGGCAGCAGGGTACTGGTTATCCATGGATGGAGGGACGCCAATGCAGCTGGAAGCTGGTCAGAACGAGATTACGATAAGTGATCTACCAGCCGGTCAATCAGCTCAATTTACAATTCAACCATATAACCGAAGCGGTTTAGGAGTAACAGAAGCTGCCTACGCACTGACGCTTCCGCTACAGGTGGATGGAATTCAATTCACCGATATTGGGGAGAAGAGTGTCAAAGTGAACTGGAATGCAGTGTCTGGCGCGACCAAGTATCAGGTAAGCATGAATGGACAGACGATGACCGTTTCGGATACGTTCGCTGTATTCACCGGCCTTGAGGGCGGAACCACCTACAAAGCAAACGTGGCCAGTGGTAATGCTTCCGGTTTTGGAAAAGAAATAAGCGATAGTGTGCTCACACTGCCGTCAGCTCCACAGGGGCTGAAAAGCACGAATGAGAAAGACAAGTCATTTACCTTGACCTGGGCACCATCAAAGAGTGCTACAGCGTATCGTGTAGAGCAAGAAGGTGTAGGGAAAATAGGGGAAGTTATAGAACCAGCTGTATATGTAAATGGCCTTTTGCCAGGTATACTCTACCACTTCCGTGTCTTTGCTATGAATGAAAATGGAGAGGGAAACTACAGCCCATTCACTTGGCGGGCATTTCCGAGCGATATGCAGGAAGGCTCTCTTCAGGTGTCTGAAATTACATCATCTTCCGCAGTGGTTACTTGGAAAGAAGTCAACGGTGCCGATTTCTACCGAGTCTATCTGGATGGACAAGTTATCGAAGAGATCACAGGTTTGGTATATAATTTGGGCGCCTTGAACAGCTCTCAAACATTTAAGGTTTCAGTGGAGCCCGTCAACACCAGCGGAAGCGGAGGAATGCTATCAGCTATCTTTGAGACGAAACCATCAGGGGATTTCACATTACGCAGTGAACATACGACCGATTCGGCTACCTTGTATTTTGAACGTGTACAGCCGAACGAAACCGTGGTTGTATCATTAGCTGGAAAAGAGGTATATCGCGGTAAAGCAAATTCATTTACTAAAAATGAACTGCTTCCTGGAACGAGCTACACCTTTACCGTTTGGACGGAGAATAACCGAGGAGTAAAGTCTGAATCGAAAGAGCTTTCGGTACGGACAGATACCAATCCTTCTGTTGGTTCCGGCGGTGGTGGAGGGGGAGGCGGTGGCGGTGGCCGAACGACGGTCATCGAAGAGCCGTCTGCTCCGATTCCAGCTCCTGTAAAGCTACAGATGCCAATAGACATGGTAGACTCCGAAACGGATTCAGGTAATGAGAAAACATTTGTCGATATTGATAAAACTTTCAGTCGGGATAAAGTCAAATACTTGGCTGCTATAGGTGTGGTTGAAGGAACGACAGAAAGTACCTTTGAACCAAACCGGGCCGTTACACGTGCCGAGTATATGGCCATGATGGTTCGCGCCCTTAAGCTTCCGGAAGCATCCGAAACGGAACTGACCTTTAAAGATATCGACTCACGAGGATGGTATGTTTCTGAGTTGCGGACGGCTATCGCTTATGTCGTTGCTCGTGGCTTCAGTCAAAACATATTTGCTCCAGACGCTGTAATCAATCGGGAACAAGCCAGCAAAATGATTGGAAATGCCTTACAGGAGTTACCTCGGAGAAAAATCAGTAAAGTATACAAAGATGAGAATGGAATTTCTGTTTGGGCCAAGGATGAGGTTATGGGGCTAACCCAAGAATCTTTGGTAAAAGGGTACCCAGACGGAACTTTCCGTCCGAAAAATAATGTTACCCGCGCTGAAGCTGCAGAAATGATCTATAATATGCTCCAAAAACTATAAAACCAATGTACTTGGGAGATAAACCGAATTACAGATTTTGAAGTAGAAGCTTGGTAGTCATATTGGGGTTTAAAAAGTAGCATTGAGTTACAATGTTTAGGTATGGACTACGTAATGATGAAGCATGGAACCACGATTTCTAAAGATCGAGGTTCCATGCTGTTTTCAACAAAAGGCTGTATACTTAATCTTTGCCATTGACCAGAAATCAAGCTGGCTTCAGTTTTTTTCTGATGTACGAACATCATTTTATCGATGTTAACATCACAAAGACATTGACAGCTTTTGCCGCAAAGATTATGATGAATTTGAAATAAATAAAATAGCTTTCTATCCATTTTGAGAACGCATACAATCCGAGGTTGGAAAATATGAACGATAACAGAAGATTGACGCTCAAGGAAATTTCGCAGATGATCGGAATCTCGGTGGCGACGGTGGATCGGGTGCTGAACAATCGGGGTAATGTCAAGCCTGCAACGTACCGCAAAGTGATGGATAAATTGCAGGAACTCAATTATACCCCGAACAAGTCAGCCAGTTTTTTGTCGCGGAAGAAGGAATTGTCGCTGGCGATTGTATTCCCGGAGCTGCCGGATTATTTCTGGGACCAAATTGAGAGGGGGGTTCGGACGGCCTATGAGGAGCTGAGAGATTATGGGCTTCATATCGAGCTGTTCAAATCCGAAAAGTATGACCTGGAGAAGCAGAAGCAGGTCGTTATGGACCTGATTGAGTCCAAGACGTTTGATGCGATTGCGATCTCGCCCAATGATTCCGAGGAAATGGCGGATATTATCGACAAAGGAATCGACAGTGGCATTCCCATTTGCACCTTCAATAATGACTCTCCGCTCAGCAAGCGGCTGTTTTATGTAGGCTGTGATTACCGCATTGCGGGCAGATTGGCCGCAGACCTACTATGCAAATTTTCCGGAAGCCACGGCAGAGTTGGCCTCATTACTTCGGACGCCTCCTCGGTGCCTTCGGCCACGACGTTTCAGATGCAGCAAAAGATAATGGGCTTCAGGGAAGTCATTGCTGAATACGGCAATGTGGAAATGACACAGATGCTGAAGCTTAAGCAGGAAGAGTATGAGAACCCGGATACCTTTGCGGATTTATTCAGCCAGGTCGATTCTGTTTATGTGACAAGCGCCAAGCTGCAGGTAGTGGCTGCTCATTTGGAGAAGGCGGAATTGGCAGGCAAGGTGGCGTTGGTTGGGCATGACATTACAACGGAAATTTTTGAGTTCCTGCGCAGAAATGTCGTGACCGCAACGATTTGCCAGGACCCAGTGAACCAGGGCTATCTCACCGTAAAGACTTTATTTGCCCATTTGGCCTATGGCGAGAAGATCAACATGCGGGAGAACATCACGAAGCTGGAGCTTGTAACGAAGGAAAATGCCCGTTATTACATTTAACAAAAGCATCAGCACCTTATTCTGACTCTTGCAGGAGTAAGGATGCGTGCTTTACACAATAAAATGATGTACGTACATCATTAAATACTTTTTGACATCATTATTTCGATTTTTTTCTTTCACCATACGATTGTTCTTTAATCATGTGGTTTTTCATGTGATTTTTGTTCCAACATACGATGACATTTTTCCTCATCTTCAATCGAAATGCCTTCTTTACGCAGGATTTCATATATGGCTTTAAAAAACGACTTCGAAAATTCCGCCACAGATAAGTGGGCTCAGCGCCCGTTGGCGTTAACCATACATCCATCATGGCAACAGAGTAAAAGCATAAAGGGGGACTTATCGTGATCGGCAAAATGAAGGCGCTATCAATTGTCATGTGCCTGATCCTTATTATGACGGCCTGCACCCCGGGCCAGAATTCAGGGGGATCGGGAGATAAAGTGAAAATCACCTGGTGGGACACGATGACCAGTGACGCCAGCGTGGCAGCCATCAACAAAATCATTTCCGAGTATGAGGAAGCACATCCCAATATCACGATAGAACGGACCTATGTATCTTACTCGGATATTAAGACCAAGCTGCTGCTCGGGTCCATTGGCAACCAGGGTCCGGATATCGTCTGGATCGATAGCGCGGACCACCAAACCTTTGCGGCTGCCGGTGTGCTTGCGGACCTTACAAAAGAGATAGAAAAGTGGGGGCAGGCCAAGCATTACATCGAGGGACCTTGGTCATCAACCGTGTACAATGGCCGGAATTATGGCGTGCCGGTCGGAAGCAACAATCTTGCTCTGTATTACAACACGGATCTTTTCAAAACAGCAGGATTACAGCCTCCTACCAATTGGGATGAGCTGCAGGCCGCGGCCAAAAAGCTGACGAATAAAAATATATTTGGTTTTGCTGTAAGCGCTGTTAAAACGGAAGAAGGAACGTTTCAGTTCCTGCCGTTCGTGCTGCAGGCCGGTTCGGACATTCCGGATTTTGATTCACCGGGAACTTTGAAAGCGCTAACCATGTTAACAGACATGGTAAATGAAGGGCTGATGTCCAAAGACGTGATCACGCAAAAGCAATCGGATACTGCAACCCAGTTTGCCGCCGGCAAGGTAGCCATGATGGTGAACGGAACATGGCAGATTCCCTTTCTGCAGAAGAACGCAAAAGTAAACTGGGATGTTGTCAAGCTCCCATCGGATGTGCAATCAGCAACTGTGCTTGGCGGAGAAAACTGGGCTATCTCAGAGGCCTCCAAGCATAAGGATATCGCTTTTGATGTAATTCAGTTCGCCAACGAGCCGGAGCGGCTGAAAGAGCTGCTCAAAACGAATGGCCGCTTGCCGAGCCGCAGCGATCTGCTTCAGGATCCCTTCTGGCAGGAAGACAGGCAGATGAAGGTGTTTGCCGACAGTATGCAGGTGGCAAAAGCGAGAGCATACGGTCCGAACTACGCCAGCATTTCGGAGGCGATTCAGACCATGCTTCAGGAAGCGCTGACGGGAGCCAAAACACCGGAAGCGGCCGTCAAGTCGGCCGGTGCCATTATAGCCTCACTGCTTCAGGAACAACAAGAAGAATAGAAAGGGGGGATTCGGGATGGCGCACTCTGCAATGACTCCGGCAAAACGCTCCTCCAGATCGTTTTCCTCATGGAACAACTATCTGTTCGTTCTGCCGATCGTGCTGTTCATGCTTGTGTTTGTTCTGTTCCCGATCGTTTATAACATCACGCTAAGCCTTCAGGATGTTAATGTATATAACTTCAAGAAGGAGCATCATTTTGTCGGCTTCGAGAATTATGTAAGCACGTTCAAAGATCCCGTGTTCTATACGGCTTTACGGAACTCCATCGTATTTACGGTATTCAGCCTTGTTTTTCAATTCGGAATAGGATTTGCTTTGGCGCTGTTTTTCAACCGCAGATTTCCGGGGCGTAACCTGATGCGTTCATTAATGCTGCTCGCCTGGATGCTGCCGATGGTCATAACGGCTTCCGTATTTCAATGGATGCTGAATGGGGATTACGGGGTCGTGAATTTCATCCTGCAAAGCCTCGGCATCATTGATGAGCCGTACAGCTGGCTAAGCAATCAGTCCACTTCGCTGCTGTCCACGATTATTGCGAACATTTGGGTGGGCATTCCGTTCAACATGATTATTTTGTTAACTGGTCTGCAGGGAATGCCTGAGCAGCTGTATGAAGCCGCCAAACTGGATGGTGCAGGCAAATTGAAGCAGTTCCGCCATATTACGCTGCCGCTGATGAGGCCGACCATCCTCATTCTGATCATGCTGGGTATCATCAATACGTTCAAAGTATTCGACATCATCTTTATCATGACCGCCGGTGGTCCGGTGAATTCATCGAACGTATTGCCGATCTATTCGTACCAGATGTCCTTTACCAAGTTCGAGTTCAGCCAGGGAGCGTCCGTATCCATGATTATGTTTGTCATTCTGATTCTGATCGCAATGGTGTACCTGCGTATGACGAGCAAGGAGGAGGCGCATTAGGATGGAGCAAAGCCGAAAAAACATTTTCCTGACCGTCATTGCCGTCATCATCACCGTCATCTTTTTGTTTCCTGTGTACTGGATGGTCAAAACGTCGCTGACTCCAATCACGGGCCTGTTTCAGACCCCTCCGGAGTTTGGCTTGATGAACTCAACGTTCACTGCCTATGTCGATAACTTCATCAATAATCAGGATATGCTCCATTACATCGGCAACAGCTTTATCGTGGCCATCGGTACGATGGTGATGTCCCTCTTGTTTGCCGTACCGGGTGCGTATGCGCTCGCCCGGCTTGATATCCGGGGCAAATCCATTCTGCTGATTTTGCTGCTTGCCATTCAAATGCTGCCTGGAATTACGATGGCAATGCCATTATTCATCATGTTTTCCAAGCTTCAGCTTGTGGACAGCTATCTGGGATTGATCCTGGCGGATATGATTCATGCGCTGCCCTTCGCGGTGCTGATTCTAAGACCTTCCTTTCTGGCGCTTCCCAAAGGGCTTGAAGAGGCCGCAGCTATCGACGGCTGCAACAAGTTTACAGCGTTTACAAGAATCATTTTACCGCTTGTTGTGCCTGGCATGATGACGGTTGCCGTGTTCTGCTTCCTGTTCGGATGGGGGGATTTCATTTTCGCCTTGACCCTGACGACCGAAAACAGCGTACGCCCGTTGACCCTTGGCCTGTACCGCTTTATTGGCCAATATGGCACGGAATGGAACAATTTGATGGCGGTGGCGACCATTGCGGCCATGCCGATCATCATCATTTTCGTCGCTCTGCAGCGTTATGTTGTGGGCGGAATTGTAGCAGGATCCATGAAAGACTAATTATCGAATAAAGACAGGAGATAACCATACGATGAAATTTACCGATGGCTACTGGCATGTAAGATCCGGACTGAATGTACTGTACCCTGTGGAAATCCGGGATATTCAAACCGACGCGGAATCTGTGACTGTTTTTGCATCGACCAAAAAAATAGAGCATAAAGGAAATACACTCAACACCACGCTGCTCACGGTGCGCTACAGTTCTCCAATGAAAAATGTGATTGCCGTGGAATATATCCACAATGATCTGGATGAAGTCCTGCCCAAGTTCGAAATCCATCAGGAAGAGAATCTTGAAATTGCCGTAAAAAAAGAGAGCGGGCAAGTCAGCCTCACCAGCGGAGCGTTGAGCGTGAACATTGATTCGCAGGACGGATGGAAGGTAGACTATGAATATGATGGCCGCCGACTGACCGGCTCAGGTTATAAAGGACCGGCCTATATCAAATCTGCATCTGATGCCACGGCATATATGCGTGAACAGCTCGATTTGGGCATTGGTGAATACATTTATGGCCTGGGAGAGCGGTTTACTCCGTTTGTGAAAAACGGCCAGGTTGTCGATATGTGGAACGAAGACGGGGGAACCTGCAGCGAGCAGGCGTACAAAAATGTTCCGTTCTATATTTCGAATTACGGTTACGGCGTATTTGTGGATCACCCCGAGCGGGTGTCCTATGAAGTAGCCTCGGAAAATGTATCCAAGGTGCAATTCAGCGTTCCCGGAGAAAGCCTGAAATATTACATCATCGGCGGCAGCTCCATGAAGGAGGTCCTTGAAAATTATACGGCTCTCACCGGAAAGCCTGCTCTTCCGCCCGCATGGTCCTTCGGCTTATGGCTGACGACGTCGTTCACGACAAATTATGATGAAGCAACGGTCAATAGCTTTGTCGACGGGATGCTGGAAAGGGATATTCCGCTGCATGTATTTCATTTTGACTGCTTCTGGATGAAGGAGTTCCAATGGTGTGATTTTAAATGGGATGAAGATGTTTTCCCTGATCCGCAGGCAATGCTGGACCGGCTGAAGAACAAAGGGCTTCATATCTGCGTCTGGATCAATCCCTACATCGGACAAAAATCATATTTGTTCAAGGAGGGCAAAACGAACGGTTATCTGGTCAAAAATCCGGACGGAAGCGTGTGGCAATGGGACCGCTGGCAATCCGGCATGGGGCTTGTGGATTTCACCAATCCCGCTGCGGTGCGATGGTTTAAAGACAAGCTGATTGAACTGGTGGATATGGGAGTGGACAGCTTCAAAACGGATTTCGGCGAACGCATTCCGACGGATGTGGTGTATTTTGACGGCTCCGATCCGGTGAAAATGCATAATTACTATACGTATCTATACAATAAAACCGTGTTCGAGGCGCTTGAAGAAAGCCGCGGCAAAAATGAAGCGATGCTGTTCGCCCGTTCGGCTACGGCAGGCAGCCAGCAGTTTCCGGTGCATTGGGGCGGCGACTGTTCGGCGACTTATGCATCCATGGCGGAGACGCTGCGCGGCGGACTTTCGCTCGGATTGAGCGGGTTTACCTTCTGGAGCCATGATATCAGCGGCTTTGAACAGACGGCTGCCCCGGACTTGTACAAACGCTGGACCGCGTTTGGGCTGCTTTCTTCCCACAGCCGACTGCATGGCAATCAGTCGTACCGTGTGCCATGGCTTTTTGATGAAGAGTCTGTGGATGTGCTGCGTTATTTTACCAAGCTGAAAAGCCGGCTCATGCCATATCTTTACGCTCAATCGGTCGAAGCTTCGCGCAGGGGCCTTCCGCTGATGCGTGCTATGGTGCTCGAATTTACGAAGGATGCAAACTGCGCGCCGCTTGATCTGCAATATATGCTGGGCGACTCTTTGCTCGTTGCTCCGATCTTCAATGATCGCGGGGAAGGCCGCTATTACTTGCCGGAGGGAAGGTGGACGCATTTCCTGACAGGAGAGGTAGTGCAAGGAGGAAAATGGTACAGTGAGCAGTATAACTATTTCAGCCTGCCGTTTTTCGTTCGTGAAAACAGCATCGTCGTTGTAGGACAGAATGACCAGCGCCCGGATTATGATTATGCCGATGGAGTTGAACTGCACCTGTTTGAGCTTCAGGATCGGAGTAATGCGGAGGTAACTGTGTACAGCACGGCGGCTGAAGCTGAACTGAATATCAGTGTGCAAAGGGAAGATGGCAGCATTTTCATTCAGGCTGAGGGTGCGGGCAAGCCATGGAAAATGGTTTTGCGCGGTATCAAGGAAGTGGGAGCCGTGGCTGGGGGCCGATGGGAAGCAACAAATGAGGGAGTTTGTATTACTCCGGATTCAACGTTGGGTCAATATCGGGTTACTTTGTAAAGGCTGGCTTTATATCAAGTTCTCATATACCAAGAAGAGAGACCCATCAGGGAGCAATCTCCCCGATGGGTTTTCGGTGTTTGATTTTATTTTGTTGTGATCTCCATTTGTACATTACGGCTGGTGTAACTCACATTTACCTTGTATTTATCGGATAAACCGAAGGCTTTGAAGGTATCAAATTCTCCGCCCCCCCCATAACATCAAAAGGCGAGTGCATGCCTGCAACAATACGGTTGTTGCCCAGCCCGGAAGCACGTGTAAGCAGCTCCTGGTAACGCTCCGGTACAGCATAAGCCATCAATAGTACGGAAACAGATAAGGATGCAATCAGAAATTTCTTTTTGGGCCAGTTAGTTTTCAAAATCAATCCTCCCTTATGATTCTGAACACATGTCAAAAAGTTATACACCCAATGAATGTACATTCAACCTTAGCTTGATTTTGTTAAATTAGAGTAAACTATTATGTATGGAGTGCTTTAAATTTTTAAAAAACGGAGTAAAGCAGAAATGTTGTTTCCGCCTTTCTCCGTTGCGAAGCATTATATTCAATGAAAGTTCCCGTTATTCATTGAGTAGGGAAATTGAAATAAGGAAGCTGTAATATCGAAGGATAAAAATATCGTTAATGGGAAAATATTCTCGTTGCTATTACATTTTCATTTATGATATATTCTAATTCCGGTCGTTGATAGAGACGCCGTGAGCGAGCTGAAAAAAATAATGCTTGCAAACATGAATGAATACATGATATATTCTAATTCCGGCCGCTTGAGAGAATGATGCGGTTGCGAGAATGATAGTTTGATCTTTGAAAACTGAACAACGAGTGAGAGGATTTTGCGAAGCAAAATCCACCGCGAAGGTTTTTGGTGCATGTCTATGACTGTATGAAAACCTGAGCGAAATGAGATATGATATCTCGTCAGATTCAAATGAGCTTAATCGCTCTTTCGATAGTGCTCACCGAATTTGATTCACTCAGTCGAGTGGAACCCAAATCCGGTGAGGTCGAT
>NZ_JBHIRX010000030.1:0-60653 GCF_042138595.1 Paenibacillus terreus | reverse complement strand
GAACACGACCGTTAAGCCCTCCAGCGCCGATGGTACTTGGACCGAAGGGTCCTGGGAGAGTAGGACGTTGCCAGGCACGAAAAAACCACTGTCGAGTAACGATGGTGGTTTTTTTGTTGGATTTGTATTACTAGATCTTAGTAATGGTATACCTACATTTTGAAGGTAACATTTTTGTTACGGAAAAGCCATGTAAACAGGCTATAATTTACTATGGTTCAATCTGCTAAACCTATCGGTCATCTATGGTTTGTTGGAAAAGAGGGAAGAAGACCGTTTGTTCAGTCAGGCTGGGAAGGAGGGAAGAGCATGCGGCGAAATAAATGGCCTTTGATTACAATGCTATTGAGTATCGCTGTAGCGATTCTTGCCGGTTGTGGCGCACAAGAGCCTTCTTGGACGGCGTTTGAGGGTGCAGCTAACCAGAAGGCATTCCCGGTACCTAAGGAAGCGAATAAAACAGAACGTGCAAGCCAAAGTTCTGAAATAGATTATGTTCGTTATGCTCTGCCAAGTATTAAAGAGAGCGATGAAATTCCGGATCCCTATTTACAGGAAATTGCCGCTTGGGGATGGAAAGAAGAGACCTCCCAATCTTCAGGCAGCCAAAAGGTGTTTCAAAAGGACGGCCAGATCGTGCACTTGTCGGTGCATGATGGCTTTTTCACAGTCCTGGTACCGAGGGATAAGAAGCCTACGGTCAAAGTGAAGACGATTGAAACCACTGAATAACGGATACTGCTAATTTCTGAGACTTATCCATTTGCATTGATAAGAGAGCCCCTGATTAGGAGCTCTCTTTTTCGTTATAGATGTATCAAGTTTCAGCGGAACTGAATCCATTACGGCAACAATTTGTATGTATCAGGCAAGTATGGAAGAGTGTAATCGGGGCTTATTATTGTTGATAGTAGGATACGTCCTGCTTATTAAACTTGATCATACCGTCTTTGCGTTCCCGTTTCAGCAAATACAAGGCCCACAAGCGAGGCGCGGCCAGCCATATGTGCCAGAACAGCAGGGAAAGGGTGAAGGACGGGGGGGAAAAGAAAAGGAAAACGATTGTAAAGCAAAACCCGATCCACATCACATGAAACTGTATGGCACTGAACGTAAGATAGCCTACATATTGCTCAGGCATATACCCTTGCCAAGGCAGCCTCCAATTATAAGACCAGCGCTTAAGGAAGGGAGAACCCTTAATGACCAGAAAAGAACGGGTTATCACAAAATGAACCCACATCATCACGGGGAGAGCTAGCGCAAAGAGAAAGAAGCTCGTCCAGTGCAGAGCGGCAATAAGAAAAATAAGCATTATTATAGGCAGTGATAGATAGCACCATAGGAGGGGGCGGTGAATATTCACCTTTTTAATTAACTTGTAATGATAGTACGTGGCTTTGGTACCGTTGTCTTCCAGCATTGGAAACAGTCATTCCCTTCATTCTAGTTCAGGATGTCCTTGCTTTCTTCAGCCAAAGAAAGGCAGGAGGAAGTTAAGCCTATTGTAAGATATCAGTCTCCATAATTGAATTGCTTTTCTTCTATTATCGGAAGAAGTATGTATTTTTTTAAATGCCCGACAGGTACAAACACCTCTTTTCCCGCCTTAGAATAAGGTATATAAATATGACTGCAGCTATGAAAAGGTATAAAATAATAGAAACTGCACCATACTGATAGCAAATACTGATAGTAAATGAATCAAGGTGGGATTCGATATGCAAGAGGAACAAGGGCATCGCTGTATTATTTGCGGGCATTACAAGTCCGAGGGTATATTAATCTTGTCGGAATATATATGTGATGCTTGTGAGGCCGAAATGGTACAGACGGATGCAACAGATGCAAAATATCATTTTTTTATTCATCAGTTAAAACAGCTTTGGGTGGAGAAAAACGCTTAGCAGAGGCCTATTAAGGCCTTTTTTTGTTGAATGGGTCCTGCTGAAGATAGGATTTACCCATGGTATACGATAAAATGGGAGGCAGTACGATTCTGTGCGAAAATTTGAACAAGCGAAAGGAATGCACGATGTCCAAGATCTATAAACAGTCGGCCCCACTAATGGAGGCACTGATTCAATACAGGGAGCAAAGAAAGATATCCTTTCATGTTCCTGGACACAAAAATGGCCATTTATATGATCAAACAGATATAGCTGGTTTATTGGCAGAGGTCATGTCAATTGATGCTACGGAGATTACAGGATTGGACGACCTCCATCACCCGGAAGGAGTAATTCGGCAGGCACAGGAGCTGGCTGCGGATTGCTTCGGGGCTAAGGAAAGCTATTTCCTCGTCGGGGGCAGCACGAGCGGCAATCTGGCTTTGATTTTGACGGTATGCACAGAGCCCGCGGATATTTTGCTGGTACAAAGAAATGTTCATAAATCAGTGCTGCACGGGTTAATGCTTGCGGGTGCGGATGCTGTTTTTCTGGAACCTTATGTAGACGAGGCAAGCGGGCTACCTACACTGCCATCAGCAGACACGGTGGCTGCCGCCATAGCTGCTTATCCGCAGGCAAAGGGGCTGCTTGTCACTGCACCGAATTATTACGGTATGGGAGCCAGCCTGACGCCACTCGTTGAACTTTGCCATCATGCCGGTATCCCGCTTCTCGTGGATGAAGCCCATGGGGCCCATTTCGGCCAGCATCCTGACCTGCCGCCTTCGGCGATGTCGTATGGAGCAGACGGGGCTGTACAGTCTACACACAAAATGCTGTCTGCTATGACCATGGGAGCGATGCTGCATATTCAAGGGAAGTACTTGAACCGGGAAATTGTCCGTCAGCGATTGGCGATGATTCAGAGCTCAAGTCCATCCTATCCTTTAATGGCATCGCTTGACCTTGCGCGCCGTTATCTTCATATGAACGGTCCCTCCGCTTTTACAGAGGGCCTTGCGGCCGTACAGGCATTCAAGGAAGGGATACGGGAGATACCGAGGTTTCAACTCCTGCAGCCGGAAGCCGGACCGAATAACGAAGGTTATGCCCTGCAGGATCCGTTTAAGGTTGTGGTTTGGGACAGCTATGGCTGCTTGAGCGGATATGAGCTGCAGCGAAGGCTTGAGGAGCAAGATTGCGTTCCGGAGATGAGTGATGAGCGTTATGTTGTTCTTTTATTCACACTGGGCACTACTCAAGCGGACGCTAATCACCTGGTGCAGGCATTTGTGCATATACATAAGCAAGATAAAAATCCGCCAATACCTAGTGCCTTTCCGGAAATACATTCTTATGACAGGAATGTTTCCACGTGGAACAATACACCCGCATGTATGGTCTCCAAACCGGTATCGTTTCGTTTAACCCCTGTATCCCCGGAAAAAATGAAAACAGTTCCCATCGAGGCCAGTGCCGGATATATATCTGCAGAAATGATCATCCCATACCCTCCAGGCATTCCGCTTCTCTACCCAGGCGAAAAGATTGGCAAAGAGACGGCCGCACGGCTTCAACTGCTTCGTGATCTGGGGGCGAAATGTCAGGGAGCTGCCGATGAGAAGCTTAACACGATTCGGGTATATCTTTGATGTAAGACGGGACAAATGTATACTATAATAAGAACAAGCATGTTGAGCTCTCTCACCATTGAAGGTAGTGGGAGATTGCTCACGTAACGACAGCTTGGCTTCCGCTTTTCCACGCCGGAAGTCAGATAGTTGTATGATTTACGATGCTGTAAAGGATGAGAACTTTCTCACATCTAAAGATAAAGAAAGCAGGGAACGTATGAAGGGCAGAGGCAGATTTATCACATTGGAAGGGGGCGAGGGTTCCGGAAAAACAACGATGATCGGGCAGCTTGCCAAGTACCTGGATAGCCGGGGCTTGCCTTATATGTCGACCAGGGAGCCGGGTGGCATTGAAATAGCAGAGAAAATCCGGTCTGTAATTCTCGACAGAGCGCACACCAATATGGATGCCCGTACCGAGGCTCTGCTGTATGCAGCGGCCCGCCGCCAGCATCTGGTGGAGAAGGTCGCACCTGCCGTTGAATCCGGGATGCTCGTGCTGTGCGATCGCTTTGTAGACAGCAGCCTGGTTTATCAAGGCTACGCACGTGGACTGGGCATGGAGGAGGTAGGCTCCATTAACCGTTTTGCCGTAGATTCCTGGCAGCCTGATCTCACCTTCTATCTGGATATTGAACCGGAGGTTGGACTGGCCAGAATAGCTGCTCACCGGGAAAGTGAAGTGAACCGGCTCGATTTGGAGGATATATCATTCCACCATAAAGTCAGAGAAGGTTATCTGCATCTCGTCGATCAGTATCCGGAACGCATCGTTGTTATTGACGCAGCACAGCAGCCTGAACAGGTTTTGCAGCAGATGACAGAGGTCCTTGCCAAGCGGGTCTTGGAGGATTATTAAGCATCTTTGTTTAATTATATAAGTATAAGGGACAAAATGCGGTTGATTCGTTCCTTGTAACGAATTTAAGGAGGGAAAACAGGATGAAACTGATCATTGCGATTGTACAGGATAAAGACAGCAACAGACTGTCCAGTGGACTGGTTAAGGCGAACTTCCGCGCGACGAAGCTTGCCAGTACAGGCGGTTTTCTGCGGGCCGGGAATACTACATTCATGATCGGGGTAGATGACAGCCAGGTTGAAGCTGTAATGGAGGTCATCCGCAGCAGCTGTAAGGTACGGGAACAGCTGGTCACACCGGTCACCCCGATGAGCGGAACCACCGACTCCTATCTGCCGCTTCCTGTAGAAGTTCAGGTCGGAGGAGCTACTGTGTTCGTCATGCCTGTCGACCGTTTCGAACATTTCTAATCTATAAATGGATGTTCAAAAAGTCAGGTTTTCAGCACCGAAGCCTATGCTGAAGGCCCGGCTGAATTCAAGATTCGATGTCGAGTCCGCTTCCTGACTTCCTTCGTGATCAAAAGATGACTTTTTGAACTACCTCTATAAAATTTACTGCTGTTATGCCGATATCTTAGGCATACAGCGTAATATGCATCCCCAAAGCTGTTTATGCGGCCTGATTTCCAATTCACGCTGTTGCTGCCGCATGAATGAAGCAGGAGAAAGCAGGTCAATTGTTATGAAAATCAATCCAGGTTACCGCCCGCTGCAAAGCAGCCTGTCATCCAGCGACTCGACTTCCAAGCCTGTTCAGAGTAAAAGCTTCTCCGATATTATGCACAAGAATGGAGAGCAGGCTACTCAGGAAGAACTGAACCGTCGCTTCAAGGAAATACAAATGCAGGGAGACAGGCTGGCCCGATCCATGACAATTCGTGAGCTGAAGGCGTATAAAATGCTCGTCAAGCGTTTTCTGGAGGATACGGTTCGGCGTGGAGTAACAATGAAGGATACGCGTGGATGGGACCGGCGGGGACGGAGCAAGCGCTACAAATTGATTGACGAAGTTGACTCCATTTTATTGCGTATGGCCGAGGAATTATTAGAGACAGAGCAGGGAAAAATTGAACTATTGCAGGGAGTCGGAGAAATTCGCGGTCTGCTGATCAATCTTGCTTTCTAGAATTTCCCTCTTATATTTTGTTTAACGGTCGGCTTTGACCCGTTACCAGTACAATCTGCTTGCCTGTCGGGTCGGCAGATTATTTTTTGCCGAGCATATCGGATCACTGATCCGTTCGCGGAAAGCGAGGATATAGAATGTCTTTTCAACAAATTGTCGGACAGGAAGTGCCCAAGCGGTTGCTGCAAAATGCGCTCCGTACCGGAAGGGTAAGTCATGCCTACCTGTTTAGCGGCCCGCCGGGAAGCGGGCAGATGCAGATGGCGGTTACTTTTGCCCAGGCTTTATTTTGTCGGGAGCTCAAGGATGATGCCTGCGGGCAATGTCTGGAGTGCAGAAAAATTGAGCACGGCAACCATCCTGATCTTTTTGTTATAGAACCGGATGGAGCAAGCATAAAAATAGATCAGATACGAGAGCTGCAGCGGCTTTTTTCTTACCGTGCCGGAGCCGAAAATCCAAAAGTCTATATAATCAGTCAAGCGGATACGATGACTGTTCAGGCAGCCAACAGTCTGCTGAAATTTCTGGAAGAACCCCAGGTGCCGGCAGTCGGCATTTTGATCTCGGATAATGGACAGGCTCTTCTTCCCACGATTCAATCGAGAACGCAGCGTGTTCCATTTTCACCGTTGTCACCTGAAATGTTGATGCAGGAGCTGATTAGGGAGGGACATCCTGCTGCGTTGGTACGCTGCGCCGTTCATTTGGCTTCAGGACTGGACTCCTGCAGAGAAATTATCCAGCAGAATTGGTTTGCAGAAATTAGAAATGTAGTGTTACAATTAGTGAAGGAGTCCATGAGCAGAGGAAATTCATCTATTATACTTGCTCAACAGAAGATTTTTAAAACAGGACTCTCCGAGCATCTGGACGCTTTTTTTCAGGTGTTTCATTTGCTGTTCAAGGATATGCTGCACTTCCGGTACGGAAGGCAAGAAAGCATTGTTTTCATAGATCACTTGGAGAGCATCTCCAAGCTGGCAATCACCCGCAGCACCGAACAATGGGTCTCGTATATGGATTTGGCGGCGGAATGCAGGAAGAAGCTCCGCTACAATGTCAACGGTCAGCTGTGTGTGGAGCAGCTTCTGATCGGGATGTCGGATTCAGGCGGTACAATTACCGCCTAAAGACAGCGGACTCTTCGTATGTGACGGAGCTGGTAATAAGGCAACGTTAAACTTTCCATGGCGGCCATTACGTTACGACTTCAGTTAAGGTACCAGTGGCATACAAGGAGGTTTATTTTTGTATAGTGTAGTGGGTGTCCGCTTTAAAAAAGCGGGTAAGACGTATTATTTCGATCCGCTCGAGCTTCCTTTGGAGAAGGATAACTGCGTGATCGTAGAGACGGCGCGCGGCATCGAATATGGCAAAGTGGTTGTAGGCAAGAAGGAAGTAAATGATTCGGACGTCGTACTGCCCCTGAAGAAAGTAATTCGTATTGCCGGAGAAGCGGATGCGCTGGTTGTTGAAGAGAACAAACGAGCGGCACAGGAAGCATTCGGTATTTGTTTAAATAAAATTAAAGACCATGGCCTTAAAATGAAGCTTGTTGACGTTGAGTTTACATTTGACCGCAATAAGATCATCTTTTACTTTACGGCCGAGGGAAGAGTTGATTTCCGCGAGCTTGTAAAGGATTTAGCCAGCATTTTCCGTACGCGTATTGAGCTGAGACAGATCGGTGTTCGGGATGAAGCCAAGATGCTTGGAGGCATAGGGCCCTGCGGACGCGTGTTGTGCTGTTCATCATGGCTGGGTGATTTTGAACCCGTGTCCATCAAGATGGCCAAGGACCAAAGTTTGTCCCTGAATCCGACCAAAATTTCCGGTCTGTGCGGCAGATTAATGTGCTGCCTCAAGTTCGAGCATGATAACTATGAGAGTGCCAAGGAAGAGCTGCCACAGGTTGGCAAGCTGGTCATTACTTCTCTTGGAGAGGGCAAGGTTGTCGGTATAAATGCAGAACATCGTACGGTGCATGTACAGCTATTCGAGATCAGCAAGGTCAAGGAACTTCCAATGGACGACGTCGTCGTCAAGTAAACCATTAGGTTGCTTCGGGGTGGAATCTTGGATAAAAAACTAAATGTTTTTGCGCGTATTCACGAAATGGAAACACAAATGGGACAGATGCATAATGACCTGGGTGAGCTGAAGCTTGCAGTGAAGGAACTGCTGGAAGAGAACCAGCGGCTTACGATTGAAAACGAACAGCTGCGCAAAATGCTCATGCGCGATAACGTAAGAGCGGAAGAGCCGGAAACGGAGCAGCCTGTACCCCTTTCCGCGGAGGACGCGGAGACTGAAGAGTCCGGGTCGGGAGAGGTTGTGGGTGAAGGCTATGATAATTTGGCAAGGCTGTATCATGAAGGATTCCATATATGCAATGTGTATTACGGACATTTACGGACAGAGGGTGACTGCCTGTTCTGCTTGTCATTTTTGAATAAATAAATACAAAGCCGTAGGGCACGTGCCTGCGGCTTTTTCTTTAGCCATATTGTTAAAAGTGTGAGTTCAAAAAGTCAGGTTTTCAGCACCGAGAAGATTGGATGAAGCAGGGACTGAGGAGCGGAGCGTACTTGGGGTACGTGAGCACCTGAAATGTTTCCGCAGGAAACATGCTTCGTAAGCATCCGCTTAGTCCCGGCTGAATTCAAGATTCGATGCCGAGTCCGCTCCCTGATTTTCTTCGTGATCAAAAGATGACTTTTTGAACAACCTCTAAAAGGATGGATAAACCGGAATGATGGAAGAAAAGAATAAATCCGAAAGGATTGACGATCTGTTAACTCATAATTTGCGCATTATCCAAAGTGATGAAGTGTTCAGCTTTTCCATGGATGCTGTGCTGCTGGCCAGATTTGCGGGTATACCCGTGCATGGAAAAATACTCGATTTGTGTACAGGCAACGGCGTGGTGCCTCTTCTGCTGACAACAAGAACGAAGGCAGCCATCGAAGGGATTGAAATTCAGCCCCGTCTGGCGGATATGGCGCGCCGCAGCGTAGCCATGAACGGATTGCAGGGCAGGATTACGATCCGTGAGGGGGATTTGAGAACCCTGTTTGAAGTAACAGGACACGGGGTATATGATGCGATAACGGTCAATCCGCCCTATATGCCGCTGAATGGCAGCGATATCAAACTGAACCCCCATCAGGCCATTGCAAGGCATGAGCTGAACTGCACGCTGGAGGAAGTGATTTTGGCCTGTACCCGTTTGATCCGGACCGGGGGCAAGATCTCCATGGTGCATCGTCCGCAGCGGCTTGGTGAGATTATATCTCTTATGCGTATACACAGACTGGAGCCCAAACGTATCCGCTTCGTGCATCCACGAGCTCATCTGGAAGCCAATATGGTGCTTATTGAGGCCATGCGGGACGCCAAGCCGGATGTACGCCTGCTGCCGCCGCTGATCGTGTACGAAGGCAACGGGCGCAATCAATACACAGCTGAAATGCAGGAAATATACTTTGGCAAGGATTCAGGAACACAAGCGGAAAGCAAACCTGACATTGAAGGGTAGGCTGCATAAATAAAACTCCAAGGAGACATAGGGAGACATATGGACATGAAATTAGCAGTACAAAAAAGCTACTCAAATCGCCCTGCGGGATATGGAACATTATTTCTGGTAGGTACGCCGATTGGCAATCTGGAGGATATGACATTCCGCGCTGTAAGGACACTGCAGGAGTGCAGCATCATTGCAGCTGAGGATACGAGGCAAACCCGCAAATTGCTTACTCATTTCGACATCATTCCGGAGAAGCTGTTCAGCTACCATGAGCATAATAAGACGGCAAGCGGGCCCGAACTGATACGCTATATAATGGAAGGAAAAAATTTGGCGCTGGTCAGCGATGCCGGCCTGCCGGCGATTTCGGACCCGGGGGCCGATCTCGTCCGGCTTGCACTGGATGCGGGGATTGCCGTTGTCCCGATACCGGGGGCCAATGCCGCTCTGTCGGCACTTATTGCCTCCGGATTGAATACGGAACGGTTTACTTTTGCCGGATTTCCGCCACGGGAACGGAAGGAACTGCTCTCCCTTCTGGAAACATTTGAAGCTTCCCATGGCACGTTGTTGTTTTATGAGTCGCCGCATCGGATTGTCAAGACGCTTGCCACCATTCAGGAGGCATATGGGAACCGTCAAGTCGTGCTTGCCAGAGAGCTTACAAAACTTCATGAGGAATGGGTGAGAGGGACTGCCGGGGATTGTCTGGCCTGGCTGGAGGAGCATCCGCCTCTGGGGGAATACTGTTTGGTTGTTGAAGGAAAGAGCGCACAGGAAGAAGCTGAGGAGAAACAAGCATGGTGGAAAGAGCTAACACTGCAGGAGCATGTACAGCATTATGAGTCTGAGGGAATCAACAGGAAAGAGGCCATGAAACGAACGGCCGCAGATCGCTCCCTTTCAAAAAGGGATGTGTATAATGCACTGCTGTCTTCCGGGGAATAAATGAATTTTAGCTATATTATATGCAAAAAAGAACCTTCCGACGGCAGGGATCAACCGCGGAAGGCAGCAAGGAGATATGAAAAGGTTAGAATTAACAGTTGTTTGTTGTTTTTATTATATACTATAAATCTTATTTTGTCACAGGTGTTGGGATTTCGGAAATACATTCGTTGCAAACAATTTTGCCTTTGAAATAAGTAACATTTTCAGCATTGCCGCAGAAGATGCACGCAGGCTCGTATTTTTTGAGCATAATACGCTCGCCGTCAACGTAAATTTCCAGAGCGTCCTTCTCACCGATGCCCAGTGTACGGCGCAGCTCGATTGGAATAACAACACGTCCAAGCTCATCAACTTTTCTTACAATACCAGTAGATTTCATCATAATAAATCAGGCTCCTCTCGCCATATAAAAAATTTCAATTGTCATCATTCGACATAATTTTCTGTTTTCTGATTTTAACTATACCAACGATTCCCAAATCAGTCAACCTAAAAGTTAGGCATGAAACCTAAATTTTCAAAATCAAACCTGCTAATATGACTAGAAATCAACAATTAATATCATTAAATGAGTTTAAATGAATTTGTCGATTTGGAAATCAAAATCAGCATAAATACGACGTAATTCGACATTTATGTCGAATTGTATGTGATCCAGTCCGCTTTACATATACAATATTTTGAAGGAGCTGAGGCCAAATGAATTTCATGCAGCAGCCGCTTACGGAAGAGAAGGTATTTAAAGATCCGGTCCACAATTACATTCATGTTCAGGATGTTGTCATCTGGCGGTTAATTAATACTCCCGAATTTCAAAGGCTGCGCCGTATTCGCCAGCTGGGAACTTCCTATTTGACCTTTCATGGAGCTGAACACAGTCGTTTCTCCCATTCTCTGGGTGTATACGAGATTACGCGGCGCATTATTTCCCAATTTGAACGCGGTGAGTATTCAGACTGGCCCAAGGAAGAAAAACTGGTCACCCTGTGTGCCGCGCTGCTGCATGATGTAGGGCATGGGCCGTTCTCCCATTCCATTGAAGAAGCTTTCGGCATGAATCATGAGGATTGGACCTGCCGCATCATTTTGGGGGACACGGAGATCAATACAGTCCTCCGCCAGGTGGAACCCGGGTTTCCGGAGAAGGTTGCAGCCGTGATCTCAAAAACCTACGACAAACCGATTGTAGTCAACCTCGTAACGAGTCCGCTTGATGCGGACAGAATGGATTATCTGCTGCGGGATGCTTACCAGACTGGCGTAAATTACGGTACCATCGACCTTGACCGCATTCTGCGCTTGCTCCGCCCTCATAAGGGCCGGATTGTCGTCAAGGATTCAGGAATGCATGCCGTGGAGGACTACCTGATGTCCCGCTACCAGATGTACTGGCAAATTTATTTTCATCCGGTAACCCGCAGCTCGGAAATCATACTGCGGCTAATTTTCCGGAGGGCCAAGGAACTTATGGACCAGGGCTATACGTTCGGATTTCTGCTTGATCCTCTTCCGGATTTAATCCGTGGCGATCTGACAGTCAGCCAGTACCTGCTGCTGGATGAATCCCTGATACAAACCGTATTCAATCTATGGAAGAAAGAAGAGGACCCTGTCCTGAGCGACCTGTGCTCGCGTTTTATAGATCGTAGACTATATAAATATGTACAAATTGATTCCATGGATATGGGCATGATTGATGAATTGCGGAACGCTCTGGCGAAGGCCGGGCTGCACCCTGAATATGACCTGGAAATTGATTTTCCGACAGACCTTCCTTATGATGTATTCCGGAAGGACGGATCGACAGAGAACCAGATTTTGCTGCTTGATCGGGAGGGCGGTATACGCGAAATTTCCGAAGTATCGGATATTGTCCGCTCGATCAGCGGTATTCACCGGGGGAAATACCATCTGTATTACCCGCAGAATAAATTGGAGCAAATCAGGGATACTCTGCCGCCGGATGTTCAGAAGTTGTTTGTAAAATAATCTTCAAGTCATTTGTTTTAGCCTTAAGCATCATGATATAAAAGGTTGCAAAAATAGAAAATTGCCAAAGAAAGAAATTAATCTAAATTAAATCCAATTAAGGAGGAACAATCCTTGGAATTATTTGATACACACACTCATCTAGATTCGCCACAATTTAATGAAGACAGAGAGCAGATCATATCAAATGCCGTCGAAGCGGGAGTTACGCGAATGATCAATGTCGGTTTTAATAGAGAGACTATTCCCAGTACAATGAAGCTTGCCGAAACGTATGATTTTATTTATGCGGCTGTCGGATGGCATCCTGTGGATGCCATCACCATGCAGGATGGAGATTTGGAATGGATTGCATCGCTTTGCGAGCATGAGAAGGTCGTGGCCATTGGAGAAATTGGGTTGGATTACCATTGGGATACTTCTCCAAAGGATGTTCAGCAGCGAGTATTGCGCCAACAAATCGGACTTGCCCGGGAACTGGGAATGCCTATTGTCATTCACAATCGGGATGCGCACGAGGATATCGTGAAAATTTTGCGTGAGGAGAAAGCGCATGAGGTTGGAGGAGTAATGCATTCGTTCTCCGGCAGCTGGGAAATTGCTAAATTATGTCTGAATATGGGATTTCATTTGTCGTTTGGCGGACCGATTACGTTCAAAAATGCGCGTCAGCCGAAAGAGGTTTTGGCGCAGGTGCCGATGGACCGTTTATTGATTGAGACCGATTCCCCTTACTTGACACCACACCCCTTCAGAGGCAAACGAAATGAGTCGGCTTATGTGAAATTGGTGGCTGAAGCGGCTGCCCAAATTAAGGGAATTTCCGTGGAGGAATTGGCGGCTGTCACGACCCAAAATGGGCTGGAACGATTTTACATCAAGAGGAAACGTGAGATAAACCGTTAAAAAAGTAAGACAGACGGAGTTAATCATAAAAATGTTTCAGGAAAACGGCGATTATTACAATATTTTAACCGATTATTTAGAGAAAAACACTTGAAACCTGCTTTACAACATGCATATAAACAGGATATCATCGTTTCAGTGAATTATTGAGGCCGTGTAAAGGGGCAAATCAATAGTTCATTTCATGGACCAGTCTCGCTTAGTCTCCGTCATGGAGAACGGGGGAACCGATATGATGGCAGGCCGAAAGGGAGCTGCAGCGGAAGCTTACAGACATAGACACGCCGCTGTGCGCTGTTCCTTTGCTGACATCATAGTTCGATTTCTTTTCTGGGTCTTAGGGGTGAATGTGAAGGCAGCCGCCATGAGCGGGTGACTGGAACTAGGGCGACTCTCTACGTCCGAACCCGACAGCTAACCCCGTAAGCGTATCAAGAGAGAAGCTGCCTCGTGCATGGATTTTCCGCGTAATCATTGACGGAAGCCGCGAAAGAGCTCTCTTAACTCTTTCCTGGCTTTTTTAGTTTATGAATATGGGAGAACTTGCCCACATACTGTTACATAACGAAGTTATGAACCAGTAAAGGGGGGCGCCATGCTGCGAAGACGGGAACATGATGCAGGGCAGGCTGCAGTCAGGCTTGTCTTGTAGAAAATCTGGTATAGTCGCGTCAATTTCAATCATGCATTACTCTAGACGGCGAGGCTATGAAGGAGGACGGAGAAGTGGGAATTTTCCAGCAAGGGGATGCCCATGAGTCACGCTCATCCAGCATGTCTTACGCGTTGCGATGGAAGCATGAAAAATTGCGCCACGCATCACTGGTCGCTATTTTTCTAATCGCACTAACAATCATGATCTCTATTCTGGTGTACACACAGACAAAGAAGCAAGTGGTTCTGGTCATCGATGGCCAGACAAGAGCGGTGGAAACCCGCGGAGAAAGTTTGCAGGATGTTCTGGAGGAGCATTCCATTACACTGGCACCCCATGACAAGATTTCCATGTCGGTGAACGGAGCTATCCAGGATGGCGACCGTGTAGTCATTAAACGGGCTACCCAAGTGAATGTATCCGCAGGTTATGAAACCAAGAAGCTGTACACCACCGAAAATACAGTAAAAGACGCTGTTCAAACCTTAGGCTATAATTTGTCACCTGAAGATAAGGTTTCCCCTTCGCTCGACACCAAAGTCTCTTCTAACATGGATATAAAAATCGTCCGTGTAACGAAGCAGCAGGTTCAGCAAAAGGCCGAAATCCCTCACAGAGTCGTCAAGACGGCTGATCCAAGCTTGTACAAGGGAGATAACCGTGTTCTGGTGAGCGGTAAAGACGGGGTCATGATTCAGAATATCGAGAAGGTGTATCATGACGGGAAACTGGTTTCAAAGCGCATGGTCAGCAAAGAGGTCGGTACGAAGCGTGTTGATAAGGTTATTGCAGTAGGCACAAAGAAGAAGCCTGTTGTACTCGCGGCATCAACCGGGCCTTCCGATTCCGCAAGCACGGCCAGCGCCAATACGACTAGCCGGGCAGGAATAGAATTTAAGTATACAAAAGTGTTAAACGATGTATCCATGACAGCTTACTCCGCACAGGAACCTGGCATTGGCACCCGGACATCCTCCGGTACGCGCGTAACCGAAGGCCGGACCATTGCTGTGGATCCCGACGTGATTCCAATCGGCTGGTGGGTATATATTGAAGGCCTCGGCTTCCGCCGTGCGGAGGATACTGGCGGCGCCATCAAAGGCAATAAAATCGATGTGTATTATGAGAGTTTAAACAAAGCGTTGAACTTTGGCCGTAAAAGCGGGATGACGGTATATGTCATCGGGCCGGTCAAGCCGGAATTGAATTAACCATCGGCAGATTGAAGGTTGTATTTCAATCGATGATTAGGATAGTATTAAGATCATAAAGATGCCATGCTAAGAAGAGGATGATCATCCTCTTCTTATTTTTTGTTCAGGAAGGAAGAAAGAAGCAATGATCAAGGAAGTCATCGTCGTGGAAGGCCGTGATGATACGGTTGCCGTTAAAAGGGCGGTTGAAGCCGACACCATTGAAACCGGCGGCTCTGCCATCAATGCCATGACCATTCGCAAAATTGCCATGGCCCAGAAGCGGCGCGGTGTCATTATACTGACCGATCCCGATCATGCCGGGGAACGGATACGGAAGATTATCGCCTCCAAGGTGCCGGGCTGTAAGCAGGCCTTTATTCCGGAGGCGGAAGCGACCCGAAAAGGGGATATCGGGGTGGAGAATGCTTCCCCGGAAGCAATCCGCCATGCGCTCGCCAGGGTTCACACGACGGTGGAGGGTGCCAGCCCCCTGATCGATTGGGAAGACCTTATCGACGCAGGCCTGATCACGCATCCAAGGGCAGCCTCCCGCCGGATGGCTTTGGGTAATATACTGGGCATCGGTTACTGCAACGGGAAGCAGCTTCACAAGCGTCTGACGATGTTCCAGATCAGCCGCGAGGAATTCGCGGAAGCATTACAGCAAATTGAAAATGAAGGATTGTGATGGGCATGAAGGGGTTTGAAGATATTGCGACTCCCCGCCGGACCAAGGAGATCATTCAACGGCACGGTTTTTCGTTTAAGAAGAGCCTGGGCCAGAATTTTCTGATTGATCAGAATATACTGCAAAAAATCGTAGATGCCGCCGGTCTGGATGAGACGAAGGGAGCGCTTGAAATCGGTCCGGGGATTGGAGCGCTGACGGAGCGGCTGGCCCGTTCCGCCAAATGCGTAACGGCTGTGGAGATCGATCAGCGGCTATTACCCATTCTGGACGAAGTTTTGGCCCCGTACGACCGCGTGCGTGTGCGTCATGGGGATGTGCTGAAGCTGGACCTTAAAGAGGTGTTTGAAGAGGACTTTGCGGATGTGGACAAGGTTAGTGTGGTGGCCAATCTGCCTTATTACGTTACAACTCCCATCCTGATGAAGCTGCTGGAGGACAAGCTGCCTCTGGAGAATATCGTCGTCATGATTCAAAAGGAGGTGGCTGAGCGAATGGCCGCTTCCCCGGGCTCCAAGGATTATGGCAGCTTGAGCATAGCGGTGCAGTATTACAGTGAGCCGGAGCTGGTATGTATTGTGCCGCACACGGTATTCATTCCGCAGCCCAATGTGGAATCGGCAGTCATCCGCCTGCGTGTAAGACCGGAGCCGCCGGTCCTTGTGCCTGACGAGAAGCATTTTTTCGAGGTCGTGCATGCTGCCTTTGCCCAGAGACGCAAAACGATTGCCAATAACCTGAAGAGCCGCTTCTTCACAAAAGAGAATAAGGACGCGTTAGAGCCGCTGCTGCAGTCTGCAGGCATTGAACCCTCCAGAAGGGGAGAGACGCTCAGTATCGGGGAATTCGCGCGTCTGAGCACGCTGCTGCTGGAAGCAGGCTATAGATAACCACCGACCCCGCCCCGCCTGATTTCAGACGACCGGAACCAAAGCGGGGTATTGCCCATACGATGGAGCAGGGGTGATACACATTGATGATCATTGGAGACTTGGTCGTTCGTAAATCGTACGGCGGGGACGTGACGTTCCGCGTAGAGGAAGTCTGGCGCAATAATGCCGTTATTAAAGGGACAGAGTTCCGGCTGCTGGCAGACTCTCCTATGAGCGATCTGGTCAAAGTGCCGGCCGATCCGATGAACGGCATAACCAAGCAGGCGCAAATTAAAGCTCACCAATCCCTCTCTTCCCTGAAGCAGGAACGGCTGCAGCAGGCGGAGCGGGGGCATGAGCTGCTGAGCCAAAGTCAGACTGCGAATGCATCCTATTTTGAAATGCCCGGCAAGGTACTCCATTTGGACGGGGATGCCAATTATCTGCATAAAAGCATGAGGCTGTATGAGCAGCTCAGGGTTCCGGCCGAGGGGTATCATGTGCATGAGTCCGCCATGGCGGACGCTCTGCTGAAGCTGCTGCCGCGCTCGCGCCCCGATATTGTCGTCATCACCGGGCATGACGGTGTGCTCAAAAAGCGTCAGCCTTATGATTTGTACAGTCTGTCCAGCTATAAAAATTCACAGAACTTCGTATCCGCCATTCAGGTGGCAAGACAGTACGACAGGAATCTGGACTCGCTTACGATTGTAGCAGGGGCATGCCAATCCCATTTTGAGGCGCTGCTCCGGGCAGGAGCGAATTTTGCCAGCTCCCCGGGCCGTATCCTGATCCATGCCTTGGATCCGGTATACGTTGCGGCCAAGGCTTCCTTTACATCGATAAAGGACACGGTCAATATGGGGGATATATTTAACCATACGATCAGTGGAAGCCAGGGAGTGGGGGGAGTGGAGACGCGGGGAAGCTACCGGATGGGACTGCCGCGCCTGGAAAACCTGTCGACATTGAAGGTGACTCCTTCCGCAATATAAGTGCGAGTTCAAAAAGTCAGGTTTTCAGCACCGAAGCCTATGCTTCCGAAGTGCGTTTTTTCCTCTATAAGATGTATAGGGCTTGAAACCGGCATGTGCCGCACCCCTGCTTGCAGGGGCTTTTTTGTGTATTATTTTTCAAAAAAAATTAAATTGACAATACATTTTGTCTGCTGTTATAATTAATTCCTTTGGTTTGACAATGACCGCCAAATCCATTATAATGGGCTAGGAAAGAGGTGGTCGTTAACAATGGCTAAAAATGCGCTATTGGATATCAAACGCAGTCTCGATGCACATGTAGGGCAAAAGATTTTGCTGAAGGCTAACGGCGGTCGCCGCAAGACCGTTGAACGAACTGGTGTATTGGAAGAAACGTACCCTTCTGTTTTTATTGTGAAGCTTGACCAAGAGCAGCAAAGCTGTAAGCGCGTTTCTTACAGTTATGCGGACATCCTTACAGAATCCGTGGAAGTTACCATTTACGATGCCGATGGACCGATGGTCGTCGAGTTTCGCTAATGCAGCTTACCATTTATCACAAACAAGCGGCGTGGCTTATGGCTTCGCCGTTTTTTGCTGTCTGATGCATGCTCAGGATAGGATATCGCCGCAGGGTGCATACTATGAACGGGAATATTCACCCTGTTTCCATTTTCAAGGAGGCGGTTACGAATGAGCCGAAGAAAAAGAGGAATCATGTCAGAGGAGCTGAAGTACGAGCTCGCCAAGGATTTGGGGTTTTACGATACCGTGCGTGAGGAAGGCTGGGGCGGTATTAAAGCCAAGGATGCCGGCAATATGGTGAAAAGAGCGATCCAGCTTGCAGAACAAGCTGCTTCACGCAATCCGCGGCAGTAACAAAGCAGTATGCTCCTGAAGCGGGGGGATTTGGCAGGGTGCCGGATTCCCCCGCTTTTTACCTGTTCCTATGCTTGACACGCTCGGTTTGATATAATATGTTAAATTGTCTTGAGCGAAACAGTAAGGATGGGTGAACTCCTTGAGAATATACGAGAAGGCTCCGGCTAAAATCAATTTAATGCTTGATGTGCTGCGTAAACGCCCCGACGGATACCACGAAGTGGAAATGATCATGACCATGGTTGATCTTGCGGACAGGCTGGAAATGTCCGAGCTGCAGCGCGACACCATTATCATATCAAGCCAGGCCGGTTACATACCGCTGGATGAGAAGAACCTGGCCTTTCAGGCAGCAAGGCTAATTAAGGACAGATATAACGTAAATAAAGGTGTTTATATTCACCTAGATAAAAAGATACCCGTCGCCGCAGGCCTTGCAGGAGGCAGCAGCGATGCGGCCGCCACGCTGCGCGGACTGAACCGTTTATGGAAGCTTGGCATATCCGATGAAGAGCTGTGTGTGCTTGGCGCCGAGCTGGGATCGGATGTGCCCTTCTGCGTAACCGGAGGCACAGCGCTTGCGACTGGCCGCGGAGAGGTGCTCACCCCGCTGCCTAATCCGCCGCAATGCTGGGTTGTATTGGCAAAGCCGCCGATCAATGTATCCACCGCGGATGTCTATGGAAGAATTCGGGCTGATCGGATACAGCATCATCCTTCCGCCACGAGAATGGAACAGGCGATACGTGGGAATTCGTTTGCGGCTGTCTGCAGAGAGCTCGGCAATGTGCTCGAGGATGTGACCCTGAAGCTGTACCCGGAAGTACAACAGTTGAAAGAATCCATGATCCGGTTTGGGGCTGATGGTGTACTGATGTCGGGCAGCGGTCCAACGGTTTTCGGCCTGGTCTCGAAGGAGGCCAAAATCCCACGAATCTATAACGGGCTGCGGGGCTTTTGCAAAGAAGTGTACGCAGTACGGCTTTTAACATAATCATAGGGTGGATTTAAAGGATTTTTCTGGATTAACCTTGTGTATATACGTACAAAAATGGTATATTTTAATGAGAATATTCGGTTTTATGAAGATTCCAAAAAGTACGAACTTCTTGGAATAAGCTTCCTGGAATCGCAAGAAAAACTACTGCTAAACGCGGTCTGTCTTCTGTGAATGTACGTCGATAGATGTTTTTCTTAACAATCGCAGATAGCGAGGAATTGCTGTGAAAAAATTAAAACGAAGCGCACGCCTGGTTGAGATGACTCAATTTTTATTGGCAAGGCCGCATACACTTGTGCCCCTTACTTATTTTGCAGACCGTTATGGGGCTGCCAAGTCGTCCATCAGCGAGGATTTGGCCATTATCAAAGAAGTCTTCGAGGAAGACGGAACTGGAGAGCTGCAGACGTTGGCGGGAGCGGCTGGCGGGGTAAAGCTGATTCCCAGACTGTCCAGAGAGCATGCGCTGGCATTTGCCGAATCGCTTTGCAAGCAGCTGGAGCAGCCTGACCGGATTTTGCCGGGTGGGTATTTGTATATGTCCGATTTGCTTGGACAGCCTGCCACGATGAATGAAGCGGGTAAAATCTTTGCCACCGCCTTTGCGGATCGTGCCATTGATGTGGTCATGACGGTGGAAACGAAAGGGATTCCGCTCGCATACGCAACAGCTGCACAGCTGAACCTTCCCGTTGTTCTTGTACGCCGCGACCATCAGGTGACCGAGGGCTCGGCTGTGAGCATTAACTATGTGTCGGGATCTCAGAAGAGCCTTCATACGATGTCCCTTTCGAGAAGAGCGCTCCCTGAGAAGTCAAGAGTTCTGATCGTGGATGATTTCATGAAAGCGGGTGGAACCGTTCAGGGAATGGTCGATTTGCTGGTGGAATTTAATGCTACGGTATCAGGAGTAGGGGTGCTTGTAGAATCAGGTGAAGTCGATACAGAAGAAAGGCTTTTGCATGATTATGTATCGCTCGCGAATCTAACAGCGGTCGACTCCAAAAGCAAACAGATAAAAGTGAAACTTGGGAACTACTTCTGCTGACAATAAGTTAACATATTTGAAAAAACCGCATGAATTCAATAAAAATTTAGTGTATTGAAAAAATTACCTTAATCCAGGATACAAATTGTACAAAAAAAGAAGGATTTTGATTCGTTGTGTGGAATTATACACCAAGTCCTCAATGGAAAAAGGTGGTGAATACACACATGCAAATTACGGATGTCAGACTCCGCCGAGTAAACTCCGAAGGGAGAATGAAAGCGATAGCCTCCATCACCATTGATAACGAGTTTGTCGTACATGACATACGGGTTATCGACGGAAACAATGGGATGTTCGTTGCGATGCCAAGCAAACGGACTCCGGATGGAGAGTTTCGCGACATTGCTCATCCGATTTCTTCAGGCACACGCGAGAAAATTCAGGATGCCGTGCTCGCCGAGTACGAACGCGCTGCCGTCGAGGAAGAAGTGATTGAAGAAGGCGCTTAAGGGTAACTTGAGACGCGATTGGGGTTTTAAAGAAAAGAGAGCCACTAACTGTGGCTCTCTTTTCTTTTTCTCTAGAATAAGATATATTCTTAATGGAGTTGTAAACTCTATGCAAATTTCAATAATGCCGCAAGGCAGTGACGACATAGTTTGCCGCCGGCATCGAATGACGCGGGCGGAAATGACAGCAGTCCGGCACAATCAATGTGGTTTCTTATTTAGCAGGAGGTCCAGCACAAAGCTGGTCTGAAAACCAGGCGACGCTGAACAAGAGATGCCGGTTGTTTTCAGAATAGGAGGGTAATTCTTTTGAAAAGGTTGGCTGTAATCCTTGCCGCAGGGCAGGGAAAGCGTATGAAATCCAAACTTTATAAGGTGCTGCATCCGGTATGCGGCAAACCGATGGTTGGCCATGTCAGCGATACAATTCGTCAAGTAGGCGTCTCCCGCAGCATTGCCGTTGTCGGTCATGGGGCGGAAGCCGTTAAAGCTTATTTGGGCGATGCGGCTGAATATGTTTTGCAATCGGAGCAGTTGGGGACCGGTCATGCGGTGAAAATGGCAAAGGAACTGCTGGCACAGGAGAACGGAACGACGATTGTCATTTGCGGAGACACACCGCTTGTGACGGCGGAAACGCTGGAGAGCCTGATCCGGCTGCATGAAGAGCGGGGGGCCGCGGCCACGATTTTGACCGCACACCTCGATCAGCCTCATGGATATGGACGAGTGATCCGGGATGCGTCCGGTTCGGTTGCCAAAATTGTGGAACAAAAGGACTGCTCGCCTGAAGAAGACCGCGTTCAAGAGATCAACACGGGAACGTACTGCTTTGACAATGCCAAGTTGTTCAGCGCCTTAGATCGAATTACCAACCAAAATGCACAGCAGGAATACTATCTGACGGATGTCGTTGGCATCATGCGCGGTGATGGAGATAATATCGAAGCTTATATGACGAATGATCCCGCAGAATCCATTGGTGTGAACGACCGGGTTGCCCTTTCCGAAGCAGAGCGATTAATGAGGGAACGCATCGTACGCCGCCATATGTTGAATGGGGTGACCGTAATTGATCCGTCGTCGACATATATCGGGAGCGATGTGGTGATCGGTTCGGATACAGTCCTATATCCGGGTACTGTTTTATCAGGCGGCACCCAAATTGCCGAAGATTGCAAAATTGGACCGAATGCCGAACTGACGGACACCATCGTTCATAGCGGAGCCGAGATCAAATATTCAGTGCTGTCAGAGGCTGAAGTCGGTGAAAATACCTCCGTTGGTCCATATGCTTACTTGCGTCCGGGAGCCAAGCTCGGAAATGATGTAAAAATCGGCGATTTTGTAGAAGTGAAGAACGCCACGATTGACGATCATTCGAAGGTTTCTCATTTGAGCTATATCGGCGATGCCAGAGTGGGTAAACATGTAAATATAGGATGTGGAGCAATAACGGTCAATTATGATGGTTATAATAAATCCATTACCGAAATCGAAGATCATGCGTTTGTAGGCAGCAATGTGAATCTCATTGCACCGGTCAAAATCGGGCAAGGAGCGTACGTGGTTGCAGGCTCAACCATTACGAAGGATGTTCCTGACAATGATATGGCGATTGCCAGACCACGCCAGGAGAACAAGACGGGCTATGCCGACAAACTCAGGGCACGGGCCAAGGCGAAGAAAGACAGGCTGAACGGTTAGCAGGCGTAACATTCATCTTATCCATATTATTGCCCCGGATTTCCCGGATATGCCGTCGACGAAGCGGTAATAAGGTTCCCATGGACGAACCAGCACGGAGGGTTTCTATTAATGACTTATTGTGATTCCAAACTTAAGATTTTTACCTGTAACTCCAATCCGAAATTAGCCCACCAGATCGCGGACTATATCGGAATCCCTATGGGGGAATCCCATACGACGTCCTTCAGCGACGGTGAAATTCAGGTTAAACTGTCAGAGAGTGTGCGGGGCTGTCACGTATACATTATTCAGTCCACCTGCCTTCCGGTGAACGACAACCTGATGGAGCTTCTGGTTATGGTGGATGCACTCAAACGGGCATCAGCCAAAAGCATAAACGTAGTCATCCCGTACTACGGATACGCGCGGCAGGACCGTAAAGCACGCAGCCGTGACCCGATCACAGCCAAACTGGTGGCGAACCTGATCGAGACAGCAGGAGCCCACCGGGTCATTACAATGGATTTGCATGCCATGCAGATTCAAGGCTTTTTCGATATTCCAGTGGATCATCTGCTGGGTGTTCCCATTCTGGCTCAGTATTTCCGTTCCAAGCAGATCGAGAATCCTGTTATTGTGTCCCCTGACCACGGTGGTGTGGTACGCGCGCGGAAGCTTGCTGATTTCCTGAATGCTCCCCTGGCTATTATCGATAAGCGCCGTCCGGAGCCGAATGTCAGCGAAGTGATGAACATCATCGGTAACATTGAGGGCAAAACAGCGATCATTATTGATGATATTATCGATACGGCGGGAACCATCGTGCTGGGGGCCAACGCATTAAAGGAAGGCGGCGTGAAAGAAGTATACGCATGCTGTACGCATCCGGTATTGTCCGGACCGGCTATGGAGCGTCTGGAGAACGCGCCGTTGAAGGAAGTCGTTGTTACCGATACCATCCCTATTGTACATCCTAACCCTACAAGCAAGCTGAAAGTGCTGTCCGTAGCACCTTTGATGGGTGAGGCTATTATTCGCGTCCATGAAGAACTGTCTATCAGCAAGCTGTTCGAAATAGAATAACCTGTCGGCAAAAACATAGAGGGGTTACCTTTTCCATACGGAAAAAGTAACCCCTGTCGGCATGTCCGGCCTGTTTCTTCAGTACCCCGGACGTGACACAAAGGTGAAGCGCAGCCGGTTGTACAAGGTATTGTCAATTTCGACGAAATGCTCATTAAAACGGGCGACAAGCCCAATACCGACGTGCGCACCAGTCTGATCGTATACCTGTACAGGAACGGTCTGTTTTAAGTGGTACAGAAAATGGCTGTCGTAAATTAGAACATCTCCCTGATCACGCATAGATCGGTTTCACCTTCCTCATTTCAGAACAGCGCAATGGTTAGGGATTTTTATATTATCCATTATTTTAACAAAAAAATGAAAACTGCACAGAGAGGTGAAGCCGCGATGAAATGGATTGTCGGTCTCGGCAACCCGGGTCCCCAATACGAGAAAACGAGACATAATGTCGGTTTTATGGCTCTCGATCAGCTGGCTGCACGGCACGGGATAACCATAAATCAGAGCAAATGCAAGGCTTTGATCGGTGAAGGCATAATTGACGGTGTGAAAACGGTGCTGATCAAGCCTATGACCTATATGAATTTATCAGGTGAATCGGTGCGCGCCTATATGGATTATTATAAGGCCGATTTAAATGATTTAATCGTCGTTTATGATGATCTGGATACCGAGGTCGGGAAAATCCGTCTCCGCTATCAGGGCAGCGCAGGCGGCCACAACGGGATCAAATCGCTTATTCAGCATACGGGAACCCAGCAGTTCAACCGGATTCGCATGGGCATATCGCGGCCTGAGCCCGGATACGCGATCGTGGATTATGTGCTGGGCGTTTTCCCGAAAAAAGAGAAGGAAGCTCTGGAGGGCATGATCAGCGAAACATGCGATGCTTTGGAGTACAGCCTGAACAATACGTTTGAAAGAACGATGGCCAAGTTTAATAAATAATAGACGGCCTCCCGGCAGAATTTCCCTGTATCAGGGCTAAATGAAGCCTGACGGGGACATACTGAGAGGAATAGACCACTTTCGGGAGGCATATAGATGGCAGTAAACTATGTATGCAGGCATTGCCGGACCTTCATTGGCCGGATTGAGTCGGATCATATCAGTGAGGAAAAGCTGGGCTTTCATTTCTTGACCCCCGACGAGCGGCGGGATATAATAGCCTATAATTCAGGCGGAGAGATTACGGTCCGGATTACCTGCGATTATTGCACAGAGGCGCTGAAGTCCCACCCGGAGCTCAGCCTGCTGGGAAATCCGCTGCAGTGATATAGGCTGTTAACAGCTTTATAATTGGCCTTGTGGAGCCTTGGCACGTTGCTGAGGCTTCTTTTGCAGTTTACACATAGAATGGATTTTGAAATCAAGAACGCAAAAGGGGTGCCTTTTTTGTTACAAGCACTTATTCAGGAAATTTCCAAGGACGCGGATTTCGGCTCGATCACAGCCGGAATCGCATCGGGTATGAAGGAGCAGCTGATTTCAGGCTTGTCCGGTTCGGCGCGTCAAATATTGATGGCTGCGATCGCAGAGCAGACGCAGCGGCCCCTTCTGGTGTTAACACATAATATGTTCGCTGCCCAGAAAATCGCGGATGATTTACAGGAAGCGCTTACTTCAGACCGGGTGCTGCTCTATCCGGCTAATGAGCTGGTAGCGGCGGAAGCTGCAGTGTCCAGCCCTGAAACGGTGTCCCAGCGTATCGAGGTGCTGATCAAATGCGCACAGGGCTTTCGCGGCATTGTGGTTGCGCCTTTTTCGGGTGTGCGCCGTTATTTGCCCGACCCTCGGGTTTTTGCAGATGGTCAGATTCATCTGGAAACTGGCAAAACCATGGAGGTCGAGCCGTTTCTGCTGCGTATGATTGAACTCGGCTATGAACGGGTGGAGCGGGTCGAGTCCAGGGGAGAAATGAGTGTACGGGGCGGAATTATCGACTTCTACCCGATGACAACAGATCTGGCTTGCCGTGTGGAGCTGTTTGATGACGAAATTGATTCGATCCGTACCTTTGATCCTGCGGATCAGCGCTCGGTTGAGAAGATTAAAGAAATTACGGTAACTCCATGCAGAGAGCTGATTGCCGCCAGCAGCCGTATGGATAAGGCGGCCGACGCAGCGGTCCAGCTGCTGGAGGAGCAAATCGCGAAAACGACGGACCGGCAGGCGAAACTGCGGCTGAAGGAGGAAATTCAGCGCGAAATCGAAATGCTGCGTGAGCATGTCTATTTTGATGAAATCTATAAATATATCGGACTTTTATATCCTGAATGCACAACGCTTATGAACTATATGGCAGAGGATACGATCCTGTTCATTGATGAACCTGCGCGGATGCTGGAGACGGCCAAGCAGCTTGAACGGGACGAATCGGAGTGGAATCTGCATCTTCTGCAGAACGGGAAGACATTGCCCCAACTCGTGCTGTCGGCCGATTCGGAGAGTATTTTGCACCAGCGTTCTTTCCAGACGCTGTTTATGTCTCTGTTTTTGCGTCAGGTTCCCCATACCCAGCCGCAAAATATTCTGAACTTCATCAGCAGAGGGATGCAGGATTTCCATGGCCAAATGAATGTGTTGAAATCGGAGATGGAGAGATGGACTAAAGCGGGTACCAGAGTCATCATGCTGGCGGGCGGAGAAGACCGGCTTGACCGGATGCGGAGAGTTTTGCAGGACTACGACATTCCCGAGCCGACGATGATGATCGGCAGCCTGCAGGGCGGCTTTGAGCTGCCTTCCATTCATCTTGCCGTCATTACCGAAGGGGAAATGTTCTCGCAGAAGCAGCGCAGAGTCCGCAAGCAGGGACGGAACATGGACAATGCGGAACGGATCAAAAGCTATACGGAGCTTAAAGTCGGCGATTATGTCGTGCATCAGAATCATGGTATCGGCAAATACATGGGCATCGGCACGCTGGAAGTGGCGGGAATCCACAAGGATTATATGCACATTATGTACGCGGGCGGCGACAAGCTGTCTGTGCCGATCGAGCAAATTGATCTGATTCAGAAATATGTGGGCTCGGAAGAGAAAGAGCCGAAAATTTACAAGCTGGGCGGCAACGAGTGGACGAGGGTAAAGAACAAGGTCCGCAGCTCGGTGCAGGATATTGCCGACGATTTGATCAAGCTCTATGCCGAACGCCAGTCAACGCCTGGATACAAATTTGAAAAAGATACGCCTGAGCAGCAGGAATTCGAAGCCATGTTTCCTTATGAGGAGACAAGGGACCAGATCCGGGCCATTGAAGAAATCAAGAAGGATATGGAAATGGCCCGTCCCATGGACCGGCTTCTGTGCGGCGACGTAGGCTACGGCAAGACGGAGGTGGCGATCCGGGCGGCGTTTAAATCGGCGATTGAGGGCAAGCAGGTAGCTGTGCTCGTTCCGACCACCATCCTGGCCCAGCAGCATTATGAGACGTTCCGCGAGCGGTTTGCCGGCTATCCGTTCAACATTCAGGTGTTAAGCCGTTTCCGCTCTCGCAAGGAGCAAAATGAGACCACAAAAGGACTCAAGCTGGGGACAGTCGATATCGTGATCGGCACCCATCGTCTGCTGTCGCAGGACCTGGTGTTCAAGGACCTCGGGCTGCTGATTGTGGATGAAGAGCAGCGCTTCGGTGTAACCCATAAGGAAAAGCTGAAAAGGCTGAAAACGAATGTGGATGTGCTCACCCTGACGGCAACTCCGATTCCGCGTACGCTGCATATGTCCATGCTGGGGGTCCGCGACCTGTCGGTCATCGAGACACCGCCGGAAAACCGTTTTCCTGTGCAGACCTATGTTGTGGAGCACAGTCAGGCTCTCGTCAGAGAGGCTATCGAGCGCGAAATGGCCCGTGGGGGACAGGTATACTATCTATATAACCGGGTGCAGGGGATTCAGGAAATGGCTGCCGAAATCAACGCGCTTGTCCCTGATGCGAAAGTAGGAATCGGGCACGGGCAGATGTCGGAATCCGAGCTGGAGAAAACGATCCTTGATTTCCTGGATGGCGAATATGATGTGCTGGTCAGCACGAGCATTATCGAAACTGGCGTGGATATTCCGAACGTGAACACGCTGATCGTCCATGACGCGGATAAAATGGGTCTTTCCCAGCTGTACCAGCTGCGCGGAAGGGTTGGGCGTTCCAACCGTATCGCATACGCCTATTTTACCTATCAGCGGGATAAGGTATTGACCGAGGTGGCCGAAAAGCGTCTGCAATCCATCAAGGAGTTTACGGAGCTGGGCTCCGGCTTCAAGATCGCGATGCGCGACTTGTCCATCCGGGGGGCGGGCAACCTGCTTGGCGCCGAGCAGCACGGGTTCATCGCTTCTGTAGGATTCGATCTGTATTCGCAAATGCTGGCCGAGGAGATCAACAAACGGAAAATTACGATGTTTGGCGAGGGAGCAGTTCCGGCAGAGCACTGGAAGACGTCCATCGATATTAATTTTGATGCTTATCTTCCAGCAGACTACATTTATGACAGCATCCAGAAAATTGAGATTTATAAGAAAGTAGCTGCGATCGGCTCTTTTGAAGAAGCAGCGGAGCTTGAGGAGGAGCTTGTTGACCGCTTTGGCGATCTGCCGGAGGCGGTGAGCAATCTGATGGCAGTGGCCCGTATGAAGGTGTACGGCAAAATGTATGGAATCGAGTCCATTACCAAGCGCAAGGATGAGGTGATCGTCCGCTTCTACGAAGGGCAGGAGCAGTCGGTGCAAACTTCCAAACTGGCGCAGGTTGGCAATCGGTTCGAAAGACGTGTACAATTTGAACAAGGGACGCCAATAACAGCCCGTATTCAGGGCCGGGGTCTCGAGGATGCTCAGCTTGTAGGACTGCTCGAGCAATTTCTGGAAGCATTGAAAGATGCTTTTAAATCGAAGGAGGAACTTCAGGATGTTGCCAAATAAGGCCGGCTCTTGGAAAACACTGCTGCTGAGCTTGGCAGTTGTACTGACTGTATCTCTGCTCGCGGCATGCGGCAAGAGCGGCGGACAGTCTGCGGACGAGAAGCAAAAGGACACCAGCAAGGTGGTCGCTACTTATAAGGGCGGGGAAATTACAGAGAAAGAATTCGATCGGGAGATCGGTATGATGAAGCTGCTGTATCCTGGCTATGAACAAGCGCTGGATACGGATGAAATGAGACAAAACATTGTCAAACAGGAAATTGCATATGAATATTTGGCAACCCAGGCTAACGACGCTGCCAAGACGGCTGGCGCGAAGAGCGGACAAGAGCAATTTGACCAGTTCAAGAGCTCGGTGGGGGCAGACCAGTTCAAAACGATGCTGGATAAGCAAAAGCTGACGGAAAATGACGTTAAGGATTACCTGACCAACATCATGACCGTTACGGAAAGCGAAAAGGCCAAAGTGACGGACGAGCAGTTGAAGGCCGAATTCGAGAAAAACAAGGATCAGTTTACAACGGCTACCGTCCGCCATGTCCTGATCAACTTTACGGACCCGAAAACCAATAAAAAACGGACCAAGGAAGAGACTCTGAAGCTGGCTAAGGAAGTGGAGGCCAAGCTGAAGAATGGAGCCGATTTTGCCGAGATTGCCAAGAAATACTCGGAGGATCCGGGTTCCGCATCGGAGGGCGGGCTGTATAAGGATACGCCTGTCGGCCAGTGGGTTGATGCATTCAAAGAGGCTGCCAAGACCCAGCCGATCAATGAAATTGGCAATCCGGTGGAAACCGAATACGGGTATCATATCATTAAAGTGGAATCCCGTACGATGGCTGATTACGCGAAGCTGACAGCTGCGCAGAAGGACAGTCTCATGAATTCAATCGTCTCCGGGAATGTTTCGAATTTCATGTCTAAAGACCTGGATGCCCTGATTACGAAAATCGATCTTCCTGCTGTACCTGCGGCTGAAAAGGGTACGAATGGGACCAAAGAAGGAACACCTTCCCAGGAAGCACCTGCAGCAGACAATAAAGGAGCAGATGCGGGTACGGGCTCATCGAGCGGATCGGCAGACCAGAAATCCAACAGTTCTGAAGGCGGCAGCGCTGCTACGGACGGCAAATAAACGCGATACTGGAACCAGGGAAAAGACGCTGAACTCAGCGTCTTTTTCTATATTTTATTATAATTGTATATTTTCGGATAAAGTGGTCAATTCTATAGCTCCCGGGAAAATATTTGTTAAAAATTAGGACTGGTGTCACACCCGCTGCTTGTATTGTTCCTGGACCTGCCCTGCTGTGAATAAGAAACTGGGAGCCGATGAATACTATGGTCAGAAATCACAACGATGGTCTTGAGCAATACGTCCTTTCCTCCGTAGGAGGGCGGAACCATACTTCTTACCGGCGATTATGGTAAAATTGTACTCGCCGTTTACGGTATATGGATGAAGCGGGTCCCTTTTTTAACGCTGATATGCATAGGCCGACTGGGCGCTTTAAAGAGCTTCAGGAAGGATGTTATGGCCGCAGAATCAGTAGTTTTAACAAATCTTCTAGAGAAAGTGGGGCAACTTGTGAAATGAAAGCTACTGGTATTGTCCGCCGTATTGACGATCTTGGACGCGTGGTTATCCCTAAGGAAATTCGCCGTACATTACGAATCCGTGAGGGAGATCCGCTGGAGATTTTTGTGGACCGGGATGGCGAAGTGATCTTGAAGAAATATTCGCCTATCGGGGAATTGGGTGATTTTGCGAAGGAATATGCAGAATCCTTATACGAAGGCACAGGCCATACAACGTTGATTTCTGACCGCGATACCTTCATTGCGGTGGCTGGAGGCTCCAAAAAGGAATACCTCGACAAATCGATCGGCTCCATTATTGAGAGCTGCATGGACAACCGTAAAACGGTACTGGAAACAAACAGCGGAAGTTATGAAATTACAAAAGATCATGCCGAAGCAGTCTCGTCCTTTGTTGCAGCGCCGATTATTTCGGGAGGGGACCCGATCGGTGCAGTAGTCCTCTTCAACAAGGATGATCAGGTAACCATGTCCGAAATGGAAACAAAAATGGCGGAAACCGCCGCAGCTTTCCTCGGAAAGCAGATGGAACAGTAGAAAAAATGTTACGCTCCCGAAGTATCTGCAAGGTGCTGAAAGCACGCGGATGCCCGGGAGTTTTTTTTGCTGCGGAAGACCGGGTATAATGAGGGGAGATTAATTATCGGGCGATCCGGAAGCGAATGGATGCATTTTCGGGTCGGTACATGGATGATGGAAATCAGGTGGTTATCATAAAAGACAGGGAAACGGCAGGCAGATTGCTGAAGGGCGCATTGATTTTAAGCGCGGCGGCAATCATCTCCAAGCTGATCGGCACACTGCAGAAAATCCCGATGCAGAACATTGGGGGCGACGGTGTATTTGGCATATACAATACGGTGTACCCTTTTTATACGATACTTATTACCATTGCGGCAGCCGGCTTCCCCGTAGCGATCTCCAAATTCGTAGCGGAATATGAAGCTGCAGGGGACAGGGAGACAGGTCAGCGGGTCATCAGACTGTCCTCGCTGCTGCTTGGAGGCTTCGGTCTGCTGATCGGTCTGCTCACCTACACAGGAGCTCCGCTGCTGGGAAGGCTGATCGATAATGCGCATGTCATTCCGTCCATCCGGGCGGCTGCTGCCGCTTTTCTGTTTGTTCCGGTCATGTCGGCGCTGCGCGGTTATTTTCAGGGGCTGCAAAATATGGTACCGACGGCTGTCTCCCAGGTGACGGAGCAGACCATTAGGGTGGCGGTAATGATCGTTCTGCTGCTCGTGATGGTCAGGCAGGGATGGGGGCCCGAATGGATTGCAGCGGGAGCCATCCTCGGCTCGGCGGCCGGGGGGGCGGCCGGTCTGGGTGTGATGCTGCTTTACTGGAGAGCGCACAACAGAAGACGGGGAAGAATGGCTGCCAAGAGTCATCATACAGCCGCTTCCGGAGAAGGGACCGCAGCCGTGATGTCGGCAGAAGAGGTGGCTGCGCGGGCGGAGATCAGCGCGGGACAAGTTGAATCCGGTACGCGTTCGCGTCCGGCAGGCAACAGGGAGCTTGCCGCCGCGCTGCTTCGTTATGCGCTTCCGGTTTGTCTTGGCGCGCTGGCGGTGCCTTTGATCAATCTGGTCGATACCTTTACCGTTCCACGTCTTCTGAAGAGGGAAGGGCTGGATGAGGCCGGTGTCATGGTTTCATTCGGCATTTATAACAGGGGCCTGCCGCTTGTGCAGCTGATCATGATGTTTGCTACGACGCTGTCGGCGCTCTTTATTCCTTCGCTGGCGGAAGCAAGGCTCAAGGGGGAACATGAGCTGGTCCGGAAGCAATGCGAGCTGTCGCTGCGCTGGTTCTGGCTGCTGGGACTGGCGTCCGCGGCAGGGCTTGCCGTACTGGCCGAGCCCATTAATATCATGCTCTACACCGACAACAGCGGCAGCACGGTGATGAGCTGGATGGCGCTGACCGCGGCCGGCGGCTCGGTCAGCATCATCTCGGCGGCGCTCCTGCAGGGGCTGGGCGCTGTACGTGCGCCGGCCGTGCACATGCTCGCCGCCGCAGCGGCGAAAGCGGCGCTCAACTGGCTGCTCGTGCCAGCGCTTGGCACGACCGGCGCCGCCATCGCGGGTGCAGCCGCCTATCTGCTGGCGGCTGCACTCAACATCGCGCTGCTCGCCCGCCTGGCGGGGCTGCGCCTGACCTGGAGCGCCGTCGTGCTGAAGCCGGCGCTCGCCCTCGCCGTCATGGCTGTGGCGGCGGCGGGCACGGCCTGGGGTGCCGGTGCTGTGCTCGGCACCCTGGGGGTTGCGGACGGCGCGCGTACGTCCGCGGCGGCGGCCAGCCTGCTCGGCGTGCTCGCAGGCGCCGCCGTGTTCATGCTCGCCGCCGTCAGGCTGCGGCTGCTCACGGAGGGGGAGCTGGCGGCCCTGCCGAAGCTCGGGCCGCCGCTGGTGCACCTGCTGCGCAATGCGCGGCTGCTGGGATAGAGCGGGCTGCCGAAGCAGCGCGGGATTCGTGTAAACAGCTCCAATGTGTTATAGTAGAGCCGATGACAAGGCGGACGATAACTGCCGCGAAACGGAGGGTTCAGGATGAGTGCATCCCTGACGGTGGTCGGTCTCGGATCGGGAGATCCGGACCAGCTTACAGTCGGTATTTTAAATAAACTGCGGAAGGCGGATGCCCTGTATTTGCGCACGAAAGAGCACCCGGTGCTGGCTGCTCTTGAGGAGTACGGCGTGCAGGCTGAATCCTTCGATGAAGTCTACGAGGCCAAGGATTCCTTTCCTGAAGTGTATCGGGAAATCGCTGAACGTCTCGTGGCCAAGGCTGCGGCTGGACAACCGGGGCAGGAAATAGTCTATGCCGTGCCGGGGCACCCGATGGTGGCTGAAGCCACCGTGGGGCTGCTCAAGCAGCAGTGCGGCGAGCAGGGCATTCCCTTGACCATTCTGGGTGGGGAAAGCTTTCTGGATGAAGCGTTCGTCCGGCTCGGATTTGATCCCATTGAAGGCTTTCAGCTGCTGGATGCCGGAAATCTGAAGCCAGACTGGCTGCAGCCGCAGCTTCACACCCTGATCGGGCAGGTCTACGACAGCTTTACCGCCTCGGATGTAAAGCTCTGCCTGATGGAGCGATATCCTGATGATTATGAGGTCATTGTGGGCCATGCACTGGGCGTAGCCGGCGAGGAAGCCATACATAAGGTGCCGCTGTTCGAGCTGGATCGGGTAAAAGGTTATGGCAACCTCTCTCTGGTTTACGTGCCGCGGAGCGAGGACGAGCGGCTGCGCAGGCATTCATTTGACCGCCTGCATGAGATCGTGGCGATTCTCCGCAGCCCTGAGGGTTGCCCGTGGGACCGTGAGCAGACGCATCAGTCCATCCGTAAAAATCTGATCGAAGAGACCTACGAGGTGCTCGAAACGATTGATGACGACGATCCGGATCACATGAAGGAAGAGCTCGGGGATTTGCTTCTGCAAATTCTGCTCCATGCCCAGATGGAGGAGGAGCTTGGCACGTTCACGGTGTACGATGTCCTGGCGGGGCTGAATGACAAGCTCATTTTCCGCCATCCTCATGTTTTCGGGGACCGGCAAGCCGGAGATGCGGAAGCGGCCCTGCAAAATTGGGAGCAGATGAAGGCGGAGGAAAAGCGTCTCAAGGGTGTTGAGCCTGCGCGCCAATCGGCGCTGGACGGTGTTCCGCGTGATCTGCCGGCCCTCATGAAGGCGTACAAGCTGCAGAAGAAAGCGGCCAAGACAGGCTTTGACTGGGACAGCATTGACGGCGTGTTTGATAAGATCCGTGAGGAGCTGGATGAGCTGCAGGAGGCGGTCCGGGAAGGACATTCCGCCGAGGAGCAGACTTTGGAGCTGGGAGATCTGCTGTTTGCTTCAGTCAATGCATCCCGCTTTATCGGCGCTGATCCCGAAGAAGCGCTGACGTTGACCAACCGCAAATTTGCGGAAAGATTCCGTTACATCGAAGACCGCCTGCGGGAGCAGGGGCGGGAGCTGAAGGACAGCAATCTCGATGAAATGGAGCTGTACTGGCAGGAAGCCAAGAAGTCATTGAGGAATGACTAAAAGTGCGTGTTCAAAAAGTCAGGTTTTCAGCACCGAGAAGGTTGAATGAAGTAGGGACTGAGGAGCGGAGCGTACTTAGGGTACGTGAGCACCGGAAGGCCCGGCTGAATTCAAGATTCGATGTCGAGTCCGCTTCCTGATTTACTTCGTGATCAAAAGATGACTTTTTGAACAACTTCTAAAAATATTTTCTCTATCATACGTTTGGGAATATTTACAACTGTCCATGCTGTTGATAAGAGAAAAGGGCTGCTTTTACCCGCAAATTGCAAAAAAAGTACGGTGTTTAGCAGGATTTTCTTCAAGACAGCAAGAATACAAGATTAATGGTTTTGAATCATGCCTCTATGTTGTATTAGTATAAGGGGTATGGCTCTGATCATTATTTCTTAGCTGCAGTGCCAAAAATGAGCGCCGCGGCAGCACGGGTTGACGGTGCATGTCGATTGCGCAAACCTTATTTTTTGAATTCTAGGAGGCTTTTAATTTATGAACAAGACGGATCTGATCAACAACATTTCCAACAAGAGCGGTCTGAGCAAGCGTGACGTGGAGAACGTACTGAACGGCTTTATCGGCGAAATCACCGAGGCTCTGGCTAGCGGAGACAAGGTTCAGCTGATCGGCTTTGGCACATTCGAAACTCGCAAGCGCTCCAGCCGTACGGGACGCAACCCGCAGACAGGCAACACCATCGAGATTCCTGAATCCACAGTGCCTGCGTTCAAAGCCGGCAACAAGCTTAAAGAAGCCGTTAATTAATGCGTCTAGATAAATTTCTGAAAGTATCACGGCTGATTAAACGGCGTACGGTGGCCAAGGATGTTTCCGAACAGGGAAGAGTCGTGGTCAACGGCCGTGAAGCCAAACCAAGCAGTACGGTTAAAGTGGGCGATGAGATTACCGTCCAGTTTGGTCAGAAGCTGGTAACGGTCCGGGTCGAGAAGCTTGCGGATACGACACGGAAAGATGAGGCTGCAGGCATGTATACCTTGATCAGGGAGGAGCCGATTCCCAAGGACAACGGACTTGGGTGGTAAGGCCCCGTATCCTCAGCTTATGACTCCAAGAAGGAGCATTTCTTCATTCCGGTGAAGGAATGCTCCTTTCTCATTATTAAGGAGCCCTTCATAATTTGCCTGGTTCAGCCGACATAACAAAATAAAAATATGTACTAATTTGTTCCTCTCTCTTCATAAGCTATCTAACAGAAGGAGGGGTACATGCCATGACGGACTATGGGAAGCCGAAGCAGCATGATCTGCGGATGCAAAACCGGAAACAGCTCGACCTTACCGGAGTTTTAAACGTTGAAAGCTTCGACAGCGAGGAGTTTCTGCTGCAAACCGAGCTCGGTCATCTGACGATCCGCGGACAGAACCTGCATATCAAAAATCTTAATCTGGAAGAGGGACTGCTCTCCATTGAAGGCTTGATCAGCTCTCTTGCTTATCTGGATCCCGGATCCCAGACCAAAAGCGGCAAAGGTCTTCTGGGCAAGCTGTTTAAATGAGTCCCTACAGCCAGTGGCTTACACTGATGTATATGCTGTTCTCCGGAGCGGCTATGGGGGCGGTGTTTGACAGTTACCGGGTGCTGTCGTACCGTTTTCGGTTAACCCGCTGGTCCATCCATTTCATCGATCTGCTGTACTGGGTACTTTCGGCATTGTTCATTTTCCGTATGCTGTATGCGAGCAATCACGGCGAGTTGCGGTTTTATGTATTTTTAGGGCTGATTTTGGGAGCATTGCTCTATTTTTGGACTCTAAGTGCTATAGTACAGCTAATTGTGGTAAAGTTAATAGAGATCATACGCAAGTTAGCAGCTATTGTTTATCATATATTCAGGGTTTTGGTCCTGCTGCCGCTGTTTGGGCTTTACCGGTTCACTTTGGCCTGCCTGATCGGAATGGGAACATTCCTTTTGTTTCTGGGGAAAATGCTTCTCATTCTGTTAAGGCCCTTCGGCAGGTTGCTTCTGTGGATGTTGAGGCCCGTTACTTCCCGTTGGAAGACACCCGACTGGCTTAACCGTGCAGGCGGGTTTGTAAAAGGAATTATAGAACGCTTTTTCGTTAGGAGGTAAATCATGCGATACTCGTCTGCAAGCAACTCATCGGCCTCTTCATCGTCTAATCCGCAAGCCGGCGGGCGGAGACGGGTCATGATTTGGCTTATTGTCGTGCTGCTGTTCGCCATCTGGGCGATCATCACCTTTTTCACCCAGGCTGTCAGCATGGCGGAACAGAATAAGGTGCTTGCGCAGAAGGAAAAGGAACGGCAAGCGGCAGATGCCTCTCATAAGCAGCTGCAATATGAGGTCAACCGCCTGCAGGACCCTGAATACATCGGCGAGATGGCCCGCAGCAAATACGGTCTCTATCTTCCGGAAGAAACACCTATTATTAACGGTGATGAATAAGCGGAATAAGGCATTTGCTTAGTTGACCTTATTTGCGCCTTTCTGTATAATCAAATCACCACAACGGGATTTTTTTGCGAAAAATCGGGTTGTATATTTTTAAGGGAGGATCATTTTATTCTATGGCAATTGAAGTGGGCACCAAGTTAGAGGGCAAAGTGACAGGCATCACGCATTTTGGAGCATTTGTGGATTTGTCTGGAGGTGTCACGGGTCTCGTTCACATCTCGGAAATCGCCGATAACTACGTTAAAGATGTTAACGACCACCTGAAGATCAATGATGTTGTAACGGTTAAGGTCATTAATGTCGACAAGGACGGCAAGATCGGTCTTTCGATTAAGCAGGCTGTAGACAGACCGGCCTCGGAGGCTCCTGCACCGAGAGCTCCGCGACCGGATCGCGGTGGAGACCGGTTTGGCGGCGGAGGTCCCGGCCAAGGACGCGGCGGATTTAACCGTGATCGTGGAGGCAGACCATTTAAGCCTGCAGCAAGTAAAACTTCATTTGAGGATAAAATGTCCCGCTTCCTGAAAGATAGTGAGGAACGTATTTCTTCACTGAAGAAGAATACGGAAGGCAAGCGTGGCGGCAGAGGTGCCAAACGCGTCTAAACCCTTGATTGTCTTCTGTAACTAGGTGTCCCGATGAATATATAGCGAAGAACCGCAGCGCCGAAAGGCGACTGCGGTTTTTTTGTCGTGCTGTCAGAACCGTCCGACAACTTCCAACTCAATTCCGGTAAACATGGGGCCAATCGCTAGCATGAATAGTTTAAGAGAGTCAGAGGAAGGCGGCTGCCATTTTTGTTTTTGCACATGCTCAGGAGCGATGAACGCGGTGGGGGCAATGCTTCGCCATGCTTTCCTCCTTGATTCGCGGACTCTGCTTTTTTGTCGGAATATTTTTACTTGCGGCCGCGGCTTTCTGACAAACTTTCCCGGAAAGGCAGGGTAAGATAGGAAGCATCAAATTTATGAATGGGGTGCCTGACAAATGAATAAGTGGAATGTCGTACAATTTCCTGGAACCAAATCGGACAAGCGTAAAGCCGGAACTCGCACAAGCTGGCTGAACAAATTATCAGAACGCATACAATCCAATAAAGCCATCCAGGCAGTGTACGCACAAAGATGGATTCTCATGTTCTCTGCAATGGGATTTCTGCTTGGCAGAGCGACCATTTTGAATGAACTGGCCCCTTTTGCCGCCGCTTATTTTGCCGTCATATCATTTTTGCGCCGTGATCTCATGCTTCCTGTCGCAGCTTCCGTGCTGCTTGGCAGCTTGTTTGCTCCTTCTCAAGCCTTCTTAGTCATTGGAGGGGAGCTGCTGCTCTTTTTCCTCATCCATCGAGGGTTTAGCGCATACGGCAGGCTTGATCTGTCCTTTACCCCGCTTATGGTTTTTGTCTCCGTGTTTATGGTGAACTTGTTCCGTGTCGTGATTGGCCCGTCTTTTACCTGGTATTCTGTGCTGATGATGACTACGGATGCTATATTAAGCTTTATGCTTACCCTGGTGTTCATTCAGGCCATTCCGCTGCTTACGCATTCGAAGCGGACAGGCCAGCTGAAGAATGAAGAGATTCTGTGTCTTATCATCCTGCTCGCCTCGATGATGACAGGGGCCGTGGGCTGGAGCCTGCAGGGCCTGTCGGTGGATCATATTCTGTCACGCTATCTGATTCTAGTATTTGCGTTGGTAGGAGGTGCGCCGCTTGGGGCGTCTGTTGGTGTCATTACAGGGCTTATTTTAAGCCTTGCCGACATGGGGGCCGTGCTGCAGATGAGTCTGCTCGGCTTTTCCGGATTGCTGGCAGGCATGCTGCGCGACGGGCGCAAGCCTGCGGTGGCGCTCGGCATGCTGCTTGGCTCCTCCATACTTTCCGTATACATGGACGGAAGCGGAGACGTCATGCGCTCAACCTGGGAAAGCTGTGCGGCCATTCTTCTGTTTCTGCTGACCCCCAAAAGCCTGTATCTGCGTATTGGAAGGTATGTTCCCGGAACGCAGGAGCATGCCCGCTCCCAGCATGAATATGCGAAGCGGATTCGTGACCTTACAGCGGAGCGTGTCAGCCAGTTCTCGGAAGTATTCCGTCAGCTGGCGCGCAGCTTTCAGCAGGTGTCAGCCCGGGAGGGCACCGCAGGGGACGGGGAAATGGGGCATTTTATGAACGCTGTAGCCGAGAGCACCTGTGCCTCCTGCTTCAAACGAGAGCAGTGCTGGGACAAAAAATTTATGCAAACCTATCAATATATGACTGAAATGATGAGCTCCATCGAAGAGAACCCTGACCTCCAGCCGCAGGACATGCCTGCGCATTGGAGCAGAACCTGTGCCAAGACTGATGCAGTGCTGCATGTCATGAAACAGCAGTACGGACTGCATCAGCATAATATACAGTGGAAGCGCCAGATTTATGACAGCAGGCTGCTGGTTGCGGAGCAGCTGTCGGGTGTCTCCCAGGTGATGGACGACCTGGCCAAGGAAATCAAACGGGAGAACCGCGCCTTGCACCGTCAGGAGGACCAGATCCGTGAAGCGCTTGAGCAGCTTGGACTTTCCATTTGCGGCATTGAAATTGTCAGCCTTGATGCCGGGCAGGTAGAAATTGAGATTATTCACGCATACACGAAGGGATATGATGAATGCCGAAAAATTATAGCTCCACTGCTTTCGGATATTCTGGATGAGCATATTACCGTTCTGCAGGAGGCGCCTGCCCACGCAAAACAGGGGCTTACGACGGTAACGTTCGGTTCCGCCAAGACATACGAAGTAAGTACGGGAGCGTCTTATACAGCCAAAGGGGGGGATCTGCTGTCCGGGGACAGCTTCAGTTCGCTAGAGCTTGGAAACGGTACCTTTGCCGTGTCGCTCAGCGACGGCATGGGCAATGGAGAACGGGCCCGGCAGGAAAGCAGTACCGCGCTTAATATATTGGAGCAGCTGCTCCAGTCCGGAATGGATGAGCGGCTTGCGGTCAAATCCGTCAATTCCGTGCTGATGCTGCGTTCACCGGAAGAAATGTACGCCACTGTAGATATGGCTTTAATAGACCAGTATTCCGCAAAAACTACATTTATGAAAATTGGCTCCACGCCAAGCTTCATCAAGCGGGGAAAAGAGGTGATACCGATATCGGCCAGCAACCTTCCAATCGGGATTATTCAGGATATCGATATTGATTTAATTACCGTTCAGCTGCAGGCAGGGGATATTCTGATTATGATGACTGACGGTGTATATGATGCCCCTGGCCATGCTGTAAATAAAGAGCTCTGGATGAAGCGGCTCATTCTGGAGCTGGAGGATGACACCCCTCAGGAGATGGCCGATGCCTTGCTGGACAAGGTGCTGCGGGAGCAGCAGCACCAGATTCACGACGATATGACTGTTGTGGTCAGCCAGATCCATCATTTTCTGCCGGAGTGGTCAACCCTTCATATGCCTGGTCTGCAGCGTATGGAAAGACCGCGGACAGTAAGCTGACTGCTCCTGTCATATTGTGCCATTACCCGGGAAATGGCGAGCCAACGTATAAATAAAGGCATTCTCGTTTGAAATCGATTCAACCAGGCAATGCTAGAGTTATAGAGGAAGAATCGAGTTCAAACGGGAGGCTGATCTGTATGAAACAGATGCTAATCATTACTGACGGATGTTCCAATGTCGGTCCGAGTCCGGTGACAGCGGCGGCTCAAGCCCTTCAGCAAGGCATCACAGTTAATGTGGCCGGTGTTATTGACTACGGAACGATCGGCGAATGGGGGAGCCGGGAGATTGAGGACATCGCCAGAGCGGGAGGTGGCTTCAGCCGCATTGTCGGTACACGCCAGCTGGCGCACACGATGCAGATGATGACACGGAAAACCGTGGTGCAAACGATCCAGCAGGCAGTAAACAGAGAGTTGAAGAACATTCTTGGCAGCGGAAGCACGGGCACACTCGAAGAGCTGCCTCCCGATGACCGGGCACGAGTGGTGGAAGTAGTTGACCAGTTATCCGAGACCAGCGAGCTGGATGTGGCGCTTGTCATCGATGCCAGTGCAAGCATGAAGCCAAAGCTGCCCGCGGTTGAGGAGGCAATCCGGGATTTGATGCTCAGCCTGCAGGCCAGAACGGGACCGAGCCGCATCGCAGTTTTTCACTTTCCTGGCTCGCCATATGGAGATGGCGCAATTTGTGATGTGGAGTGGACGGATGACGTATCAAAAATAAAATCTATGTTCGGACGGCTTCCAATGAGAGGGGCTACGCCAACAGGGCCTGCGATTTTGGAAGTGATTGATTATTTCCGATATGTTACACTAGAAAAAGAACAAAGATTGGCAGAAACTTACGGCAAAGGAGAAGGGATATCCGGTGACTACGTCGTCTGATCCCGGTCTGGCACCCGGCACAGTCATCATGGGCAAATGGAAGCGGGGAAGCTATGTGATTCAGCGGATGCTGGGACGCGGAGCAAACGGAACCGTATACCTGGTAAGGGATGCCAAACAAGGCCGCCAGTATGCGCTTAAGCTGGGAAAGGATGCGCTTGATCTTCAGTCTGAAATCAATGTGCTGACGACTCTGCAAAACCAGGGGAAACAGGCTGCTCTTCAAACTAACGGAGTACCGTCCTATCTTTACGAGGTTGACGATTTCAGATTGAAGGACAGGGATGTTCCTTTTTATGTAATGAAATATGTCAAAGGGGAACCGCTGCATCTTTTCATCGCTCGCAAAGGCGCCCAGTGGTATGGCGTGGCCGGACTCGGCGTTCTGAACCGGCTGGCGGAGCTGCATGAGAGCGGCTGGGTGTTCGGGGATTTGAAGCCGCAAAATATTATGGTGGCTTCCTTCGGTGAAACCGAGCTGATTGACTACGGTGGAGTTACCAGAACAGGAAACAGTGTAAAGCAGTTTACGGAGTGGTACGATCGCGGGTATTGGAATGCGGGGGGCCGCAGCGCCGACCCGGAGTACGATTTATTCTCCTTTGCCCTGCTCACGATTCATATTCTTGAAGGAGAAGCATTGAAGGCTGCAGCCGCCAGGCTGCCGCAGCTGCGCAGCATCTCGGAGCTGACGGGCATCATTGCCCGCAGCCGCACCTTGCGCCCCTACGCCGGCTGGCTGAACACAGCCCTGCGCGGTGAGCACAAGAATAGCAGGAGGGCTGCCCTTGCCTGGTCGCAGCTGACCGGAGCCGGGGGACGAAAAGCCGCAGGGCGCAAAGGCAAGCCGAACTGGCTTGGCTTTGCATTCGCAGCATCTCTGATATTGCTCGCCGGAGCAATCTGGATGGCGCTGCGCTGACAGCGCTGAATACATAACCGATTGGCAGAAATGAGGATTTGGGAATGGAAGGACGATCGTGGCACGGCATCATCGAACATGTGCTGAACACCTCAGCAGAGCATATGATGTGGGCTCCTGGGGACAGCATTGTAGTCGCAGTTTCCGGGGGACCGGATTCTGTGGCTCTTTTGCATGCCATGGAGGAAATTTCGAGGCTGCATATGCCGCTGCGCCTCATCTGCGCCCATGTCCATCACGGCTTCAGACCTGAGGAATCTGATAGGGAGGCTGACCTGGTCCGGGACCTGGCGGGCAAGCTGAACATTCCGTTCGAGATGGCGCGAGTGGATGTTCCCCGATATATGGAGGATACGGGCAAAGGACCGCAGGAGGCTGCGCGGGAGCTAAGATACCGCTTTTTGCACGAGACCGCGGCGCGCCACGGGGCGCACAGCATTGCCCTCGCGCATCATGCCGATGATCAGGCGGAAACCGTCATCCTGCATCTGCTGCGGGGAAGCGGGCCGGGCGGATTGTCCGGGATGCGTTTTGTACGCCATGAAAAAAAGGTGCAACTCATCCGGCCGCTGCTTCGTATGTACAAGACGGATTTGATCCGGGTCTGCGAAGAGAAGGGATTCACTTATGCCATTGACAGCACCAACGAGCAGCGAAAATACAAGCGCAATGCCATTCGTTTGGATGTGCTGCCTTTTTTGGGGCAATATAATGAACAGCTGGTGCCTTCCCTGAACCGTATGGCTGAAATCATGAGTGCTGAGGACGAACATATGGATACTGAAGCCCATCGGACCTATCAAGCGCTTGTTCACAATGAGGGAGGCCGTTCTGAGATAAAGGTGTCCGCATTCCGGGAGTTAACCGTCGCTTTACAACGGAGGTTGATTAAACTAATATTAAACTACCTGCCTTCGGACAGTGAAAATGTGGATTTTCACAAAATTGAAGCGGTGAGGCGCGGGATGATCCAAAATCATCCGACGACATGGAGCCTTGATTTGGGTGGCACGACCGTAGCAATACGGGAATATGATACGGCGAGTTTTTTTACCCGCGAGCGGAAGCAGGGATCAACGGCTTCGGCTGTATACCATCATGAAATCCATGGTTCTCAGGACAGCGGTTTCATTCGGCTTCCCGAGGCCAGGGGTGCGATTTCCTGGAAGAGGCTTGCAGATTCGTCTGAATTCCGTATTCCCATGGGGCCTAACGAGGCCATGCTGGATGAAGGATTTCTGACCTTTCCGCTGATTATACGAACGCGCGCGCCGGGGGACACGATGCAATTGATGGGATTAAACGGCAGTAAAAAGGTGAAAGATATTTTTATCGACGACAAGATACCTCCTTCCCTGAGGCCGTTTATTCCCTTGGTGTGTGACGGTTCCGGCGCCGTATTGTGGATTCCAGGCATCCGGCGTTCGCCTCATGCCGCCGTGCAAGCAAATACATCTTCGGTTATTTATATGTCTTGGCAACCCGAAGGTGGGACGGTGACCGGTGATTGAGCGGTTGCGGATAACATAAGTATACATTTAGGAGGTTCTCTCAGTTGCACAATGATATTCAGGAAGTTTTAATCAGCGAGGAAGAAATACAAAATAAAATCAAGGAGTTGGGCGCTGAACTCAGCAAACGCTACGAGGGCAAAAACCCTCTGGTCATTTGCGTGCTTAAAGGCGCGTTTATATTTATGGCGGATTTGGTTAAAACCATTACTGTACCCCTTGAACTTGATTTTATGGCAGTTTCCAGCTACGGGGCCTCGACGAAATCGTCGGGTGTCGTCAAAATCATCAAGGACCTGGATCAATCCGTTGAAGGACGCGATGTCCTGATTGTTGAAGATATTATTGACAGCGGGCTGACACTCAGCCACTTGATCGAGCTGCTCAAGAACCGCAATGCCAGCTCGGTGACGGTGGTCACATTGTTTGACAAACCGGCCCGCCGGACTGTCAATCTGGAAGCTGACTTTACCGGCTTCACCCTTCCGGATGCGTTTGTGGTCGGCTATGGGCTGGACTACAGCGAGCATTACCGCAACCTGCCCTTTATTGGAATTTTGAAACCGGAGATCTATTCCAGCTAACCCAGCCTGAGGTCCTAGGACCGGCAGAGGAGCGTTTGTTGAGAAGCCCTGACAGGCTATGGTAAAATAACTTGAGCGTCTTGAGAGGAGGTAGGGGATGAATCGGTTCATCCGGAATTCTGGTTTTTATTTGATTCTTTTTTTAGTCGTGGTGGGCATCGTACATTTTGTCAGCAATGGTAACGAAGCTGCCGATCTCCCTAGATATGATGAACTGCGGCAAGAAATAAAAGATAACAATATCAAAAGTGTCACAGTTCAATTTGACGGCAATGCCTATCTCGTAACCGGTACGTATAAACAAAAGCCGGCTGATGCTACTTCCGATAATTTTTCGGTGTATATTCCTCCTACCGATGCGGCAGTCAACGAAATTATTAGTTTGAGTGAGCAGAACGACTTTAGTTTTGTGATGAAGCCGATGGAAGGACAGAGTATCTGGCTGACCTTTTTGACATCTATCATACCGCTTATCATTATGTTTATTCTCTTCTTCTTCCTGTTTAACCAGGCTCAGGGCGGCGGCGGCAAGGTCATGAATTTCGGCAAGAGCCGTGCGCGTCTGTATAACGAAGAGAAGAAAAAGATAACGTTCGAAGATGTTGCCGGAGCAGACGAAGAGAAGCAGGAACTGGTCGAAGTGGTTGAGTTTCTGAAGGATCCGCGCAAATTTGCGGCGGTGGGCGCGCGCATTCCGAAAGGTGTCCTGCTTGTAGGCCCTCCGGGTACCGGTAAAACGCTCCTTGCCAGAGCTGTTGCCGGCGAAGCGGGCGTGCCATTCTTCAGCATTTCGGGCTCCGACTTTGTTGAAATGTTTGTCGGTGTCGGTGCTTCACGTGTGCGTGACCTGTTTGAGAACGCCAAGAAGAACGCGCCTTGTATCATTTTTATTGACGAGATTGACGCTGTCGGACGCCAGCGGGGCGCAGGCCTTGGCGGCGGGCATGACGAGCGCGAACAGACGCTGAACCAATTGCTTGTTGAAATGGATGGATTCGGAGCGAACGAAGGCATCATCATCGTCGCAGCCACCAACCGCCCTGACATTCTGGACCCTGCCTTGCTTCGTCCGGGACGTTTTGACCGTCAAATTACGGTAGATCGTCCGGATGTTAAAGGACGCGAAGCGGTACTGAAGGTTCATGCGCGCAACAAACCGCTGACCAAGGACGTCAAGCTTGATGTTATTGCGAAGCGCACGACCGGTTTTACCGGAGCGGATCTGGAGAACCTGCTTAACGAGGCCGCGCTGCTTGCAGCACGCCGCAACCGCAAGGATATCTCCATGATCGAAGTGGATGAAGCCATTGACCGTGTTATTGTTGGTACGGAAAAACGCAGCCGCGTAATCAGCGACCGCGAGAAGCGGATTGTCGCTTACCATGAAGCGGGCCACACCATTGTCGGTTACTTCCTTGAGCATGCGGATATGGTGCATAAAGTGACGATCATTCCACGCGGGCGTGCCGGAGGATATGTAATCATGCTTCCGAAGGAAGACCGCATGCTGACTACGAAGCAGGAGCTGCTGGATAAGGTTACCGGTCTCCTTGGCGGCCGTGTATCGGAAGAACTGTTCATCGGTGAAATCGGAACAGGCGCTTACAGCGACTTCCAGCAGGCAACCGGCATTGTACGCAGCATGATTGTGGAATATGGTATGAGTGAGAAGCTCGGCCCAATGCAGTTCGGCACATCTCAAGGCCAGGTCTTCCTGGGCCGCGATATCGGCCATGAGCAAAACTACAGTGATCAGATCGCTTACGAGATCGATCAGGAAATGAACCGTTTCATTACGGAATCTTATGAACGCGCCAAAGAATTGCTGACCAAGCATTCCAAAGAAGTTCATTTGATTGCCCAAACCTTGCTTGAGCAAGAGACACTGGAATTGGATCAAATCAAGCAGCTGATTGAAACGGGTTCTCTGGATGGAAGCGGAGAAGAGGGTGGAAAGCCTGAGAACGGGCAGCCTACCATCGACAACATCGGAGATGTTCGCGTACGGATTCAAGGCCAGGATGATAAGGCCGGAGGAAATACGAACGACATTCCGAATGATCTGCCTAACCGCCAGGATCCTGGCAACAATGGCAATTCGGGCGGCGGAACACCGCCAACCAACGCATAAACCCGGGAATGTCTGGGTGCACGAGGAGTCCCAAAAGGTCCATTGACCTGGGGCTCCTTTTTAATGTACTAAGGCACACCAAGAAAGAAGCATTTCTCCTATTGCTGTTGTCGCCAAGTTTCAAATTGTTTTTTAGCGGGAGTGGCACCTCCGAAGAAATTGACAGACTGCGTAACGTTGTGTACATTTGAAGGATGTTTAGGTTTACTGTTGGTTAGAACGGGAAGAAAGAAGGGTGATCCCTATTGATTCTTGCAGTTGACGTAGGAAATACCAATATCGTATTGGGTGTGTACCGCGGCCGTGAGCTGCTTCATCATTACCGGATCAGTACGTCCAGGCAGGCAACGGAGGACGAGTACGGGGTGCTGATCTATAATCTGTTCCACATGAAGGACATCTCCGTCAACCAGATCGAAGGCGTAATTATTTCTTCCGTTGTGCCTCCGCTCGTGAGGGTGCTGGAACAAATGTGCGCAAAATATATAGGGAAGAAACCGCTGGTGGTGGGTCCCGGCATTAAGTCAGGTCTGAACCTCAAGTATGAAAATCCGCGCGAGATAGGCGCTGACCGGATAGTCAACGCAGTGGCGGCGGTGGATCAGTTCAAGGGACCGCTGGTGGTTGTTGATTTCGGCACGGCCACAACTTTTGACTGCATTGATGCCCACAACAATTATTTGGGCGGGGTCATTGTGCCCGGGATTGGAATTTCCACCGAGGCGCTGTACCAGCGTGCCTCCAAGCTGCCGCGCATCGAGCTGGAGAAGCCGAAGAAGGTGATCGGCCGTAATACCGTAAATGCGATGCAAGCCGGGATTATTTTTGGTTATGCCGGCCAAGTGGATGGAATTGTGGAGCGGATCAGACAGGAAATGGGGGCCGAGCTGAAGGTCATTGCTACTGGCGGGCTTGCGGAGCTTATCGCAGGAGAAACGAAGTCCATACAGGAGGTTTGTCCGCTGTTAACCCTGGAAGGACTGCGAATCATCTACGAACGGAATCAGGATTAGTGCGCATAATGGAAAATTTGATGCCGCTCAAACCTGCCGGCCTGTGCCCGGTTTGGATTGGCGGCGTTTTTCGTCTATAATTGGAAAAAGAATAACAATCCGTAAAAGCCTGAAACGGCTTTTTACATAAAAGGAGCTGTCACACATAATGGAGAAACTACAGGACCGGTTAATCCGGGGAACGGCGCTGGATGGCCGTGTCAGAGCATTCGCTATCCGCACGACAGAGCTGGTTGAAGAGCTGCGCCGCAGGCACGATACCTACCCTACAGCGACTGCTGCGCTGGGCAGGACGGTAACGGCCGCCGCCATGATGGGAGCAATGTTGAAAGGCGAAGAGAAGCTGACGGTACAGGTCAAAGGCGACGGCCCCATCGGCCAGATCGTGGCGGATGCCAATGCCAAAGGAGAGGTTCGCGGATACGTTGCGGAGCCTCATGTGCACCTGCCCAGCAACAGTATGGGCAAGCTGGATGTGGCAGGGGCTGTAGGTACAAGCGGCTTCATCCATATCACGAAGGATCTGGGGCTGAAAGAACCTTACCGTGGCAGCATTCCTATCATTTCGGGCGAGCTGGGGGAAGATTTCACCTATTATTTTGCTAAATCGGAACAAACCCCGTCTGCCGTAGGATTGGGCGTTCTGGTCGATACCGACAATTCCGTGATTGTTGCGGGCGGATTTATCATTCAGCTGCTGCCTGGGCTGAGCGATGACGAAATTACGGCAATTGAGAACGCAGTAGGCGCTCTTCCGCCGGTAACCTCGCTGCTCGACCAGGGCTTGGACCTGGAAGAAATGCTGCGCTGGATGCTGCCTGATGTTCAGGTGATGGACAGCATGAATATTCGTTTTCAATGCCAGTGTTCTGAGGAACGGGTAGAGAAGACGCTGATCAGCCTGGGTCAGCATGAACTGGAACAGCTGATTGCCGAAGAAGGACAGGCGGAGGTCGTTTGCCATTTTTGCAATGAGGCCTACCATTTTGATAAGGATCATTTGCAGCAGCTTTTGGATCAAGCCAAAGCGTAAAGAAGTACAATAACTCGGGGAAGAGTGAGCGATTGGGATGACAAGACAGGAGAAGGGTTTATTGGCGGCTGTCGTTGTCTTGACCATCAGCGTTCTGGTGTTGGGCGGTTTAATAGGTTACAGAGGACTGCAGCCCGCGCGGGATAACGGGGAGACTGATGCGGATCTCAAGGATGAGGGATCACACGCTGCTGCCATCATCGGTGACGACACGATATCTGAACAGAAATGGGTAGAAGAGCTGAAAAAGCGGTATGGGAAAAATATGCTTCTGGAGATGCTAAACCGTAAGGCAATCGCTCTGGAAGCCAAATCGCAAGGAATTCAGGTTACACAGGAAGAAATTCAGGAAAGATTGAAGAAGCAGATGGAAGGATACGTGTCGGAAGAAGCCTATTATGAAGAAATGCAAAACCAGTTCGGCCTTTCCCGAGACGATTTAGTCCTTGAAGTTATGTACAGGATCAGCCTGGAGAAGATTGCGACTCTGGGAATTCATATTGATGATCAACAGGTGAACAGCTATATCCGGGAGCATCCGGATGAATACAACTCTCATAAACAATTGGATCTGGCCTGGATCACTGTTGACAAGCAGGACGAGGCGGAAAAAATATTGGACCGTCTGGATAAAGGCGAGGATTTTGCGGAGCTCGCTCGCTCTTATTCTACAGATCAATTTTCCAAGGATAACGGCGGCTCATTGGGGTGGACAGACGAGGATGATCCCTTCCTCCCAGAGACCGTCATGAAGACGGCCAGAGGGATAAACCCCGGAGAAAGCGCCGGGCCGCTAAAGGTGCCTAATGGATATGCTATTGTGTATGTTAAGGATATCCGAACAGAGGATACCGAGCCTCCGCAGGAAATCCGCCAGGAGGTCCGCCAGGAGCTGGCGCTGCAGCAGGCCGGACCGCTTGATGAGCTGGAAAAGAATCTCCGCTCGAAGTATGGCGCAAGAATCACAGCTGATTTCCCTTCTTCTTGATGATACAAGCTGTCCCGGTTTTATCCCGGTTGGAGCATGTTTTTTCAAGAAGCATGGTTGACAAATCCGGGCTGGATTGATATGATTACTAGTAAAACCTACCTATTTACTCGGAAATCAGAAGTGAAAATATAGCCATCTGCCAAGGAGGTACTTAGTATGCCTAAAGTCGTCAATAACGTTACAGAACTTATCGGAGGAACACCGCTTGTCCGTCTGAACCGCATCGTGCCGGAAGACAGTGCGGAAATCTATGTGAAACTGGAATATCAGAATCCTGGATCCAGTGTAAAGGACCGCATCGCTCTCAGTATGGTCGATGAAGCGGAGAAGGAAGGTGTTCTTAAGCCGGGCGGAACGATTATTGAGGCAACGAGCGGCAATACGGGCATCGGCCTGGCGATGGTAGCGGCAGCCAGAGGTTACAAAGCCATTATTGTTATGCCTGAAACGATGAGCTTGGAGCGCCGCAATCTGCTGCGCGCTTACGGAGCGGAGCTTGTGCTGACACCGGGCTCTGAAGGCATGAACGGCGCGGTTAAGAAAATGGAAGAGCTTCTGAACGAAAATCCGGAATACTTTGCTGCTGAGCAATTCAAGAACAAGGCTAACGTGAAAATTCACCGTGAAACTACAGGTCCGGAAATTGTGGAAGCCATCCAATCCATTGGCGGCTCGCTGGATGCTTTTGTGGCAGGGATCGGAACAGGTGGTACGATCAGTGGCGCCGGAGAAGTGCTGAAGCAGGAATACCCTGATATTAAAATCGTAGCAGTTGAACCTGCAGCTTCCCCGATTCTGGCGGGCGGTAAACCGGGCCCTCATAAAATCCAAGGCATCGGAGCGAACTTCATCCCTGAGATTTTGAATCAGGATATCTATCATGAGATCATTCATGTTGAGAATGAGGAAGCCTTTGAAACGGCCCGCAAGGTTGCCAAAGAGGAAGGCATCCTGTCTGGTATCTCCTCGGGAGCAGCTATTTACGCAGGCTTGAAGGTAGCCAAAGAATTGGGCAAAGGCAAACGTGTGGTTGTCATTGTTCCAAGTAACGGGGAGCGCTACCTCAGTACTCCTTTATACAATTTTGAAGCATAATTGTCATATAATGATGAATCCCTCACTCCTGCAGGGCAGGGGCGGGGGATTTTTTTGGATACTCAAAGCGGACAATATTACAAGAAGCAGCACAGAACAGGGGATTTATCTGAATGACAAAAAAGATGGCCATACCGATCACCGATTGGCAAGCATGGCTGCAGGAAGGCTGGACCGTGCTGCCGTTGATTGCAGAAACTGATTGGCAGGAAGGGCTTCCTGCCGAATGGGCGGAGGCCTGGCAGGCGGCTTCCCCCTATTCTTTTGTGATGGAGAGCGGGAAAGAGGGGCGTTATACCTATTTGGGATTAAGACCTGCGGCGGTTCTGACCGGCAAGGATGAGGAAGCGGAGTGGGTCGATCTGGACAACGGGAAGGAAGGCGGACTAACCGGCCGGCCCCTGCAGGTCCTGGAGGCATGGACAGCCCCTTTCAAAGCACCGCGTCTGGAACAGCTTCCGTTTTTCCACGGCGGCTTTGCAGGCTTTCTTGCTTATGATGTAGCCCGTTCCTTGGAGCGCCTCCCTATATCGGCTGTGGATGATACAGGATTGCCGGATTATGTGTGGATGCGGATGGACGAGGTATGGATTTATGATCATCAGGAGCGGAAGCTTTACTGTGCCGTTCACATCCACATCCCGACCACCCTGCCGGAGGCTCAACTGCCAGAGCTGTACAATGAAGCGGAACAGCGAACAGAACGGATGCTGAGCTTATGGGTGAAGCTGTTCAAGAATGTGAGCGGGAACCTGCGCAGGGAGGCTCGTCTGAGCCGAATCAGCGCGGACCCGGACGCTGGGGGCCATGGCGGGCTGGAGGATTGGGAAGCGGCCTTTCCGCAGGACAAATTTGAACAGGCGGTAGAGCGCATCCGGGAGTATATAGGTCAGGGCGATGTGTTCCAGGTCAATCTGTCGCTCCGCCAGCAGCGCAGGCTGACTTCCATGCCTGAGGACATCTATGAGTGGTTGCGTCTGCTGAACCCGTCTCCCTATATGGGAATGCTGAGAACACCCGATTTCACCCTGGCCAGCGGCTCGCCCGAGCTGCTGGTGAAGCTGGACGGTGGTCGGGTGGCTGCCCGGCCGATCGCGGGAACTAGGCGGCGCGGGCGGACGCCTGCCGAGGATGCGGCGATGGCGAAGGAACTGCTGAGCAGTGAGAAGGAGCGGGCCGAGCATATTATGCTCGTTGATCTGGAGCGTAATGATATTGGCCGGATCGCCGAATATGGCACCGTTCACGTTCCGGAACTGATGACAGTAGAATACTATTCGCATGTCATGCATCTCGTTTCGCAGGTGGAAGGGCGGCTGGCCAAGGGCCGAAATGCTATCAACGTCATCGCGGCGATGTTCCCTGGCGGAACAATTACTGGTGCGCCCAAAGTCCGAACGATGGAAATTATCGAGGAACTGGAGCCCGTCCGCCGTGGCCCGTATACCGGATCCATGGGGTGGATTGACTATAACGGCGATATGGAATTAAATATTATTATTAGAACGCTCGCCGTCAAGGACGGCATGTCATATATACAGGCTGGTGCGGGCATTGTCATCGATTCCGATCCATACCGGGAATACAGGGAATCGCGCAATAAAGCCAAAGCCGTCATGAAGGCCGTACAGTACAGTGAAGAAGAATCCGCTTTAAACTAGCGAACCGAACAGGGGGATGACGGAACATGATACTGGTGATCGATAATTATGATTCCTTTACGTATAACCTGGTGCAGTATCTGGGTGAACTGGGCGAGGAAGTTACGGTCAAACGCAATGACGAAATTGATTTGCAGGGGATTGAGGACATGGCTCCTGATCATATCCTGCTCTCGCCGGGGCCTTGCACCCCCAACGAGGCGGGAATTACGCTGGATGTCATCTCGCATTTTAAGGGCAAAATTCCGATTTTCGGCGTATGTCTCGGACACCAGGCCATCGGACAGGCATTCGGCGGCAATGTCATCCGGGCGGAGCGGCTTATGCATGGCAAGACATCACCGATTTTGCATCATGGCAGCTCGGTCTTTGAAGGGCTTCCGTCTCCGTTTACGGCTACCCGCTATCATTCACTGCTGGTGGAGAGAAGCAGTCTTCCGGATTGCCTGGAGATCACTGCCGAAACGGCGGAAGGCGAAATTATGGGCCTGCGGCACAAAGAATTCGATGTGGAAGGCGTGCAGTTCCATCCGGAGTCGATCATTACGGATCACGGTCATCAAATTCTGCGCAACTTCCTGAAGCGAAAAGTGGGCGCCTGAATGAAATATATCGGAATGAACGGTGCTTTGACCGATGCCGCCGCTGCCGTGATTCACGTAAGTGATCACGGCTTTTTGTACGGTATGGGCCTGTTCGAGACCTTTCGTACATATAATGGCCAGCCTTTTCTGCTCGACCGGCATTTGCGCAGAATGTCTGAGGGCTGCAGAATGCTTGATATCCCGTTTGAAGCGGATGAAAAGGGGCTGGCAGAGCTGATCAGCAGCTTAATGGAGGCCAACGAATTAGAGGACGCCTATATCAGATATACGGTTTCGGCGGGAGAGGAGGCGTTTGGCCTGCCCGCCGGGGGCTACAGCCGTCCGAATCACGTTTTATTCGCGCGTGCGTTGCCTGCGCTTTCTCCGAACCCGGCCCAGCGCAGCAAAGCGCTGTATCTGCTTCGTACCCGCCGCAGCACCCCGGAGAGCGGGGTACGGTTGAAGTCGCTGCACTATATGAACAATATTATGGCCAAACGGGAGCTGGCCGAATATGAGGGGGCTGTACCCCTTCCGGCGGAGGGTTTGATGCTGACGGCTGACGGTTTTTTATGCGAAGGAATTGTAAGCAACGTCTTTTTAGTCAAGGATGAGGTATTGTACACTCCGGAACTGTCAACAGGAGCATTGGGTGGAATTACCCGCGAATTCGTTCTTGAACTGGTGCGCAGCAGTGGAATACATGCCTTGGAGGGATTGTACACCTGGAATGATCTTATTGAGGCGGATGAAGTGTTTTTGACAGGCTCGGTTCAGGAAATCAGCCCTGTAACGAGGCTGGTTGAACCGCACGGGGAGGTCAGGCAGATCGGGAACGGGAAGTACGGCCCGATTACATCGCTTCTTCTCAAGGCCTATCATCAGAAAGCAGGGGTTAATGTATGAATCCGATTATTTACAAGCGCAGCTATGGATGTGGGGATATTCAACTGTCATTGGGTGACTCGACACTCATTATGGGTATTCTCAATGTAACGCCGGACTCTTTTTCCGACGGGGGATACCACAATACAGTAGATCAGGCGGTTCGGCATGCCCTGCAGCTTATGGAAGACGGGGCGGATATTATCGATATCGGAGGCGAATCAACGCGTCCCGGACATGAACCGGTCAGCCTGGACGAGGAACTATCGCGCGTGATTCCCGTCGTGGAAGCGCTGCGCCGCGAAGCACCGCATATTCCGTTGTCCATTGACACCTACAAGGCGGAAGTGGCCCGGCAATCGCTTGAAGCAGGAGCCCATGTGATTAATGATGTATGGGGCTTCAAGGCTGATCCCGATATGGCGGGAGTGGCCGCCGCCCATGGCTGTCCGGTCATTCTGATGCACAATCGTACCAATCGCGATTACACGGATTTAATGGCGGACATACAGTCCGACCTGCTGGAGAGCGTCCGAATCGCTGAAGAGGCCGGCGTAAAGCCGGAGCAGATCATTCTCGACCCGGGCATAGGTTTTGCCAAAGATTTTCATGAGAATCTGCAGACGATGGCCTCTCTGCACAAGCTGGGCGGGCTGGGGTACCCGCTGCTGCTGGGGACGTCCCGCAAAAAATTTATCCGTACCGTGCTGGATCTTCCGGTTGATGACGTAGTGGAAGGCACGGCTGCCACGGTCGCCTTTGGTATTGCCCAGGGCTGTCAGATGGTGAGGGTGCATGATGTCCGGCCAATCCGGCGCACGGTCCGGATGTGTGATGCCATGCTGTATGCATCTCCCGATCTGCAGAGAAGATAGATCTAGAAATTATGTATTAATAAAAGATTAGTCGTGCAAAATAATCGAACCTTTAAAAGGCGGGGGAGTTAGGGTATGGATAAAATAATACTCCAGGGCATGGAATATTACGGTTATCACGGGGTGTTCCCCGAAGAGCGCAAGCTGGGCCAACGGTTTTATATTGATTTGGAGTTAAATCTGGACTTGCGGGAAGCCGGTGAACACGACGATTTGAACAAAACTGTGAACTATGCCGAAGTGCATGAGCTGGTCAAGGGGATTGTGGAAAAGCAATCGTTCCAATTAATTGAAGCCTTAGGAGAACGTATTGCATCTTCCCTACTGGACACTTATACTAGTGTCAATGCACTGACAGTTAAAGTCACGAAGCCGCATCCGCCTTTTGATATTCATTTCAAGGGTGTCACTGTGGAGCTCCATCGGACAAGAAAGTGAAGGTGGGCGACATGAATGCTCATACGACCTCTGAGCCATCAGAGGCTTATATTGCTTTAGGGGCTAATTTGGGGGACCGGGAGCATACCCTGCTCGAAGCGATCGGGCGTCTGGATGCTCATCCGGATATTCAGGTGCTGCGCTGCTCCGATCTCTATGAGACGGAACCGGTGGGGTATGTGGATCAGCCTTCTTTTATAAATATGGCTATTGCCGTAAAAACCACATTAAGCCCGCAGGAGCTGCTCCGCTGCATGCTGCATATTGAGCAGGAGCTTGGCCGTGTGCGCAGCATACGCTGGGGCCCCCGGACGGTTGATCTGGATTTGCTGTTTGTGGAGGGGGTTACGCTTCAGACCCCTGAGCTGGAGCTGCCTCATCCCAGAATGGAGGAGCGGGCCTTTGTCCTGATTCCTCTAGCGGATATTCTGATTGAAAACGATCTGTCTGGTTTAACAGATATCGTACAGTCAGCAATGAGAAAACTGGATGGAAAGGACGGCATACAGCGTTGGAAAACTTGCAGTTGGCGCAGCGCCTCCGCGCCTTCCGGAAGCTGAAGGGCTTCACCCAGCAGGAGCTGGCCGACAGAACAGGCATATCCCTCGCCGTGCTGGGATCCATCGAGCGCGGTAACCGGATGGCCGAACAAGATATATTAGATACGATTGCACAGGCTCTGGGAATAACGACTCAAGAGCTTCAACCTCATACGGAACATGTAAAAGGGAGTGAAAATTGAGTTATGCTGAAAATCGGCGATATCGAAATGAAAAACCAGGTTGTGCTCGCCCCGATGGCCGGTGTATGCAACCCGGCATTCCGCCTGATCGCCAAGGAATTCGGAGCCGGGCTTGTCTGCGCTGAGATGGTCAGCGACAAAGCCATCGTGCACGGCAATAAGCGCACCCGCGAGATGCTGTTCGTGGATGAGCGGGAAAAACCGCTCAGCCTGCAAATTTTCGGCGGTGACCGGGAATCGCTCGTGGAAGCTGCCAAAGTGGTTGACCAGGAGACCAATGCCGATATTATCGATATTAATATGGGCTGCCCTGTTCCCAAAGTCACCAAATGTGATGCGGGTGCACGATGGCTGCTGGACCCGAATAAAATTTACGAAATGGTGTCCGCTGTAGTGGACGCCGTCAATAAACCTGTTACGGTCAAAATGCGGATTGGCTGGGACAGCGAGCACATTTATGTGGTCGAGAACGCCAAAGCAGTGGAGCGTGCGGGCGGTAAGGCCGTCAGCGTTCATGGGCGTACCCGTGAGCAGCTTTATACCGGGCATGCGGATTGGAGCTATATCAAGCAGGTGAAGGAATCCGTTTCCATTCCCGTTATTGGCAACGGTGATGTCGTGACGCCAGAGGATGCCCGCCGTATGCTGGATGAAACGGGATGCGACGGTGTCATGATCGGACGGGGTGCGCTCGGCAATCCGTGGATGCTGTATCGCACGATTCAATACCTGGAGACCGGGGAGCTGCTGTCCGATCCTACAGCGGAAGAGAAAATCCGTGTGGCCATCCTGCATATGGACCGTCTCGTTGCTTTGAAGGGCGAAGCGGTAGCTGTGCGTGAAATGCGCAAGCATCTGGCTTGGTACCTTAAGGGGCTGAAAGGCTCGGCGCGTGTGAAAGACATGGTAATGGAAGAAACAAAGCGTGATGAAATGGTACGAATTTTGGAAAACTTCGTTGCTGAGATCGATAACCCGGCGACACTTGTTTCCTGATCCTGCGGTCGGATGGAGCAAGCTGTTTCATTTGGCTGGCGGTGAACATGTCTCCTTATAAATGCATAGGGGGTTATCATCTGGGTTTAATTGACTTTTCCATATGCTTGCCATATAATCTTTCAGTATAAAATTCTGATTGAGCTGCTTTGTTGCAAGTATCACCCTTACAGCAGCAGGGAATGTTCTCATTCTCCCAGATCGGCATATAGTGTGTAAACAGCGTGCATCCTTATGCACATTTAACTTTTTCCATGACAGGAGAATCGGTTGAGATGAGCGATAAAGAAGTCATTCTGACACAGGAAGGTCTCAAGAAGCTTGAAGACGAACTTGAGAACTTGAAGTCGGTTAAGCGCCGCGAAGTCGCGGAGCGGATCAAAATAGCCATCGGTTACGGTGATATCAGCGAGAACTCCGAGTACGAGGATGCCAAGAATGAGCAGGCGTTTATCGAAGGCCGTATTATTACGCTGGAGAAGATGCTGCGTAACGCCCGCATTATTAACAGCGATGAGATCGATACGGATACGGTAGGCATTGGTGCTATCGTTACGGTTGAAGATCTGGAGTTTGGAGATATCGTGGAATATACGATTGTCGGCACCGCCGAATCCAACCCGCTTCAAAATAAAATTTCCAATGAAAGTCCCGTTGGCAAAGCGATTTTGGGCAAGAAAAAGGGAACGATCGTTGACGTAAATGTACCTGCAGGCGTCATCCAATATAAAATTGTGGATATTAAGAAATAAGGCAACTGATTTTATTTAACAAAAAAGCTTCCTTAGGGAAGCTTTTTTCTCTAGGATATATAGCGGATAGCTCCGCTACTTAGAAGAAGGAGATGAAAGCTTACAATGTCGGATGAAAACATGAACCAGGAACCGCAGGAGAGCCGGGAGGAATTAAGTGAGCTGCTGCAGATCCGCCGTGCCAAATTGGACGAGCTGCGCTCGCTCGGGATTGACCCGTTCGGCCGCAAATACATCAGAACGGACGAAGCGGGAGCGCTTCTGGGCAAGTACGACGCTTTGACCAAGGAAGAGCTTGACGAAAAGAATATTGAAGTCAGCATCGCAGGCCGCATTATGGCCAAACGCGGTATGGGGAAAGCCAGCTTCGCCCATATTCAGGACCTGAGTGGACGCATTCAAATTTATGTTCGTCAGGACACCGTTGCCGAAGAAAAATATAAAGCGTTCACCATTTTGGACCTGGGTGACATTGTCGGTGTTAAAGGGGTTCTCTTTAAAACCAAAACAGGCGAAACAACCGTCAAGGTGCTGGATCTGGAGGTCCTTTCCAAGTCTTTGTATCCATTGCCGGAGAAATACCATGGCTTGAAGGATGTCGAGCTGCGCTACCGTCAGCGTTATGTGGATTTGATCATGAATCCGGAAGTACAGAAGACATTTATCACCCGCTCGCGGATCATTCAGTCCATGCGCCGTTATCTGGATTCCCTCGGATACTTGGAGGTAGAAACACCGACATTGCACGCGATTGCAGGCGGGGCGGCTGCCAAGCCGTTTATTACCCATCACAACGCACTGGACATGCAGTTGTATATGCGTATTGCCATTGAGCTGCACCTCAAACGTCTGATCGTAGGCGGTCTGGAGAAAGTATATGAAATCGGCCGTGTATACCGGAACGAAGGGATTTCCACCCGCCATAATCCGGAATTCACCATGATTGAGCTTTATGAGGCTTATGCAGACTACAAGGATATCATGGAGCTTACTGAAAATCTGATCGCTCACATTGCGAAAGAAGTGCTTGGATCGCATAAAATTATGTATCAAGGCCAGGAAGTCGATCTGACTCCGCAGTGGCGCCGGGTATCGATGGTTGACGCAGTTAAAGAAGTGACCGGTGTTGACTTTGGCGTTCACATGACCAATGAAGAGGCGCACAGACTGGCTAAAGAACACAAGGTTGGAGGCGTGGAGCCGCATATGACCTTCGGCCATATCCTGAATGCTTTCTTCGAGCAATTTGTAGAGGAAACGCTGATTCAGCCAACCTTTGTAACAGGGCATCCTGTTGAAATTTCTCCGCTTGCGAAGAAGAATGAGCAGGATCCGCGGTTTACGGACCGCTTTGAGCTGTTTATTGTAGCCCGTGAGCACGCTAATGCTTTCACAGAGCTGAATGATCCGATTGACCAGCGGCAGCGTTTCGAAGCGCAATTGCTCGAGAGAGAGCACGGAAATGACGAAGCCCATGAGATGGACGATGATTTCATTCGTGCTTTGGAATACGGAATGCCGCCAACAGGCGGACTGGGCATCGGCGTGGACCGCCTCGTTATGCTCTTGACGGATGCGGCGTCGATTCGGGATGTTCTGCTGTTCCCTCACATGCGTAATCGAACAGAATAATCGTCAGTACTATATAAAGTGCGAGTTCAAAAAGTCAGGTTTTCAGCACCGAGAAGGTTGGATGAAGCTAGGGACTGAGGAGCGGAGCGAACGTTTTGTGTACGTGAGCACCGGAAGGCCCGGCTGAATTCAAGATTCGATGTCGAGTCCGCTTCCTGACTTCCTTCGTGATCAAAAGATGACTTTTTGAACAACCTCTTAAAGTAAAAAGAGGAACAGCCGGAAATCCGTGCCTGCTCCTCTTTGTCTAAGATGCGATGGAGAGATGAATGACATGAGATTCAGCGTGAAAATGACGAAGATGGCATCTCCCCCTCTAATCCTGGTGGCGGGCCTGCTGGCCATTATTGCCGTTGGAACCCTGCTGCTGATGCTGCCGGCAGCATCTCACGGCGGACATTCCCTGCATTGGATTGATGCCTTGTTTACAGCGACCTCGGCTGCATGTGTCACCGGGCTGGTGGCAGTTGATGTGAATACTACATTTACTGTATTCGGTGAGACTGTCATCATGATTTTGATGCAGCTCGGCGGGCTGGGGTTCATGACCATGGCTACATTGTTTGCGCTGGTGCTTGGGCGGAAGCTTTCTCTAAAGGACAGATTGCTGCTCAAAGAAGCCATTAATGCGGACAGCATGGAAGGCATTGTGCGAATCATTCGTAAAGTGATGATCTTTTCCTTCACGATTGAGGGGATTGCAACCGTTATTCTTGCTTTGCGTTGGATGGCGGACATGCCCGTGGGCCAAGCTTTTTATTATGGGCTGTTTCATGCGGTATCGCTATTTAACAATGGAGGCTTTGATCTGTTTGGAAACAGCTTTGTCCAATACAGAGGGGATTGGCTGTTTAACCTGGTTGCTTCTGTCCTCGTTATATCAGGCGGATTGGGCTTTATCGTGCTCAGCGAGCTGTTTGATTTTCGTCGCACACGCAAATTGTCGCTTCATTCCAAGCTGGTGCTGTCGGTTTCAGGCGGATTGATTGTCATCGGTACTGTTGTTATTTTCGTGTTTGAATTTACGAATATGCGCACACTCGGGCCTTTGAATTTCGAGGAGAAATTATACGCGTCTTTTTTTCAGTCGGTATCGACGCGTTCTTCCGGCACAAGCACAGTTGATATTACTGGGCTGAGGCAAGCGACACAGTTTTTCATGATGCTGCTGATGTTTATTGGAGCTTCTCCCGGTTCAACGGGGGGAGGAATTAAAACGACCACATTCATCATCATGATGGGGGCTATCATCGCCATGGTGCGCGGGAGAAATGACATCGTCTTTTTTAAATACCGTGTACCCAAAGTAATGCTGATGAAGGCTTTAACGATTATTATCATTTCTTTGTTGATTTATATGCTCGTGGTAATGCTGCTCTTGACGACGGAGGACGCCCCGTTTCTTCCATTGGCCTTTGAGGCGTCGTCTGCGATCGGGACGGTAGGTTTATCGGTTGGAGTGACTCCGCATCTGACGGACATTGGCAAGCTGATCATATGCGCAACCATGTTCATTGGCCGGATTGGGCCGCTTACAATAGCGTACGCGCTCAGACCGAGGTCGGACAAGCAGCTGTACCGTCATCCGGAGGGGCATATTATTATTGGATAGATGAAAGGCGCCTGAATTGTCAGGCGTCTTTTTTTTAAAAAAAGGGTTGCATCATGTCGAGTGATGTGGTAAATTATAAATCCGGCCAAGAAAGCCTGAGTCTTTTAAAAAAATGGTTTCAAAAAAAGTTCTTGCTTAATTGGTTGGTGTGTGATATGATATAAAAGTTGCTGACGCGGTGAGCTGAAGCGACGACGAAGTTTGATCTTTGAAAACTGAACAACGAGTGAGTAGGTTTTACATCGTAAAACCGACCGCGAAGTCATTTGGTTCGTGTCTATGACAGGATAAATGATGGAGCGAAATGAGATATGATATCTCGTCAGATTCAAATGAGCTTAATCGCTCTTTCGATAGTGCTCACCGAATTTGAT
>NZ_JBHIRX010000002.1:0-611757 GCF_042138595.1 Paenibacillus terreus | reverse complement strand
TGAATTCAAGATTCGATGTCGAGTCCGCTTCCTGACTTCCTTCGTGATCAAAAGATGACTTTTTGAACTACCTCTAATATCTCAAGCTGCGCTCCTTCAAATCTACCGCCAAGCCTGCCGTCAGCTGGAATACCTTGTCCGCCCGCGCAGCCATCTCCATGTTCAGGCGGGATATCAGCCTGCTGAACAGCGCCTCTTCTTCACCGGGATGAAGCATGGGGTACACTTCATTTGTAATGACGAGCAGCATCCCCTGATAGTTCAGCAGCTTGTCCGATAATCGCTCCGCCTTCACTTCAAGCCGCCTTCGTTCCGCCTGCTGCAGCGGTCCGCTGCCAAATTCTTCCTTCAGGCAGCCTGTAATGCTGTCAACAATGACGATCCTGCGGTCGGCACGAAAGATGTTGGACTCCAAATTGAGATGCTCAAGCACATTGGGCAGCGGCATCTCTTGGTCCACGATGATTCTGTGGTAAGACGGCGGCAGTTCGCAGGCTGCAGCAGATGTTCCGGCGGCAGTTCGGCCGGGAGCCGAAATATAAATCCCTTCACGGGCAAGACGTGCTGCCATTGATAATGCAAACTTTGTCTTCCCGGTACCGATTCCTCCTGTAACCATGATTAACATACGAATTCCTCCCAGTCACCGTACGAACAGAGGTAAATAATCACCTTATTCAGCCAAAGCCTTTAATACGCTGACCGCTTCTTCCAGATTGCCCGTCCTTGGCGGGACCGTTGCAAACAGATTGGATGAGGCGTAGCCAACCTCCTTAAACAGAGCCATCTGATCGGCAGGAATGCCGTACAGGTGGGTCTCCATCACTGTTTCTTCTGCTGCTTTCCCCTCTTTATTCACGGGCTTGAATACAGCACCTTCAAAAACGCCCCGCGGATAAGCTTCCTTGTCAAAGTATTCATCCAGGGGCAGGTTCCCGCCTTCTCTGCCGTTATTTTTCATATCTTCCTCCGGCAGAATGAAAATATCATGCTCTCCGGCCACATATTCCACCAGCAGCTTTGAACGGTCATAGATGGGACTGGCGACCACTTCGACAGCCGGTCCTCCTTCACCGAGCTTCTGCTGCAGCTTTTGCTCAAGCTCCTGGCTGACGGCCGAAGGATCGCCCTGATTATCAATAATAAAAATGGAAAATGCCTTGTTGTCGTCCTCCCCGCAGCCAGCTGCCACGAATAGAAATGCAAGCACACCAAACAGCCTGAACAGCCTCTTCATCTATGTACCTCCCTTTTCCCATGCATTCAATATAGCACAGGTTGGGAAGACAAAAAAAGAAGACCCGCGAGGGCCTCCTGTCCGTCCTAAGAAGCTTATACTGCTTACCCGATTATCCGTCAGGCTCCTTCTGTTTTCAGCGTGTGCACAAAATTTCCGATCCGCTCAAGCGCTTCCGTCAGTTGGACAACGGATGTGGCATAGGAGCAGCGCAGATATCCTTCGCCTCCCAGGCCAAATACATTTCCCGGCACGGCAGCGACTTTGGCTTCATAGAGCAATCTTTCGGCAAACGCATCCGAGCTTAACCCGGTGGATTGAATACTCGGGAACACATAGAAAGCTCCCTGCGGTTCATGACAGTCCAGTCCAATGTCCCTGAAGCCCTGCACCATCAAGCGGCGGCGCTGGTTGTAGGCATCGACCATCCGGTCCTTTTCCCCCATTCCGTTGCGCAGCGCTTCCAGCGCGGCTACCTGGCCCATCGAAGGAGCACACATGACCGTATACTGATGAATTTTCAGCATGGCCGAAATGAGATCCCGGTGGCCGCATGTATAACCGATTCTCCAGCCTGTCATCGCAAATGCCTTGGAAAAACCGCTGACAAGAATCGTACGGTCCATCATGCCGGGGATTGCCGCAAAGCTGACATGATTCTGATCATACGTAAGCTCGGCATAGATTTCATCCGAAATCACAATCAGATCATGCTTTTCAACCACTTGCGCAATCGGGAGCCAGTCCTCATAGCTCATCGTTGCCCCCGTAGGATTGCTCGGGTAACAGAGAATCAGCACCTTGGAGCGGGGTGTAATTTTCGCCTCCAGCGCCTCAGCCGTCAGTTTGAAGCCATTGTCGGCGAACGTTTCGATGCCCACGGGAACCCCGCCGCCAATCGCCGTAATAGGAGAATATGAAATATAACAAGGCTCAGGAATGAGAATTTCATCCCCTGGTGTAATCAGGGCCCGCAGGGCGAGATCGATGGCTTCACTGCCCCCGACCGTTATAATCATCTCATCCTGCGGATTATAGTTGACGGAGAAGCGGCTGCTCAAATAATGGCTGAGCTCCTCGCGAAGCTCCGGCATGCCCGCATTGGATGTATAGCTTGTAAATCCGCGCTCCAGGGAATAGACACAAGCCTCGCGCATATGCCAGGGGGTTGTAAAATCGGGCTCCCCTACCCCAAGCGTAATAATATCCTTGCTTCCTCCGACCAGATCGAAAAACTTCCGGATCCCCGAAGGCTGGATGTCTCGCACCAGAGGAGCCAGATAGGAGCTCATTGATTTGCTTCCAGCCTGCAGAGCTTGTTCTTGATTAAGTGTCATTATGAGTCGCTTCCTTTACGGCGAGATCATGAGGCGGTTATCTTCTTCCTTGTCATCGAAGATAATGCCGTCCTGCTTGTATTTTTTCAGGGTGAAATTCGTTTTGGTCGACAGTACGGAGTCAATCGGGGACAGCTTCTCAGATACAAAGTTCGCAACTTCGCGAAGATTCTTGCCCTCCACCTCCACCAGCAGGTCGTAAGCTCCGGACATCAGGTAGACTGATTTCACCTGTGGATACAGATAGATGCGCTCTGCAATGCCTTCAAACCCTCTGCCCCGCTCCGGCGTAATCTGAACCTCAATCAACGCGGTAACCTTCTCGTCATCAACCTTGTCCCAATTGACGACCGCTGCATATTTCACGATCACATGCTTATCTTCCAGCTCTTGAATGGCGGCTTTGACCTCTTCCTCGGCAATGCCGAGCATGGTCGCCAGCAGAGCGGGCGAACGTCTGGCATCCTCTTTCAGAAGCTCCAGCACCTTTAATTTTGTCTCATTCAACTCTGTCATGCAAAGACCTCCAGCGTGTTTTCGCGGACATTGACCGGATCTTCATGTCAGGTCTGCGAAAAAGATAATACTTATATTACATCAATTTGGAACAGGTGCAAAGCAAAAACAGCCATTCATTTCTGAAGGGCTGCTGAAATGAACAATATTGTCTTTCACAGTAAAAATAAAAAGCAAAGCTATTCCGATACCGGCTTCCAGCCTGCGGATTTCATCATTCCTCGCACAAAAAACCAGCCGATTACGGGCGCACATCCAAGACCGATCATCAGCCACGTGATGACATGCGGCATGCGGCTGACGGATAACACCCCGATAAAAATAAACGTTCCGATCAGCCGCCCTGTCATGAGGCACAGCTCACGCAGCACAACCAGTTCAACGCGTTCGGCAACGTTACGCTCCGTCGCACCCATTAAGTCGAAGCCCAACGTGGTAATGGGGATCAGATAAAGCGGAATAAACAGGGACGTGCCGATGCCCATGAACAGAAGTGTGCCGTACTTTACCTTCCACAGCAAAGGAAGCAGGACGGCCACCAGCAGCAGTGCTCCTGCCATCATGCCAGCGGAACGGTAGCGCGGCCGCAGCCATCTTCCCGCCGCCCAGAAGCTGATAAGGGACACCGCCGACGTAATGAGCGAAAACTGTCCAAGCTTCCATTCCTGCTTTGTAGCCACAAAAACGAGCAAAGTGATAAGAAACGAGAATACTCCTTCCCGGATGCCTTGGGCGGCAAGCGCAAGGGAGAGCGGTCTCCAGGGGCTTTTCACATCACTCAGCCTGTTCCACGGCTCGGCCCAGTTATATTCCTCCTTAACCTTGCGTTTCTTGAGGAAAAAGCTGAGGATGACCCCAACGATATAAATCGCCAGTGAAATGCTGAAGATGACACGGTAGCCTGCGTCGTTTTCCATGCTTGCAATAATCCAGCCTGACAGCCATGGGCCTACGATACCTGCTAAAGACCCGAGCAGACCGACCCAGCCGTTAAACCGATCCCTGCTTCCTCTGTCGGTAACTTCAAAATAGACAACATTAAACGCAAGCCAGAACAGGCCAAGTGCGATTCCCAGCAGAATGCCAAGCGGCCAGATATAATGAACGGCTTTGGGCCCGGACCATAAAACAAGCAGATAAAATATCCCGGACAAGGCTGTGCCCGCGCGGAGGGCATTCATTTTGTTATGCTCCTTTACCCACTTTCCCGCAATCCAGAATGTCAATCCGAGCGCTACCTGCTGGCTGACGGTAAACCAGCCGATCATGGCATAATCCGGTTTGCTTTTCCACAGATATACGTTGAGAAAAGTGCCTGACAGCGCTCCTGCAAATACAAACAGCCCATTCATGCCAAGCAGCAGAATGGACTGTTTATTCAAGCTCGTTTTCAACAGTGTTCCCCCTCTAACCGAGATCCGCCCTGCGGGCTCTCCGTTAACATGCCCCAAAATGCTTAAAACATGTCAGAAGGTAGCTGTCATTTTATTTACGGCCGGAGCCCAGCGTGTGCATCAACCGGAGCCGGTCATCCTCGGCCAGGCTGTGCTGAATCTGAAAACACCCGGTGCAAACATAGATATTCATGGTAAAAGGCGGTTCAAGAACAGGCTTTCCAAGCGAAGCCGGAACGGACGGGACAAAGGTATCCGCCGCTACGGTTCTTGTTCCCGTCAGCAGCATATACTCCCGGCAATGCGGACATTCCGGAACCTCCTCCTGACTGTCCAGCACCTTTTCGACACCTTCTTCATAAGCCAGCAAGTCCTGCCCGCTTTCCTCGTACTTCTGCAGCGTATGCAGAACCGGAAGCCTGTGCAGGTCCTCGTCCTGCCAGGACACCAATTCCTCATCCTGCACTTCCTCATCATCATATTCATCACTTTGACGGTCATTCAAAATTTCGTTCTCATCCCCGCCGATATCGACCGTTAGCGTCCGATATCCTTTCAGCTCGTTATGACAGTAGGGGCACTCTTCTTCCGGGCCAAGCTCCTCGTCCCAGACGATTTCCGTCTGGCACCAGGGACAAATCGTTTTTTCCATCTCTGTTTCCTCCGTTTAGCTCGCGATTAAAAGCGTAAATTAACTGATGCTGGCACCGATTACATAAGACAGCGAAATGGAGATGATCATGGAAAACAAGCCAACAGCCTTGTTGTCATTCTGGATCTCCTTATCTATCGAAAATACGGGTGTCAGAAATTCAAACAAGAAATAAGCGGCCAGCAGCAGCAGAAAGCCCAGAAACGACCAGATCATCGTATCGTACACCGAGGAGCTTCCGTTAATGCTGAAGCGCATAATGTTGCATATCCCGAATACCTTTCCGCCGGTGGCCATGGCGACAGCCACATTGCCCTTGCGGATTTCATCCCAGCACTTGTAGCGGGTCACCAGTTCAAAGCAATATAAATACACAATAAGCTGAACCACCGCAACCGAAAAATACCCCAGCAACATTCCAAGCGGATAGGTCAGCAGTTGATCGATCTCTTTCACTTTCTCCCTCCCAATCGGTCACAGGCCGCAAGCAGGTGCGGATGGGCAAGCTATTTTAACTCAGCGACGGTCACACCTGACCCGCCTTCCCCGTAGTTACCCAGTCTGTAGCTTTTTACATGCTTGTGACGGCGCAGATAGTCCTGAATGCCGGAACGCAGCACACCCGTGCCTTTACCGTGAATAATGTAGACCTGTCCCAGATTGGCCATGAAAGCTTCGTCCATAAACCGGTCCACTTCAATCAACGCTTCCTCTACATTGGCTCCTCTTAAATCCAGCTCGCTCCGGACCCGGTCATCACGTGTCCGGTTCACGCCGGCGACCGCACGCTGCTTGGGCTGAGCAGGCTTCGGCGCATCCAGCAGCTCAAGGTCATCCAGGCTGACCTTCATTTTCATAATGCCCAGCTGTACAATCGCTTCCTTGCTGCCGGCCAGTTCAACAACATGGCCCTTCTGCCGGAGGCTGTGCACTTGCACCTCATCCCCGGGCTCGATGGCCCGCGTTCTGGCGGACTGGCGCGGAGCGGACGATTTTTTGCGCTGCTTCGGCTCCGCCTCCTCAAGCTCCTTGCGGGCGGCGATCAGACGGTGCTCCTTCACGGCAGCGCCTTCCTCCTGGGCAAGCTTGCGCAGATCGGCAATAATCCGTTCCGACTCGCCCCGGGCCTTCTGAAGCACCTCGCGTGCTTCCTCTTCCGCCTTCTCCAGCATACGCTCACGCTGTCTTTCGAGCTTGTCAAGCTCTTCCTGATAACGGGTGCGAAGCTCCTCAGTCTCCCTGCGCATCCTTTCGGCCTCGGACCGCTCCTGTTCCGCTGTCAGGCGATTCTCCTCCAGAGAAGCGATCATATGCTCGACACGCTGATCCTCCTCGGTTACCTCGCCGCGGGCATACTCCAGAATCTGCTTGGGCAGACCAAGCCGTTCCGCAATCGCAAAGGCATTGCTTCGTCCTGGAACACCGACGAGCAGGCGATAAGTCGGACTCAGCGTAGCCACGTCAAACTCCATGCTGGCATTAATAATGCCATCCCGGTCATATGCATATGCCTTAAGCTCGCTATAATGCGTCGTAGCCACCATGCGGCAGCCGGTTGCATGGATATGCTCCAATATGGCCACCGCCAATGCCGAGCCTTCAGCAGGATCCGTACCCGCTCCCACCTCATCCAGCAGAACAAGGCTTTGGGCAGTCATCTGCCGCAGTATGCTGATTATATTCGTCATATGGCTGGAGAATGTACTCAGATTCTGCTCGATACTCTGTTCGTCGCCGATATCGGCGTAAATCGCATCAAACACCGACAGCTCACTCGCATCCTCGGCGGGAACAAACAGGCCGGACATTGCCATCAGGCTGAGCAGGCCGATCGTTTTGAGCGTTACCGTCTTACCTCCGGTATTCGGTCCGGTCACGATGATGGACGAATAACTGCCGCCCAGTTCAACATCAATCGGCACCACTTTATCCAGCGGGATCAATGGATGGCGGCCCTTCTTCAGCCTGATATACCCTTGATCGTTAATCACCGGAAGGGTGGCCTTCATTTCTCTCGCAAGCCGTGCTTTGGCGAAAATAAAGTCAAGACTGCCGAGCAAATCAAGATCATAAAGCAGCAGTTCCGCCTGTTCTCCCACCTGTGCGGTCAGCTTCTGCAGAATGACCTCAATTTCCCGCTCTTCCTTCATTCTCGTTTCACGCAGCTTGTTGTTCATCGTTACGATGGATTCCGGTTCGATGAACAGGGTGGCGCCGGAACCAGACTGATCATGCACGATGCCGCCGAAATAGGAACGGTATTCCGCTTTGACAGGAATGACGAACCGGTCGCCGCGGATCGTTATAATCTGGTCCTGCAGCATCTTGGATACTGTGGATGACCGGATCATGGAGTCCAGCTTTTCACGGATTCTCACCTCGCCTGAGCGCAGCTCGCGCCTGATTTGGGCCAGCTCCGCGCTTGCGGTATCCAGCACTTCGGCATTGTCGTCGATACAGGCTTTGACGGCGTTCTCCAGCGGCTTCTGGTCCGATAGCTGCTCACTGATGAACAGCAGGGATTCAACGACATGTTCTTCATGCACGCCCTCAATATATACCTTGATCCGCCGCCCCGCCTGAATGGTGGTGCGGATGCCGAGCAGCTCCTGCGGATTCAAGGTGCCTCCGATTCGCGCCCGCTTCACGGCAGGGGATATATCAACCACTCCGGTAAAAGAAGGGGTTCCCTTCAGACGGTCCACAGCGAACGCTTCGTCCGTGCTTTTCAATAAAGCTTGTATATGCACCGCATCCGAGCCGGGGCGAAGCTGCATGGCTGTATGTTTACCCATCGGCGTTTGCGTGTAATTAGACAATGAGCTCAATATTTTACCATATTCAAGTGTTTGCAAAATTTTTGCGTCCAACGTTACAGCTCCTCTCAGTTATATCTGTATTATAACGAAAGCTGGCCGCTTTCGCTATTTACCGCCGTTTGCTATGAAGTATCTTTCGTCAGAATGCATTCTGGGCATAAAACAGCATAAGACGGACGTCCGCGTAACATACTAATGCTTGCATATCCGCGGATTTCAAAGAAACCGCGGCCATTCTCCAGCCTGCAATCCATTTGCGGGCTGGGAGCAGAACAGGAGGCATACCATGAGAATTCTAGGCCATATTGTACGTTTTGTCGTTGCCGCGCTCGTGCTTCTCGTTGTCGGCTGGATTGTTCCCGGATTCAGCGTAGGCGGTTTCTGGAGCGCTCTGATTCTCGCCATTGTGATTGCCGTCATCGGCTGGATCATTGAAGCCATGTTCGGCCGCAGAGTCAGTCCGTTCGGACGCGGCATTGTAGGCTTTTTGGTCAGCGCGCTGGTCATCTACATCGCACAATTTATCGTGGGCGGTGTGGAGGTTTCCGTTTTGGGCGCCCTGCTTGCTGCGCTCGTCATCGGAATTATCGACCTGTTTATCCCGGTTTCGACACCTTTTGAAGCCGGGCGGAACAACAACGACCGTACTTAGATCTTCCACAGGAACAGCAGCAGGCAAAAGAGGCCTTCCCAAACACCGGGAAGCCTCTTTTTTTACAGAATGAAGTTCGTTTTCATAAATTGATCACATTCTCTCCGGACAACTTGCGGTATGATGGCATATAGGACATATTTCAGCAGCTAGCTGTATGCTGAACTAAGCCAATGGATTGGGGGAGAGCATATGGGATTCAGGCTCTTTAGACGCAACGGATTCCTTCTGGTATTAGCGGGGTTTCTGCTTTTGCTCCTGTCTGCCTGCGGAAGCAAAGCTTCTCCGAATGCAGCTACACAGCAAACAGGCGCCAGTGAAGAAATCGTGATCAAAGCAAGCAATTTTGCATTTGACCAGCAGGAATACCGCGTGAAACAAGGAGTTCCTGTAAAAATTTCATTTGAGAACGTAGAAGGCACACATGGCGTCATCATACAAGATCTGAACATCCAGCTGGACAGCAGAAATACTTCCCAGGTGGTTACGCCCGAGCAGAAAGGGGAATACGAGATTAACTGCTCCGTATTCTGCGGCTCTGGCCATCATTCCATGACAGCCAAGCTTATAGTTGAATAGACGAAACCAAGCCGTCCTGACTTGCAGCCGGGACGGCTTGGTTTATTCTGTTCACGGTCACTGGTCCTGCTCAATCAGTTCGATCCACTCGTTATACTCCGTCTGAAGCTTCGAATATTCCTCCTGCAGCTGCTCCAGCTTTTCCGCAAGGCTTTCCGTTTTCTCACGCTCCATATCGCGCTCCACCTGCAGCAGTCTCAGCTGATGGGCAGCCAGCTCATAGCGCTCGCCGATCTCAGCCATCTGGGATTGCAGCTCCTCCCGTGCTTTTGCCACGGACTGCAGCTCAGTCAAGGTGTCCTGCTTCTCGCGGTTCGCTTCGGCCACCTCCTGCTGCAGGCGCTCCCTAACCTCGACTGCAGATGCAACCTGCTGCTCCCAGGCAGCCAGTTCTTCCTGGCGGCGGGCTTCTTCCGCACGGATCTGCTCAAGCTCCGCGAGCTTCTCCTCATATTTGATCTGCCATTCGACAGCTTCTTCCTCTGCCTGTTCAAGCTGTGTCCGCTGCTCGGCGGCTTGTCTGTTCAATCGTTCAAGCTCGGCCTGAAGCTGTTCGGACAGCTCCTGCAGATTTGCGGTCTTCTCATGCAGCTGCTCATATTGATGGTCGCTCTGTGCGGCAAGCTCTGCTGCCCGGTCCGCTTCAGCACGCACCGATTTCAGGGCTTTTTGCTGCTCCTCCATCTCTGCCTGCTGCTCCGCAATCCGCTCCTGCAGCCGGTTATTCCGCTCTCGCGCTTCCTCCGCCTGCTTGAGTACATCGGCCATCTCTTCTTGCTGCAGGCCAATAACCTGCTCAAGCTCGGTGATCCGGGCTGTCTTCTCGTTCAACTCCCGCTGGCGACGTTCCACTTCTGCCGCATGTTTCTTCACCTGCTCGCGGGCCGTCTGTTCGTTCTTGGACAGCTCGGCCATTTCAGCCTGCAGTTGCTCAATAGTCTGTTCAAGCTGGCCAATCCGATTTGTCTGCTCATTCAACTCCCGCTGGTGCCGTCCTACCTCCGCTGCATGCTTCTCGGCCTGCTCGCGGGCCGTCTGCTCATTCTTGGACAGCTCGATCACTTCCGCCTGGAACAGTTCAATAGTCTGCTCAAGCTCGGCGATCCGGTTCGTCTTCTCGTTCAACTCCAGCTGGCGATGTTCCAGCTCTGCCGCATGCTTCTTGACCTGCTCGCGGGATGCCTGTTCATTCTTGGACAGCTCGGCCACTTCCGCCTGGAACAGTTCAATAGTCTGCTCAAGCTCGGCGATCCGGTTCGTCTTCTCGTTCAACTCCAGCTGACGATGTTCCAGCTCTGCCGCATGCTTCTTGACCTGCTCGCGGGACGCCTGCTCGTTCTTGGACAGCTCAGCCATTTCAGCCTGCAGCTTACGTACCGAGACATGAGCCTGTTCAAGCAGTTTCTGCATCCGTCTCTGCTCTTCCTCCCCTTTGGCGGAAGCCTGCTGCAGCCGCTTTAGTTCCGCAGCCTTCTCATTCACCTCAGCTTGAAGGGTTTGCAGCTTGCGGACCGAGATTTCTTCGGCAGCAGCCGCTTCCTTCAGCCGATCCTCAAGCTCCTGGCGCACCGCTTCAGCTTGCTGCACCTGTTCTGAAGTGCCATGCAGTTCTTCGGTCAGCAGCTGCTCGCTTATTTCCAGCTCCTCCATACGGTTCCGGAGCTGCTTGAGCTCCTCTTCATATTGCTGCCGGCTTTCAGCTTGCGAGGACTCGGCCTGCTGGCGCTGTGCCTGCTCCTCCTGCAACGAAGCCAGTATCTGCCCCTTCTCCTCCTCCAAACGCTTGCGAAGAACAGCCGTTTCCGCCTGCCAGGCCGCCTTCGCCTTCCGCTGTTCTTCGTTCAGGCTTGCTTGCAGCCGCTCGTTTTCCGCTTGCAGCCGTGCTGCATATTCCTTCTCAGCGGCTGCCAGCTTGGCTTCTGCCTGTCTGGCCGCTTCCGCCAGCTTGCTCTGCGCGTCGATCCGTGCCTGCTCCTTCTCTTTAAGGAGCTCGGCCTCCTTCTTCAGCTGCTGCTCCAGCCGGTTCTTCAGCTCGGCCTTCTCCCGGGCGGCATTTTGTTCAGCCTCCGCCAGCCTGGTCAAGGCTTGCTGCTTCTCCTGCGCGATACGGTCGCCCGACTCCTGCAGAGCCGCATTCTTCTGCTGCTGTTCCCCGAGCAGGGTTTGCAGTCTGGCCAGGTCTTCGCGCAATTCGGAGCGCTCCTCGATGATGCGGTTCATTTTCCGTTCGGTTTCCTGGGATCTGATCGCTTCCTCCGCCATATGAACGGCCGCGAGAACCGCGATCCGCGGGATATCCAAATGAGCGTGGGCTTGGGCTATCGTATGCATTCGTTCATTTACATAGCTTGCGACCTGTTTCATATATTCTGAACTGCTTCCAACAAGTTTATAGGAATTTCCGTATATCTCAACGGTAACGCGCGTGCGATCCGGTGTAGTCACAATAAAGCCCTCCTCCAGTTCTGTGTGTTGATTCTAGGGTGTCTGTTGTTCGTTTTGGCTTATCTTATATTTTGCAGGTTATTTCATGTCTGATCAAGTCTGGTGCACGGCTGGCACATGCTAAAAAAAGCCACACCGAACCTCTTCACCTAAGATTCGATGTGGCTTGACTTATCTCCTGCTACTTTCTTAATTCAGCGCCAAAAGTTTGTTCCAGCGCCGCAACGATCCGGCTGTGCGTTTCGTTGATCTCCTCATCGGTCAATGTCCGCTCACGATGGCGGTACAGCAGCGCGATGGCGATGCTTTTCTTGCCTTCACCAAGCTTGCTGCCTGTAAATACGTCAAACACACGGGCTTGGGTCAGCAGTTCGCCTCCGTTATCACGGATCACACGCAGCAGTTCGCCTGCCTCCATCGCTTCGTCAACAACAACCGCAATATCCCGTTCAACGGAAGGGAAGCGGGTCAGCTCCTGATAACGGATTGCGCTGTTTCTGTGCCGGATGACCGGCTCCAAAGCGATTTCCGCCACATATGTGTCCTTCAGGTCATACTGCTGCTGCAGCTCAGGATGAACCTGACCTACCGTGCCGATCAGCTCCGATTGCCCTCCGGTCTCAAGATACACGGAGGCGGAACGTCCAGGGTGGTATCCTGCCGGGCTGTCAGCGGTATAACGCACCTTTCCTTCGAGTCCCACATAGTCAAATAATGTTTCAAGAGCACCTTTGATATCAAAGAAATCGACTGATTCCGCAGCTACATTCCACTGTTGGCCGCGGCGTTTGCCCGTAAGCAGCAGACCGAGCACAGGGATTTCCTGCGGCTGCCTGGTCAGTGTCTGCTCTGCACTGAAAAACACGCTGCCAATCTCAAAGAGAGCCAGGTCCTCCTGCTTCCGGTTCATGTTATATACCGAAGCATCCAGCAGCTGAGGAATGATGCTGGTGCGCAGCACACTGCGGTCTTCGCTCATCGGCATTGCCAGCGCCACCGGATGGCTGCCGGCCGTAAGCGCAGAATACTGCTTCGTACGATCCGGATGAATAAAGGAATAGCTGATGACCTCCTGCCATCCGCCATGAACAAGCAGGCTGCGCAGAGAACGGCGCAGGGCTTGCGCAGGGGTGAGCGCCCCCGGCGTTGTCGGCCCTTCGATTGCTGTGGTTGGAATATTGTCATACCCGTAGAGACGAGCCACCTCTTCAATCAAGTCCACATCCAGCGTAATATCGCCACGGCGTGTCGGAACCTGCACCTCCAGCAGACCATGCTCCTTATCACCACAAGGGAAATGCAGACGGCTGAAAAGGGTTTTCACTTCCAGCGTGGACAGATCGGTCCCCAGGTAACGGTTCAGCTTCTCCAACGACAAGGTGATAATGCGCGGAGTTGTGCGGGCTTCATTAAACTGGACAATTCCCTTCTGTACGGCTCCGCCGGCGTAGCGTTGAATCAGCACAGCGGCCCGGTTGAGCGCCGGGATTACTGCCCCCGGGTCGACCTCCTTCTCAAAGCGCAGGCTTGCTTCGGAACGCAGGCCCAACTGACGGGATGTTTTACGTACGGTTCCGCCGTCAAATTTCGCCGACTCCAGCACGATATCAACCGTGTCCGCCGTAACCTCCGAGTTGGCGCCGCCCATGACGCCCGCCAGCGCCACCGGCTTCTCTCCGTCGGTAATCAGCAGCATATGAGGCTCAAGCTTGCGTTCCTGATCGTCCAGTGTAACAAGCGTCTCACCTGAGCGGGCGAGGCGGACTTCAATCCGTCCGTTCAGCTTGGCCGCATCAAAGGCATGCAAGGGCTGCCCGTATTCCAGCATCACATAGTTGGTGATGTCCACAATGTTGTTGATCGGACGGATGCCGGCAGCCATCAGGCGATTCTGCATCCACAGCGGGGAAGCCCCGATGCTCACCCCTGTGATCACGCGTGCCGCATAGTGGGTGCACAGTTCAGGAGCCGCCACGGATACTGAAAGATGTGCTGCCGCCGGATCAGCCGTTTCAATCAGGTTCTGCTCCGGATCAGGTAGCTTGATGTCTCTCCCAAGGATTGCGCTCACCTCATAAGCAGCGCCCAGCATGCTGAGGCAGTCAGAACGGTTCGGAGTCAAGTCGAATTCCAGCACCTTGTCGTCCAGGCCAAGCAGCTTTTCGATCGGAGTGCCCAGCTCAGCGTCTGCCGGTAGAACAAGAATGCCTTCCTGCTGCTCCTTCGGCAGCAGCTTGTCGTTCATGCCCAGTTCCTTCGCGGAACAGATCATGCCTTGAGACTCAACGCCGCGCAGCTTGGCTTTCTTGATACGGAAATCGCCGGGCAGCACAGCCCCGATCACGGCTACCGGCACCTTCTGGCCAGCGTCCACATTTTTGGCGCCACATACGATCTGGAGGTCTTCGCCCTGTCCCACGTCAACGACGCAGACATTCAGCTTGTCCGCATCCGGATGCTTCTCTTTGCTTTTTACATAACCGACCACAACGCCGGTAACGCCTTTGTTCCGGTTCTCCACTGCATCGATTTCAATCCCCGCCCGGGTAATGCGTTCAGCCAGCTCCTCAGCGGTTACCTGATCAAGCGATATATAGTCAGACAGCCATTCGGTTGATACTTTCATGTACGCTCACTTCCTTTTATCCGAGTATTAATTGCGTGCGAACTGCTTCAGGAACGCCATATCGCTGTTGTAGAAATGGCGGATATCGTCAATGCCATACTTCAATATCGCGATCCGCTCTACACCCATGCCGAAGGCAAAACCGCTGTATTTCTCCGGATCGTATCCGCCCATCTCCAGCACCTTCGGATGCACCATGCCGCAGCCCAGAATTTCCAGCCAGCCCGTTTGCTTGCACATCCGGCAGCCGCTGCCGCCGCACTGTACGCAGGTAACATCCATTTCGGCACTCGGCTCCGTGAACGGGAAGAAGCTCGGACGCAGGCGAATCTGTGTCTGGCTGCCGAACATTTCGCGGGAAAACTGCAGCAGCGTTCCTTTAAGGTCGCTCATCCGGATATTTTCACCGATGACAATGCCCTCAATCTGATGGAACTGAAAGGAATGGGTCGCATCATCGTCATCGCGGCGGTACACCTTGCCTGGGCAAATCACCTTCAGCGGGGTTTCACCTTGCATGGATTGCATCGTCCGCACCTGCACCGGTGAAGTATGCGTACGCATTAACAGCTCCTCGGTAATGTAAAAAGAATCCTGCATATCGCGGGCCGGATGGTTTTTCGGCAAATTGAGCGCTTCAAAGTTGAAATAGTCCGTCTCCACCTCCGGGCCTTCCGCTACGCGGTAGCCCATACCGAGGAAAATATCTTCGATTTCAGCGATGATCTTGTTCAACGGATGAACTCCGCCCTGCGGCATCTTACGGCCAGGCAGTGTAACGTCCACGCGCTCTGCGCGCAGCCGCTCCTCTGTCTCAGCCTGCTGGAACGCCTGCTGTTTGGATTCAATAATGCCTTCAATGGCACCGCGCACGTCATTGGCCACCTGGCCAATGACCGGGCGCTCCTCCGCGCTCAAGCCTCCCATGCCGCGCAAAATTTCAGTCAGCGCTCCCTTTTTGCCCAGATACTTGACGCGCAGGTCGTTCAGTTCCTGGGGATCGGAAACCTGCTCCAGCTGGGCCAGAGCCTCAATTTTTAATGCTTCCAGCTTTTCCTTCATCATTCCTGATGCCTCCTTTGTGTAATCACCCGGTAGTCCGGTATGTACGCAACAAAAAAAGGCCCTTTCTCCCGTAAGGGACGAAAAGACCGTGGTACCACCCTTGTTAGACGATCGAATCATCACGGATGTCAATCCATAATTCATCAACAATCGTCTCGCTCTGCACGCTGTAACGGCCGTGAACCGGTACCCCCTACTTTCCTACGGTCGCAATGGTGCGTCATGTTCAGGGGACTGCTCCGGAGTGAACTTCAACAGGTCTGTATCTGCAGAAACGCTCTCAATCTGCGGCGTTTCCTCCCTGTGCGCCAGGCACTGCCTACTCTCTCCATCAAGGCATTTATCGATTTTTTCACGAATTTGCAAAAGGCTATGATTCATTATAGGCCAAACCATCGGCGCATGCAACCAGCATTAGCCCTGTTGTTCAATTCCCGGTCACCGCTTTAACTGTCCCGGATATGGCAAACAAAAAAAGCCCCTGCTTGCAAGGGCCGGCTGTTCATCATCAATTATGGAGCGGGTGATGGGAATCGAACCCACGCTACCAGCTTGGAAGGCTGGAGTTCTACCATTGAACTACACCCGCGTGACTTATTAAATCATATTCGAGACTGATTAATAATATAACTTAACCACAAGGAAAATGCAACCAACAAAAAAAGCGCATCATCCGAAGATCATGCGCTTCCTTGTAAAACCGGACTATTTTTGATCAAACGACACTTCAGGAGTCGTCAGCTTATCGTAGAAATCAACAGCCTTGTCTTTGTCCTCCGAAGCTCGTAAAGCCATGGCCGAACGCGGATGTTCATCCAGCGTGCCTGTAATCATGTAAGGAATGATGTATCCCCATTCTTCTTTCTCACGGAGCGGGATCATCAGCTTCTCAATGACATCAAGCACCGGGCGCAGCTTATAATGCGTATGCTTCAGATGGGTTACCAGCAGCTCGGTCGGGCAGTTGCCAGCCGCGCGTCCCATGCCGTACACGGATGCATCCAGCAGCTCCACACCCTGCTCGGCAGCAATCAGCGTATTGGAGAAAGCAAGCTGCAGATTGTTGTGCGCGTGAATGCCCAGGCGCTTGTTGGGCAGATGCTTTTTGAATTTTTCGGTCAGATGCAAAATATCTTTATGGTCCAGGCTTCCGTAAGAATCCACGATGTACACAACATCCACTACACTGTCTTTAATAAGCTCGAAGGCTTCCAGCAGCTCATGCTCCATCACGTTGGAAAGGGCCATGATGTTGATCGTGGTCTCATAACCGCGTTCATGGAAAATGTTGACCAATTCGATCGCCTTATCTACATCCTTGATGTAGCAGGCCACCCGAATAAGGTCGAGCAAACTTTCGCTGCGGGGAAGAATGTCGTTCTCGTCCACACGGCCGATATCGACGAGAGCCGACAGCTTGGTATGCCCTTTTTGGGGAATGACCTTGCGTAGAAATTCATCGTCCAGGAAGCGCCATGGGCCCGCTTTGTCCGCGCCTTTGAGCAGCTTCGGGGAATTTTTATATCCGATTTCCATATAATCGACACCAGCATCATTCAGTCCGGCGTACAGTTGCTGAACAAATTCCACACTGAAATCCCAATTGTTAACCAAGCCGCCGTCCCGGATGGTACAATCCACGATTTTACTGTTATTCGTCTTCATCTGTCAGTTACTCCTTCCACAAAACCAAATCTATTTCCACTCATCATACTTGAACGGGTCAGCAAAAGTAAAGGTAAAATGAAAAAGGACCATCCCCAGCCTGAAAGCTTTTTGGGAACGGTCCTATCATCCTTTCTCGTTACTGCACCAGAGGCAGAGATATCCGAAACTCGGTTCCTTCCCCTTGACTGCTATTGACATGAATAAACCCGCCATGATTTTTAATAATTCTGTAACTTACGGATAATCCGAGGCCTGTCCCGCTCTCTTTGGTCGTAAAGAACGGATCGAACAGTCTCGAGAGTGTATGGCGGTCCATCCCCTGACCGTTATCCGCAATCGAAATATCCGCATAGCGCCCTTCCTTGGCCACTGCAATCTGAATGGTGCCTGGACGAACAACATCCACGTTTTGAATGGCATCCATTGCATTTTTGATAATATTTAGAATGACCTGCTTGATTTGCTTGACATCAATGGAAACCCTAAGGGGATCAGGGTTATCCACCAATATAATTTCGCAGTCCTTCATCAGCGCTTCACTTTCGGTCAGCAATGCAACTTCCTTGAGCAGACTGGAGACGGGAAGAACGGTTTTCTGAGGCGCCGAGGGCTTGGACGAATTCAGAAATTCATAAATAATATCATTCGCCCGGTCGATTTCCGAGAGGATGATCTTGGCATATTCATCCTTGCCAAGCTGCAGAAGATGGGGTCTGAGCAGTTGAATAAAACCCCTGATAGCTGTGAGAGGATTCCTGATCTCGTGAGCGATGGAAGCGGATATTCGCCCAAGCATGGCCAGCTTGTCATTCTGGTAAGCGGTCTGCTCAATTTGCTTGTAATCCGTTACATCCTTCACGCTGAACAAAATATCGCCATCCAGTTGATCTCCATAGGTTACAGTAATCAGCCAATGGCGTCCGGACTCGTCAATCAGCTCATGATAGCGCTTTCGGTGGAAGATGGTCTCACGGTAAATTCTCAGTATCTTCTTGCGTTTGAAGCGATTCAGCTCCGGATGCTTCAAAATATTGACAAGGCTGCATCCCGTCAATGCTGCTCTGGACACTTCAAGAAGCTTGGCCATCTGGACGTTAACGAACGTCACCACACCTTCGTTGTCAAAAAGCATAATCCCGCTGTCTAAATGCTCCAAAACATTTTCATATTTATTGTTGACTAATTGGGTGGATTGAAAAGGTGAGATCGAATCAACCATCGTTTCATGAAATCCGTTGATCATGCCGGGGTCCCCCTTGTACCGGTTGATAAACTGGCCGTTTCGGGCATCTGCAAACCAACAATAAAAACAAACAACCACCAATTTCCAATTGCCTCGTATTTTTATGATAGACAACATTGCTGTTTTCAGTCAATCGAAAATCCTGTCGAACGCATAAATTTTTTCAACCTGTTTTTTTGCGTATTGGCGAAAAAAAGAAGCCTCCGCACAGCGGAAGCTTCCTCCTTTTGCCTCTTGCGAGCGACGATATACCTACGTGCTAGCTTTTGTTATGCTGAAGCCGGGAGCGCCTCTGACTCATGACCGCCAGCCTTCTTTTCAGCTCTCCCTGCCACTTCTCGTCCCCGATTTGCTTGGCAACGGTAAGCAAATCCAGCGAGATATCGATCTGCCGCTTCACAATTTCAAGCGGGTCCTCACTTTCTCTGCTGACACAGTTCTCAAAGATGGTATCCTCGTCTTCCATCACATAGTCCTGGAAATCAATTTCTGTTGCACCGTCCCCATGCGCATATTCCGCAAGGATCTCGTACTCGTTCTCCACACGATAATGTACTTCAATACGCTGACATACCGGGCAAACCAGCAAGGGTACGTTATGAACCTGCGTACGGTAATGCTTCAGCGTCCCTTTGGTTCCCACCATACTTGCTCCGCAGCAAAAACTCATCTGGCGCTCACCCTCCTCTGAACATAACCTGGTTTACTTCTATCGTCCAAACCATGTATCCGACGCAGCAAAAACGGCAATGTCACTATTATGATATTTGCTTTTTCTTACTACCCTATTCGCTCTGTAAGTGCTTAATTCCTTCCGTCACCCTTAAAACGTATATTTCTTAAGATTATCGAATTTATAAGTTTTCAGCGGAGCTGAACAATTCTGTAATCGCAAGAAAAACTACTGCTAAACGCGGTCTGGCTTCTTTGAATTACGTCGATAGACGTTTTTCTTATTTCAACGATTTACTGCATATTCAAACAGCATTAGACGAAATGCATCATGCAGGCAAGCAAGCCCCCAAAAGTCGGCAATAACCGCTATTGGGGGCTTGAAAATCGATTCAACTATTACAGGTTTTTATCGCCAGGCTTCCAGTTCATTGCGCACAATCCGCCGGATTGCAGTGCTTGCAGCACACGCAGAGTTTCTTCAACGCTGCGGCCAATATCGTTATGGTTAACAACCTGGTATTTCAGTTCACCGTCAGGATCGATAATGTACAGACCACGCAGCGCAACGCCTTCTTCTTCGATAAGTACGCCATAGTCGCGCGCAACTTGTTTTGTAATGTCGGAAGCAAGCGGGAAGTTCAGCTGTCCCAGACCGTTGCTGTCCTTCGGAGTATTGATCCAAGCCTTGTGGCTGTGTACGGAGTCAACACTTACACCCAGGATTTCAGCATCCAGTTCTTTGAACTGGGAGTATGCTTCACTCAATGCTGTAATTTCAGTAGGGCATACGAAAGTGAAATCAAGCGGATAGAAGAAGAATACGAGCCATTTTCCGCGGTAATCAGACAGCTTGACATGACCAAACTCTTGTCCATCACCTGAAACAGTTTCCATCGTAAAATCTGGAGCCGGTTTACCAACTAATCTTTCTGCCATTTCTGCAAAATCCTCCTTTGAACTATGTAAGAAAAACATGAGTGTTTTTCTTGATTCACTGTATTGTTTCGAAAAACATTATTTTCATTGAAAATGTTATCATCCGACTTCAACAAAGTCAATATTATAAGGATTATTTTTTTATAATTAATATAAATAAGACAATAATTCGACAAAATGCTGCTGCAAAAAAACAGCCTGGCTCTCTGCTGTTATGCAGCCAGGCTGTTCGGGTTCGCGCTTATTTCATTGCAGCGGCAATCAGGTCGCCCATTTCAGTAGTAGAAATTGCTTTACTCTTGTCTGTCGCGATATCGGTTGTGCGATGCCCTGCATCAAGCACCTCTGCAACGGCTTTTTCAATAGCATCCGCGGCTTTGTCATAACCGAACGTCAGACGGAACATCAGAGCTACCGACAAAATCGTTGCAATTGGATTGGCCAGTCCTTGACCGGCAATATCCGGTGCAGAGCCATGTACCGGCTCGTACAGTCCAAAGCTTCCTTCCCCAAGGGAAGCCGATGCCAGCATGCCGATGGAACCGGTCAGCATGGCCGCTTCATCGCTCAGAATGTCGCCGAACATATTTTCCGTCACGATCACATCGAAGCTTGCCGGACGGCGCAGCAACTGCATTGCACAGTTGTCGACAAGCACATGCTCCAGTTCGACATCCGGGTATTCCGGTGCAATCCGGTTTACCACTTCACGCCATAAACGGGACGTTTCGAGCACGTTGGCTTTGTCCACCGAAGCCAGCTTTTTACGGCGCTTCTGTGCAATTTCAAACGCCTGACGGACAATGCGCTCTACCTCCTTTACATTATATACACAGGTATCAACCGCTTCCTGTCCGCCTTCACCTTCACGTCTGAACTTTTCACCAAAATAAATTCCGCCCGTCAGCTCGCGGACCACCATCAGGTCTGTTCCTTCCAGTACTTCCGGCTTTAAGGTGGACGCGTCCTTCAGACAATCAAAAATGACAGCCGGACGCAGATTGGAGAACAATCCCAGCTCCTTGCGAATGCCGAGCAGACCTGTTTCCGGGCGCAGCTCCTTCGGATTGTTGTCCCATTTCGGGCCTCCTACTGCCCCAAGCAGAACGGCATCCGCCGACTTGCACACCTTTAAAGTATCCTCGGGAAGAGGCGTTCCCTTCTCGTCGATGGCAATTCCGCCGAACAGAGCATGCTCGGTTTCAAATGAATACCCGTAAAGCTCTTCCGCCCGTTTCAGGATTTTTTCCGCTTCTGCCACCACTTCCGGACCGATTCCGTCTCCGGCGATTACAGCGATTTTTTTTATTTCGGCCATTTCCGTCACTCCTCTTGTTCTTGTGAGCCGTTCCAGCCCATTGCTATTATCCTTTTTATCATATCTGACATAGCTTTGACCAAGATATACAATCTATCAGTTTAATAGGCTTTGCCTATAACCATGTACCAGTAAACTTACTGCCCGATATAAAAAAGAGATCCCTTCCACCATCCTGTTCGGGGATCTCTTGCCAAACCGCAATGCGGCTCATACATAAGCATGGCCGCATTGTAGGGATATCATTATGATTGCCGGTATTGAAAACAGCTGCAATCCGTTTTATTTCTTGATCCAGTGCATCATTTCACGCAGCTGACCGCCCACAACTTCGAGTTGGTGGTTCGCTTCGTTGCGGCGCGTTGCTGTCAGGAAAGCACGGCCGGATTGGTTTTCGAGAATGAAGTCACGCGCGAATTTACCCTGTTGGATATCGGTCAGAACCTCTTTCATCGCTTTCTTCGTCTCTTCGGTTACGATGCGCGGACCAGTGACATAGTCGCCGTATTCCGCCGTGTTGCTGATGGAATCGCGCATGCTGGCAAGGCCGCCTTCATACATAAGGTCAACGATCAGCTTCAGCTCGTGCAGGCACTCAAAGTAAGCCATTTCAGGAGCATAGCCTGCTTCAGTCAGCGTTTCAAAGCCTGCTTTAACGAGTGCGCTCACGCCGCCGCACAGTACAGCCTGCTCACCAAACAGATCCGTTTCGGTTTCTTCACGGAAGGAAGTTTCAATAACGCCGGCACGGGTACAGCCGATGCCTTTCGCATAAGCCAGTCCGATTTCTTTTGCTTGACCTGTTGCATCCTGCTCAATAGCGATCAGACCTGGTACGCCAAAGCCTTCAACATACGTACGGCGAACCATGTGACCCGGAGATTTCGGAGCCACGAGCAGCACGTCGCTGTCCTTTGGAGCCACGATTTGACCGAAATGCACGTTGAAGCCGTGGGAGAACATGAGCGCAGCGCCTTTTTTCAGGTTAGGCTCAATTTCATTTTTGTACACGGAGGCTTGAGTTTCGTCAGGCATCAGAATTTGCACAACATCTGCGCGGCTTACAGCATCCGCAACCGGCAGTACTTCAAAGCCGTCATTTTTCGCCGCCTCAAAGGATTTGCCTTCACGCAGGCCGATGACAACGCTCAGGCCGCTGTCGCGCAGGTTTTGTGCTTGAGCATGGCCCTGGCTGCCGTAACCGATGACGGCAATTGTTTTTCCTTTCAATACGCTAAGTTCTGCATCTTTTTCATAATACGTTGTCACTGGCATGGTAAAAATTCCTCCTTTTAATTGAACCCTTCATAATGAGCGGGTGTTCCAAAAGACTCACGGCGGAGTCTGCTGGAACTCCCGCTCATTGAGGGTCATGTACACTTTATTCTTTTAATGCTTTAAAAGCGTTGAACTACTAAAGTTTGCAAGTGTTTTTTCACAAGTTTCCGCGTACCATGGCGGTTACACCGGTTCTGGATAGCTCCCGGATTCCATATGGCTTCAACAGCTCGATCATCGCATCAATTTTGTCGGTATCCCCGACAACCTGAACCATGAGACTCGAGGTGCCAATATCGACAACGGAAGCACGGAACGTTTCGACAATTCCCATAATTTCAGGCCTTTGCGGCGGTTCAGCCTTAACCTTAATCAATGCAAGCTCGCGTGCAACCATTGGCTTGGAACTCAAATCGATCACCTTAATGACGTCAATCAGCTTGTAAAGCTGCTTTTCGATCTGTTCAAGCGTATGTTCGTCTCCTGGAGTTACGATGACCATCCGGGAGAGCCCGGCTTCTTCAGACGGACCGACGGTTATGCTTTCAATGTTGAACCCCCGCCGGCTGAAGAGACCGGATACCCGCTGCAGAACACCTGGCTGGTCATTCACCAGAACCGCAATCGTATGCTTCATCATGTTACTCGTCCCCCATCAGCATTTGATCAATAGCCGCGCCCTGTGGCACCATCGGATATACATTCTCTTCCTTGGCGACCACAAATTCCACGAGAACGGGGCCCGGTGTATTCATCGCTTCCTGCCATGCTTCGCGGGCTTCGTCTTTGTTCCGGGCTCGGAAGCCTTTCACCCCATAAGCTTCAGCCAGTTTGACAAAATCAGGGCTGCCGGCAAGATCGATGTGGCTGTAACGGTTATCGTAAATCAGCTCCTGCCACTGCCGTACCATGCCAAGCACCTGGTTGTTGATGACGACGATTTTAACAGGGATGTTATTGATGGCGCATATCGCCAGCTCCTGCGAACACATCTGCATGCCGCCGTCCCCGTTGATTGAAATGACCAGTCTGTCCGGATGGGCCATCTGGGCGCCGATCGCGGAAGGGAAGCCAAAGCCCATCGTTCCAAGTCCGCCGGAGGTTACCCAGGAGCGCGGCTTGTTGAACTTATAGTACTGGGCAGCCCACATCTGGTGCTGACCGACATCTGTCGTTACGATGGCTTCGCCCTTGGTCGTTTCATCCAGCATTTCAATAACCCACTGCGGCTTCAGTTCTTCATCGGAATCGCGGTAGCTGTACGGCTTTTCCGCTTTCCACTCCTGAACTTGCTTCCTCCAGGCATCCGCTTTGTCCGCCCGCTTTACTTCCTGATTGGCGATTTCAAGCACCGTTTTCACATCACCGACGATGGGGATGTCAGTCGGCACGTTTTTGCCGATCTCGGCAGGGTCGATATCGATATGAACAATTTTGGCCTTCGGTGCAAACCCATCAAGCTTGCCGGTAACGCGGTCATCAAAGCGCGCCCCGATGTTGATCAGCAGATCCGCATTTTGAATGGCCAGGTTGGATGTATAAGTTCCGTGCATCCCCGGCATTCCCGTCCACAGCTCATGACCGCTCGGGAAACCACCCAGGCCCAGCAGTGTTGTCGTGATCGGTATTTCCGAACGTGTGACAAACTCATAAAGCGCTTCATGGGCTCCGGAATAAACCACGCCCCCGCCCGCCAGAATCATTGGGCGTTCGGCCTCGCTGATCGCCTGGATCAGCTTGTCAACCTGCAGCTTGTTGGGTACGACACGAGGATTGTAGCCGCGCATCGCAACAGGCTCGGTTTGAGGTACAAAGAGCGTTTTGGCAGCTGATACGTCCTTCGGAATGTCGATGAGAACCGGGCCTTTGCGGCCTGTATTCGCAATATGGAATGCCTCATGAATGATTCTTGGCAGCTCCTCGACGTCCCGCACCAGATAACTGTGCTTGGTGATCGGCATTGTGATCCCCGTAATGTCGGCTTCCTGGAAAGCATCCGTCCCAATCAGCGAGGAGACTACGTTACCGGTGATGACTACCAGCGGCACGGAATCCATATAAGCAGTTGCAATTCCAGTGACCAAATTGGTTGCCCCCGGTCCGGAAGTCGCAATACATACGCCAACTTTTCCGCTTGCACGGGCATATCCGTCAGCAGCATGGATAGCACCCTGTTCGTGACGGGTCAGCACATGCTTGAAATCCTCGAAGCCGTACATCGCGTCATAGATATAGAGTACAGCCCCTCCCGGATAACCGAATACACATTCAACACCTTCCAGCAGCAGGCTGCGCAGCAGGATTTCCGAGCCTGAGATGACTTCAGGCTTCATCCATTTTTCTCGTAATTCATCGGTTGACCTTGCCTCAGGGATTTGAGCACTCATGAGTCTTCCTCCTTCTTGTAGATTACACAAATCTTACATTCGCAAAAAACAAAAAAACCTTTCGCCCCTTCCAGCAGATTCAACTGCTGACGAGGGACGAAAGGTTGTGACTTCCGTGGTACCACCCAAATTTGTCTGACACCTCACGGTATCAAACCTTGGCAGGTATAAAAAACCATCGATGTAAAGCGCCATTTTTTATACACTGACGTCTGTAACGTAGACTGTACGATTCCCCCTAATAAGCTCTGGTTCACAGCCTTTCAGGGAAATAGCTCCGAGGTGAGCTCGTATGTAAGGGGTATTGGTGGAATTTTCAGCTGATATTCCACTCTCTGGACAACAGGGCCCTTATAACTTCGTCCTCTTCATCGCCGATATGTTCATGCAATTCTTAAAATGTTTAGACACATTATATGACCCCTTTGCAGGGATAGTCAATAGTTTCGTGAACAAAAAATGATCTTTATTTTTTAGCTAGGTTGATTAATCCCTATTTGGGCACCGATTCAATGTACTGCCTATCACGTAAAAAAGGGATGCGAGCATATGCTGTGGCAAGGCATATCTTACCGGCCGCCATTTACAGGCAATGCCGGAGCAGCAGGTATTTTCCGGCCGCCACATGGGAGGAATTGTTCAACCATGATCCGCCTCCGTAAGAAAAACGTGGACGACAGACAGATCAGGAAATTGGTCGATCGTGAGTTAGTTCCATTATCTCACATGCATCCCTCGCTTATACAGAAAACCCGTAAAGAGCTTCCCCATCGTCTTGATCAAGGTATCACCTTTGTTTCATATGAAAACGATCCAAAGATTGTTAACGGTTTTATTCATCTGCTGCTGTACCCGCGCACAATGCTCATTGATATGCTGGCTGTCGCTTCAAGGGCTCAGGGAAAAGGCTGCGGAAAATCCCTCATATCCCATGCCGAAATGCTGGGCCGCAACAAGGGCTGCGAATTCGCGAGACTGCTGGTGGACGATGATAATATACGTGGAATACATTTCTACAGGAAGCAGGGCTACTCCATTTTACGTCATGACTCCTGGAATCGCTGCTATGAAATGAGCAAAATGCTGTTTCCCTAACACAAAAGGACCTCACAATCCACCATCAAGTGAATTGCGTGGTCCTTTCTCTTAAAGAAATTTAACTCTACGTGTGGCTAAAAAATCACAAACAGACTCATGGGACAGCCCCAACTCCCAGATGATTCACACGGTTTAACGTTTGCCAGGATCATATGGCTGTCCAAGGGCTGCAGGAGCGCTTGAACGGCCCACCGCGCCTACCAGCACAATGATCGTGAGTAAGTATGGCAGCATGAAAATAATTTCCTGGGGAATACTTTGCGACCAGGCAAACAGCTGCACATAGTTGCGGATCGCTTGCGAAAATCCGAAAAATACGGCAGCCCCGAAGGCGCCAATGGGATTCCATTTCCCGAAAATCATGGCCGCGATCGCAATATAACCTTGCCCCGAAATCGTATTATGCGAGAAGGTACCTGTCGTTGTCAGCGTGATGGTTGCCCCGCCAAGACCGGCAAGCGCTCCGCTGATCATAACGCCGATATACCGCAAACGGTTAACTTTGACACCAACGGTATCTGCTGCACTCGGATGCTCGCCGACTGCGCGCAGACGAAGACCGAACGGTGTCTTGTACAAAACATACCAGCCGGCAATAACAAGGATGATTGCCAGATAAGTTGTTGGATAGGCGTTAAAGAACACACTGCCGATAAACGGGATATCCGTTAGCCCCGGGATATTCAGCTTGTTAAAGCCCTGAATCAATTCCGACTCGCCTGAGCCATTGAACAGGAGCTTAACCAGGTAAAGGGTGCTGCCGGCAGCCAAAAAGTTGATGACGATACCGCTGATCACCTGGTCCGCCTTGAAGGTAATGGACGCAACTGCATGAATCAGTGAAACGATCACGCCGAATACGATCGCAGCAAGCACTCCAACCCACGCCGCGGCCGTTCCGCCCATTCCGGCATCTTCAGCGTAATATCCGCCAATTGCAGCGGCAAAGGCTCCAAAAATCATCAAGCCTTCAATCCCCAGATTCGTGACACCGGACCGCTCCGAAAATATCCCGCCCAGCGATGCAAAAATAAGTGCTGTCGCAAAAACGAGTGTCGTATTGATGATTTGGCCGAGTGTTATGAGGTCCATTTACAACACCTTCTCTTTCTTGCGTTTGGAATAGAACGGCTTCAACACCCAGCGCACAATTCCCTGAGCCGCTATAAAGAAAATGATTGAGCCAATCACAATACGCGTAATTTCAGGTGGCACATCCGCTGCGAAGCTCATGCCTGCAGAGCCATAAGTAAGCGTTCCAAACAGCACTGCGCCCAGCAGAACACCGAACGGGTTGTTCATGCCAATCAGTGCAACCGCAATGCCGTCAAAACCCGTCCCCGGCGAGCTGGCCATCACTGACTGATAATGGAACACGCCCAGCACCTCAAACGCCCCTGCGAGCCCAGCGAACGTTCCGCTGATAAACATGGCTTTGACAATATTCCGGTCAACATTCATGCCTGCATATCTCGAAGCATCCTGGTTGAAGCCTACAGAGCGCAGCTCATAGCCCTGCTTTGTTTTCCATAAAAAGATATAGAAAAATACCGCGGCAGCCACTGCGATCAGCGTTCCCCAATGCACGCGCGCATTGCCCATCATTTGGGACAGCCAATCGATTGAAATTGACGCCGTAGGCTGAATATCAACCGAACGGTTCTGCCCTTCCAGAAGCATAAACCGGTTAATCACCAGATTCGCAGCGTAGAGTCCGATCCAGTTCAGCATGATGCAGGTAATAACTTCATTCACGCCGCGCTTGGCCTTGAGATAGCCAGCCAGAGCTGCCCACAGTCCGCCGAATAAAGCTCCGGCAATGACCGCCAGCGGCGCATGAATAAACGCAGGCAGACCCTTAAGCTGAATTGCAACTACGGAAGCAGCCGTCATGCCGATCAAAAACTGTCCTTCACCGCCGATGTTGAACAGACCGGCTCTTGCGGCAAATGAAAAAGCCAAACCCGTCAAAATCAGAGGTGTCATTTCCCGAATAGCTTCGCCAAAGTTATATGTGTCCCCATAGACACGCTCAAAGAGCGCTCCGTACGCCTCAATCGGATCATAACCTCCGAGCAGCATAACCAGCGCACCCAGCACGAGGCCCATAATAATAGCGACAATAGCGAGAATGAAGGAGTCTTTTGTAAACAACTTCAGAAAATTAGCCATGCTCTGCTCCTTTCTTCACCGTACTGCCTGCCATCATCAGACCCAACTCCTGATCATTTGTTTCTTCCGGAAGCACTTCGCCGACAATCTGGCCTTCATAAATAACGGCAATTCGGTCTGAAACATTCATAATTTCATCCAGCTCAAATGAGATCAGCAGTACGGCTTTGCCCTGATCGCGCTGTGCGATCAGCTGCTGCTGCACGAACTCGATCGCCCCGACATCCAGACCGCGCGTCGGCTGCGCAGCAATCAACAAATCCGGATTCTTGTCAATCTCACGCGCAATAATCGCTTTCTGCTGGTTCCCCCCCGACAAGGAGCGCGCTTTCGTCTGAATGCTTGGTGTCCTCACATCAAAGCGTTCGATCAGGCTTTTGGCCTGTTCATTGATCGCATCATAGTTCAGGAACCCATTTCTGCTGTATGGCGCTTTGTAATAGGTTTCCAGCACCATATTTTCGCTCATGGAAAAATCCAGTACAAGCCCGTGCTTGTGCCGGTCTTCAGGAATATGGGAAACCCCTGCTTCCGATACATGCCGTGGGCTCAAATTCGTAATGTCTTTGCCGAGCAGAGCCACTGAACCGCTGTCCACTTTACGCAGTCCGGTCAAAGCCTCGATCAGCTCGCTCTGCCCGTTCCCGTCCACTCCGGCAATGCCAACAATTTCTCCAGCCTTAACCTGCAGGCTCAGCCCGTTCAGTGCGGCAATCCCGTCCTTGTTTTTGGAAGTGAGACCCTTCACGTCCAGAACAACCTTGCCTGGCTTCGCCGGAGCCTTGTCCACTTTAAAGGACACACTGCGGCCTACCATTTTCTCTGCCAGTTCATTCGGTGTCGTCTCCGACGTTTTCACTGTATCTATAACTTTGCCTCTGCGGATAATCGTGACCGTATCGGAAATATGCATAATTTCTTTCAGCTTATGAGTTATCAGAATGATGGATTTGCCTTCGGCGACAAGCCTTTTCATAATGTCCATCAATTCGTTGATTTCCTGGGGGGTCAGAACAGCCGTCGGTTCGTCAAAAATGAGGATATCCGCACCGCGGTATAATGTTTTAATAATTTCAACCCGCTGCTGCATGCCGACCGAGATGTCCTGTATTTTCGCATCAGGGTTGACCTGCAGACCATACTGCTCCGACAGGCGTTTCACTTCAGCAGCAGCTTTTTTATAGTCAAGCTTGACTCCCTTGCGCGGCTCTGAGCCAAGTACGATATTTTCCGTTACTGTAAAAGGCTGTACAAGTTTGAAATGCTGATGCACCATGCCTATGCCCAGCTCGATGGCTCTGTTGGGGCTATCAATCGCAACCGGCTTGCCGTCTACTTCGATAGTTCCCTCTTCAGGCTGGTACAGGCCGAACAGGATATTCATAAGCGTTGATTTCCCCGCTCCGTTTTCACCAAGCAGAGCATGAATCTCTCCCTTGTGCAGCTTCAAGCTGATGGAGTCGTTGGCGACGATGCCGGGGAAGCGCTTCGTGATTTGCTTTAACTCAACGACGGGAGTCGCTGCATCCATGAGATCACCCTTAAAGTTTTAATTGGTAATGATTAGGGAGCTTTGCTCCAAACGTAAGAACAAGGCCGGTCATTGTGAACCAGCCTTGTCTTCTGAATATCGGATTTCTGCAGTTCTGATTTATTTTGCAGGAACTGTAATTTCACCTTTGATGATTTTTTGTTTGTACTCTTCAACGGTATCCAGCACATCTTGAGGAACGTTTTTGTTTGTTTCAGGCAGACCTACACCGTTATCCTTCAAGCTCAGCGTTTCAACACCAGGAGTGAAGGTTCCGTCCACAACTTCCTTGGAAACTTTCTTAACCGCTTCGTCTACACGCTTAACCATGGAAGTCAGTGTTACATCATCACCGAATTCGAGGGACTGGTCTTTATCCACGCCGATAACCCAAACCTGCTGGCCGGATTTTACACGGGATTTCGCTTCATTGAAGACGCCCGTTCCGGTTCCGCCCGCTGCATGGAAGATAATATCCGCTCCACTGTTGTAGATGGTTGCAGCAGCCGCTTTACCCAGGTCAGGCTTATCGAAAGCGCCGGTGTAGTTTACAACTACTTCAGCATTAGGGTTTACTGCTTTAACACCAGCCGCAAATCCAACTTCAAAGCGTTTGATCAGCGGGCTGTCTTGTCCGCCTACAAAACCGACTTTATTGGTTTTTGTCATTTTCCCTGCAACGACACCCACAAGGAAGGAACCTTCATTTTCCGCAAAGGTTACGGATTTTACGTTTGGAGCATCCACAACGCTGTCAATGATGGCCAGATTGCTGTTCGGGTTTTCCTTGGCCGCCTTCTCAATGGCGTTCGCAAGGTTAAAGCCGATGCCCCAAGTCAGGTTGTATCCGCCTTTAATGAACTGATTCAGGTTCGGATCGTAGTCCTGGTCCGATTTACTCTGCAGGTATTTAACCTCTGCCCCGGTTTCCGTTTGAACGGCTTCCAGCGCTTCCCAAGCGGATTGGTTAAAGGATTTATCGTTTACACCGCCAACGTCTGTAACCATACCGATTTTAACGTCGGATTTGGCAGCTTCTCCGCCGCCGGCAGCTTGCCCGCCATTTTCGGTTGCAGCCCCCTGGTTTTTGTTGCCGCAGCCAGCGAGAATTACCGAAATGGCCAGCAGCAAGACCAAAGACATACTATAAAATTTCTTCATTCTAAATCTGTTCCCCCTTATGGTTGGTTCCTTCGGCCTATTCCCGTTCTCTGAGACGATGTCAAGAGATGTCGAGAATCATGGATCAGGACACTTACTTTAGAGATTATACAATCATGACCGCCCAAAATCCAGCAGTCTGATAACCTTTGGTCAATTTTTTTTTACAAAATTTCAATGAAAGCGTTCCATTTTGTTCAAAATACAAACAATGTATCATTCCATGTCATATTCATTCGTTTTTTCCCTGTTTTACTCATAACATTATCCGCTGCAGATAAGCATTTATGAGCATTTAGACGAAGATGTCTACTATACAGCTTACCCATCTTTCACACCGCTTAAGCGAATGATAGACAGTTATGTATCTTCTCTGGAAGATTTCACAAAAATAGACCGCCGAGAAATCGACGGTCTGTATTTGATTGGTTCCTGCTGCTTAAGCGTTGATTTTTTCTTTGGCTACGGAAGCCAGAGAGTTGAATGCGTTGATATCGTTAACAGCCAGGTCAGCCAGCATTTTGCGGTTCATGTCAACACCAGCCAGCTTCAGGCCGTGCATCATTTTGCTGTAGGACATTCCGTTTTGACGCGCTGCAGCATTGATACGCACGATCCACAGTCTGCGGAAGTTGCGTTTCGTCTGACGGCGGTCACGGTAAGCGTACACGAGAGATTTCATAACCTGCTCGTTAGCTGTTTTGAAAATGCGGTGTTTGGAACCGAAATAACCTTTAGCAAGCTTCAATACTTTTTTATGACGACGACGAACGACGAATCCGCCCTTTACTCTTGCCATATTAAAAGACCTCCCAAAAAATGTTTATGCTTATTGCATGATGATGTTCACTATTACTTCAGGTTAGACAAACCTTGCTTCAAACGTCTTACATCCCCAGGAGCCATCTCAGGGTTGGTTCCAAGGACACGCTTCGCACGCTTGGACTTGTGGGACAGCAGGTGGTTTTTGTACGCTTTATAGCGCGTTACTTTGCCTGTACCAGTGATTTTAAAGCGGCCTTTCAGGCTGCTGTGTGTTTTCATTTTAGGCATTTGTTACTTCCTCCTCAATTATCTTTAAGCTTTGGAGCCAAAATCATGATCATCGCACGCCCTTCGAGCTTAGGCTGGCGTTCAACGATGCAAAGGTCGGCCACTTCCGTCTTCACGCGCTCCAGAATCTTCTGGCCCACGTTGGCATGGGTGATCTCGCGTCCGCGGAAACGGACGGAGCATTTGACCTTGTCCCCTTCCTTCAGGAACTTCACCACATTGCGGAACTTGGTTTGGTAATCATGCTCCTCAATGTTGGAACGGAACCATACCTCTTTAACATCAACGATTTTTTGATTTTTGCGGGCTTCCTTCTCTTTCTTCTGCTGCTCATAACGGAATTTCCCGTAATCCATAATGCGGCATACCGGCGGCTTAGCCTGTGGTGCCACATTCACCAGATCTAAGTTAAGGTCGATCGCCATTTGCAAAGCCTCACGGGTCGGCTTGATACCGATTTGTTCCCCGTCAGGTCCTACCAGACGAACTTCACGCACCCGAATCTCATCATTGATCATATGTTCCTTACTAATAACACTCCACCTCCAGAACCTATTGGTCAAGCTTGGTTTGAAACATTAAAAAAGGGATGTCAGCTGATCAGCCGACATCCCTGTCTAAATCACAAGTCATCATGAAATATAACCATTCATAAATCATTAGATCAAGACCAGCCAGCCGGCGCCGGACAGGTGAGAAGCCAAAGCTTCTGCTTGTCAATCCATATTATTCAATTAAGACACTCAAACATATTAACATACAACCAAAAGTAAAGTCAACCCTAAATACACCTTTTTTCGGAATCCCTCTATAAATAAACATGGCACAAGGCGGCCAGAGGCCGCCTTGTTATTACCCCTGCTTGCTCTGAACCTCTTCCAGACGAACAACGCGCGTGTGCTCCGTATGGCTCCACTGCTTGTTGTTTTGAGTAAAGAAGGCATAGAACGTGATCGGGAACCAGGAAATCAGATAGACCGGGAAAAGGATCAGATACAGATACACCTTCTTGTAAGTCACCTTTTCCAGGAGCATCGCCGTCATAAATGTGGCAATGTTAAGCAGAATAGCCAGAGTGCCGATCCACAGCGGAATATGATTGTACAGATTGGCGATGTTCGGGCCGTTAAACACGACGGCATCCACCCACATGACAGCTGTCATCAGGAAAGTCAGCAATGTCGTATATACGTTCATCGCATACAAAGCCATATCGAATTTGATCAGGCTACCCTGCTTGATGCTCTGCCAGAGAAGCGGGAAGAAATAGCGGCGCGCCACCGTAAAGTGTCCCTGCATCCACCGCAGACGCTGTCTGGAGGAAGCTGCGAATGTGAGCGGCTTCTCGTCATACACCTTGGCATCGTAGTTGAACTTCGGATATACATTGCGCTGCGTGCAGCGCATGGTGAACTCAAGGTCTTCCACAAGGCTCGTAGCGCCCCAGCCCATTTCCTTGAGCAGGTTCGTTTCAAAGCACATGCCGGTTCCGCCCAGGAAGTTCGCCATATTGAGATTATGGCGAGACAGCTGCCATAAACGGTTGATGTACCAGTAAGAAATGCCGTATGCAGCGGTGATCCATGAATCCTCGGGATTTTTGGTATCTATATAACCCTGGATTACACGGGCACCGGAACAAAGATCATTGTTCATTTCCTGCAAAAAGTCAGGATGCGCCAGGTTGTCCGCGTCAAACATGACAATCGCGTCATACTGGCGAGGCATTTTCCAGAGCTCCTTCAGCATCCACTCAATTGCATAACCTTTGCCGCGCAGATTCGGATTGGTCCGCACACAGGCGTTCATCCCGTGGCTGCGCACAATATCCGCCGTTTTATCCGTGCAGTTATCACAAATGACAAACACGTCGTACAGTTCCTTCGGATAATTCAAATGCTTCAGGTTTTCCATAAGCGCACCGACGACCTGCTCTTCATTATGCGCTGCCACAAGCACCGCGAACGATTTGACGGGCGGAGCTTGTTCTTTTTTCTTCCTGCGGTACAGACCGAACAAAGAGAATGCGAATTGGTAGACTGCGATCAGCGCAAGAATGACCTGCACTGTCACAAAAATTGCGTCCAGCATGGTCTCTGTTACCCCCTTAATAATATCCCTTTAATAACTTTTGTCTTTTCTTTTCTAACTCTTTTCTGTAGTTCCTTACTTGACCCTGGCAGCAGCATCTGACGGCTGCTTGCCTTTTTTTGCAGACCCCTTATTGTCCGGTTTCGATGTAGGGTGGAGCTGGACCTTCCATCAGATTGCCATGTTCGATTTTCCTTGGTTTTGACTCGTTTGTCAAAAGCTTAAAAATGCAGGATGCTCCAGAAAAAGCACTCGGAAGCCCCGAATACGGAAAATGCTGCACTTCAAGCTCTCATTCATGGCGGTTAGTTCTTATTTTCATCCATTTGCTTGCTTTTTATTTCTTTCGCCCCCCCTTCGACAACCACGACTGGCTGAAAAAGGCTCATCTGTCCTACTTTTTGTGAAAGGCCTGGGAAAAGAAATGTTTTGCTTCAATCCTAAAGTTTATATAACTTTTTTCTTACAGATTGAATCACAGCAGCAACCAGTCTGAATCATTTTAATCAATTCGGCGGCATGAAGTCAAAAAAACCAAAGTCCAGGCTCCTGATTCTTGAAATGTGAGGCGTTTAAAAATATGATGGTTTTAACGTAAAATAACATTTATCGGCTATAATCAAGAAATTGAAAATAAATGCCGCTGAAAAAGCGGCGCCGGAGGAGTCATATGGATCGCCTAGTCATAAAACTACTTACTTTGGAGCACCGGCTGTTCAAATGGATCAATGGACGCCTTCATAATCGCTTTCTTAATTTCTGGCTATACTATTTGACTCATCTCGGCGGTGCAACCTTTACCATCGCCTCTACGATTCTGATCTGGCTGCTTGCGCCTTCGCCATGGGCGGAAACCGGGGCTAAAGCCTTAGTAGCCCTGGCAGTCAGCCATATTCCCGTAGCGATAGCCAAAAAGCTGTACCCGCGGGTAAGGCCTTATATCACGCTGCCAGATACCAATACATTCCGCAATCCGCTGACGGACCATTCGTTTCCGTCCGGACATACGACCGCCATCTTTTCGGTAACGGTGCCGTTTATGGCCGAAGCGCCGATTTTGACGTTTATTCTGGCGCCAATCGGGTTTATTGTCGGAATATCCCGCATTTATCTGGGGCTGCATTATCCGTCCGACGTCATTGCCGGTGCCATTTTAGGCTCCGCTGCTGCGGCCGGAACAGTTGCATTATGGCCTTAAAGCCGATAAGGTTAAATTTGAGGACAAATCAGCAGGGACAGGTGAACCGAAAGTGGCCAAAAAACGAGTATTATTATTATCGGAAGGTTTTGGAGCAGGCCATACGCAAGCGGCCTACGCACTCTCAAGCAGTCTGCGCAAGCTGTCCCCGAATGTGCAAACAAGGGTGCTTGAGCTTGGCAGCTTCTTGAACCCGCGCATGGCTCCGCTGATTATTACTGCATATAAAAAAACTGTCACTTCACAGCCGCGGCTTGTCGGCATGGTCTACCGTCATCAATATAAAAAATCATTAAGCAGGTTTACGACGCTTGCCTTGCACCGGCTGTTCTACACGCAAACCCGAAGCATATTGCGGCAGCTGCGCCCGGATCTGGTCGTGTGCACACACCCGATCCCCAGCGCCGTCATTTCCCGGCTGAAGCGTCTTGGGGTGCACGTTCCGTTATGCACGGTCATTACGGATTACGATGCGCACGGCACCTGGATCAGCCCTGAGGTGGACAGGTATTTTGTATCCACCGAGGAGGTTCAGCGGAAGCTGCGGCTGCGGGGGGTGCCCATCACCAAAATCCAGGTGACAGGCATTCCTGTACACCCGGATTTCTGGGAGCATCCCGGGCATGATGAAATCCGGAGCAAATTCGGACTGAAGGATATGCCAACCGTGCTTGTTATGGGCGGAGGCTGGGGGCTCATGAACGACGTAATGCTTCATGATTTCCTGCTTCGCTGGAAGGATCGGATACAAATTATTTTTTGTGTGGGCAATAACGAAAAAATCCGACAGAAAATGCTGCGGGACAACCGTTTTCATCATCCTCATGTTCATGTGCTTGGCTTCACCCGCGAAATCGACAAGCTGATGGAGGTGTCCGATCTTCTCGTCACCAAGCCCGGAGGCATGACCTGTTCGGAAGGGCTGGCAAAAGGAATTCCGATGCTTTTCCATAACCCTCTGCCTGGACAGGAAGAGGAGAACAGCCAGTATTTTGCGGCCCAGGGGTACGGTGAGACAATCACATCCCCGGATGTAGTAGCCAAATGGATGAACAGGCTGCTCCATGATTATCCCGATATTGTGCGCAAGCGCCAGGAACACATCGAAAACATCGCACGTTATTATCCGATGCAAAGCGCGCTGAGCATTCTGGATCTGCTCGAACGAAACAAGGTGCTCTCCTAAGAGAGCACCTTGTCCTATTTGTAGGAGCTATTAAATTATTGCTGTCCGCCGCTGCGCATTCCATACTTATCGAGCCTGCTCTTATTGTATTCCGCAAAGACCTCTTCTCCTACAAGCACCTCAACACGATGAATATTCATGCCTTTGCCCATAAATTTCTGCTCATACTCTGTCATGACATGCTCTTCATTGATGCCGTCCCGGTGCAAATTCAGGGAAATGTTCGTCATCTGCATGCCGCTGTCCGCAATCGCGTTCAGGGAAAACTCAAACAGCGTTTCCGAATCGGTTTTAAAATGAATTTCCCCCCGGCTGTTCAGCAACCGGGAATAGACCTGCAGGAAGCGGGGATGCGTCAGGCGGCGGCGGGCATGCTTCTTCTTCGGCCACGGATCTGAAAAATTCAAATAAATGCGCTCAATTTCCCCCGCCTCGAACACTTCTTCAATACGTTCAATGTTCGCCAGGGCAAGCTTGACGTTAGGCGGCGAATCCGCTCCTGCTTCCCCCCACGCGGCACGTGCCTTCTCGCTGGCCCGGCGCACAAGCTCGTCGTACATATCAAAACCGATATAATTGATCTCCGGGTTGCGGACACTCATCTGGCTGATAAACTGACCCTTTCCCATGCCAAATTCAACATGGATGGGACGATCGTTGCCAAACAGGCGCGCCCACTGCCCTTTATATTGCGCTGGCTGCAGAATGACCAGATCCTGCTGCTCTTCCAGACTTTCGCGAATTCCTTTTCTGCCGCGTAAACGCATGTTACTCCTCCATTATGCCTCATAATCTTGTTGGACCGCATGATTTGCATTCATGTCCCCTGCAATATTGTGCCGAACTTCACGGCAAAAGTAAACGGAAATTTCAAGGCGTATAAAGTGAAAAAGGAATCCCCACCGTCACTCAGGATGATTAACGGAAAGAAATTCCTTTTTCGATATATTTGGATTGGGGTCCAACTAAGTCAGTAGTTCATAGTCTACCTTATCCTTGGGGGAGAAATCAAATGTCTTTTCACAAGCGGCACGAATTTTTTGTCTGGCACTTGTTCCGATATGCTGATTTGCCGGATAACGCACCCCTGTCAGGGCAAGCGCCTCATCGAAGGTCAATTCAACCAAAATCTTATCAGGGCACTTGTGGATGGGCGTATTCATCCTGATCACCTCACGGTTATTTTTTAGTGGACCGGACCTGCAAAATACGTTGACAGAACTGGATCAGCAGCGTTTGCTTCAAGTTCTGGTTCCGCTTTCAATATAACATATCATGTAATGTATTTCAATTGTCGCAAAGCCTTTTCTGAGCTGAAATTCCAATGTTACTCCTTTTGGCCAATTCCCATTTGAAGCTGTTTTTTGGTACAATAAACAGAGTCTGGACGTCTGAAATGAGAGCCCTGGCGTTCTCAAAATATATAGAGGGAGCACATATGAATTCAAACTTGCTTACACCCCCTGCCTTGTGGGGGGATAAACGGTTCCATACATGGAATTATGAAATGCGCGAGCAGTTTCAGGAAAAAATATTCAAGGTCATGCTTGACGCCGGCTTTACCTGTCCCAACAGGGACGGCACCATTGCCACGGGAGGCTGCACCTTCTGCAGCGCCCGCGGGTCGGGGGATTTCGCCGGCAGACGGCGCGATGATCTGGTGACCCAATTCAATACGATCCGGGACAGACAGCACTTGAAATGGCCAAATGCCAAATACATCGGCTATTTTCAGGCATACACCAACACATATGCTCCTGTCGAGGAACTGCGCGAATATTACGAGGTGATACTGGAGCAACCGGGAGTCGTCGGACTTTCCATCGCCACGCGTCCTGACTGCCTTCCCGATGATGTCGTGGATTATCTTGCCGAGCTGAATGAGCGGACCTATCTATGGGTGGAAATGGGGCTGCAGACCGTTCATGAATCCACCTCGCATCTGATTAACCGGGCCCATGATACCCAGTGCTATCTGGATGCCGTGGAAAAGCTGCGCAAACGCAACATACGCGTCTGCGCCCATATCATTTACGGTCTGCCGCAGGAGACGCATGAGATGATGCTGGATACCGGGCGAGCCGTCGCTCAAATGGATGTGCAGGGCATTAAAATTCATCTGCTGCACCTGATGCGCAAGACACCCATGGTCAAGCAGTATGAGGCCGGTCTTCTCCGCTTCCTGGAAATGGACGAATATATCAAGCTGATTGTCGATACGCTGGAGTTTCTGCCTCCCGAAATGATCGTGCATCGACTGACCGGCGATGCTCCCAGAGATCTGCTGATCGGTCCGATGTGGTCATTGCGAAAATGGGAGGTCCTCAACGGAATAGATAAAGAGCTGAAGGTACGCGATACATGGCAGGGCAAATACTGGAGGAATGCCTGATGGGCTTCCTGTCGGTTCTCAGCTATGCCCACCAGCTTGTCACCGCAAGGGTTCAGCCGGGAGACGTGGCAGTGGATGCGACGGCAGGCACGGGAGCGGACACCCTGTTCCTCGCCAAAGCCGTGGGCAGACGCGGCCGCGTATTCAGCTTCGATATCCAGGAGGAAGCGCTGCGCCTGACGCAGGAGCGTCTTGACAAGGAGAGTGGCCCACTCGGGCAGGTGACCCTGCTGCATGAGAGCCATGCCCTGCTCCACGACAAGCTGCCTGAAGATCTGCGCGGGACGATATCTGCCGTCATGTTCAATCTGGGCTATCTGCCGGCCGAAGGAGCTGATCCCGCCGTCATTACGAAAATGGACAGCACCATTCCGGCCTTGAACGCCGCTCTCATGGTGCTCCGTCCGCGTGGCATCCTGACGGCAGTGCTCTACCCCGGCCATCCCGGCGGAGAGGAAGAAGCCCGTGCGGTTACCGAATGGGCCGCCACACTGCCTGCGGACGGCTTCCAAAGCATTATTTATCGGCAGCTGCAGCGTCCCTCAGCTCCTTACGTCGTTGCCGTGGAGAAGAAAGCACATAAGCGGTAGTCTCTTGAACATATCTCTAAAGATAAGCTCGGCCGGAAAACTTAGCTTTCCCGGCCATCTTACATAAAACTCTTAAAGAAAGGCGGTTCGCATTATGGCAGTAACCAAAATTGAGCATGTCGGCATCATGGTATCATCGATCGAAAAATCCGTTGAATTTTATGAAAAAGTGGTCGGCCTTACGCATCTGGAAACTGCTGGCCATGTCAATTCAAGCATCCGCCTCGCCTTTCTGGCCTTCCCGGGCCAGCGTGACGTGGAGCTGGAGCTGATCGAGGGCTATGCAGCCAAGCTGCCCAGCGAGGGACAGGTGCATCACGTTGCTTTTGGCGTGGACGATATCGAAAGCGAATACCGCCGCATCCAAGGCCTGAATGTGGATCAGCTTGATCCCGAACTGACAACGCTTCCGAATGGCAGCCGTTACTTCTTTTTCAGAGGGCCTGACGGAGAGATGCTGGAGTTTTTTCAGTCCACCCGCTCCGTATAACTCAGACTTTGTAAACTTTAACGATGAAGGAGAGAGAAATCATGCTGAAACCTTATCCGCTGCAATTTCAACCTGAATTTAAAGAAAGAGTCTGGGGCGGCAGAGCCCTGGAACGATTCGGCCTCACCCCGCCGGAAGGACACATCGGCGAAGGCTGGATGATTGCAGACCATGCCAACGGCACAACGTCTGTGGTCAACGGTCCTCTGACCGGAAAAGGACTGGACGAGCTCCGTGAGCAATTCGGCACGGAATGGCTCGGCAGCAAAGGCGTTTCCGAAAAGGGGGGCCGCTTTCCACTTCTGATCAAGCTGCTGGACTGCAATGACGACCTGTCCGTTCAAGTCCATCCGACAGACAGCTACGAGGGTCTGCCACAAGGCGAGCTGGGTAAAACGGAGATGTGGTATGTGCTGGATGCCAAGCCGGACGCCAAGATCATCTACGGCCTTAAGGAAGGGGTTACCCCGGAAAGCATGCGGGCAGCGCTTGAAAACGGAACGATCATGGAGCTCCTGAACCAGGTCCCGGTAGAAGCAGGTGACACCTTCTTTATCCCGGCCGGAACGGTGCATGCTTTATGTGCAGGTGTGCTCGTGGCGGAAATCCAGCAAAATTCGGATACTACATACCGGCTTTACGATTACAACCGTCCTGGACTGGACGGAAAGCCGCGTGAGCTGCATATTGAGGATTCCCTGAACGTAACCTCCTTCGAAGGGGCGGGAGCAACCTCCATGAAAACTTCGGGAGCCAAAGCAGGCGAATGGCTGCAGCTTGCAACATGCGACTATTTTACGGTGGAAAAGGGTATTGTAAGCGGTAAGTGGGATTTGTCCACGTCCCCTGATAGCTTCACCATCCTGATTGTCTGCGATGGAAACGGATCGCTTGCATGGGATAACGGCAGCGAGTCCCTGGCCTACAAAGCCGGGGACTGCTTCCTGCTCCCAGCTAACCTCGGGGCGTACTCTTTGTCCGGGGAAGGCATCGTGCTGAGATCCTATCTTCCTTAAGAAAAACGTCTATCGATGTAATTCAAAGAAGACAGACCGCGTTTAGCAGTAGTTTTTCTTGCGATTCCAGAATTGCTCAGCTCCGCTGAGAACCTATAAATTCTGCAATCTTAAGAAAAAAGTCTATCGACGTAAATTCAAAGAAGACAGACCGCGTTTAGTGGTAGTTTTTCTTGTGATATCAGGAGGACTATTCCGGGAAGTTTATACTTTCTGATATTTTAAGCAGATCCATGTTCAGCACGGACGACCGTTCACGTTCAAGGAAGTGACGCTACAGATGAAAGAATATACGTTTACCATGTGGGATCATGGCGGACATGACGTATTTGTGTACCGTTGGCTGCCTGACAACGAAGCAGACGTGCAAGGCATCGTGCAAATTGCGCACGGCATGTGCGAAACAGCCTACCGCTATCTGGAACTGGCGCAGCACCTGACAGCGAGCGGTTATGCCGTATACGCCAATGATCATATCGGGCATGGCCGAACCGCAGCCTCTCCGGGCAGCTTGGGCAATCCGGGGCCGGATGCCTTTAACCGCATGGCCCGCAATATGATCGAAGTCGGGGAGATTGCGTCTTCGGAATTCGCGGGCGTGCCTCGCATTCTGTTCGGGCACAGCATGGGTTCCTTTTTGACGCAAAAGGTGATGTACGACCCGGAGCAGTCCTATGACGGTTTTATCCTTTCAGGCACCAATGGCCCCCGCAGGCTGCTTCGCTTCGGGGAAAGGCTGGCTGTAATCCAAGGGATGCTCCAAGGGACCGAACACCGCAGCTTACTGTTGAACGCCATCGTATTCGGCGGGTTTAACCGCTCCTTCCGCCCGGCAAGAACCGGCTTTGACTGGCTGTCACGCGACCCGGAGGAGGTTGACCGCTTTATTCAGGACCCTTTATGCGGGGCCATTTGCACGACCGACTTCTTCCGTTCTTTCTTCAGGCTTTTGCAGGAGATTCATCTCCCCAGTTCTCTCGTTAAAATCGATAAAAGCAAGCCGGTATATATTTTCGCCGGTGACAGAGACCCTGTCGGCATGTTCGGCAAAGGCGTCCTCTCCTTGCTTCAATTGTATAAGGAGCTGGGAATGGAACGGGTGGAATATAAGCTGTACCCTGACGGGCGGCATGAAATGCTGCATGAAATCAACCGGGAAGAAGTGATAGCCGACACGATTGGCTGGCTTCGGCGTCATTTTTCGACAGTATCCTCTGGATAAGAAAAACGTCTATCGACGTACATTCACAGAAGACAGACCGCATTTAGAGGAAGTTTTTCTTGCGATGATAGAATTGTTCAGCTCCGCTGAAAACTTATAAATTCTATCATCTTAAGACAAAAAAGAGCATTCTTCGCACCTGAAAAAGGCGGGAGGATGCTCTTTTTTCATGTAATTCATTCCCTGACTACCACCCCATACGCTTTGCCAATGAAGTGATGTGAGCCGTATGATGTCTTCCATGCCAGGAATACAGTCCTACGGCCGTCTCCAAACTGGCCTCACCCGATTCCGGATGAATAAACGAACGATTGAACTGCTCGGGCCCGAAGGAATGAAGCAGCGTTGTCCACCTCTCATGCAGCGAGTCCAGCAGACTTAGCGATACTTCAACAGGCAGCTGTCTGGCATCGGGAAGCTCCGCCCAGCGGCCTTCATCATAGGGCCTGATCGTTGGGCCGTCTTCCGTCAAAGCCAGCTTGAACCGTACATAGCTGTTAATATGGCTGTCGGCTACATGGTGAACCACCTGGCGCACCGTCCAGCCTCCGTCCCGATAAGGGGTATTCAGCTGCTCTTCATCCAACCCTTCCACAGCGGCGCGCAGCTTGGCAGGCAGCTCGGCGATGTCCTTAATCCAGGACTGCAGCAGTTCATCCGTAAACCGGTCAGGCGCCTCAAATTCTCCTATCGGGTATCTGTCTTTCCATTCGACACTCATGCGTTCACCTGGCCCCTCCATATTTAGTCTACTCAAAAAAGGCAGACCGCCAAAGCGCAGTCTGCCTTTATAGTTCGTCGAGTGTTATCCCTTATCCTTCAAGCAGAAGCGACTCAGGATCCTCCAGCAATTCCTTGACCGTCACCAGGAAACGTACAGCCTCGCTGCCGTCGATAATGCGGTGATCATAGGACAAGGCAATATACATCATCGGACGGTTCTCCATCCGCTCCTCATCGATGGCAACCGGACGAATCTGGATCTTGTGCATACCCAAAATACCCACCTGAGGAGTGTTCAAAATTGGCGTTGAGAGCAAGGAACCGAATACCCCGCCATTGGTAATTGTAAAGGTACCGCCCTGCAGGTCAGACAAGGCCAGCGTGTTGGAGCGCGCCTTGCTCGCCAGCTCGGCGATGCTTCTCTCAATCTCAGCAAATCCGAGTCTGTCCGCATCCCGCACGACAGGAACCACTAAGCCTTCCTTAGCGGAAACCGCGATACCGATATCATAAAATTTCTTCAGCACAACTTCATCGCCGTCAATTTCCGCATTCAGCGTCGGGAACTGCTTGAGAGCGCCGACTACTGCCTTCGTGAAGAAGGACATGAAGCCCAGGCCGATATCATGCTTTTCCTTGAATTTGTCTTTTCTGCGCTTCCGTACTTCCAGGATGGCCGTCATATCGACCTCATTAAAGGTAGTCAGCATCGCTGCCGTATGCTGCGCTTCAACGAGACGCTTGGCGATGGTTGCCCGGCGGCGGCTCATCTTCTGACGTTCAACCGGCTTGCCGTACCCGCCTTCCGGCTGGCCTGCGGCCGCCGGTTTGGCAGAAGCCTGCGGCGCAGGCGATTGAACAGCCGGAGCAGCGCCAGAAGTGTGGGCTTTCACATCGTCCTGATAAATCCGTCCTATCGGGTCTCTTCCCTGAACTTCACCCAGATCAATGCCGCGCTCGCGCGCCAGCTTGCGGGCAGATGGGGAGGCCTTTTGCGAACTGTCGCTTGGCGGTGGCACGACTGCCGCGCCGCTGCCGGTGAGTTGCTTGTCATCACCCTTGGAAGGAACGGAAGGGGGGCTGACATCAGCCGGGGCTGAAGCTGCCTCCGTGGTGGCAGGAGCAGCAGCAGGACTCACACCCGCACCGCTGCCGATCACACCGACAGCTTCTCCGATCTCTACCGTCTCCCCTTCCTGACGGATAATTTTCTCGAGCACGCCGGACTCTTCGGCACTGATCTCCAGATTGACTTTATCCGTTTCCAGCTCCAGCAGGACGTCTCCCTGGGATACCGCGTCCCCTTCTTTAACGTGCCATCTGGAAATTGTTCCTTCAGTAATGGATTCCCCCATTGCGGGTACTTTAATCTCGCTCACAGACGCTACCTCCCCAGTGGAATATTGGTTTTGTTCGATATTTTCTTCAGTGCCGACTGAATAATGTTCTGCTGCTCCATCGCGTGTACGTGCTGATAACCGCTCGCAGGGCTTGAACGCTCCGGTCTGCCCTGATAGTTCACCACAGCTCCCTTAGGAGCCACGGCCCGCAGGCGGGGTTCCATGTAAGTCCAGGCGCCCATATTTTTCGGCTCCTCCTGCACCCACAGCAGCTCCTTCACCTTGCCAAACCGCTTCAGCACAGCCTGGATTTCCTGCTCAGGGAAAGGATACAACTGCTCCACACGGATAATATGGAGCCAGTCAAGCTCCTCGCTGCCTTCCTTCTCCAGCGCTTCTTCCAGATCGATAGCGATTTTGCCGCTGCACAGAACGATGCGTTCTACACGGTCGGCACGTCCTCCCAGCCCCGGCTGTTCCAGGATCGGGCGGAACGAGCCTTCGCTGAGCTCCGCGACAGGCGAAGCGACACGGTTGTTGCGGATCAGGCTCTTCGGCGACATCAGTACGAGCGGACGCGCCTGCTCCGTACCGCCAATAGCCGCCTGGCTGCGCAGAAGGTGGAAATACTGGGCTGCACTCGACAGGTTGGCTACGGTCCAGTTATCTTCCGCTGCCAGCTGCAGGAAGCGTTCCAGACGAGCGCTCGTATGCTCCGGCCCTTGCCCTTCGGCAGCATGCGGGAGAAGCATGACGAGGCTGGATTTTTGTCTCCATTTCGCCTGCCCTGCGGAAATAAACTGATCGAAAATAACCTGTGCGCAGTTGGCAAAGTCCCCAAATTGCGCCTCCCAGATGACCATCGTCTCCGGCGAGTAAACGTTATAGCCGTATTCAAAGCCGAGCACTCCCGCTTCCGACAGCGGACTGTTATAGATCGCGAAGGATGCTTTGGCCTGCGGCAATGCATGCAGCGGGCAGAACAGGTCCCCCGTCTCCGGATCATGCAGCACAAGGTTGCGGTGGGCGAAGGTAGCCCGCTCCGCGTCCTGGCCTGTCATGCGGATCGGTCTGCCGTCAGCCAGAATACTGGCGAAAGCCAGCGTCTCCGCAAGGCTCCAGTCAATTTTCTCGCCTGCATTAAAGGCGCTTTTCCGGCGCTGCAGAATCTTGGAGAGCTTCGGATACACCCGGAAATTGGCCGGCCATTTCAGCAAAGCTTCGTTTATTTCCTGCAGCTGGGCTGCCGGAACACCAGTCTTAAGCTTAAGCTTGTCACCTTTGGCATGACGCTTGTCTTCCACGGGCTCTTCCTTCGGATGGTTCTTTGCTTCTTCATGGGCCGACTTCAGCCGGCTCTGCACTTCTTCCACCAGACCGCTGCGGAAGGATGCATCCACCACGTTTTGCTCCACCAGATATTTATTGTAGAGATTGCTTACTGTTGGGTGCTGCTTCACCTTGCGGTAAACGAGCGGCTGAGTGGTCTCCGGATCATCTGTCTCGTTATGACCGTAGCGGCGGTAGCCGATCAGATCGATCAGGAAATCCTTCTTGAATACATTTCGGTATTCGGCAGCAATACGCGCTGCGGCGATGCAGGCCTCCGGATTATCCGCATTCACATGGATGATCGGAATTTCGAAGCCCTTGGCCAGATCACTTGCATAATGAGTCGATCTGGAATCGCTGCTGTCTGTCGTAAAGCCAAGTCTGTTGTTTACAATGATATGAATGGTTCCGCCGTTGCTGAATCCTCTCAAGCCTTTAAAGTTCAGCGTTTCCGCAACAATTCCTTCCCCTGGAAAAGCCGCGTCGCCATGCATAACGATGGTTGCAGCCTTGTTGACATCCTGTACCGGATAACCAGGCACGCTGCGGTCCTCCTGCGCTGCGCGAGCAAAGCCCTGTACAACCGGATTCACATATTCCAGATGGCTCGGGTTGTTCGCCAGCGTCAGACGCGCACGGACAGCTTCTCCTTCTTTCACATATCTGTCGGCTCCCAGATGGTATTTCACGTCCCCTGTCCATCCGTAATTGATGCCGGTAGAGCCTTCGGACGGAATCAGATCCTTGTTCGGGGAATGGTGGAACTCGGCAAAGATTTTGCTGTACGGCTTGCCCAGCACATGAGCCAGCACATTCAGCCGTCCCCTGTGGGCCATCCCCATCAGGACATGGCTTGCGCCAGCCTCGATAACGCTGTGCACCACCTCGTCAATCAGAGGCACAAGCGCATCATTTCCTTCGATCGAGAAGCGCTTCTGTCCGACGAAGGTTTTATGCAAAAATTCCTCAAACTGCTCCACTTCAACCAATCTGCCAAGCAGTGCCTTGCGCTCCTCCGCGTTTAACTGCTCTGCGTTCCAACCCGATTCCGCCTTGCGATTCAGCCAGTCCCTTTCCTTCTCATCGTGGATATGCGTAAATTCAAACGCCAATGGGCCCGTATAGGCTTCACGCAGCTTTTGAACGGCATCCCATCCGTTGAGAGCATCCTGAGGAGCAGCGTCCCAAATCAATGAAGCAGGAAAAGCCTTCAAATCCTGCTCCGTCAGCCCGTAAAACTCCGGTTCAAGCAATCCGGTGTCCGCCTTCGGACTTAATCCCAACGGATCAATGTCGGCTGCGAGATGGCCGTAAGCGCGAATGTTCGAGACCAGCTTGCCTGCTGTAACCGCTTTCTGCAATAGACCTGCATCAGCTGCCGGCTGAACAACCGTAGTCCCCCCCTGATTTTCGGAAATTACGGAAACGACGCTCCCCTCCGCTTGAGGAGGTTCACCCCACTGTTCAAAAAGCTGCCGGTACGTCGGATCCACGGAAGCCGGATCCTTGATGAATTTTTCATACTGCTCCTGCACATACCCCAGGTTCGGTCCGTAATACGTCTGCCATGGCACTTGTCTGTCACTGTCTGCCATCGTCATCTCGTTCCCTTCGTCATGTTTTGGGATTCATCGCTGGACGGAATCGGTCTTTAAATTTGATTGCTCATTTCCAACCTATTACAAAACTCCGTCCATCATCCATTTCACAGAGTTCATTCTTGAGTTTAAGAGGAAAGATAAAAGCGTGTGTCCGGCATTTTTCCGGAACGGAATGTATGCCAGCCTATCATTTTTATAAGCGCTTTCCTTCTCAGTCACCATTGTATAAAATTTTGCACTCCGATAACATTTCCTATTTTTCAACATATTAATGCAAATTTGATATGAATCAGGCCATCTCCCATTATAATAAACAAAACTTTAAAAGGCCAATCCATCTGTTATCCAGCGGATTGGCCTTTTCACTCTATAAGAGGTAGTTCAAAAAGTCATCTTTTGATCACGAAGGAAGTCAGGAAGCGGACTCGACATCGAATCTTGAATTCAGCCGGGCCTTCCGGTGCTCACGTACCCCAAGTACGCTCCGCTCCTCAGTCCCTTGCTTCATTCAACTCCAGCGTTTTGAAAAAACGCACATCGGAAGCATAGGCTTCGGTGCTGAAAACCTGACTTTTTGAACACGCACTATAAGATAAATTCAGATGGCATCATTAGGAGCCGAACTGGGCGGCATGCAGACGGCTGTAAACACCGCCGGATGCGATCAATTCGTCATGTCTGCCCTGCTCGGTAACCCCTTGCTCGGTGACCACAATGATCCGGTCCGCATTCTTGATGGTTGCCAGCCTGTGGGCAATGACCAGTGTTGTCCTGCCTTGGGACAATTCCGCCAGCGACTGCTGGATGGCAGCCTCCGTTTCCGTATCCAGCGCCGAGGTGGCCTCGTCCAGAATAAGGATAGGCGGATTTTTCAAAAACATGCGCGCAATGGCCAGCCTCTGCTTCTGTCCGCCTGACAGCTTCACGCCCCGCTCGCCGATGACCGTATCCATTCCATCAGGCTGAGAATGAATGAAATCCATGAGCTGCGCACGGCGTGCAGCTTCCCAGATCTCCTCGTCGCTGGCATCCAGCTTGCCGTAGCCGATATTTTCGCGGATGGTGCCTGAGAACAGGAACACATCCTGCTGCACGATGCCGATCTGGCGGCGCAGCGAGGACAGGGTCATCTGCCGGATGTCCATCCCGTCCACCGTAATAGCGCCGCTGTCGGTATCATAGAAACGGGGCAGCAGGCTGCAGATGGTCGTTTTCCCCGAGCCGGACGGCCCTACAAATGCAACGGTCTCACCGGCACGGATATCAAGACTGATATCCTGCAGTACCTTCTCCTTTTCCCCGTACCCGAAGCTCACTCCGCGGTAGCGGATATCCCCTTTCAGGCTTTCTACCTCCACGGCACCGGGCAAATCCGCCACTTCAGGCTCCATGTCCATCAGCGCTGTATAACGCTTGAAGCCGGCTATCCCCTTCGGATAGCTCTCGATAATGGCGTTGATTTTATCGATAGGGCGAAAGAATACGTTGGACAGCAGGATAAAGCCGACAAATTCGCCATAGCTGAGTTCTCCCTGAATAACGTAATAAGCGCCGCTGATCAGGACGAAGAGGGATACAAATCGGGTAAGCATATAACTCATGGACAAACCCTTGGACATGATTTTATAAGCCGTCAGCTTGGCCGCACGAAAGCGGCCGTTATCATGATTGAATCTTTGCTTTTCAAACTCTTCATTCGAGAACGCCTGTACGACACGGATGCCGCCGATCGTATTTTCCACCCGGGAATTGAATTCGCCCATGCTGCTGTACATCCCGTCAAACGCCCGCGTCATTTTTTTATTGAAATAGATCGACAGCCAGATCAGCAGCGGAATTACCGCGAAGATCAGGAGCGCCAGCTCCAGGTGAATAAACGACATCAGCGTAAAGGCGCCAAGCAGCGTCATTATCGCAATAAACAAATCCTCGGGGCCATGGTGCGCCATCTCGCCGATTTCCATCAGATCATTCGTAATCCGCGACATCAGCGTGCCGGTCTTATTATTATCGAAGAAACGGAAGGACAGCTTCTGCATATGTTCAAACAGCCTGCGTCGCATATCTGTCTCGATATTGACACCAAGCATATGCCCCCAATAGTTCACAATATACTGCATCGCGGTGTTTAACGCATAAATGCCCAGCAGCCCCAGGCAGGCCAGCAGAATGGACCCCAACTCTCCCTGTGGAAGCAGCTTATCCACGACATAATTGACCGCAAGCGGAAAGCCCAGCTCCAGCAGCGCGGCAAATACGGCACATGTGAAATCCAGGATAAAGAGCGGCCGGTAAGGCAGGTAATAGCTGAAAAATCGGCGTAGCATCCTATACCTTCTTTCTCTACGTATTTCGGAGGGAAGGGCGAACGGAATGAAAATGTCCCGCCGCGCTGTAAAGCGTCAGCAGGACATGATCAAGAAGCATATCGGAGTAGCGGGATTTGAACCCACGACCTCACCCACCCCAAGGGTGCGCGCTACCAGACTGCGCTATACCCCGGTAATTAAAGCTTATGTACACAATGCTGTTGTATAACTGTAAGAGGTTGTTCAAAAAGTCATCTTTTGATCACGAAGTAAGTCAGGAAGTGGATTCGACATCGAATTTTGAATTCAGCCGGGCCTTCCGGTGCTCACGTACCCAAGTACGCTCCGCTCCTCAGTCCCTAGCTTCATCCAACCTTCTCGGTGCTGAAAACCTGACTTTTTGAACTCGCATTGTATGTGTTATTTATTATAAAATAGCTTCAATATTGTGTAAAGCTTTTATAAACTTTTGTTATGATTCCTCGATCTGCTTCAAATCCTGGATCGCATCCCTGGTCTTTTGGATTTTGTCGAGCGAGTTCTCGATATCCATTGAAGCACAAACGTAATACAGCACGTCGACAATGAAAAATTGGCTGTGTTTGGAGCCGGTCGCCGCGCTTCTGACTTTCGCTTCCGGAGCGAGAGAAGTATACAGGCTGAAGTCGCTGATTTCCGAAAGCTCGCTCCGTCCGAATCCGGTGAAGCTGATCGTCACCAGCCCCGCCTTATTGGCGAATTTCATCAATTGCAACACTTCCTTGGTAGCCGCGCTGTAAGAAATCCCTATAAAAACGCTGCCCTTGGGCGCGTTCGCCATGCTCATTGTCAGAACATGTACGTCCGATAGAGCATAGGCGTTCTTACCCAGACGAAGCCATTTTTGCGCAATGTCCTCCGCCACCAGAGCCGAAGCGCCTACACCGAAAGCGAAAATTGCCGGAGCGTTGTACAGGCTTTGCGCCGCCTTTTCTATCATTTCGATATCAAGCAGACCAACCGTGTCTCTCAGGGACTGTACTGCATTGGAAAGAATTTTTTCGACCAGATCGGCGGAACTATCGTTCTTGTTCAAATCATAATAACCGGACTTCTGGTCATTGGCCAGGTCGGCCGATAACGCCACTTTTAATTCCGGAAAACCTTTCAGGCCCATGGAGCGGCAAAAGCGGACAACGGAGGCGCTGCTGGAAAGGGAGCGGTCCGCCATCTCGTGCACCGACATAAATACGACTTCTTCCGGAGCAGACAGGACAAACCGCGCCACCTTTTGCTCGGACTGCGTCAATTTAGGCATCACATTTTCAATTCGTGATAAAATTTGACCAACACCCACACCAACGCCTCCATTTAATCTATAAGCTATCTAAATACTACTTTAATATTATTCCCGATCCGACTCTCTGGCAAGAAAACGGAAGGCATACCTCTCTTTTTGCAAAAAACGCAGCAATGGAAGATCCTCCTGCATGACATATCCAATCACGTTTACACGCTCGTCAGGCGGTAAAGGATTCAGTACGATTTGAAACTCGCCTTTATAACGCTTGTAATGGTCATTATCCAGGGTCAAGGCTCCACACGGACGCTTCACACAATTGGCCGGCGGGATACTTCCTTTAAAATGTCTGCGCGCATCCTCCGAGCGAATGACGTCGCGCGCGATATCCGGCCGGTTATGATGGACTTCGCTCCACACATGAGACGGCTGCTGATCACGGATACCGAGCAGTACGGTCCCTTCATGCCATGAAATAAACTGGGACATCGACCACTCGCCAAGCGATAAATCTCCAATGACTACAAGGTCCACCGCCCCTTCGGTAATCAGCTCCAGGTAGCTGGCAAACGGCGATTGATACCGGTGCTGCTCCAAGGTAGGCAATCCTTCATATAAAGGTCCCCGCAGCTGCCCGTCCCCCGGAATGAAGGCTCCGACCTTCAGCCCCTGCGATTTCAGCCACTCGTTTTGTAATTTGAACGTGCCCCATTCAAGACCTGTCTCCGGACGGGGATAATAATTATGCCATGCCTCCAGAGCGTTGAAGTCAGCCCCAAGTCTTCTAAGATCATCCAGAAAGGATGGATCAATCGTGCTGGCGTTGAGAGAAACCTGCCAATCATGAGTAAGCGCGGCAATCTCGTCATTTCCCATTCCATAATCGATTCTCAGTCCCGTAACGCCCCGCTCTCTCAGTTGATCCAGCGAGAAATTCCGGAAAGCTCTCGGAGACACATCCACCATCAGCATCATCTGATGCTCTTTTGCGAATCCGCCGATCCGCCCCAGCGGTTCAAGCAGTTCATCAGGCGATTCCTCGGGCATTTGCAGGGAGGTGAAAATCGTATCAAACCCGTATTGCCGCATGAAGGCCAGATATTCCAAAGTACGGTCGATGCTTTGCTCTGTCAGTGAAACAAGTACGCCACCCATATTTAAATCACTCCTTTATAGAGGTAGTTCAAAAAGTCATCTTTTGATCACGAAGCAGGTCAGGAAGCGGACTCGACATCGAATCTTGAATTCAGCCGGGCCTTCCGGGGCTCACGTACCCCAAGTACGCTCCGCTCCTCAGTCCCTTTCTTCATTCAACCTTCTCGGTGCTGAAAACCTGACTTTTTGAACACGCACTTATAATTCTTTCTACCCTTAGTCAAAATGAGTTCGCTTCAACTACGCCTCTTTAGGCTGTCTTGCTTCCTTTGGCACGCCGAACAAGTAGGTGCACAAAAATCCGAAGAAGTATGCCGTAACAAGTCCAAGCAGATAAATCCACCATTTGCCTTCCGCGATCAGCAGGAGCATTTCAATGCCGGAGGCTCCGATGGCGATGGCCCCGACGTTGCCAAAATAACCGATCACGGCTCCGCCGAACCCGGCACCAATACATGCTGTTACAAAGGGCTTGCCAAGCGGAAGAGTCACACCGTAAATGAGTGGTTCACCGATGCCCAATACACCGACCGGCAGGGCTCCTTTGAGGATATTGATCAGCGGTTTGTTTTTGTAGCAGCGGACCCAAAGCGCAAGCGCAGCGCCTACCTGCCCTGCTCCTCCCATGGCCAGGATCGGCAGCAGTACGGTCACACCTGTCTGATTGATCAACTCAATATGAATGGGGGTCATAATATGGTGCATGCCCAGCATGACCATGGCCAGCCAAATTCCGCCTAAAACGAACCCGGATACTGCACCGCCTACATTCAGAATCCAGTTGACGGCAATCAGCAGATTGCTTGCCACAAAACCCGCAAAAGGCATAATCACAAAAATGGTCAATAGTCCGGTTAGCAGCACGCTGAGGAAGGAAGTTACGATCAGATCAATTGAATTGGGGATGATTTTATGCAGTTTTTTCTCAATTACGGATAAAATCCATACAGCCAGGACAACCCCAATAATTCCGCCTTGACCGGCGATAAGCGGCTCGCCTGTAAACAGATTCATGATAGGAAGCTCCGGTTTCATTCCCGTCAGCAGAGTGGCGCCCCCGATGACACCGCCCAGTGACGGGCTTGCCCCAAATTCCCTGGCCGAGTTGATCCCTACGAAAATTGCCATATAGGAGAATATACCGTTTTTGATCACATTCAGGATCAGATTAAATTGCTGCCAGCCATCCCCGTTCAGATGGCCTGATGTGATAAAGTTGGCAATAACGGAGGTGATTCCTGCCAGCAACCCGGCAGCCACAAAAGCGGGGACTAATGGAATAAAGATGTGAGAAATAGATTTCAGAAAATTTTTAATGGGCGTATCATTCCGTTTTTTATATTTTTCTTTATTTTCAGCCGCTATTCTGGAAGCCTCAGTTTTATGGTCAGTCTGTCCGTTGTTCGCAGCCGGAGACGACACATTCAGCGGGATGATCTCCCCCATCCCGACTCCGCTGATATCGGCTATTTCATTCGCTACCTTGCCAACGATGCCCGGGCCGACGATCACTTGAAGGGTGGACTCAACAATCACGCCCAATACGCCGGGCACTTTTTTCAGCCGTTCGATATCGGCGCCATCCTCATCCCGCAAGGTGAGGCGAACGCGCGTCATACAATGGGTTACTACCTCGACATTTTGGATGCCGCCGATCGAATCCAGAATCCCTAAGGCCAAATCCTTCTCTTTTGCCATGGTCATATCCCCTTTACTTTTGTTGTAGAGCCCGCCGGATAAAGCCGTCCGACTCGTGCAACTTCCTCTTGGCTTCCTCATAATCCAGCCCCGCGAGCAGCATGATCACAGCCACCTTCACTTGATGCCGGCTTAATTCATAATATTCGGAAGCGGTTTCATAGTCGCATCCCGTAATCTCTCTGATCATTGATTTAGCCCGGACTACCAGTTTCTCGTTGGTTGGCTGTACATCCACCATGAGGTTGCTGAACGTTTTGCCGATACCAATCATGGCCGCCGTTGAAATCATATTGAGCACCATCTTTTGCGCTGTTCCGGCTTTTAGACGAGTGGACCCTGTCAGCACCTCCGGACCGGTTATAATTTCAATCGGGTATTTGGCGTAGTTGCTGATTTCAGCGTCTTTATTACACGCCAGGCTGGCTGTACCAGCACCAACCCTGGCCGCATATTGCAATCCACCTATGACATAAGGGGTTCGCCCGCTCGCTGCAATACCGAGAACGATATCTTTGTCGCTTAAATCAAGCTTTTTCAGATCCTCTATTCCCTGTTCCACCGAATCCTCCGCGCCTTCCACCGCAAAGCGAATGGCCTTGTCGCCGCCGGCGATTACCCCCTGCACCATGTCCGGGCAGGTACCGAAGGTCGGAACACATTCAACGGCATCCAAAATGCCCATGCGGCCGCTTGTACCTGCTCCCGTATAAATGAGCCGCCCCCCCTGCTTGAAGCTCTCAATGACGCGTAACGTTACCCGTTCGATTTCAGGCAGTTTCTCTCGGATGGCCAATGATACTTTTGCATCTTCCTCCTGCATAAGCTCCAAGACCGATAATGTTGACAGTTGATCCAGATCCATCGAGCGCTGATTCCTTGTTTCTGTTTTCAAATGATCCAGCAACAGCTATCATCTCCTCTGTGATTTGCACTCAGTTTACACGATCAGAAATAAAATTACAATATAAAAATAATTTTGTGTAACAAAATTTCAATTCGATTCAAAACCGGCTTCATCCCTGAGACAAGTATCGGTTTTCCGCCAACGAATAAGCCCTGTAAGCAGAATGTGTATAAACAAAAAAATGGACATCGGTTTTCGACATCCACATCATTTTAGGTCCAACAATATTCGGTTATGCCTCGTTTACAAATACACAGAAAAAGCGCAATACACCAGCAGCAATCCCATACAAAGGTTGAATATCCGCTCATGCCTTGACAAAAATTTTTGAAACAGCGCCCCAAATAAGGCCCAGCTCAAAGTCGACATAAATCCTACCAGGGCAAGCAGCAGCGAAAACAGAGTCAGGACCCAACCGGATTGATAAAAGGGTATAATAAAAGCAGACACAACCGTTATGCCGTACAAGATTCCTTTCGGATTGATAAATTGTAAAATCAGGCCTGTCATAAACGTGCTGGATTGATCATAATTTGCGCTCTTTTTCCCGGAAGGCATGGCGGTTTTATAAGCAAGGTAAAGCATATACAGGCTTCCCAAGATGCTCAGCGCCAGTTTAATCTTCGGGATAAGCTGATACAAAACGAGATTAAAATAGCTGCACAGCAGCATCAGGAGGAAAAAACCGACCGTTACACCGAAAATAAAACGAAAGGTTGCTTTTAAGCCAAACCTGCTGGCATTAGACATGGAAATAATATTATTGGGACCTGGCGTAAACGAAGTCACAAATACATACAGCACAAACGAAAACAACAGCATATCGACACCTCTTGTACGCTATAATTGAATAAATGTATGCCACAACGAATGTTCGTTATGATTATACAATATATACGCTATAGAGCACAATGATAAGGATGTGATCGTTCTGGAAACCATCAATTTTATACTCGCTAAAAACCTGAAAAGCCTGCGGGACAGCAGAAAGCTGAGCCTTGACAAGGTAGCGGAGCTGACAGGCATCAGCAAAACGATGCTGGGACAAATCGAACGCGGAGAATCGAATCCTTCGATCAGCACGGTGTGGAAAATCGCCAACGGGTTAAAAATATCGTTTACTTCCCTGATTCATGAGCCACAGCCAGAAACAACCGTTGTGAACAAAGAGGAAATCCAGCCCTTGCAGGAGGATCAGGGAAAGTATCGGATTTACCCCTTCTTTCCGTTTGAAGACGGGCGGCATTTCGAAATGTACTCAATTGAGATTGACAGAGGAGGGTTCCTGGCTTCAGAGCCTCATAGCCAAGGGACAGAGGAATTTATCACCGTGTTTGACGGGGAACTGGCCGTTCGTATAGATGACGAGGAGTTTACGGTGAAGAGCGGGGATTCCATCCGTTTCCGAGCGGACAAACCCCATACCTATCACAATTCCGGCAGCGGAATGGTTAAAATGAGCATGGTGATCCATTATCCCTCGTGATGGAGTTCCCCGTTTACAAGCTTGAATTTTTTTTACAAAACACTGGTTATTTCTCCCCTAATATGATAAAGTGTAAGCATCAGGAAAGGAGGTGCGTCAACATTAGTAATCACATGTTGAACGTATCCCTTACCCGATCCGTTACTCTCTAATCAACAGAGCGGTACGGAGGCGCGGGATGCGGATCAAGGTTTCAATAGCGCCACGGGTGGAAAGGCCGTCTTCGGACGGCCTTTTTTAATGCTCATAAAAGTCTCTATGACATCAAGACCTACCACTTTATCGCATAATCCTTTCATGGAACATCATTATGGCTTGACGGCTTCATAAGTTATCATTTGTCCTGCATGTTCAGGCTTACGGTTGTATTGGTATCCGGCCGAAATCGTAATATCCATAAACCCTGCTTCTTTAAGCATCAGCTTGAACTCCTCAATCCCGAACCATTGGAGGGGAAAATCCTGCAGCTCCGTCTGCAGCAGCACTCCCTCCTTCCACTTTTCATAACGCAGATGGGAAATCTTGCATTGGTTCAGCCAATCGATGCTCACGACTTTTTCTTCCAAGGTGATAACCGCTCCGTCTGCAGCAGGGAATGTTGAAGTATTTACGATGCCTGTCCGGAATTCTGTCTGCAAAAACAAATCCAGCAGCAGTCTGCCCCCGCTTTGCAAATGTCTGTAAAAAGCCTGCAGAGCTTGCCGGGAAAGCGCTCCATGTAATACTCAATATCTCCCCCCAAGGACATCCCTATTGGTTTGGTCAGATTGTACACTTCAGTACATAACTCCCCATATTGACTGAACATACTCTCACCTCCTCAGGATATATTTTACAGCAGATCGGGAGTGTTACCTACTTAAAAAAGCAAACAAATTAAAAAAAAGAAAAAGGCGTTCGCATTTGACAAAAAACAAACGAAAATATATATTATCTATGTAATGAATAAACAATTTGATGAGGTGTTTATATAATGGATTTACCTGGGCTATTTTGGAGCGCGCATATAGATGATTTGAAAAAAGGCTATATCCGGCAGGACGACATCTATATTTGTCTGCTCGACGGGACCGAGCTGGAGGAAGGCATTATTTATCAGAAGGACGGTGTTTTTTACAGTGCTGAACGTTATATGAAGCTTCATATAACGCAAAAATACGGCTCCGTCTTCGACTATCTCATCGGCCTCGACAAGAAGCTGACCGGACTGACCGAGCATCAGAACAGGCTGCTGCACCTTTTTTATGAAGGAAAAAGCGACACCGAAGTGCAGCAGGAAACGGGCATCGGCAGCGCGTCCACCATCCGGAATCACCGCTTTGCCTTGAAGGAAAAAGAACGGCAGGCTAAAGTTTTCCTGACACTGATGGAGCTGCTGAAAGACCGGGACCGTCATGCTCCCGTCATCGTGGAAGTGCCGGTGAAAGCTCCGATGCTCGATGAACGGTATAACATTACGGCTGCGGAAAACGAGAAGGTGCTGGCTAAATATTTCCCGGATGGACCCGATGGCCGCCTGATGACATTCGATCTGCAGCAGAAGCATAAGCTGATCGTCCTGCGTCACCTTATCAAACGGTTCGAGCGGGGCAGAACGTACACCGAAAAGGAAGTCAATGAAGTGCTCTCTTCCGCCTATGATGATTATGTTACAGTCCGCAGGTATCTCATCGAATATGGCCTGATGGATCGCAAAGAGGACGGCAGTCAGTACTGGGTCGCCGAATAAGAAAGGAATGGGAATCATGAACCGCAGAAAAGAACTTGTGGAACAATATAAAGAAGTCAAGATTGAAGCCGGGGTGTACTGCATCCGCCACAAGAAAACCGGCAAGCTGTTTGTAGGCTCCACCCCCAATTTGAAATCGCTGAACGGCAAACGATTTGAGCTGAACATGGGCTCAAGCCGGAACGCCGCCCTGCAGGCCGACTGGTCGCAGGACGGAGAGGATGCCTTCGAAATCGAGGTACTGGAGGTGCTCAAGAAGCCGGAATCCGGCTATTTTGATGCGAAGGATGCGCTGGAGAAGCTGGAAAAGGCGTGGCTAGACCGCCTTCAGCCCTATGGGGATAAAGGGTATATGTAAATAAGGCAAAGTGTAATACCATTTACCGGAGGATGGTATATGGTGTTACACTTTGTTTTTTATGTCTATCAAGATAACACCATCCCCAACAGCGCCTAAATCCATAACATTAATTAATACAGCCAGTTGGAATTATGGTGACGATTACCACAATGATTCTCGTCGCATCACTGTTTATACAGATGTACCGGTTGCGTCAACCCATCCCGTAACATCCTTATTCACCCAAATAGGCTTATTCAGGGTAGTATCAAAATATTGGTAGCCAGCACTCAAATTTGTGAGGGACGGACGCTGCGCCGTGGCTCCGTTTCTTGCTCTGATCAGCAAACTGCCATCGGTTGGGCTTGAAGGTGTTCCAAGGATTTTAATTCTTGGATTACCATCTGTATCGATAAAAAGTGTATTATTGCGAATACGAACAAATCCAAAATCCCAACTCCCCGCATTAGAGCCGGAAGCACCGTCACCCACTTGCAGATGTTTATTAGCTTCAAGGCTTCTTGTTTTAAAGTTACTACTAGTATTCCGTATACCAATAGAACGCTTTCCGGTATCAAGTAGGTACTCCCAGTCCGTATTCTCAATTCCTGACATATGAAAGACTGAGTTTACACCAATGAATGCTGTATAGATTGCAAAGTTGTCCTCGACTACAACACAGTTTGGAACACGTTTTGGATAATATGAGGGTCCCTTGAAATGGAATACAACACCTGATATATTGGCAGCTGAACCGTTATTAAGTACGATACCATTCATGAAGTCACCACAGTAACCTCCCGAGACTACCACTCCAGCAGTCGTCCCTGTAACGTAGAGATTAGCAGATTTCTTGGATGTGTCCTTCAGTCCAACACCCTCGAAATAACAGTTAAGGAAAGTTGCTCCGATAACATCTTTGAGATAGACTCCGTAAGTTACACGGTCATCTGTATTATTGATGCTCTGTGGATTGCAGGTGTCAAAAAGGATAGCTTCAGGAGCGACCTTCCAACCACTTGTCCCTGTCTGTGATGTTAGATAGAACATTGCGTCCTTCGTATAATACGTTCTGATAGTTTTGAAGGTATTCGTGGAGAACCCGCCTTCAGCATATACACAATAACTTTGACAACCCTCATCATCAGTGAGACCGCCACCGAACATAATGTTCTCAAAATGGCAATACTGCACCCAAGCGCCTTCCATTCCGTCCGCATTATGTTCAAAACGCATCCCATTTCTTCCAATGCTCTGAAACCACAAATCTTCAAATCGGCAATGATTGATACCTTTCTTCGTTTTGCAGAAAACACCATCATTTGTGGAGTCGGTATAATTACCAACAAATTTAATTCCTCTTACTTCGATTTCGTAAATAAAATTGTCAAAATCCCCATCAATCTGCGTGATCGGCCCTAATGAGTCAGGGTTTTTCTTTAACGTAGTAAGCCTAAAACCTTCACCAACTATTTTGACTTGGTGTCTAATGGTTAATGTATCTAAAAGATATGTTCCCTTTGGGAGCAACACGGTTCCGCCACCCGATTCGAATACTGAATCAATAGCTTGTTGTATAGCTTCCGTGTCGTTAGTAACCCCATCACCTTTAGCACCAAATTGTTGTACTCTAACACCTATTTCTTCAAGCGCTCCATTTCTGTTCTCTTCCAACCTACCCACTCCTTTTTAGTTTTCATGACAAAAAGCCATTCTCAGATTTGAGAAAGGCCTTTTTTATCCGAGATTACTCACTAGAAATTTCTCGATATCTCGTACCATCTGGAGCTGAGAAACTTAAATGTAATGGTTCCGTGAGCAGGTAGAGTAGCATTAACCCTGTTCTTTAGGCAAAATTGTGCAGAACCTAGTCCATGTGCAAAAGTTGTGTTGCCATTGTAGGATAAACAAGTGATTTCTTTCCCATCAAACCCACCAGAGAAAGAATTTATTGTTGTAGGAGCAGCTTGTGCCAAGTCTATACCATCATACTTCCCGACTGCTGCCGATGTTTCAGTTCCCTGAAGCGATAATATATAGTAGCTATTGCGGAGTACTCTACCAGCTTCCAAATTGTTAATAGCCACATTATTTCCACCCAAAAGACGGAATGAATTATTAGGGCAATTGTTCCCCTGTACGAAAACAAACTGACAGGTCATATCACATGTCACAGCATAGTGCTCGATTGAATTTAAATCCGTTTCACCATAGTATCCGTAACTACTTCCAATATCGCGCATCGTATTCCCTGCACCTACAGTGATATATCCGCAGTTACCTTCGATTGAAACTCCGTGTCGTGTTGAACGTTCGATTTGATTAACAGCTATGGTTCCAACATTGTATATTTCACCGTTTTGATCTCCGCCTGTTATCCGTATAGCGTCCGATGGTTGCCGTTGTCCTGACCACGGGATTCTATTGTTTGAAATGGTGAAGTTTCTGCAACGAGACAAGATAATACCTTCATAGCCTGCCTCAAAAAACTGATTCCCCGATATTCCGATAAAGTTACCATAATCGATATATAAATTCTGTTCTTTGGTCTGATTCCGCTTGTCATGTCCGGGAAAGAATAGAACGTTATCATCGAACTTCAAACCATCCACACCAAGGATGTGAGCATGTTTTTTATAAATATCACCGAACGCATAGTTTCTGGAGAATGTAATGTCCCCTACTTGGTATTGTTGTGTTGGCGATTCGGGACGATCTACGTATAAACAGTAGTTACAGTTCTTAAATGTGTTTTCTTCCATTTTGATCTTTTCAGACTGATGATAATATTCGCTTGCTATGGGCCTGAAATATAACGGCTTATCTATATTTCTAAAAGTAACCTCTTTTACTTGGCCTATACGTGCGTTTTGGATCTCTATACCAGTGGTCCCTTCAACCAAAGAATCACATCGAATTTCAATATTTTTTATCTTGAAGTAAAGATCCATCGGTAAAATGTCATTTCCTACAATAATGCGTCCGTTAAGCAATTTCCCAAATCCATTTATCTCCACATAAGGCCTTGTAATATTCACCTCACTGAATTTAAAAATACCACTTGGTACTAACACACACCCTCCACCTTTGTCCTGAACTGCATCTATTGCCATTTGAATGGCTTTTGTATCATCCGTTAAACCATCACCAACAGCACCAAAATCTATAATATTGATTACTTCTAACATTCAATCCACCTGCCTCTTTAATTTTTTTAAAGCTTGTCTCATCCGTATTGACACAAAGGATCTATGTAAAAAGACAAATGATTAACTTGAATAAAAAACAAAGTGTATACATTGATCTGGATAATGTGTACACTTTGTTTTAAAATCTTTTGGACCAATATTATCTCCTTATTCCAGTGAATCCGATTACTATCCAATGAGGATCTAACCCAACGGGGCATTGCTTGACCAAAGTAATTGTATCATTTTGCTTTAATACTATAGATGCTGCACCATTAGGAAGCATAATATTTCCGCCATTGTTGATCGTTAAAGTACGTGTGTTATCCCCGCTAGCCCAAACGCGAATAATTAGTTCTTCGCCTTCGAAATGATTTGAAACGATGGTTGTGAGTTGCGTATTTCCGGCTGGAATAGCTACAAAACCAACTTTATGATTGTAGGCATTTAGTGTGGATGAGGATACCGTAATCGTTTCCGTTGTATCTTTAAATGGCAAATTAGTAGGAGATGATCCATAAATGTATGTTCCTCCGCCAGAGGATATACCTTTATGCACAGCACCATTAGCCTTGACAATAAAATTATCAAATGAACCAATAACACTATTACGTGCTTGTACCAGTCTGGCAGCCAGACCAACACGAATCCCATATCCTTCACCGGAGCCGTCCCTGCATGCATTCGCAAAATGAGAATCTTCAACTTTGAACGTTGAGTTCGTTCCAGTATCCACAGCATATTTCAAATTTTCAAACCAACAGCCGCTGAGCACAACATTAGCATTATTTCCACGAACCGCTGTATATGATTTTTGAAAAGTACAATGGTCAAACATAACCGGGCCTACTACTTGATCGTTGGTTGTATTTAAACTGTTGATATAAACATTTTCGCCTGTTAGTTCTTCGCGATCTCCATCAAACTGACAAGCTTCAAATTTTGTTTGACTAAGTTGCCCCGTTATTTCTAAGCACCGTGCTGTGGAGGATCGGCGAATGATCCATACATTTACAAACCGCAAAAATTGGTTAGCCATGTCTCCTCCACTAGCAGAATCTCCATCATTGCAATACAACTTCAACCCGCAACCGCCAAAGTCTCGAATACGTATATCCTTAATTTCCGAATACCATAATCCACCTGTATAGTCAGGTATGATTTGTGCTTTGGCTGTTAAATTCATTCCATTCTGTGAGGGATTAGCGCTATTCCCTAGGACTGAAAACCCACGATAAATTACTCGCTGTATAGGGCCTTGTTCCGCTACATAAAAGAAGTCGAGTTCCGTAGATTTTACAGGTCTAAATGTTGCCCAATTTGATACGATAGACACATGATTTCTCAATCCAATTTTCTTGGCATAATAATCGGATTTCGGAAAAAATAATGTTGCACCACCATGTACCGCATAATAATCTATAATGGCTTGTATTGTATCTGTTTGATCTAGAGGCGAGTTAATATTTACGGAAGATAGACCAGTATCGCCAGGTAATTTAGTGACATTAATGAACTCACTTAGACTCAAAATGAAGTTTTCAAAATCCTGCGGCCCGGATGACATGGACATCCCTCCCCCGCGTAACGTCGATCCAGATAAGGTTTTCATCCCTCTCTACATATATAGTCAGGAAGGTGTGCTTGCGTCCCGGCATTTGTCACTTTTTGTCCTGCCCCTTTATATTTTGACAGGACCCATATAAATCCCAAATGAACCCAAAACATAGCCAAAGTGTGTCCTGGTGTAAAATTGTATGAGACTAACATCACAATAAACCCGCCAACCATACCTATCATATAAGCTTTATGCTTTTGGTCACTGGTTCTCGATATTGTTTTTAGTGCTGACCATAAAACCGAGCCGATGATGAATATGAATATAGTTAGTCCAATAACTCCAGAATCGTGAAGAAAGGCCAAAAACATACTGTTTATCCATTCATCAGGGTCAATATGCTTTATCGAAAAATATCCATTACCAGCAATCGGATGTTTTTCATACCACTCATCCAACGCTATTATAGATTTTTCTTTTCTGAAAGCCCCGGTTCCCTCATCGTCATTAAACAAATTTGTCAATTTTGAAGTCAGTAGTCCTTCCCTGCCTGATGATTGATCAAATACACTTTCGATGAAACCAAACATCGGTACCAACAAAAGAATAGTGCTTAAAACGATTATGTAATTTTTAGGTTTAATCATTTGTTTTCCATAATTCACACCTAAAAACGTAATTCCTAATATACATCCAATCCATGCCGAGCGCGTCCACCCCATAACAATTCCTACGCAGCATAAAATGATACTGAGGAAAATCAGCGGTTTATTACGAATATTTGCATTTGAAAGGAGCATAGTGGCTAAAAAGACAATAGTTACTCCCATGAATGCCGCAAACAAATTTGCTTCAAATAAGCCACCTCGCAAAGTGATTGAAGACCAATTCTCTCCTAGTATTTGACCAGTCATCAATCCGCCATATCTTTCTCCAAAAAGAAATGATCCGGTAATCTGGTTGTAAATGAAACAAACCAATGCATAAACACATTGAAAAACACCCAAACCAATATACAAGTTTATATAGCGATAAATATTCTCTGGATCAAAACTAATAATTTGGCTAACCACGAAAAAACCTAAAAAAGCAAGCATTATCTGCACAATCCCTATAAGTGAAGATGAAAGCACTTCGCTGTTTATCAGTGACACGACTAAGATGTATATCATAAGACTAATGAATAAAACCATTTGCAAATTAATTATGATCCTTACAACTTTATATTTGTGCAATAATACAAACATGACGGATGAACATATGGCCAAAAATCCCAATATCATTTCTGGTCTTATGCTGCTGCCTGAAATTTCAAACATCAATCGGTTAAATGATATACCGATTAAGTAAGTGAACATGGCAGCTTTCCAAGAATGGAGCAACCACACAAATACAACGGCTGCGGCAGCAAGTATTAAATAGTTTGGATTAACAGCCAGCATAAAAGAAATAAGAGTGACAAAGAGAAAGATACAAGGGGTTTTAACGATTTGAGCGAACATTCTCATTTCCCCCTTTCAAATCCAATTTTTCAGCCCAGAAACGTTTGGTTTCCTCCGAAAAGTATCCGTTCTCCAACACTTCCAGCTCTTTGTAGAGTAGTATTTCAGCCTTATCATCTTTCTTGAAACTGACTGTTTTTCTTAAATACTTGTCGTTACCCAAAGATACCCCTCCTGATACATTAAGTATCAATAATAATACAAAATGTAACACAAAGAAAGCAGTTGCGCAATTGTATATTTGTAAAAATCAGCAGCCCAACTACTAAAGAAGTCGGCCAGATGATATTCTGGCCGACTCCATCTCTTCTGCATTACCGGTCATGCAATTTGTCCTGCCAAACGCCTAATTAATCTGTTTTATTTAGTTCATTGGGGGGATTATGTACTGGGGCACTACTTTTACGATCGGGGGAGGGAGACGGAGAAGCTTGTTCGCTTTCACCGAAAGGTTACAAATCATTAATATGCCTTTCGGGTAATAAGTCTTCCGGGTCTTCAGACTGATCCTGAAGGTGTGTCTCATGCGAATCGTTAACCGCTCTCCATTTGTCATAGTCTATTCCAAGATAGTCCAAGACTTCTCTAACTTCGAGTACCACCTTACCATCATCGCGCATTTGCACAACCTTCCTCTCTAACAACGGGAACTATTATTTTTTTACAAGAAGACAAATAATTCCGCAATTATTTATATGCATGTAGAAAGGCCGGTTGCACCACTTGCTCCTAACGTCCTAAGGTGCCCAGATAAGGAACGAAAATCATCGCATCCATTTCTTTAGGAATATCATACCGTATACCATAGAAAATGTTTGGCGAAACTTGTAGAGAGGAATTTGATAATTTCTGTAGAAATTATTCAATCTTTGTTAGTTCAATAGTCCTGAATTCCCCTGCCGCTATTACATTGGTCGCAAGTGAGCAAAACAAGTTATGTCTCTATACCAGCCATCAAACAGTTTTTTCTCAAATTTGAACTAAGTCAGCATTCCAATAGTCCCTTTTTCGGTAATGGAACTATTTTCCTAACAGGCTTATTGATCAGGACCTTTTCTCCTCGAACGATACTTTCTGTTATATTCCTTCACTTTGTCTTTGTTATTCGCCCGCCATTGAAGATTGTATTCTCTTCTTGCTTTGCCGATGACAGGCTTCTTCTTCTCACGCTTCGTCGCAGGAACGATTTCTAACCCCTCCAGGCTTTGGCTCAACCGGGTGTACAGATCGTAGGCATTTTTCTTTCCATACAGGCTTTTATAATGTTTACCTTTATAAGAGATTGCCCATTTCGTATTGTATTTTTTGCGCAAAACAAACGCTCAGCTCCCATGTGAAAAAATTGCATTATTATTTGGAGCATCTCCATACTTCCCATTCAAAACTGAAGTTTGTAAAAAATCGTTTAATCCATCCTCCCAATGCCTTAACATTGGAAAACCGTTTAATTTTAATGCCATATGATTGAAAACCGAATATTTTGGCCGTTTGGCCGGTCTGACAAATTGCTCCGATGTAACCGGAACAAGTTCTGTCTCAATGCCAGTTATTCTAAACACTGCTTCAGCAAATTCATACCAGGAACAATGACCGGCATTGGAAATATGATAAGTGCCGTACTTGTTTGTTATGAATAGCCTGCCTATGCTTTCAGCTAAATCCTTAGTATATGTTGGGCAGCCAATTTGGTCGTTTACAACAGAAACGCTTTTCTTCTCTAAGCCCAATTTAATCATCGTTTTCACAAAATTACTGCCATGTTCTCCGTATACCCATGATGTTCGGACAATAAAATGCTTACTATGAAGACGTTCTACAAAGCATTCTCCCATTCTTTTAGAGCGTCCATAGACATTAATAGGCTCAATCTTTTCAAATTCATCGTAAGGCGCCTCTGCCACACCATTAAAAACGTAATCAGTACTTAAATACACAAGTTTTGCATTTATGACTTCTGCAGCTACAGCAACATTCCGTGTACCGTACCCGTTTACCAAATAAGCCTGCTCTGGCTCTGCTTCCGCCTGATCAACTTTAGTATATGCCCCACAGTGGACAACCACTTCCGGTCGTATATCATGGATAATATCGTTTACTTGCTTATGGTTTGTAATATCAAGCTCTTGCCGCCCATAACCATATACAAGATGTCCCCGGTTTTTAAGATGTTCAACCATATCAAATCCAAGCTGACCATTAGCGCCCGTTACAATAATTTTATACTTGTCCATGCAATGACTCTCCATATTGTTTGGAATAATACTCTAAGTAATCCCCGGATTTTATCCTTTTCCACCATTCTTGATTGTTAAGATACCATTCAATTGTACTAACAATTCCTGTTTCAAATGTATAAGCCGGTCGCCAACCAAGCACCTTTTCAATTTTGGATGGATCGATTGCATAACGCCTGTCATGTCCAAGACGATCCTGAACATATCGGATCAGTTCTTTAGGCTTTTTCAGGTGTCCTAATATGATTTCAACAATTTCAATATTGCGCTTTTCATTATGCCCACCTATGTTGTAAACTTCACCCGAATTACCATTGTGTAATACCAAATCAATTGCCGCGGCATGATCCAGGACATGAAGCCAGTCCCGCACGTTCATTCCGTCACCGTATACAGGCAAAGCTTGATCTTCAAGAGCATTGGTGATCATTAGAGGTATTAATTTTTCAGGAAAATGATATGGCCCATAATTGTTGGAGCATCGAGTAATGTTAACATTCAAACCGAATGTTTCGTGATAGGCAAGAACAAGCAAGTCAGCACCTGCTTTACTGGCTGCGTATGGACTATTGGGGGATAAAGGGGTTTCTTCAGTAAAATAACCTGTTTCACCAAGGGATCCGTATACTTCATCCGTTGATATTTGTACGTATTTTCTAATTCCACACTCTTTCGCAGCGTGAAGCAAAACTTGAGTTCCGGTCACATTTGTGTGTATAAAGATGCCAGGGTCGGCAATGCTTCGATCCACATGTGACTCTGCCGCAAAATTAATAATCACCTCTATATCATAGTTGCGTATTGTATGATTTACTGTATTAGCATCACAGATGTTCCCTTTAACAAAATAATAATTTGAATGAAGCTCAGTATCCTTAAGGTTTTCCAAATTGCCTGCATAGGTTAAGTTATCGAAATTCACAATCACATACTCCGGGTATTTGTTTATCATATATCTAATAAAATTGCTTCCAATAAATCCAGCTCCGCCTGTGACCAGTATATTCATTGACATTCATTCCTCTCTATTTAAAAAAGCATCCCTTCCGACTCATTTATGGTGGGATGCAGCTTATCTTTGTCTGATAGCACTGGATGATCCGTCGGCCAACTGATTCCTAATTCCGGGTCATTCCACAGTAATCCCCTGTCATGTTCTTTTGAATAATATTCATCAACTTTGTAAAGTACATGTGTATTATCAACAATCGTACAAAACCCGTGAGCAAACCCTTTTGGTACTAACAGCTGCCGTTTGTTGGACTCGCTCAATATTACGCCGATCCACTGACCAAAGGTTTGGGAGCCTTTCTGTATATCAACAACTACGTCGTAAATTGCCCCCGCTACCACACGAACTAATTTGGTTTGTGCCTTGGGAGGCAGCTGAAAATGCAGCCCCCGTAATGTCCCCGCTTGAGCCGAGAGCGAATGATTATCTTGAATAAAGTGATAACCGATCCCCTCATTATTGAACTTTTCTTGATTGTAGCTTTCAGTAAAAAAACCCCGGTGATCTCCGAATACATCGGTTTCAATGACCAGGACTCCGTCCAACTTCGTTTTTATAATTTTCATTTTGATATACTCCCTTATTTAGCTGAAACAGCCATTTGGCGTCCGAAATTCAAATCAAAAAATTCACCACGTAACAATTCATTTGCTTTCCCCCAAGATTCATGAGTTCCTGCATCAGTCCACCATCCTTGTAAAATGTCATACGTAAGCTCGCCTTGCTCAATGTATGCGTTATTGACATCTGTAATCTCTAATTCGCCCCGGCTGGAAGGCTTTAAATTTTTAATGATATCGAAAACGCTGGCGTCATACATATAAATACCTGTTACGGCATAGGAGCTTTTAGGCTGCTTGGGTTTTTCCTCTATGGAACGTATCTTAGCACCATCCAGTTCAGCTACACCGTATCTTTCCGGGTCATGTACCTCTTTGAGTAAAATTTTTGCGCCTGAACCTTGTAAGCGATAGTTAGCAATGTAAGGTGTAATATTATCCGAAAATATATTATCTCCAAGTATAACTGCCATTGGTTCATCCCTTATAAAACCTTGAGCCAAACCCAATGCTTGTGCGATGCCACCTGCCTGGTCCTGAACCTTATAAGAAAATGTCACATCAAATTCATGACCGCTTCCCAGTAAATTTACGACATCCCCCATATGCTCACGTCCCGTGATGATGAGAATGTCGATAATTCCTGCTTCTTTCAATTTGTGAACAGCGTGGTAAATCATTGGATACGGACCTACCGGGAGTAAATGCTTGTTGGTCACTTTTGTTAATGGATAGAGCCTTGAGCCTGTTCCACCTGCAAGAATAATACCTTTCATAAAAAAGTTCTCCCCTCTGCAAATATATTGAATGAACCTACATAACTTCTTTACGAACATGATTGCGCACGAATTTACGTTGAACCTGAAGAATGAATTGCATTACATTTAAGCCTTCTACTTTGACTATCAATAGCATGATTGTGAAAAGAAATGCGCCGCTTATACCTGAAATAACAATTTTAAACAGTGAGCTTAGACCATTTGGAAGCAGCATGTTCAACACCATCCAGAAACCCAGCAGAACCATAGATAGCAAAGTCACTTTTACGCAGTTCCCCCAACGAATGCCTGACATCATTTTATACCGCCTATGCACGTCAACGACCAAAGCTGCACTTGCCAAAATCATGGTAATCGAATAGGCGAGCGCAATTCCCAGTAAACCGAACAATCGGGCTAGCACGATGCTAAGAACAATGTTCACAATACAAAACACGATGGTGTTGATCGTCGGTGTCTTCACGTTATTGTTTACAAAATATACACGGTTCAATAAATACCTGATGCATACCCCTATGAGTCCGATACTATATCCACACAGAGCCAACGTTGTTAAATTTAATGCCTGCTCGTCGAATTCTCCTCTATTAAACAAAATATTGATAATATCACGACCATAGACAAGAAGGTAACAGGTAATTGGCAGTATGGACGCAAAGCTGAATATGATGGATTTGTTCATAATCTCGCTGCTGTGTGAAGGATTATCTTTTGCAGATGAAATTTTCGAAAACATAATCATACCGATCGTATTGATGACGATCATGATGACCATTTGGATTAATCGATCCGCATAGGATAACGCTGATATACTTCCAGTTTGCAAAGTACTGGCAATCGTCCGGTCAACAAAGATGCCGACACGTTGGATAATTGTTCCGAAATAGACAGGGAGCAAGAGATACATGAAATTTATCATGGTACTGTCGAATTTGATGTCCACCTTATATGATTCAAGGTTCAAGCCGTCTTTCCGGAGGAGCAACCATAGAATGAACACCTGAACCAGGACGGCTCCCAGCATTCCAAGTCCGATCGATTGGACACCCAACTGATCGGAATAGATCATGATGGATAATATAATGAGCGCGTTAAATGGGATGCTTATTAGCGTTACTGTTTTGTACTTTTCCTGTTTCGTCACGATGCTTTGAAAAACGCCTAATAGAAACGTAGGAATCAATTGGATCATGGAGATGAGGTACACATTAAAAACGAAAGAATAGCTAAATTTACCGCTGGTATTTCTCAAAATAAATTCCATGATTGAACGGTTAAATAAAATAGCTAACAGACATATGAGAGCAAAGAATATTGACCCAATGATCACCAAGTTAAAAATAAATCTCCTGTTATCCAAACAAAAAATCGGTTCCTTTTGGGATAAAGCCGGAATGATTGCAATGGAAAGAGCTGCAACAATTCCGGTCATAAACAATTCAGGTATGGAATATACAAAGTAAAAAATATCAAGTTCCTCGCCAGCCCCGAAATAGTACCCCGTTACGGTTTCTCGTATCAGCCCGGATATTTTGGCAATGATGGAGAGCAATATGATAACCACAAATAAGAATGTAATGTTTTTCTTCACGTCAATTGACCTGCAACAAGGAGTTATACAGATTCATGTGCTTATTCATCATGACCTCTTTAGTAAAGTAATTATGCACTAATGACTGCCCTTGTTTTCCATGTTCGATAATTTTATCAGGATGATCCACGTAAAATTTCATGCTCTCCGCCAGCTGCTCTACATTTCTAGGCTCTACCAGGAGGCCGTTAACATGATGCTGAATCACTTCCGGCACACCGTTAACATTCGAAGCGATAACAGGAGTTCCCGCACAAAGACTTTCCAGAATAACCATTGGAAAACCCTCGAACATAGAGGGCAGTACCAGTACGTCAATACTTGCCAGAATATTGGGTATATCCGTTCGGAAGCCAAGCAATGACACATGCGCGTCGAGATCATGTTCTTTCACCATACGTCTTATTTCCATTTCCTGATCACCCGTACCTACGATTTGCAGTTTTATCCTGTTTGCATAATCGGGATCCTTTACGACCTGATTGAATGCTTGAATTAAGTAAGGGATGCCCTTTTGTTTGGATAATCGGGAAACAAAGCCGAATGTTAATTCACCCTTTTCATCCGGTATATTGTTACTTACGTGATGATATTTTTGAATATCAATCCCATTGTGAATTGTAATTATATTTTTAATATTATGTAGTTGTTCATATTTCCTTTTTAAATCGTTAGAAACGGTAATGATTTGGTCGGTCATTACTTTGCCCAACACCGATTCGATCATTGTGTAGGTTAGTCTTCTGGACTTGGAAATCGTGTAACGATTTTCGTTAATTAACAAATGGAGAGTCCAAATATTTACTGGCTTTTTCTTTGATAGAAATCCTGCGACCCTCCCAAATAGTCCGCCTCTGCTTCCATGAGAGTGAATAATATCAATGTCGTAATGATCAATATAATGTTTTAATTTATTAATGGATTTGATATCATAAATACTATTCATCTCCAAATCCAATAATTGGTCCTTACCGATGGAATGTTTTTGAAAGAAGTCAGCTCTTGCCGGGCCGCAAAGATAGGGAGTAAATTGACTCCGATCAACGTTTTTAAATAAATAAGTTATTACTTCTTCTTCTCCACCCGGCTCTTGAAAGGCCCCTAAAAACAAAATGTTTTTTTTCTTCACAGCTACTCTCCTTTATTAGCTCCTGCTCTAAAGTTCCATACTTAAATTACTTGTTTTTCGGGTAAGTGCTTCCCCGTTCCCATTGTTCAATTTACCCTTTATTAATTGATTCAAAAGAACATTATTAAGTCTGGATTTATCTTTGATTTTCGGAACAGACAAGGCAAGGATCTCTTTCATCGAATCAAGGGAATGAATAGCGCTATCCACCTTTTGAATGAGCTCCTTCTCCTTAATTCCTTTAATATTTAGCACATAATCTCCCAACCCAACGTCCTGCATGATACCATCGGTCTTCAGGTCGTAAGATATAGCCACACAAGGTACATGTTCCGATAAAGCAAAAATGTTGGAATGCATCCTTGTGCCAATAAATAAGTCCATTTTTGAATACAAATATTTCAGTTCTTCCGGAGTTAAGTTGTCATCAACCAAGTGAACAGAATCGTTTTTTAAGAACTCTTGATACACCTCCGTACTAATCAGTAAATCATTGTCCGGTCCTGGGCCGATGACTTGTGGCATGAGATAAATACTTGCATTATAATTTGATAAAATATGCTTAATCATATTTATAACAGCCATTTTATAGTTCTCAAGTAGACCGGCTCGATCTGCTTCACCAGGAAAATGCCACGTACGCATAGTGATCCCGATTTTTAATTTTTGCTGAAAAGGAATATTTACATTCACTTCTTTCTTATCAAGAAGGAAAGCAATGTCACTTGTGTGGAAATAATTCTTGGCGTCAGGGATAAAGCCACATAAATAGTTATAGGAAATAGTCTCTCTCGGAAGAATCAACGATGACTTCTGCAAAAGATTCTTAATTCTTGATTTAACAAATTCATTTCCGAATGTTCCGACCGTTTGTGCATAGATGACGAATTTTTTTCTATATTGCAGGGCTGTGATAAACTGGACGTAGTGATACATAAAATCACCTAAAAACTGGGCAAGATTCCTGGCTTTTAAATACCCGCCCCCACAGCTCACCACAATATCCGCATTTTTTATGTCCTTTGACGTAGAATTAAACGGGACTCCAAGAGCATTAAGCAAATAAATCAAACAGAATAAGAAAACATTTCTAATGATTTTCATTAATCTGCTCTTGCCTGTATACGGTGTAATCAAACAATCGATAACCTCACAGTCCCCATATTTCCCCTGATCGAGATCTTTGTATAAGGAGATCACCTTAATTTTAGAATCCGGATATTCTTTCTTAAATTCCTGTACCATGGCTCTAATAATGCCGGCATCCCCTTTATTCAGGTAACAGTATGCATTAGATATAATGATGTTCATTTTCTAAAAACTCCTTTTATTCGGCAGAATTAAGAGGTTACCTTTACCCCTTCATGCGTAGTCGTTAACATAACATAATCCGCTGATTTTTGTTGTGTAATATTTTTGTATGAATCCGCGACCTTATCCCATTGATAGTGCAGCTTAATTCGGTGTTTCATTGCTAATGACTGATCCTCCAAATGTAACGATTCAATAAAAACTTGACTCAGGTTCTCAATGGTAAACCGTCTTCCCTGAGCACCCAAGACTTCTTCGCTGAAGGGGCAGTCGATGGCCAATATCCTTTTAGTCGATTGCATAGCTTCCAGCAGTGCTGGATTCGTTCCGCCGACAGAATTTCCGTGTACGTAACAATAAGCACAATTCCTCAAAACTGTCAGTTCAGTTGGGTTATAATTTGCCGGAAATACCTTGATGCCCCTCCTTCCCGATTCAGCTTTAATTTTCAATGCATATTCCGTCTCATCCTTCAATCCAATTAGCACGTATTGATACCCAAGGTCTCCTAATAGGGAATTTTGAAATTGTTTGATAATTTCCAGTGGCAAATTGTCCGGTTCAAAACGTGTGATCTGCAAAAAATATTTCCCCTCTTCCAGTCCGTATTTCCCAAGAATCTCCTTCTTCATTTCACTGCCATACTCTTTGTTTTCAGAAGCACCATAAGGTATAAACTGTGTTTTTTTCTTGAATGTCTTCTTATAGTAGTTTTGAATCGAAACCGAATCGGATATCAGGGTTCTACATAACAAACAAATAAAGAAGGAAGATAAAAAATAATAGGCCTTGAAGGGGAGAGACCATTTTGCTCTTCTCCATTCAAGGCCATCCGTATTTATTGCCATTCTCACACCTGTAAGTAAAGTTAAAAGAATACCCGGAAAGTTAGCATTATTGAACCAAAAAATGAAATCATATTCTTTCCTGTGTTTTATTAAATATAGTCCTGTATGAATTGAGGAGACAAAGGTATCGAGCTTCCTGTGCTTACTTCCTTTTATGTAGACTAATTCTCGTCCTTCGTACGTCTCCTTATTTATTTTCTGATCCTTATCCCCTCTGCAAAAAACCTCACAGTGAATACCGTTTTTTACAAAGCGTTTTGTTATTTCATCTAGCGCTGTTTCAAATCCTCCGTAATTGGCCGGGAGCCCTCTTGTACCACAAAAGGCTACCCTAAAATTGGATTGGTTCATGTTCAATCCGCCCCTCCTCAACAATATCGCCCGTATCTAACATTGTGCTCTTGTATAAGTCAACGATTGTAGCTGTATGTCTGTTCATGGAAAAGTCGAAATCACAACTAACAATATTTCTGTTCATTTGCGCAAGAGCTTCCCTATGGTTCAAAACGGAGATCAAGTGTTTTGCCAGATCTTCTGAGTTCGGCCTGCATACCATGCCTGTAACACCATCATCAATCAGGTCCTTAAAACCAACACAATCTGTAACGAGTGCCGGTACCCCATGGGATAATGCCTCCAAACCAATGAAACCAAAGGTTTCCTTCCATATACTTGGAATGATTATAAGATCCGTTTCGTTAAAGATTTCAGGGAGCTGATGATGTTGGTATTTTCCAAAAAATTGGATCTTCTCTGCATCATATTGAATGCCAGTTGGCTCGACATCACCGTAGACCCTTAATCTCCAATCATCCCGATCCTTTAATTGCTCCAAGGCATGAAGCAGCATATAAAAGCCTTTATATCTGTCAACCGGTCCAAGGTATGACAAATATAAAGGCTTAGTATGGTCTGAATAATTTTTTACTTTTCTGCAGTCTTGTATATCTTGATGTGTAATGGATATAACCTTTCCTTTTGGAGTCATATATTTCTCATATTCTTTTCGAGCTACTGTACTGTTAAAGTGAAATGTGTTAACCAAGGACAGCATTTCGGTATAGTAATGTCTCAGCCTAACATAACTATCAGCTAATGAAGGGTCAGGTTGATCAACATTGCCTTCCAGTCCATTCATCGTCACAACTTTTTGTTTATCCACTTGCTTTGCACGTATTTTATTAATAATTGGATTATATTTTAATTCCCTGTACATCTTCGATTGCATAATCGAAATTTTCAATATACTGTAGCCATGTTGATTACATTTCACACATTTCAGACCATTTTCATAATCATCACATATGTTACCAGTCCAGTCCATTAAGTTAACCTTAGGACAGATACCGAAGTAATCATGTGAAGTAAAAACCATTTTAATTCCCAGTTCCTTGGCTGCTTCAAGAAGTTCTTTATGAATACCCATGAGCGTGTGGAGATGAATGATGTCCGGTTTGTAATGGTGCAAAAAGTTAATATAGATGCTTCTTGGAGCTTGCTTCAAGAATTTTTCAACATTTTTAATACCACCAAGCAAGGAGACCGGTTGGGGATTAACGATTTCATAAACATCAATTCCCTTATACATGTCATTACTTATGATTTTAAGTTTACCACCTACCCTAAAATGGCCTGGATAAAGCACACCGACTTGATGGGATAATGAAACCTGGTTTGCCATTAAATCAATGGAATATCTCGTTAGTCCGCCAGTTCGGTAAGGAGGTAGACCTAAAGAGACGTGGAGTATTTTCATTCAACTACCTCCAGGTATACATAAAATTTCTGCCAACGTGTTGTTTCTTCAAAACGCATTATCAGAACCGAATAACACTTTAAAGGTTAACAAAATAATTTTCATATCATAGACCATACTTCGGTTCTGAATATACTGAATATCCAACTCCACCATTTCTTCAAATCCAACGTGATTACGTCCGCTTACCTGCCACAGGCCCGTGCACCCAGGGGTAACCTCAAGTCTTTTCCAGTGGAATGAGTTGTATTCCTTTACTTCTCTCGGCAATGGTGGCCTTGGTCCTACCAGGCTCATCTCACCCTTCAGTACGTTAAACAGCTGTGGCAATTCGTCCAAGCTCGTTTTCCTTATGATTTTGCCTACTTTTGTAATCCGCGGATCTTCTTTGATCTTGAACATCAAGCCACTGACTTCATTTTTGTCCAACAATTTCTCAAGCAACTCCTCCGCATTAGACACCATAGAACGGAATTTATACATGTTAAAAGGTTTTCCGTTCTTTCCTATTCTCTGCTGCTTGAATAGAACCGGGCCTTTGGGATCCTCCAACTTAATGAATAATGCAACTAAGATCAACACAGGGAGCAAAAATACAATGCCAAATAACGCCCCAAGGATATCCAGAGTTCTCTTGGATACTAGATAAACTCTTGGGTTTTTAGCGGCAGTAGGAACATACCTTCCTGTTTCAGCAAACTGAGTTTCTTTGGTATAATCTTGCAACCCCTGCTCCCCCCTCTGTCAGATTCATTGCGTGCGTACCAGATTTCTATATACAATAGCCTCCATTGCCTTTAACAATTCCCCACTGAGCTCGCCGTCTCTCAACGCATAATCTAAAGTTGTTAGGATAAAGCCTAGCTTATCGCCAACATCATACCGGATACCTTCGAAATGAAAGGCATTAACGCCCTGAATACGATTCAATTTCTGAATGGCGTCCGTCAGTTGTATTTCTCCTCCGGCACCCTCTTCTTGCGCAGACAATATTTCGAAGATTTCAGGCGTTAAAATGTAACGACCCATAATGGCCAGATTAGAGGGAGCAGTCCCAAGTGGCGGTTTCTCCACAAATGTGCCGACTTGATACAACCGGTCGTTTTGGGTTAACGGATCGATAATGCCATATCGGGAAGTGTCTTGTTCCGGTACCGGCTGTACCCCGATTACCGATGTGCCGGTTCTCTCATATTGTTGAATCAGTTGCTTTAAGCAAGGAGTGTCGCTATGTACGATATCGTCTCCAAGAAGAACGGCGAAAGGCTCGTCGCCGATAAAACGTCTTGCACACCATACCGCGTGTCCAAGCCCCTTCGGTTCCTTCTGGCGAATATAGTGAATGTCTACGCTGGAGGGGCGGCGCACTTCTTCAAGCAGTTTCAACTTCCCCTTCTCCACCAAGTTGGTTTCGAGCTCGAACGCATGATCGAAGTGATCCTCGATCGCACGCTTTCCCTTGCCCGTCACGATGATGATATCCTCTATTCCCGACTCTACTGCTTCCTCCACAATGTACTGGATCGTAGGCTTGTTAATGATCGGCAGCATCTCTTTGGGCATTGCCTTGGTAGCCGGTAAAAATCTTGTACCTAACCCAGCTGCTGGAATGATTGCTTTGCGTACCTTCTTCATAGATTGTTCCCCTCCGTTTTTTTACTATGTCTCCTGCTCAGCCTCAATTATGTTGGATACAAAACCAAGATCTGCAGCGTTCCGGTTTGGAAGGCTGTACATCTTGGCTTTCTATCAATAAAAGAGAAATATAGTGGGCATCGAACCCGTCCTCACACCACACCACCGACGATCAACGTCTAAGGTTCCATGAACCCACAGCATGGTCGAGTGCCCACGGTGATAAAGGTACAGTAGGCATTACCTATAAGTTTTTAAATTTAAATAGTTATTTCCTATTATATTGAAATAAGAAACAATTTATTTTTGGGAAAACTGCCCCTATGCCCTGTTTTCGTAGTAAAACTCTTCCTGTTTACTCTTTTTATTGCGTTTTGCATTGTTGAGAACGACACCCAGAAGTCTCGCTCTGGCATGTTCCAAATGTTCTTTCACTTTGATAACAGCTTCGCGCTTGGCTTTCCCTGCGTTGACCACGAGAATAACCCCATCGCATTGGGCGGCAACAACTTGGGCGTCTGTAACAATTAAAGAAGGCGGAGTATCGATAATGATGATAGAGTAATTCTCCTTCAAATCTTCCAGCATTTCCATGAAATTATGGGAAGAGAGCATTTCCGACGGATTGGGAGGAATAGGTCCCGATGTGATTAGCGACAGGTTATCGATAGGCGTTTCCTGTATCATTTCATTAACGGAGTACTGTTTAGCAATAATATTGGAAAGCCCGCCACGATTATCCTTGTTAAAGATGCTGTGAATGATCGGTTTGCGAAAGTTTGCATCAATCAGCACTACATTTTTCCCCGCCTGAGCGAAAGCTGTCGCCATATTTACCGCTGTTGTAGTTTTGCCTTCCAGGGGACTGGCTGAAGTAACGGCAATCGTCTTCAAATCATGATCAAAAGCTGAAAATTCGATATTCGTACGTAACGTACGGTAGGATTCTGCTATAAATGATGCCGGGTTAATATCCATAGCCAAGGGGTATTTAAGAGTTAACTGTCGCATAAGGAGATCCCTCCAGATTTTGTTTATTTAGTTTTTGATCCTGTGGAATCAAGTCGTCCCTCATAATGACAGCAACAACCGCAAACGTCGGCACTCCAAGGAGTTCAGTGATATCTGCCTCGCTTTTAACAGTGTCATCCAGATACTCTAGAAGGAATGCGGTACCAACCGATAACATCAACGCTACTATAAAAGCTATAACGACATTTAAAATCGGGTTCGGAGAAACATCATAAGCATTCTTCGCCTCACTAAGAATCTCCACGTTATCGACACTCATAATGGTCGGGACCGTTTCTTTAAATACCGATGTTACGGCATTCACGGTTTTTATGGCGTTATCATAAGAACGATCTTGAGTGGATAATGTCATGACTTGTGAATCATTTACAGTACCAATTTTAATTTTTCCTATTAATTGGTCTGCGGTTAGTCCAAGCTCAGGATGCTTCTTGACAACCCGGTCCATTACCGTATATGTCAAAACAATCTCTTTATATGTATTGACCAATTGAATATTCAAATTGACTTCATTTAAATCAAGCTTGCTTTCTTTGGATTTATTTACAATTATTTTAGAAAAAGCTTGATACGACGGATTAGTAAAGAAGTAACTATATATGCCTGTTGCAAAAGTTACAACAATCACACAGGCAGCAATAAGCCACAACCTCTTTCTTAATACTGCGGCATATTCCTTAATCCCCATTGACGGCTCCATCATCCTTTAATCGCCTCCGCTAAGATCTAGTTTCTATTCAAAGTGAATGAGTGAACAATGCGATTGATACAATTGGTATCATTTGGTGTATAATTTCACTTTATGATACAATTAGTATCATGTCAAGCAAAATTCCTTTTTGTTTTGTCGTTTTTTCTCGAAAGCGCATCCATCTCTTTTTCTCTCAATTGTTCATTTCCGTTTGATACCTCAATAGTTGGCCAAAAACTCCATTCATTTCTTTAGAAAGCTGTTGATACCCGCCTTCTTGAATAATCCGGCCATCTTCCAGTACGAGCACTTGATCGGCGTTTCGAATCGTCGAAAGCCGATGAGCAATGACTATAATGGTCATTTCTTCTTTTAGTCTGTTAAGGGCAACTTGTATTCTTCTCTCATTTTCAGCGTCTAACGCACTTGTAGGCTCATCAAGCACAAGAATAGAAGGATTCCGTAAGATCGCCCTTGCCAGTATCAACCGCTGTCTTTCGCCTCCCGACAGTCTGACTCCGCGGTCGCCAATCTCGGAATCAAGCCCAAGAGGAAGACGTTCAATAAACTCATCCGCAGCAGCTAACTTTAGGGCATCCCATAAATGTTCTTCGCTCGCCCCTGGATTCATCATCAGAAGGTTTTCTCGAATGGTTGTATGGAACAAGAACGGATCTTGAGGGACATATCCAATAGAGCCCCTAAGTAAAAGTACCGTTTCATCTGTAAGAGGCAAACCGTCCACCGCTACTTCCCCTCTTTCAGGGCGTAACAGCCCCATCAACATATCTATTAAAGTGCTTTTTCCTGCACCGGATTTTCCTATAATAGCGGTCATCCGATTGGCCGGAATGAACAAATTAATATTTTTAAGAGCATAGAACTCCTGGCTTCGCTCGTAGCGGAAGTAAACGTCCCGGCACTCAATTCCTTCTTTCACTCGAAAAGCATTTGCACTGCGGGTACGATCTAAGGCTATCGATTCAACAGCACTTTCACATTCTTTCTGTATATCAACCAGGTTCTTGAACGCAGGAAGTGTCGATGCAATCTGTTCCAAATTAGACTGTATTCCAGTAAATCTTGGCCACAAACGTGAGAACAGAATTATAATGATCATCAATTGACCGGCCTGCGTATGAAATACTTCCAAAGACAAGTAAATAAACAGCCCAATCAGTATTGCTGAAGATGTTTTATACAATAATTGGGAGTTAGATTGTACTTTTATTTGTTCGACTACATTTAATTCAATGTCATGATTTAGTTTGCGAAACCAGGAAATATGAGATTGTTCAAGCATATTACTCTTTATATCTTTAATCCCGTTTAACTGATCGTTTATACCGGCATAATAATTTTTCGCCAGTTCAGTCGTTTGATTGCCATATTCTCTAGAATACTTTATAAATTTTCGTGAAATAAAAGCCAGCAGTATTCCGCATAAAAGAACTAACAGGGTCATCTTGACGGATAGCCAAAGTGCTATGCCAATTTGGATAACCATGAAAGTCATTGATGTTATAAGCCGCAGAAAAAGAGTTGTTCCATGATTCACTCTGCCCAGCTCGGAAGTCAGGATATGCTGAAAATCAGACTTTCTTCGCTTCAGGTGAAAAATCCAGTTTGCTCTTAGCAATGCCTGATAAATATCCAATCTTAAGCTCCGCATGAAGCCTTGTTGAATTTTGGCATCCAGCACGGATTGATTTTTCTGTAACAGAGCCTGTGCTGAAATAACTAATATAAATATCCCTAAAATGACAGCAAGCTGATAGGCTGTGGGTATCGTCCGGAGTACTGCATCGAAAATTGAAATGAATGAAACATTACCTATATGAACATCGAATATTCCGATTAAACTCAGCATGGGTACAAGCAGAAATATCCCGATCCCATCAAGTAAACTTATTATGATCATGCAGAACAGGTTCAAATACAGTTTAATGCCGGCAAAAGCATGCAGTTTGTTCACGAACAGCAGGACATTTCCCATATTTCCCTCCCTAAGCATGCGTCCTATGCTTCATTTGCCGCCAGAACCATAAAAATGGACGTAAAGGGAAATATATAAAGTGCAATGATTTCGGCAACGGCAGCAGTTCCGCATCATAAGAAGTAGGATGAAGTATGCTAATGTAATATTTATATTTTTGAGACAATGGCATTAACGAGATGAAATAACGGTTTAAGCGGCCTGCTAAATACTTAGGGGGAGTTGGAAATAAGTCCGCTTTCTCTTTTATAAAAAAAATGGATTGCCGCGCAATTTGAAAAGCATGTCTGTTGAATGTTAAAAACTCCTTGGATTGTGTTAATGGTGTCTGAAGTAGTTCTGAAGCCAGCAACAACGATTGTCCAGCTATATGAAGGTTTTGATGCTTTTTGAGCAGAAAACAAATAACTTTCCAATTTAGCCCTTTCCTTACCAGGCGGTCTATATCGACCAGCCATCGAAGGCGGGACCAAGCGTGACGGGCTCCATGGGAAGTGAGAAATAGAAATAGATCCTCCTCCCCAAGAAAATAGACCGGCTCAGATGTAAGAGAACTGCGGACTTTTCGTTCCCAGAGCTCTTTAAAGTCGGGTTCATTACCAATGCCTAATTTCAATCTCCAATGCAGTTCAACTTCAATTTTTTTTTGAGGATGAAAATAATTGATATGATGGGTCCTCCACTTCCAATCACCCAAAATACGAGGGAATTCATCTTTTAATTTATATCCGCAATTTTTTAGAATTTCTTCTGATTTCTCAATGTCAGCTGCATGAATCAAAATATCCAAATCTCTCGATGTTCTAAGCGAAACATCCCCATACAATGCTTCAGCAAGCACTGGCCCTTTCAGCATTAGGGTAGGAATTCCGTTTTCGTTGAAAATTTTGCAAATGGTCTCCATTTCTCCGCTTAGATGAAGCATTTGGAACGTATTCCTTATGTAATCTGAATGCAGGTTTTGTAACACTCGCGCAGGGATCAGCCCTTTGTCTACATTCTTCAGCTTTAGATAAATCAGGGGATATACCCGGTGGTGTCTGACAAGATCCAGAAATCGGTCCCAGTCCACATCCGACAGTTTATCTTTCATATTTTCAGATATGTCTGTTTCATCGCGTTCCTGCAGCAATTCAAGCAGCAGCGTTAATTCCTTTGGAAAATGTGCTGTATTGAGATGGAATGTACGATTCATGCTTTGCTTAATCCCCTTTTGCCCGCTTTAGAATTCATTGGTTTCCCGAACGTTCCTACCACGGTGAACTTCTCCATTTCCTCGAATCCGGTGATGTATAACGAACCGCTTCGTACCCAAGCGTGGGCGATCATTTTGCCGGCATGATCCTTGGCCGTCCCCATATACAATGTGCTTTCAATCCCCCGCCGTTCCAGCATCTTTACTGCTGCAATCGCCTTGACGAGACACGTGCTTTCCCAGAGCGTATGGCGGCTCATCGTCTGAACTGCATATGAGATAGCTCTTAATGCCGGTTCATGCCGGGGATCTTGCGTATGCGGTGTTTCTAACATGGAGGCTCCCAGGGAAGGGGCGACTCTGGAAAAAGGCAAACTTTTTAATATTCGGGCCCAGGCCAGGTAAAAACAGGCTTCCATGAACAGCTTGCGCTTTGATGGGGGAGAGGAAATGAATTTCGAAATCTTGCTCCACATGGAATTCACGCGCTTACTTCCGCCTCAAGCTGAATCAGGCCTTCCTTATATAAGGCTGCCACAAAGCTGATCACCTGCCGTTCGCACAGTTCCCGCTCTATGTCATACTCAGAAACAAGCACATCGACAATCTGACTGATTGTAGCAGGCGATGCTGCAAGCTCCCAAATTCTGCCCCCAACTTTTCCGAGATTGTAATACTTCCCGCTTTCTATGCTCATCATGACTTTATCCCCGTCCATATCGCTGGCCAGATTCCCGCTGGACTGAAGTATCGTATCATGTACAGAAATATTATTTTTCATGAATGCTCTTTCACCCCTTGATGATACATAATGTATATTTATTTCTTAATTTATAATTTATGATACAAAACGTATCTAGTCAAGCAAAACTTTTTTATTTTTGTCGAATTGAAAAAGCCCTTATAAGGAACGAACCGTACAAGGGCAATGGGACCTGATATGTATCACATTTTACTTATTTCGGATAACACTAAATCAGCCAGATTAGGAGCTGTGAATCGAGTAGTCGGTCTTTGCAACCGGAAAACACCGATACGGCTCAGTAATCTGACTGAGGTATTGAAGTGCCACTCCGACAATCCCAGTGAAGCAACAACCGACTTGCGATACGTATGCCGATTCAAGACAAACAGGCTCTCAAGTCCCTTGATCCGGTGAATTCCAATCTGATCATCCTGTGCGTGAACAAGCTCAAATATGCCGGCAAGCGGCAGCGGTTCCGAATAAAAATGGGAAGCGACCGGGACGGCAAACTTGGTCTCTCTTTCGAATAATGGCTGAAAAGCCGCGATTTCCATCCCAAGCTGATCGAGGCTTTCCCTCCATAGCTTTTGTTGCGGGTAAGACGGTATAACCAAAGGTGTATTGTCCTGAGTAAACGTTACTGCAATAACGTCATCACTCAGTAGCTGATACCCCCGTTTCAACAATACAGAAGCGAGTGTTGATTTGCCGGCCCCTGACTGTCCGACTACAGCGTACACCCTTCCATCAATAGCTATGGCACTTCCATGGAGGGGAAGTGTTTTTCTCTGCAGCAATGCAACGCCTAAGCATGTGCCAAGAATGTAAAGACGTACTTTATTCGGATCTACTCCTTCCGCAGGAGAAACACGGATACTTTCCCCGCCTTGAATGCAAAATGTACCCACATCCGGCAGCTGAAACATGACGGTATTATCTTTTACAGCAAATTTATTTTGCTGCCCGGCAAATGTGTTCCATAACTGTGAAAGGTCCGCTTTTTGGATAACAATATGTACATGATCTTCATGGCAGCATGGCAGCTCATGAAGTTCGGGAAGAGGAAAATCGCTTGATATTGTTAATCCGAAAGCTTTATATATGGCCGAGTTATTCGTAACGATCATTCTCTTCACTCCAAGCGGCTATAAAATCTGCCTTTCAAAAAAATACTGCCCTTATACATTCAACATTTATATAAGGGCAGTAACAGTAAACCGTCACAGTTTTGATAATCAGCTGTAGTTTACGGGTTCATCCTCATCAGGCTGTACCGCATCAGGTAATGCTTTACCTGGACCTGCCAACGTCATTTTCACGTCGAGGACTTCCAGCTCCGGCGTTTCCCACGTTTTTTTCATATTCTCACCTCCTCACCGTATTAAAATGATCTATAGACAAGGCATGGAACCTCGACTATCACTCCCGTACTGCAAAATCACGCAAATTTCTTAAGAAATCGGTAAAATATCAAGCTGCGCATGATGATTTTAAAGTCAGCGTCGAATATATAGTTGGTTTGCGGTACGGTTTTTAATTTTGAAATGGCTTCTCTTAAGAACTGCAAATTAATGAAATGGGATAATTCTCGATCAGAACCAAGCTGCTGCAGTTCTTCCATGAATAGATCCCAGGACGGTTTCATTCGGTGAATTCCATCCGCGCCTTGTACACCGCGAATCCTTAGGTTCATTCTTACATCATCAGGCAAGTAATTTTTCATAGACCTGCGGATGAGGGATCTGTTGACGCCATCCTGGACGAATTGTTCTTCCGGTACTGACAAACAGAACTTGATCACCCGCAAATCATTGGTGGGATCGCGTTCCCACATGGAGTACCGCAAGGATAGCTTGGTTCCGAATGTCCCGTTAATGTTCCAGAAATAGAGTTTCTCAAATTGCCTCTTTCTGTATTCGTATGCACCTGCAAGATAGGTACCGGTTATATCAATATCGTGCTGCCGCAATCTATCAAAAACATTTGTTGTTCTGGCAAGCTCCGGGTTAATCAGGGATGGGAACGGATCATCCTTGTTCCAGGCGAGATGTTGAACAAACGGGAATGCCTTCCTGCCAATAACGGGAAGCAGCCGCAATCGTCTGGTACCTGCGACTTTGCTGTGCAGTCGCAATTCACGGTATAATCGAGTCCATCTCATCTTCCTGAGCAAAATCGCCATATAGTCTAAAGGCGGACCCCAGGATATCGTCCAATTGCCTCTTTGACCGTTTAATAGAATACCTATCCCTTGTTGTTGGGCTGACTCGTATATGCCCTTAATCCAAAAGGAGTTCTCAAAGAACTTGTAAGGCATCTCCAATGTTTCCAGCCAATCGTCCACTTCTGACAGCGGGCTTTTTCCTTTAAAATCCAAATAATGGTCCGTAATATTCCCTACATAATGTACTGTGGATTGGATATATGGCTTCTCGTTAGCTACTCTTCTTTTGGACGTCCAATCCTCAAAGTCGTCAACAGGAACATAACTGAAGGTATGCAGATGTTTATCCTCGTCTCGCAATGCCCTGGCGGCAAAGCTTGCAACCGAACCTGAATCCAGCCCCCCGCTTAATTGAGCGCCTACCGCGCGGTGAGTCCGAATTCGCGACTGTACGGCATTGCGAAATACTTCACGAAACGCTTCTTCATACTCCCCGTTCGACGACAGCTTTAACTTGTTCCCCTCCGCTATAGTGCAATATCTTCGTAAGATGACTTTGCCGTTTATTACAGTTATCGTATGAGAAGGAGATACTTGTTCTATTTGCTTATAGACCGTCGATGCTGTATCCACCGCGTCGGTGGTGACGGGAATCGCCAGAAATTCGGCAATCCATTGCTCGTTAAGCCCCTTATGAACATAAGGAAGCGCTAATAACGGCCGGATCAGGGTAGAGAAAGCGAATCGATGATGGTCCCGGTAAAAATAAAGTGTGCGGGCCCCGGAAAAATCTCGCGCGCCGAAGAGCTTATCCTGCCTTTCATCCCAAATCATAAAAGCAAAATCACCGACCAAATACTTTGGCGCTTCTTCATCCCACTTTTGGTAAGCAAGCAAAATCAGTTCACTGTCGGCCATCTTCACACGACGTTCATACGGTACTTGCAGCAAATCAAACAGTTCGGTACGGTTGTCAATGATGGCATCTGCAGTGATCGCAAGCTTTCGTTCAGCATCATAATAAGGCAATACTTCATGAACGGATTCAGGTGTAATCCATTGAGCATGACAACCAAGAAAAATTGCCCTGCCAAACCATGTGCTGATTTGATCGGCGGGGTATTTTTGCAAAGCCTGCATTAGCGCATCAGCCTCGCTGTTGTTAATCATGGATCCATTAAAGCTAAGAATACCGTTTATCGCGCTCACTTCTTCACCCAGCCTCATATGTAATATATTCAGAGATACAAAAAACACATGCAATGCTAATTGATAGTGCAAAGTACCCTTCAAATATGGTATTATAAAGTGTATCTTATTTACGTGTGGATGCCGTTCATGTTCTTACCGTCATATGTGGAGAATTGGTATTCGGAAAAGAGCTTGCTGTTTCGTATGCCTCAATTACTTTCGCATAAACAGAAGTTCGATCCGCTTTAAGAGCCTCAGCCGTATTATGCTGACATGATGAAGAGTGCTCCATTGCAAGCGGTCGATGGTTTAGCTCTCGACTCGGGGCGGATACAGATTTCGAACAAACCTGCTTATGGGTGACAGACAGTATGATCTCCTCTTGCTGAAGACATACTTCAACTGCAAAGGATACTTGCTGTGTTGGAACCAGTTGTCCGGCAAACTTCTTGAGCACCCCTTCTCACCTCCGGATATTGAATAAGCTCCCTTTTCTTTGATACATTATGTATTGTTTTTATTATATTGTACAATATATGATACGACACGTATCGAGTCAAGCGTGTTTTTTCATTTTGTCGTAAATCTTAATCACATGTTTAAAGATTTGAGGGGATTGTATTTATGCACAATTGCGGTAAACGAATTTCGGCACTAAGGGAAAATCGAAAACTGACGCAAGAAGAGCTGGCCTCCCAGCTGGAAATCTCCCGTGCCTCCTTATCTCATTATGAGAAGAACAGAAGAAAACCTGATTTTGATACACTTCGTAAGATCGCTGACTTCTTTCAAGTATCGGTTGATTACCTGCTGGGGCGGGACGATGATTTCATTCCTGCAGGCGAAGCTGAAATCCGGCAATTCTCTGAAAACCTGGAGTTATCGGATGAAACGATTTTAGAGAAGTTTTCCTTCACTATTGATGGTAAAGAATTGACGCCTGAAGAAGCAAAAAGATTCATCGCTTTCATTAGGGCCGAAAGATCCTTTAAATAACAACATTTTGTGACAAGTGTTGTCCAGTGTAGTACTGACAGCACTCTGCCCTCTTCTTTGAACTCACACTGAAATGGAAGTTGCCTATACCTTTGCCCTGAATTCAAACCGGTCTCTGAAATAGAATCCGCCGTTAATTTTTACGGCTTCAGGAGTAAATTTTTCTATACTGCCACCACTGTTGACTACAATACTATATATGCTATTCATCGACATAATTACATCAACCTTAGCTTGAGTGACCGCAGCCGCAAATAACTCCTGATCCGTATGTAATGCCTTATATGCAGGCTTCATCCCCATTCCCCCAAAGCCTTTTTGATAACAAAACATTTAAATTAAAGCGATTACATCCCTTTTACGATCATATTAGCATACTAACGAAAATATTGATACGATTTGTATCTAAAAAATATAGAGATCCCTTACCTTTTTGCGGGGGATCTCTTTGTCAAATATTTTTCCAGTTTTAATCTTGTTGCTTCGAAAGGCATGTAAATCATCACTCTCATATCAGGGTCATTGGGGATTTGCAGGGTAATATGATCAAACTCCAGATGCCCCATGTCAGGATGCTGCACTTCTTTAAATCCTTCAAGAGAGCCGGGAGTTTCATGCTGCAGCCATAGCCGGTCAAATTCAGGACTTACTCGTTTAAGATCTTCAATTAATTCGGCAAACGATGAATCTTCAACGTAGCGGGCTGCAGCAGTATGGAATTCCGCAATGATTGCCGCAGCCTTTTGATCAAAACCTTTGAAGCGCCCCTTCCATACTGGGTCGGTGAAATACCGCCAGATTAAATTAAAATCATGGGGCGGGGATGCTGAGGAAATAGAGAAAACCTCATTTGCAGCATCATTCCATGCCACAAAATCCCAGCGTCTTCCCAAGACATATGCAGGATTCGGAGTAAGGTCATCCAGCATTTTTTGAAATGCTGACCCGATACTTTCTTCATGAGAAGACAAGGAAGGAGGAAGTGATTCTCCTGCAAGAAAAAAAAGATGGCGCCGTTCATTGGGACTAAGCCTGAGTGCCTTAGCAAGACTTTCCAGTACTTGTACTGAAGGGTGTACATCCCGTCCCTGCTCCAGCCATATATACCAGGATGTGCCGATATTCGCCAGCTGGGCGACCTCTTCCCGCCGTAATCCGGCTGTCCGGCGGCGAGTGCCCACCGGCAATCCTACATCATCTGGAGAAAGACTGGACCTCCGTTTACGCAAAAAATCACCGAGAGCCGAGCGACGCTCGCTATCATTCATTTCTCCCCCTCCTTATCCTATTACTCGGAAACCTATGATCAAGCAGCCTCTCGTCATAAGTGCATTAGAAAATTATACTCAAGCGTAGAAATGACTTCAACCAAGTTTGAAGCCTTTCAAACCATTACTGATTTTAAAGGAGACAAACCATGCAAACAGCAACTCAGCACAAAAACAACAATTCTGAGGGAATGCTTAGCAATAAGGTAGCCCTGGTTACAGGTGCCAGCCGCGGCATCGGGGCAGCAGCAGCCAAACTATTTGCAGAAGAAGGAGCGAAGGTTACACTCGTCGCAAGAACTGAAGCAACTCTGCGCTCCGTAGTAGAGGAAATTATCGCGAAAGGCGGTAAAGCCGATTACATTGTAGCTGATCTGGCCGATTCCGCCAGCATCGAACGAGCCATTCAAACGACCGTTGAGCGTCACGGCCGCCTGGATATCGCATTCAATAATGCCGGAATTGCAATTCCCGTATCGCCTATTACAGAGGTTAAAGAAGATGATTTCGACCTTCTGCATGCAGTAAATTACAAAGGAATCTGGGTCGCAATGAAAGCGGAAATCCAAGCTATACTTAATACTGCAGGTACCGGCGCCATTGTCAATAACAGCAGCGTGGGCAGCTTCAGAGGTACCCCGGGGTTGTCTGCATACGCAGCCGCCAAACGGGCTGTTAATAGTCTGACCGAGACGGCAGCCATTGAATACGGGCCTGCAGGCATCCGGGTAAACGCTATTGCACCTGGCACCACCATGACTCAGATGATCGAGCAATGGGTTGCCCAAGAGCCGGAAATTATTGAAAAAAGCAACTCATTGACGCCTCTTAGACGTGCTGCTGATCCTCATGAGATTGCGCAAGCGGCTGCCTGGCTATTGAGCGATCGCGCCTCTTTCGTAACAGGCGTCGTTCTGCCGGTAGACGGTGGCGGGAGAGCGTAATCTCCAACTAACGAATCCGGCAAAAGCCGCAGCCCGCACTTCTCCTGGTCAAAAGCTGTCCGGACCGCAGCCCACGTCTATCTTCCAGCTGACGGAAGCCGAAGCTGTCGTACAGCTTTCTGGCTCCCGTCGGCTGGCCGCTTATCCATGAAATGATTCGTATTATCTTCCCTCCCATTCTTTATGAAAACGGTCCAGAAATTCCAGCATGAACTGATGCCGCTCCTCAGCCAGCTCCCGCCCGCTTTCCGTATTCATGAGTTCCTTCAGCTTCAGCAGCTTTTCATCAAAATGATGGATTGTCGTGCCCTGATGAGTCCTGTACTCCTCCTCGGATTGAAATTCACGGACGCTCTCTCCAGGATCATACATCAGGCGTCCCCTTGACCCGCCATAGGCGAAAGCCCGTCCAATGCCAATCGCGCCGATGGCGTCCAGACGGTCGGCATCCTGTACGACCCGTCCTTCCAGCGTTTGCATTGGCGGACGGTTCCCTCCACTGTAGGACATGGTGGCTATAATCTCAAGAATGTGGTCCCTTGCCTGGACGGGTACTCCCTCTGCTTGAAGCCAAGTCTCCACCTTGCGCAGCCCTTCTTCCTTGGAAGGATTCAGCTTCGGGTCTGCCACATCATGCAGCAGCGCAGCCAGAATACAGATCTGCAGATCAGCCCCTTCCCGTTCTGCAATGGTTGCGGCTGTCTGCTTGACCCGGTATGCATGCCACCAATCGTGGCCGCTGCTGTCGTGCTGCAGCTGCTCCTTTACAAACTGCTCAGCCAGGTGTATTATGTCAGAAGCTTCATACATAATCAGTCTCTCCTTTAGATATTCATGTCATTAATATAGAAAAGGTTCCGTTCTTCCGGCACAGCCCGGCTGTAACCGAATCAGGAACCCTTAATTTTAGCTCTAAGTAAAACATCTATCGACGTACATCCAAAAAGCCAGACGGCGCTTAGCAGAAGTGCTTCTTGCAATTATAGAATCAATTTTTCCGGCTTCTGCGGATCCAATAAATAATAAATATAATAACGGCGATTGCGATAACGGCGTAGGTAATCTCCGAGTACACATCCATGTAAGCCAGAATGCTCTCCCAGGAATCTCCCAGCGCAGCTCCAACACTAACGAGGAAAATGTTCCATATTAACGTGCCGATCGTAGTGAACACGAGGAACACCCAGAAATTCATGCCCGACATGCCTGCCGGTATGGAGATAAGACTGCGGATCAGCGGCACCATGCGGCAAAACAGCACCGTCCACGGCCCGTATTTATCAAACCAGGCATCTGCCTTATGTATATCCTGCTTTTTGACACGAAGAATATGCCCCCATTTGTCAACGATTGCTTCCATTCTCTCAACGCTCAATATACGGCCAATGCCATACAGAATAATTGCTCCGACCACCGACCCCGCGGTAGCCGCCGCTATCACTCCAGGCACCGTTAAATCGGAGTTCGTGGTCATAAATCCGCCAAATGTCAGTATTACCTCTGATGGTATGGGCGGAAATACATTTTCAAAGGCAATCATCAGAAAGATTCCAAAATAACCGTATTGCTCCATAAATGACGTAATCCAGTTTTCCATTATACACCCTCTGTCACGAATTTGTACTTCCCACTGCCATTCTACCAAGGATCGTACAGTGGGGGCAAACCCGCTGAAGTAGTATCTTTATAGGATCACCAGATTTCAAAGCCAACTTGTAAACCGCCCCCATCCCACGTCCACATTGTTGCTTGCGGCCCATGTATCAAGAGCTTTGAGACTGCCTACTCTGTCATCTATCAATCTGAAGGACCAATGTACATGAACGATTTTTTTGCCTTTCGGCAGAATTCCGACAGTCACCAGCCCCCAATGATCCTGATGGATAATAATCTCTTTAATCTCGCTGCTTTGTATCTTTTTTTTGCCTAAAGTAACTGAGCCGTCGTCAAGCCTCAAGGTTCTTGGGCCGGTCAACGCCCTTACAGCGGCAGCAAGCCAGACGACGCAGAACAAACCTAACGATGCGATAATAAGGTAGTCTATTCCTGCAATCCCTCCATATTCGACATTGTTATAAAGATTAAACGAGTTAACGACCCCAAGGATAAGAAAACCTAGCAAAATATTAAAATTAATAGGACCCTTGACTCTGAAAACAACCTCTTTTCCTTTCATACTACCTCCTATTAACGTTATCTATATAAAGCGGCAATGGCTGCCGCCTGCTCCCTCACCCGGCTTCTTAACTCCTGCGGCTCCAGCACTTCCATGCCGGGGCCAAATCCGAGAATAATCCCGCAGGCGGACTCCATGGTGTTGAATTCAACCTCTGCCTCAATCTCCTGCCCTGTCTGTACCATATGCAGCAGCTTTACATACCGTGTACGGGACAACCCGTCAAGCAGCCCCTCTTGAAAACGAAGCTTTGCCGGGTAACGCGGCAGAGCCGCTTTGAAGTCCGCCATGGATTGCTCCCAGTATTGCGCCAATTGAAATCCGGGAGGCCGTTCAAAAGATTCCTCCTTCATCTCGGCAGCAGCCAGACGGGAAATACGAAACGTTCGCATCCCGTGCTCCGTTGCCGCCACCAGGTACCAGACACCGCGTTTGGCTACAAGACCGAGCGGAGATACGGTCCGCTCTTCAGCCTCTTCGCCACGCATATACGTAATGGACAGCAGCCGTTCTTCCCATACAGCTTCCTGAATCACCGGCAGACATGGACACTGCTCATCCGCCTGATGCCAGCCCGCCCCATCGATATGCAGCCTGGCCCGTACGTCTTCCGCGCTGTGCCGCACCGTGTCCGGAGCGGAGGATAACAACTTCTGTATTGCGGAATCAAAGTGTCTGCGAATCCCCAGATCCTCCAGTGCCTTTTCCTGACCGGATATGAACAGGGAAACCAGCTCATCCGGCTTCATGCCGGTGAGACGGGTCCGGTATTGTTCAGACAAGCGCCACCCCCCATGAGCTCCTCTTTCGGCATATACAGGGATACCGGCCATGCTGAGTGCTTCCATATCTCTTGCAATTGTCCGTTCCGATACTTCAAGCTGTCCGGCCAGCTGCCGGGTGGTCAGTCTGCCCTGATTCTGCAGCAGCAGCAAAATATGCAGTAAACGGTCCGCCCGCATTCGCTTTCACCTCCATCAGGTTTATGATTTTATTTTAGCAAATAATCACGACAGAAGATGTCTTATTTTAAGGATAAGCTGGTCTTGTGATCACATTTAGCTAACCTTGACAGGAGGTATAATCATGACGAAACCATTACAGGGCAAAATAGCCGTCGTCGCAGGTGCAACGCGCGGGGCGGGAAGAACCATCGCCGTTACGCTGGGAGCCGCAGGTGCGACGGTATACTGCACGGGCCGCAGCATACGGGGACAGGCTTCCGATCTGAACCGCCCGGAGACGATTGAAGATACCGCGGATATGATTAACGCACGCGGCGGAAGAGGGATTCCCGTACAGGTGGACCATACCAGGGAAGAGCAGGTGAAAGCCCTGTTCGAGCGCATCAGACAAGAGCAGCAGGGAATTGCCGCACTTGCCGCTGACCCGGATATCATGAGCAAGTCGGGCCGAACCCTCGCGAGCTGGGATCTGTCCGATGAATATGGATTTGTGGATGTGGACGGCAGAAAACCGCATTGGGGCAATTATGCGAAGCAGCACGGATTTCTGTAGTCCGCTTACTATCCCGAACTGCACATTTTTTTAATCCATAAAATGTAGGCCTGATGGTTGGAATGGTCGGCGAGCATCTGAACAATAAGAAAGACAGATGCCCGTTAAGGACAATCTGTCTTAAACTAAAGAACCGTGAACATTCTCCTCTTATTTTTCAGAGTTTTGATCGTCACTGATCCCCGGTGTCGTTTTCGCAACCCACTCTTCGGCTTCAGGCTCGATATCCTGACCATTCTCCATTTTCTTTTGCTCCATCAGGGAATCTCCGTCTTTATTCAGCTTGTTGCGAAGTTTGTCTTCGGATTGAAATTCCATTGCAATTCCCTCCTTCTACATGTATTCGAGCGGCTGCTCCTGTGCTTTCCTCTGCAAAAGCCCACATTTTACCTGCGGCCCTGCCTCTTACATATAGTTACCCGATGATGCCAAATACAAACATGGCCTGAGCAGTTCACTTCACAACCCGGAAAATCCGAAGGAACCTGTCGTTTGTCAAAAGTAAACCCGCATCTCATCTCTCCAATAACTCAAGCATTAAGCTTTATGCCAAACACGTCTTCCAAACCCTTTATCCCCGTCTCTGTCACCAGAACGGCCCTTCCGTCAGGCAGACGCCGGATCCATTCCAGCTCGAATAGCCGCCCCGTCAAGGCTGCCCCCAGACTCCCGGCCAGATGATAGCGGCGTTCGCTCCAATCCAGACATGGCCGGGCAAAGCGCCGGCGTTTTTTATGACACAGCTCAAAATCAATGCCGAAATCCTGCAGAAAATGCCGTCCTTCCGCAGTCAGCTGATAGTCCGCTCCCGCTTCCTCGATCCACTTGAGCTCATGCAGCCGATCGTTCAGAGCGACACCAATCCTGCCTGCAAGATGGTCATAACAGGTTCGGGCGTAATGAAGCGCCTTCAATTGGTCGGATTCCCTCAATGAGCGGACCTGCTTTTGCGGCGCTATGGCTTGCAGGGATTCCAGGGCTAACGCCACCTCGCTGCTCGCCAGGCGAAAATATTTATGCCGCCCATGCATCTCATAGGTGAGAAGTCCTCCTTCCACCAGCTTGGCAAGGTGAGTGCTGGCTGTCTGGGGCGAAATTCCCGCGGCGTGGGCCAGCTCCGTGGCAGGGATGGCTTTTCCGCCAATCAGGCGAATAAGCATGGTTATACGTGAGGTGTCTCCGATCAGCTCAGCCACCTTTACGGTATTGGGCGTTACCTCCATTGCTGCATCCTCCATTCGTACATTCACACTTCGACTTTAACCGAACTATATCCATGCTACCATAAGTCCATTCCTGAAAACATATATAGGAGGTTATCATGAAACCAATTATGTTTATTTTGCTAGTCATCCTGGCCACCGCACTGATGGGAAGCTCTTTTACGTTCGGGAAAATGGGTCTGAGCTACGCTTCTCCGCTGCTGCTTGCTGGCATACGTTTTACGCTTGCGGGCCTGCTGATGGCTGTTTGGGTACGGAATAAGCCGTCCCCTTCTTCGGCAAAGGCCTGGTTCAAAATCGGAACGATCGGTTTATTCCAAACGGCGCTAGTTATGGGCTGCATCTTTCTCAGCCTTAGAACGATTACGGCAGGTGAGTCTGCCATTCTTACGTTTATTAATCCGCTGCTGGTCATCATTTTCGGAACGATCATTTTCCGGACACACTATCGATTATCCCAGTGGGCCGGGGTCATCATCGGATTGGTCGGTGTGATCGTTACACTCGGATTCCAAATGCAGCTGCAGACAGGGACGTGGCTGGGACTGGGATCAGCGGTATGCTGGGCTATCGCAACACTTCTGGTTAAACATTGGGGCGGCGAAATGAACATATGGGTGCTGACAGCCTATCAAATGCTGTGTGGGGGAATCGTGCTAATTGTGCTGGGAATGCTTATAGAGGCTCCTCACTTGGTAATCAACATGCAATCTATCGGGATTATTTTGTACCTGGCAGTACTGGGCTCCATCGTTCAGTTCGCGGTCTGGTATTACCTGCTGCAGCAAGGAGAGCCGGGCAGAACGAGCGCGTTTCTGTTTTTGGCGCCTTTTTTTGGAGTGCTATCCGGATGGCTGCTGCTGGGCGAAATGGTTTATGCAAATGTATACTGGGGCGGCGGGCTAATCCTGATTGGCATATTTCTGGCGAACTGGCAGCCTAGTAAGCTAAGAGGCACTGCTTCGTAGTGAGCCTGCTGATATGGAAGCAGAAATTATTCCTTCTTTGAATGTTAACTTGGACGTTGAAGAGGATTTCTGGAAGCACATGGTGAAAAGGAATAAAGCGAGAAGCTCCTCAATCTTCGAAAAGAATCGATAAAGACTGAGGAGCATTCTTATATTGACATATGCAGGAGGGGAAAACATGTTTATTGTAAACGTCGAGGGTGCTATCTTCCATCAAGGCAAGTGGCTGCTTATCAAACGAAGCAGCAAAGAGGAGCATGCAGGCGGCACCCTTTCCCTGGTCGGCGGCAAGGTTGATTTGGAAGGTGCCTCAACGGAAATTCTTGAAAGGACGGTCAGAAGGGAAATTTCTGAGGAAGTGGGCATTGAAGTTACGGAGAATGTTCAATTTCTATATAGCTCGTCCTTTGTTTTAGATGATGGGCGGCCAGTAATCAACGTTGTTTTCCTCTGCGAGTACAGCCAAGGGACTGCACACTGCAAAAGCCCCGACGAGGTTGACGAGGTACTGTGGATGACGGCCGACGAGATTATGAATCATCCCGATGCGCCGCCCTGGACAAAAAAGAGCATAGCGAGGGCGGAGGCACATAAAGGCGATTCTGAAACAGCATGACCGGATTGAATAATAAATTGAAAGGATCGTTGCGATGCCTGAAGATACAAAAGTGAGCCTGGCGGCCGAAATTGCGGCTCATCTTAAGGACGCATTCGGTCTCTCCGTGAGCGAAGCAGCAGTGATTGACAAGGGCTGGCTTAACATCAAATGGAAAATGGTAACAGACCAGGGGCCAAGGTTTATCAAGTATTATCATCCGGATCGTTACAAATTGAATACACGTCCCGAGCGAAGAATCGCGATCGAGAAGACGCTCCGGATTCAGCATGGACTGAATGGAGCCGGAGTCCCGTGCCCGAAGGTTTTTCAGCAGAATGGTCATTATATTCAGGAAACACCGTCAGGCTTATTATATACCATACTGGAGTGGACTGACGGGTATACCGCCGAGGCCGGATCTTTGAATACAACACAAATGTACCAATTGGGGGAAGCTGCAGGCAAAATGCATAAATGGCTGCGATCCGTACCACCACTGAACAAGCCTGCCTGGAAGCCTGACAAAGAACTCTACCTCAAAGGGTGGCGAGAAAACCGTGAAAAAGCGCAGGCGGCTGGAGATGAGATTGTATTGGAATGGCTCAGCCGGTCGCGGCAGGTTATTGAAGCCATGGATTTCCGAATGCTCGAATCTTGTCCGGCGGGGTGGCTGCACTGGGATCTGTGGGTGGATAACATCCTGCTGAATCCACAAGGACTGACCGCCATTGTGGATTTTGATAGAATGACAACGGCGTATCAGGAAATCGATATTGCTCGTGCAGTCTTGTCGGGAGCTCTACGAAATGGCGCGATTAACAGGGAAGCTGCACAGGCATTTTTGAATGGATACCGCGAGCATCTGGAAGTGCCCTACGGCATGATCTCCCGCGCTATGTACATGCTTTATCTGGTCGAATCCATTTGGTGGCTTCGGACAGAGGTTCGTTTGGAAGGCGAGATCAGAGCCTTGCTCCATCGATTTGTTGAGGAAATGCACTGGATTGAGGATCATTGGACAACGCTGCCTGATCAATTGGAAAGCCTGTAAGGTTCTTGATATCTACGATACATACAATACTACCAATTTAGACGATGAGACAAGACAAGCATACGGGTATTCCGATAAGGATGGAACGATCTATGGAACAGACCAGTTCATAGGCGAGCCGGATTATTGGAACAAAGGAATCGGCACCCTGCTTGTTTCCTCTATGCTTCAATTTTTAGTTGATCACAAAAAAGCGGACCGGGTCGTCATGGACCCTCAGGCCAGCAATGAAAGAGCCTTAAGATGTTATGCGAAATGCGGCTTTAGGAAAGTCCGGCTTCTTCCCAAACGCGAGCTTCACGAGGGAGAATATCGGGATTGCTGGTTGATTGAATACAAAATATAAAACAGCGGCAGCAGTCAGGTACTCATTTCAAGTCTTGGTTTGCCGCTATTTTTCATGCAATCGTGTGGGATAAAAGCCCGAAGGCTGGGTAATTACAGTACAAGGACATCGATATTACCACAGATGGGAGAGATGAACATGGAAGACCAAACTAAAAAAATGGTATACGGGATCTTAGCAGGAGCCTTGGTTGGCGCAGGGGTCGGCGCGCTGCTGGCACCGAAGAACGGAAGAGATATGCGGACCACCCTCGTCAATCTGCTGGAGCTGATCAAGGAGAAAGGCCCTGAATATAACGAAAAAGGGCGGGAAATTACGGAGAAAGGCCGTGAGGCCGTGGAAGTCGTCAAGGAGTCGATCGAGGTTGTAAAAGAAGCGAAGGACGAGGCCGTTAGTGCAGCCCAGGACGTAAAATCCGAGCTGAAGGAGTTTAAAGCGAATAACAGCGCAAGCAGCGATCAGTCCGGCTCCGATTCCGCTTCAAGCGGGGCGATGAGTACAGGACAAAGTCATTAATGGGCTGGCAGCTGCAGTCACTATAGAAAATTGCGCACCCGCAGAGGTCAAGAGTCGTCTCACTGCTAAAAGATCATATCCGGGAAGGAGCTGCCGCCCTCGTCCTTCCCGGACAATTTATAAAACCATTAATGAATCATTCTTCCTCCGGCATTCTGCATAAGTATCTTCGTTCTTTATTCCATCCCTAACTATCTGCCTGATACAGCCGCTCATACACATCCTTATTGACCATTCTCAGCCCGAACAATCTGCGGACACGCTGGCAGGGCTTGGCCTTGAAGGTCACTGTCGCCTGTTCCTTACCCTCCAGATAGGCAGCTGGAATTTCGGCATGAATGTTGTAAAACTTGTCGGCTTCATCAAAGCCTTCACTAAACTGCTCAAGCGGATGGCCGTTCACCAAAATATCAAATCCGCAGTTGGGCATTTCCAGTGCAGCAGTGTAGGTAATGACGAGCAGCATCGGTATGGTCGGATCGGTTTTCAAATCAAAGGAAAACCAGCCGTCAATGCCCGCATTCCGGTAAGGCCGGTTATTCACATATCCGGTACGGGTTGAAGCATCGCCCTGGAAGTTATGATCCCGCTCAGGCTGCATTTCCCCAGGCTGGGCAAAATCAAGGGTGCACTGCTCCAGAATGGCCAGCTTTTCACGTGCGGCAGTGTATTCCTTTTCCGCCTCCTGCCACCCTTCCTTCGTAAAAATGTCCCAATATACGGAATACGTGCGGTCATGCATTTTATATAAAGGAGATAATTCCACATCCCGCGGATGTCCTGCCCCGGAAATGCTGAATGTGTTCGTTTTCCCCTCCACCGGTTGAATCCAGGTCTCAAGTTCCTCCGTTTGTGGAATGAGTACCGGAGTGTAGAGAAAATCCCTGGCCTTTGGATCATCGATCGGACCGAGGTCGCCCGCCAGCACCAGCGGTCCGTACATAACCGCCGCCCGGCCCGGATTATCGGGCATCGCCTCCAATCTCAGCGACATGGGTATCGTCACCTCTACAGTATCCCCGTCAAGCCATGTTCTTGCGATAGGAATGAAGCTGCCCGGCTCCGGCACGATCTCCTGTTCTTTGCCGTTTACACGCAGGGTTATGCCTTGAAGAGCCCAATACGGATAACGAATGAGCAGGGTCATGGGGACAGGCTGATCACATTGAATTTCCAGCTTGGCATGATCCGTTTCCGGGTAAGAGGTGCTCTGCTTTAACGTGATTCCCGCTTCTTTCCATTCCAATGTGGACGCTATAAACTGGTTGACATACAGCTTGTCATGATTATGAAAATAAATGCCGCTGCCGTAGCTCGCATGGTTTTCCATCCCTGTGCCGACACAGCACGTAAAATCGTCAAACTTGCTTTCAAAATGCTTGTGTCCGCCCATGGCCAGCGACAGAAAATACGTTACGCCCCCGTGCACAGGGTCCTGTGAGGCTAAAATATGGTTAAACAAAGCCCGTTCATAAAAATCCGCTTCCCTGGCGGAGCCGTTCCATTGAAACAGATGGTTGGTCAGTTTGAGCATATTATAGGTGTTGCACGTTTCCGTCGTATGGGGCCCGATACGGTCATTCAAACTGTCCGGCGCACCAAAATATTCGCCAAAGCTGTTGCCGCCACTGACATACGAATGATGCTCCACCACCCGCTCCCAAAAAAACTCCGCCGTCGCCCGGCGTTTCGGATCATCGGTCAGCTCATACTCCTTGGCAAGCCCGATCAGCTTCGGAATTTGCGTATTGGCGTGAATGCCCTGAAGGCAATCTTCCTGCGAGCTCAGCGGATCGAGCACCAGTCTGTGCCAGAATTTCTCCGCCAGCCGTAAATAACTTTCCTCTCCGGTATCCGCATACAGGTCCGCCAATACCTCGTTCATCCCCCCATATTCGCAAAACATCACCTGCTGCATCTGTTCTTCCGTCAGCGGCCCCAAAATGCCGCCAAGCCAGTCAGCCAGCTTGCGTTCGATCTCCAGTGCCTTGTCACAGTCCGTCAAATGATACGCATCGCGCAAACCGGCGAACAGCTTATGAAGCGTATAGAGGGGAGCCCACGCACCGTTCAGATCAAAGCCCTTGGAGCGGATATTTCCCACAGATACCTCTGCAAAAAGCTCTTTTCCTCCCGGAATACCGGACACATATCCGTCACCATCGGCTGTTTGACAAAGCTCCAGCTCATCCGCAATGTAATGCGTGATTTCTTTAAACCGTTCATCGGCTGTCGAGGCATACATCATGGAGCAAGCCGACAAATAGTGCCCCAAGGTATGGCCGGAAATAGACATGGCCTCCCAGCCTTCATATTGAGGCGCTTTGGGCGCAAGTCCGGCATATTCACGAAAGCGCGCCAGCAGGCGGTCAGGCTCAAGTTCCAGCAGGTAGGAGCGGTTAAGCTCCATGGCATGTTTGAATGGGCCTTCGCCCAGTTTCACCTCGTTTAACGCGAATGGTCTGGCCTGCATGCGGGCCTTTACTTTTACCGCCATGCTTCTGTTCCTCCTTTTTAGGCTCAAAGCCGAAATCGGTGCTTGACCAGGGGATAAGTGCAAATTCGTATAAAAACACAAAAACTCTAACGGTTGCAAGCGACGCTATTTGGGTAAAAACGGGGGGGTATAAGATGTAACGATTGCCATCGAGCTTATTTCCCGTTTTTCGTAAGCAAAGAGGCTATCTCTCCTGAATAAGCGCGCATATAACCGTTAGTAAAGAAAGCTGCGTTTTTCCGGCCAAATAAGCGCTATGACAACTGTTAGCAAAGAAAAAAGCTTTTTCAGTTTCGCGAGTGCTGATATGCGCCGCCTGAAGCCTGCTCCCATTGCCGATACAGCTGCGTTCTCGCCTCCGTGATGCCGGGATGAAACTGAATGAGCGCATTTTCACGGGCAGTATGAACCTCACGGATCGCCTCCTGTACCTGCCGTTCCCCATCGGCTCCCGCAAGGCCGGCGGCATGAATCATGGAAGCGGCGGCCAGACGGCCCTGTGCCATAGCGACCAGCCCGCTTTCAATACCGGTAATATTTCCGGCAACATACAGCCCCTTGAGCGTGGTTTCCATCCGTTCACTATGCAGTGGAACATGCCCGCCAAGCCCCGGGCTGTAGACGAATTTGCAGCCCGCCACCGCCGCAAGCTCGGCAAGCGGATACAATCCGCCGCTCAGTGCCACGAAGTCGGCGGGCTCGATACGCTCGCTGCCGGGAATGGGCGAGCCGTCCGGTTTAACCCGGACCAGTGTCACGGACTCGACCCGGTCCCGCCCGTTCACGGACAGCACCGCCGTCCGCAAACGGATGGGAATATCCCACAGGCGAAAACCTCTGTGGGGATAGCAGCGCGCGATGAGGCCCTCCATCCGCAGCGCCGCCGCCAGCCTGCCGCCTGTGCGCATCCAGACGGCGGGAGCGAGCTCCGAGAGCTGCAGCAGCTGCTTCACGGCCGCTATCGGAGTGGCCGCCGCGCCTGCCAGCGGATTGGCGCACGGCAGCGCAATCGCAGCAATCCTGACCCCGGCGACGGACAACTCGCGGGCAATTGCCATGGATAACACGTTCATGCCGACAATAATGCCGCGTTCCCCCGGCTTGACATAATGAACGTTGGTCAGCACCTGCGCTGCTCCAATTGACATGACGCCAGGCAGTGTCCAGCCCTCCAGCGGAACGTGGGCTTCGGCGGCCCCTGTCGCCAGAAGCACGTAATCCGCGGTGAATAATCCGCAGGAGGTGAAAATCCCCCATGCAGCCGTGTATTCCATGCCATGCACAGCTACGCCGCAGCGGATGTCCACCCTCAGGTCCCTGCAGCGGGCAATCAGCTGATCTGCAACGTGCTTTCCGACCCACCAGCTTTTGCCACCCTCCTCATGATACTGCCCGGGCATACGCCCGCCCGGCTCTGTAAATTCATCCAGCACCGTGACCCGCATTCCGTGCTCGGCAGCCGCTGCCGCAGCGGACAGCCCGGCCGGGCCCGCTCCAATGACGATGAGCTGCACTCTGTTACTCATGTCACCATTCTCCCCGTAATTTCATTCGAAAGCTGTCGCCCGCTTTCCACGATCATGCCCTCCTCCAGCTTTGTCAGACAGGAGCGGACGGTACCTAATGGATGAACTGTCAAACGGCATTCGCTGCAGTGCCCGATTGCGCAATAAATGCCCCTGGGCGTGCCGGATTCCTCATGTCTTCTCAGCAGGCGGACACCACCCGCCAGCAGCGCCGCCGCCAGCGGTTCTCCGGCCAGCCCCTGCATGGGACGCCCGTCGAAGGTGAAGGACACCTGCCGCCGTGCAGACTTGGGCCCCAGAATCGGGTGATTTACAATCCGCAAATCGCTCATAGGGAACCTCCATCCGCAAGCTGGCCGAATGTGACCGGACGCACCGGAGGCCTTTGCGATAACAGCTCCGCCTCCCGGCGGGCAGCAGGATACTGGCTGTAAAACCACGATTCCACCACCTGACGGCATACTCTGCCCTGGCAGGCACCCATCGTCACCCGAGTTGCCATCTTTAGCTGCCGCACCGTATCCATTCCTTCACGGCACGCCTCCTCTAGCTGTGCAAGGCTCACTTCCTCACAGCGGCAGACAATCAAATGCTTTGACCCGTCAGACGTACTGACATCCATTCCAACCGTCCCCCTTTGCCGCTGCCTGCTTATCCATAGTTAATCGCGCAGGTTTTAACCGCAGAATAAAAATCAAGCGCCGCCTGTCCCTGCTCCCGGGTATGCGAGCTGGACTGCTTCAGGCCGCCAAAGGGAGCCTGATATTCGACACCGGCTGTCTCCTGATTAACGCGCACCATACCGGCTTCCGCCTCATCCAGAAAGCGGTGGGCGAGCCGTAAATCGCGAGTGAACAGCGAGGCGCTCAGCCCGTACACCGTCTCATTGCACAGTCGGATCGCGTCATCAAAATCTTCCGCCTGCAGGACTCCGATCACGGGTCCAAAAATCTCCTCCCGAATCAGCGGATGTGACGAATCCAGTCCGGCGGCCACCAGCGGACGCACGTAATACCCGTGATCCGTCCCGGCGGCGGCTCCGCCCTCCGCCAAAATATCAGCTTCCCGGCGGGCCGTCGCCACATAGGACATTACCTTCTCGTACTGGCCTGCGGACGCCACCGGTCCGAGATACGCCCCAGGGTCCAGCGCCGGGGCAACCTGGATACTGTCCGTCGCTTTGCACAAAGCCTCCGTAAACGCTTCATAGACAGATCGCTCCACGATTACCCGGCTGGTGGCCGTGCATTTTTGCCCCGCAGAGCGGAATGCCCCGCTGACGATCGCCGCCACCGCCTGGGCCACATCCGCATCCTTCAGCACGATGGCGGCATTTTTACCGCCCATCTCCGTCTGGTATTTAAGGTTCCGGCGGGCACACTGCTCCGCAATGCCCAAGCCTGTGGCGGTTGAGCCTGTAAAGCTGACGGCATCCAATTCCTTATGCGCCAGCAAAACATCGCCTATCGCGTGGCCCTGACCGATCACCAGATTCAGCACACCGGCAGGAAGCTGTGCCGCTTCAAACAGCTCAGCGATCCGAACCGCCGTGAGCGAAGCATTTTCGGCAGGCTTCCAAATGACCGTGTTGCCGCAGAGAAGCGCGGGCGCGATTTTCCACAACGGGATGGCGACGGGAAAATTCCACGGCGTAATGACCGCCGTCACCCCGAGCGGAACACGCTTCGTATATTGAAGCACTCCTGATTCATTGGAGGGAATGACCGTACCGATGGAACGCACGCCCTCTGCCGCGTAGTAGCGGAGCAAATGCACGCCCCGCATCACTTCACCGCGCATCTCCGTAATCGGCTTACCCATCTCTTGGCTGGCCAGTTCAGCCACTTCCGTCAGACTTGCCTCCAGCAGCCCGGCGGCGCGGAACAGACAGGCTCCCCGAGCGGCTGGAGTTAATGCCCCCCAGCCCGCTTGGGCCAGCCGTGCCGCTTCCCCGGCTTGCGTTATATCATCCTTTGTGGAAAAGCGGACAACTCCCACCTCCTCCTGCAGCGCCGAGGGGTTGCGTACCACCATGTCTTCGCCGGAAGGGCTCAGCCACTCGCCGCCGATCCAATTTCGGCTCTCCACCGTCTGCACCCCCATTAGGATGAGACCTCGCTCGGACGAACCGCCGCCTCAAAAGCTTCGCGAATACGGTCATACTCCGCCTGCGGTAGCGCCAGTCTGGGCGGTCGTGTCGGGCCGACTGGAAATCCGGCCAGCTCCATCATATATTTGATGGACTGCACCAGCTGCGGCTTGGCATCATAATGGAACAGCGGCAGCAGCCTGCGGTACAACGCGGAAGCCTCCGCCAGATTTCCCGACCGCGCCAGTTCGAAGAGTTCAACCCCTTCCTTCGGCAGGGCATTGGGCACTCCCGAAATCCAGCCTGTCGCCCCGAACAGTGCTCCCTCCATCGCCAAATTATCCACTCCGACCATAACTTCCAGGTTTGTATGGTCCAGAATGGTGTGGATACGCCTTACATCGCCCGAAAACTCCTTGACGGCCACGATATTATCCAACCGTGACAAATCAGCAAGCACTTCGGGGGTCAGATCAACCTTGTAATCATGAGGATTGTTGTACACAATGATCGGCAAGCCTACCTCCGCAAGTGCTTCAAAATGGGCCGTTACTTCATGAGGCAGCGGATTGTAGTTAATGGGCGGCAGTGCCATGACACCCGCTGCCCCGGCATCCTTCGCATGCTGAACCCAATGCACCGCCTGCTTCGTGGACGGAGCCGCCGATCCCACAACAACCGGAACACGCCCCGCCGCGGCGTCAATGACGGTATGCACAACCTGCGAGCGCTCCTCCGGTGATAAAGCCGCATATTCGCCCAGTGATCCCGTAGGGATCAAACCGCTGATGCCATTTGCAATCAAATGCTCACACAGCTCGGCCAGACGCTTGTAATCGACCTCCAGCTCGGCTGTAAACGGTGTAACGAGAGCCACATACACACCCTCAAAACGTGCCATACACTCACCAACCCTTTCCTGACCTTTTTATAAGATGTGAGAAAATATAAACTTCCTGGCCCAAGCCTCCTGAACTCGCAAGAAAAGCTACGACAGCAGGAATCCTGCCCTGAGTGGATCCTCCGGGTCCAGCACAAATTGATGATGGCCTGTTACCCAGGCCGAGCCTGTAATTTGCGGGATTACCGCCGGATAGGGACCAACCGCTGTCTCACCCACAATTTCAGCTCTGAATAATGAACCCGTGATGCTTTCATGCACAAACGGTTCATGCAAACCCAGCTTGCCCTGGGCATGCAGCACCGCTGCCTTGGCCGACGTCCCTGTGCCGCAGGGTGAACGGTCGATGCCTCCCGGCGGGATAACAACGACATTGCGGCAATGGGCCTCTGGAACGGTCGGTTCCCCGTAAAATTCAATATGCGTCATTCCACGAATGACCGGATTTTCAGGGTGTGCCACCTCTACAGCCGCATTCACCGCTTCTCGAATCTTCACCGCCGCGCGGACTATCTCCGCCCCATTTCGCTGCTCCAGCTCAAGACCGATGGAAGCGGCCTCGATAATGCCGTAAAAGTTGCCCCCATAGGCAATATCCAGCGTCACCTGACCGAGACCTTCGACCTGAACCTCTACTCCGCTGCGGTACACAAAGGAAGGGATATTCGTGAACGTCACCTGCTTCACCTTGCCTTCTTTCACATCGAGCCGCACCTGAACGGGGCCGGCGGGAGTATCCAGCAATATGGACTTTTTGTCCGGGGCAATGAATCCGATTTCCATCAGCGCCGTGCAAACTCCAATCGTATCGTGGCCGCACATGGGCAGATAACCGCCTGTCTCAATAAACACCACCCCGATATCGGCATCCGCATGACAAGGCTCTGTTAAAATACAGCCTGACATGACCTCATGCCCGCGCGGCTCGAACATGAGCAGACGGCGAAAATCATCATGATGCTCTGCCATGTAAGTCATCTTCTCCAGCATCGTCAGGCCAATCAGCTTGGGGGCGCCGTGAATGACCGTTCGTGTCGGATTGCCTCCGGTGTGCGTATCAACCGTCGTAATTTTGCCAAGCTCGCTCATCCGGTTACCTCCCCGTGAATCTCATGACTGGCATCATCTTTTCCAAACCGGTCATACCTAAGCGGCTCCAGTGGAACACAAGCGGGTTCGCCGCGAATCATTTCCGTCACCAGCTTACCTGTAACGGCAGCGAGGCTGATCCCGTCCCCTTCATGGCCGGAGGCGATAAACAGCCCCGGTACTTCCTCCACGGCCGATATAATGGGCAGATGATCCGGTGTCCATGGACGCAGCCCGGTATATGCCCTCATCAGGGGCGTGTTGGCCAAAGCCGGAAAAAAGCGAATCGCCCTGCGGGCGACCAGCCGGATCACCTGCTGATCGACACGTGTATCCATGCCGACAAACTGGCGGCTGCTGCCAATCAGAACGTTTTGCGAGGCGGTAGGCTCGAATACCATGGCTATGCCATATTTTTCGTCTTCTTCGTCAACGCTCCGCTGACCACCAAATTTGCTCATCAGATAGCTAAACTCCATGACCTTTCGCTTCCCGATGGACGGCATGCGGGCAGACACCAGGATATGTCCTTTGCGCGGTATAATGGGCAGGTTCAGGCCGAGTGATTGACCGATAGCGCGTGTCCATACCCCTGCCGCCAATACTACCGCTCCCGCAGAGATAACCCCGCGGGATGTCTCCACCCCGCAGACATGGCCTCCTGCATCCTTCAGGACAGACTGCACCGGCGTGTGCGGCAGCAATCTGGCTCCCATCCGGCGCGCAGCTTTGGCCAGCGCATACGTCATCAGCACCGGATTCACGGTGGAATCTGTCACACACTCCAGTCCACCCGGCAAATCCTGCGCCAGATACGGCCATTCCTCCCGCAGGTCCCGGTGGTCCAGCATGCGGAACGGAAGACCCTCCTGCTGCTGGCGGGTTACCCACTGCTGTGCCGCCTGCATCTCCTGATCATTTTCACAAACAAGGATGCTGCCTGGTGCGCGGTACTCAAACTCATCCTCCAGTTCCCCGGCCAGCTCCGCCACCAGCTGCTGCGACAGCAGCGACATGCGGCTGTCCAGTCCCGGCTCCTTGTCGATCGCCAGTATATTTCCATCACAACGCGACGAAGTGCCTCCGGCTATTTCTCCCCGCTCGACAAGCACGATCTGCAAGCCTGACTTTGCCGCATAATAAGCGATAGCCGCACCGATGATGCCGCCGCCGACAATAAGCAAATCCGCCGCATCGTGTTTCACTCCGTTTCCCTCCTTTCAATTGTGTCAACAGGATTACAGCTTGAGCGTATAGCTTTGTGTCACAGGTTTGCCCAGCTCATCATAATCCCGCAGCTGAACGGTGAACGTATACGTCTTGTTTCCTGTTCCGCTGGCCGCCGTTCCGCTAATCGTTCCCGTAAAGCGGTCCAGCTTGAAGCCGGCGGGCAGCTCGCCTTGTGTTATCGTCCAATCATAAAACGGTACGCCACCCTTGGCCTCCAGCTTGACCGAATAGGCCTGCCCTTGAACAGGTGCGGGCAGCGACTTTGTCACAATTTCCGGCGCGAGGAAAGGGGTCAAATTTTTGCGCAAAGGCCAGCCTGCTTTTTCGGCTACAAGCAGCGACAGCTTGGTGTTCATCCAGCGCCGGGTCGGGAACAGATGGTTCCAGCCGCCATTTTGTCCGCTCAGTCTGTCCACCTCGGCCAGCGCTCCGGAGAGATGATAGCTGTTGTCGAGCAATGCCGGTCTGTTTTGATAAGCCAAAATAACCGGATCATTGCCTCCCGACTCCTTCAGCGCTCTCACGCCAGGGAACGTGTCGCTGAACACGACCGCATGGCCGAATTCGTGCATCATCAGCCCATATACATCCGTCACCTTGGACAGGTCAGACAGATACCATTCTTCGTCATTCACGGACGTAAATGGAACCGCATCATCATAGAAATCCAGAATCAGACCGTAAGAACGGTTCAAATTGCCCGGCACAGTGACACCGTTCCGGGTATGATATTTGCCGTTCGCAGCCGGATAACCCGTGGAATAAGGTCCATTCAACCCTCTTAGAAACACCCACATACCGTTATAGGGTTTGTTATTTGACACCTGTATCGTATTTTGCCAGTCGTCTCCGGGAAGATGATTGACCTCTGCTCCGGTCGGAACCGTGTCGAAGGGCTTCAGATCGAAGAAATAAAACCAGTCCTTTATGGCCAGCTCCGTAGCTTTTCTGGTGGCAGCATCATTGAAATAAGGCTTGATCGTATCAAAACGGTAGTCAAAATCAATCGGGATTGACGGCTCGGCATTATCATCCTGATCCAGTACCCGAATGGGAATGGACTGGTTGGTCGTGCGTCCATCATTTCCCCTCACGGCCAGCGACAGCGTATAATGCTCAATTTCACCGTTCCCGCCGATCCGGTCAGGATGAATGGCCAGCAGGAAATTCTTCTCCTCCTGCGCGCTGCTGAAGGTCAAGGTTTTGCTGGCCCCGTCCGCCGACAGCGTACTGGGCAAATCCATCATCAGGCGGGATGTACCCTGTGCTTTCAGCGTTACGGTTACCGGAAAAGAAGCATCTGCCGGCGGTTTTACTTTCAGCTTCACATACGGGTTGGCCAAATATCCCTGCCAATCGACCAGCTCGATGCCGTAATCGTTCACTGTCCGCTTAAAAATGTCGATAACCTGGGCACCCGATGGCGCTAGCGCTTGCAATTCCGCTTGTGCTTCTTCGGCAAAAGCCTTCTCACCCGGAACAGCCGGTGTGAGAGCAACAATCATGGAAGCCGCGAGTGTGGTCAACCATACTTTCGTACACCGTTTTTGCATTTCAATCCCTCCATTTCTTTTTTCGAATGATTTGCAGAACAACAACGTGATTACAATAAAAGCAGCTCTTTGGGTGAGGTAGTCAGCACCTTGACACCGTCATTCGTGATCAGCACATCATCCTCAATGCGAACCCCGCCGAAGCCTGGAATGTAGATCCCCGGCTCCACCGTAAGGACATGACCCGGCTCAAGCACCGACTTGCTTTCCCGCGACAGCCGCACCTGCTCGTGTATCTCCAGGCCAAAACCGTGTCCCAATCCGTGGCCAAAATACTCAGCATAGCCGTATGAGGCAATCACATCCCGCCCCAAGCTGTCCCCCTCCCGGCCGCTTAATCCCGGACGAAGCCCCGCAATCGTCTTCAGATTTGCTTCCAGTACAATGGCATATAATTCCTCATGCCGCTCTGACGGCTTGCCGACAAATACCGTGCGAGTGAGATCAGACAGGTAACCCCGCACATTGGCGCCGAAATCCAGCGTGACAAATTCATCCCGGCCAATTTCCTTGTCACTGGCCAGTCCGTGCGGCAGCGCCGAACGCTCCCCCGAAGCGACGATGAACGCAAAACCTCCCGAATCAGCCCCCGCCAGCCGCAGCCTGTACTCCAGCTCTGCCGCAATCCGCCGCTCGGTTACGCCAGACTTGATCGAATTCAGCACTTCCATAAAAGCGGCATCGGTAATACGCGCAGCCTCGCTGATGGTGCGAATCTCATCCTCATCCTTCACATTGCGCAGCCTTTCAACTGCATCCTCAGTCAGCACGTACTCCAGCGAACCCAGCGCCTCCTGAAGCTCGCCCGACTGCTGAAGGGAGACATGACGGCTCTCCACACCCAGCCGCTGAACGCCTGACTTCCTTGCGAGATCAGCCACGGTTTTGAGAATTGGCCCCTCATGCTGCAGGATGGAATACTCCGGCGCCTGCTCTGCCGCTTGTGTCATGTAGCGAAAATCCGTGACCAGAAAAGCATCCTGTTCTGTGATGAGCGCCATCCCCGCCGAGCCGGTAAACCCGGTCATATAACGGCGGTTGGGGCCATGTGCAATCAGCATCGAATCTATACCCAGCGCGGAGAATTCCGTGCGCAGCCGGGCCAATCGGCCAGAAACACCCTGTATAGCTTCCTTATCCACTCGTTCGCCTCCTTATCCCAATTCATGCATTCAAAGCTTCCTGTCAGCCTTTGATGCCTGTCAAAGTAATGCCTTCAATAAAATAGCGCTGCCCGATAAAGAAAAGCAGGACAACAGGTGCCAGAATCGTGCTGGAAGCCGCCATCAGATACGGCCAGTTCGTATTGTTCAGCCCGCGAAACGTCGCGAGTCCCAGCGCCAGCGTAAAATTCCTTTCATCGCTTAGATAAATAATCGGTCCCAGAAAATCATTCCACACGTCAATAAAGGTAAAGATACCGATCACGATCAAGGCTGGCGAACACAAGGGAACGATAACACGCCATAGCACCGTCAGAGGTGTGCCGCCATCCATATATGCCGCTTCATCCAGATCGCGCGGAATGGTCAGCATGAATTGACGCATCAGGAAAATATTAAATGCTCCGCCGCCAAACCATGCGGGAATAATCAACGGTAGAAACGTATTCAGTCCTCCCAGCTCCCGCCACATGACAAAGGTGGGAATGAGCGTCACGGCGTAAGGCAGCATCATCGACCCGATCAGCAGGGCAAAAATCAGCTGCCGTCCCGGCCAGCGCAATCGGGCAAAGGAAAACGCCGAGATCATGGAGGTCAACAGCACCCCCGCCAATACACACACTTCAATGATGAATGTATTCATGAAGTACCTGCCAAATGGCACCGAGGTTAGCGCTTCCGGATAATTGCTCCATTGAAATGGAGAAGGGATCCACTCCGGCGGAAACACGAATATTTGCGAGGTTCCCATCAGTGAGCTGCGAATGAGCCAGACAAATGGCAGCAGCATGAAAACGCTGCCGATGATTAAAATGATGTACAGCAGCACCCGGGTAACCCGGAGGAATTTGGCACGGTTGACGGCAGTAGGACTGCGGGAGCGTAAAACCTGATTCATGAACGTCCACCTCCTTCGTAGTAGACCCACTTGCTGGCCGTGGAAAAAATAAGGGCAGTCAATACCATGATGACGAAAAACAAAATCCAGGCCAGCGCGGAAGCATAACCGATTTTCGTTTCCGTAAAGGCTGTGCGCCACAAGTAAAATACATAGAACAAGGTCGAATTGTTGGGTCCCCCCAGGGTCATGACATAGGCCTGGTTGAAGGACTGGAAGGTAGAGATCAAGGACATGATCAGATTGAAGAAAATGGTCGGAGTCATTGAAGGAATGGTAATATGAACAAATTTGTGCCACATATGGCCGCCGTCTACCTCAGCCGCTTCATACAGATGGGCGGGTACCGATTGCAGTCCGGCCAAAAAGATAATAACCGTGTTCCCGATGCCCCAGGTGCTCATCATAATCAGGGAGGGGATAGCCGTCCGCTCATCATAAATCCACTTGCTGCCCGGCAGCCCGGCTTGCTCCAGCAATGAATTCAGCAGGCCGAAATCCGGATTAAACATCCACAGCCACAGCATCGTGTTGGCTATGCTCGGTACAATGGTAGGCAAATAATAAATGGTGCGGAATACCGACAGGCCCTTCACCTTCTGATTTAAGAGCAGCGCAATAATAAAAGCCGCCGCCAGACCAAGGGGAACACTGCCCAGTGCATAATAAGTCGTCACAAACATCGATTTGGCAAAGGTATCATCCTCGGTCAAAATGGTCCGGTAATTATCCAGCCCGACAAAGCTCATTTGTCCGCCTATTGTCCAGTCGGTCAAGCTGAAGATAAACGAGGCCGCAATCGGTCCGATTGTAAAGATCATAAGTCCCAGAATGGCAGGAAGCGCAAACAGCAGACCCCAGTTTCGCTCCATGCGTTTCATGCCTGATTTTGGCCGCTTCATGGGCTGTTCTCCTTTCCCGGCTGTCCTGCCGGATTATTCATCCGGGTATACTCCCTGCAGCAAAGGCTGAATGACGGGTTCCAGTTCATCCAGCGCCTGCTGTGCCGTCTTCTTGTTCGTCCAGATCAGATCCAGCCCCGGGGTCAGCTTGGAGCCGATATCCGGCCAGTTGCGAAGGGTGGTGGTCAACGGCTTGATCGCATAGTCTCTGGCATACTTGATGCCGGCCTCCTGAAATTCCGGCGGATGCGCGGCGTTATTGGTCCATGATTGGACGGCCTGCTCATCTGTATAATATTTTTCCTCGATCGGCATCCAGAGGCCTGACTTGAAGAGGTCCACCTTCTCCGGGTTGTTATGGTACAAATAAAATTCAAGCGCTTCCTTCGGATGCTTGGTACTCTGGAAAATCACTGTCGCTCCCGCAACGATCATCGTTTTGGGCTCCTTCAGCTTCGGCAGGACGCCGACGCTCCACTGCAGCTGTTTGTTGTTGGAAAAATCCAGCAGTGACCACGTACCGTCTACCACCATGGCGACTTTTCTCGTCTGCAGCCGGATCGTGTTGGAAGGCATATCCTGCTGCTGAATCAAATCCGGGGACACATGCTCCTTGAACACCAGATCCTGCAGCTTTTGGAATACCTCAACCGACTCGGGGCTGTTCAGGGTATACTTCGTGCCTGTCTCGTCCGTTAAGCCTCCCCCGTTGCTCGCGAGAAGCGGGCCCCAGGAGCTGCGGTCGTTGCCGAAAGCAAAGCCGTACTGCACAATATTGCCCGGATCAAATCCGCTTTCCCCCGGGTGCTTACCGTTCTGATCCTTGGTCAGCTTTTTTGCGATTTCCAGAAATTCATCCCAAGTCCACGCCTGTTCAGGATCAGAAGGGGGAACAGGGACGCCTGCTTCCGTAAACAGCTCCTTGTTGTAAAATAACTGCATCACTTCCAGTGCAGTATAATTGCCGATTGATTTGCCGGGTTCGCTGTAAAGATAAGAGGATTTAAGCTTGTTGGTTAGTTCGGGATATTCGTCATAATAGGAGGATAAATCCAGGAGTTTGCCTTCACTTGCCCATTTCATCGTAAGTGAATCGCCCAGATAGGCGACATCCGGCAGCTGATTGGCGGCCATTAATGTGTTGATTTTGGTCGTGTAGTCGCCAGGAACATGTTCGCCCTTCACCCGGATATTCGGGTGAGAAGCGTTAAAGCTCTCAATCATCTTTTCCATTGCCTGCTTCTCGTCATTGCTTCCCCAGTACATGAACCTGAGCTCTACCGCATCCGAATTTGCTGGTCCACCTGCGTTCCCGCTGCAAGCCGTCAGTCCTACCAACATCGTCGTCATCACGAGAGCCACCCATGTCCTTAACCGTCGTTTCACCATATCACCGGCCCCTTCCTGAATCGGATTCTCCTTACAAGAGGTAGTTCAAAAAGTCATCTTTTGAACACTCACTTATATGTCCATTATGCCTGGAGAGCCCAGAGCCGACCACGCGACAAGTCCAGACTTTCTTTGTTTTGGTATGATTTTTTTAACAGAAATTTAACAATTCACAAAAATGTTTTACGGAACTCTGTAGGAGTTAGTCCGGTGTGCTTTTTGAAGGCGATGCTGAAATAATTCGTATCCGCAAAGCCCACCAGCTCCGCCACCTCCGCCACCTTGCGCTTCGGGTCCAGCAGCAGCTCGCGGGCCCGCTCAAAGCGGACGCGGGTCTGGTAATCTGCAAAGCTTTCCCCTGTAACCTGCTTGAAGCGAACGCTCAAATATTTGGGGCTCATATTCATATAAGCGGCAAGACCGTTCAGACCGCCGTCCTCCTGCAGATGCTCGCGAATCCATTCCCTCGCAAGCTGAAATTTGCGCGGCACCCCCTGCTCACGCGCTTCCCGGATGCGGTTGCTTATCCGGATAAAATAGCGGAATACATAGTCGATCATCTCCGGTCCATGCCGCAGCCGCGACAGCCCCAGCAGCGGATCCTGATCCTGCGCCGCCGCTTGGCGAACAGATGCATCGCTGTGAACGATGCGCATCACAAGCAGCACAAGCTGAGTAAGGACCATCTTCACCTGTCTGACAGGCAGCCCGCCCAATTGCGCCGACCATTCCTGCAAAATCGCATGCACAGCGGCATCATTGCCGGCCCGCAGCTCCGTGATCAACAGCAGCTCCTTCTCCAACAGTCCGCTGCTGTTCAATGCATGGGTTTGAATGCTCGCAAAAGGGATGATCTGGTTAAATCCGACCCATGCCCTGTGCTCCGCGGCCAATACAGCCAGCTCATACGCTTCCGGGAGCTGCTCCAGCCGCTGCACCGGGCGGCTGATCCCGATGGAGACTGCCTGGCCCAGCTGCTCCTGTACCGCATGCCGGATATGCTGCGCCGTCCGCTCCGCCGCGCGCTCGGACGCTGCCGACAGCAGCACGATACGCCGATTCCGGGACACCGCTGCTCCATACGCCTTTACCCCGGCCACCGTCGTGGGGTCGTCCCAAGCAAGCCCGGTGAAGATCGGACTATTGCGGATTGGGCTGCCTTGCGCTTCACTTGCAGAAGCCGCTGCCTCGGGAGACGATTCCTCCAAATCACAGCACAGTATGATATAAGGCGGTCTGCCGGTCTCGCCAAAGAGCTGCAGTCCCTCCAGTTCGGCAATGACCTCTGCTGCAGGACGCCGCTGCTGCAGCAGATCCAGCAGCAGATGCTCCCTGTACAGTGACTCGGACAAATGCTGACGGTAAGCGGACTCCTCCCCGCTTCTTTTCCATTGCGCAATCCGCTCCCCGGCCCGGCACAGAGCCGCTTCAAATTCCTCTCTCGTCACGGGCTTAAGCAGATAATCGGTCGCCTGCAGCGCCAGTGCCTGACGGATATAAGGCACGGATTCGTACCCTGTCAAAAATAAAAGAGGCGTCTGCTGATCCGTTTCCCGAATAGCCCGTGCCACCTCCAACCCGCTTGCATCCGGCAAATGAATATCCAGCAAAATCATGTCCGGTCGCCGCTCCGCATACAAACGTAATGCGGTCTCGCCGTCACCCGCAACGGCGCTGACCTTTACAGCCAGGCCGCTTTGCGCCACCATCGTCTTAAGCCCTTCCCGAATATGGTACTCATCGTCCACAATCAGCAGCCGGTACATGCGATCCTCTCCTTTCCTTATTCAGCCCGAATCGGCACAAGCAGACTGACCGAGGTGTAATGTCCCGGTTCGCTCGCCACGGACAGTCCATACTGTGGGCCATAATGCCGCAAACGCTCATGTACATTGCGCAGTCCAAAGCTCATAGCGCTCCCCTGCTCGGACTCCAGGGATTTCCTTATATCTTCCAGGCGCTCCGCTGCAATTCCCCGGCCATCGTCACTGACCGTTAATCGCAGCGCATCTCCCTCCCTCATACCGGATAACATGATATACCCGGGATCGGAACGGCCTTTGAAGCCGTGGTAGATGGCATTTTCAACGAGCGGCTGCAGGATGAGCTTGGGGACGTAAAACCCGCAGATTTCTTCCTCCACCTCGCAAATCCATTCGAACGAATTTTGGAACCTGAACCGCTGTACCTTCACATAGGCGTTGACATGCTCCACTTCCTGTCCCAGGCTGATTTCCTCCCGTCCGTAGCTTAAGGAGATGCGAAAGCATTTGCCAAAAGCTTCGATGACCTCCGCCATATCCTGTTCTCCCCTCGCCAAGGCCATCCCCTTCAGCGACTCCAGCGTGTTGTACAAAAAATGAGGATTAATCTGTGCCTGCAGCGCGCGAAATTCCGCCTGCTTGCGGGACAGCAATGCTTCGTACATCTGCCCGTACAGCTCATGATTTTTTCGCATCAGGTGAAGATAACGCTCCCCGATTTGCCCCATCTCATCCTTGGGATCAAAAACGACGGGAGCAGAAGCACCGGGTGCCGGGCCGGAGACTATGGCATTCATACTTCCGTCAGCCGCCGTTAACCGGCTGAGCTGTAGCAAAGGACGGTAAATCGTATTGCTCAGCCGATAAGAAAGCATCCAGCCCAGAAACAGCGCAATCCAGAATGTCCAGATCGTCCAGCCCCCTACCCTGCGGGCATCTTCCAGCGGTACGGATTGATCGACGGTTTGCAGCAGCGTCCATTGCCCTTCATACAACGGACCGAAGGAGATCATGGTTTGACGTCCGTTCCATATTCTCCAGTCCTTTTCGAGTTCAGGCCGATCTGCGGCCATTTTCGCAATCTGCCGCAAAAACTCCTTGTCAGCCGCTCCCTGCTCCGACAATCCGTACACAGGACTGCCTTCCTGATCCAGCACCCACATCTGGATATTGCTGTCTGCCGAATGGAAAGCAAGGCCGCGGAACAGACTTTCCTTGTCAATTTCCAGCAGCAAAAATCCAAGCGGCGCATAGTCCCCTGTCGTTTTGCGGAGCAGCTTCCCGACATAAACGCGATCCTCCCCCATCCCGCGCCCTGCTGCAAACGGGGAGTGAGCCATCCATATCATGGGCCGCTCCGTGAGCAGGCGGCGATAGTACTCCTGGGCTTCTTTCAATGTAGGAAGGCCGCCAAAACGGACCGAAGCATTTCCCTGGTAGAGGGAGTGCCTTGGCCCGCCATTGGCGGCATAAATGAGAGAGGATACAATATACGGCTTGGTCTGGGTCTGTGCGCGGACAACCATGCTGAGAGCTTCATCGTTCCGCAGATATTCATAATCGTCTTCCGGTGTAAGCTCCAGCGCAGCCTGCACATCAGGATTGCCGAGAATGGCATTGGTTAAATCGTTCAGGTCGGAAAGCGTCGCATTGACATAATTCATACTCATTTGCCAGGATTGCATGGCCAGCGCTTCCGACTTCTCGCCAAGTGAATGAGCGGCGATCCGGTAAAAGGTAAACGTCAGCACCGCCATCGGAACGACGGTGAGCGCCAGTGTCAGTACAATGAATTTCCCGCGAATCGTAGGAATCCCCGTAAATCTGAAGCGACCGCTTCCTCCCATGCGTTTTCCTCCTTACACATAGGCTGGAAGCCATTTTTGCCTCCTGCGCCTGCTTTACATTTAATTCCTTGCTCTATACCTTAGCATGCAAGGATACCCGCCGTCACCCTCCCCTTTGCAGGGAAAAATGACGACGGGACAGGTTAACCGAAGCTATTTACTATCCCCTCGCCCCATCAGGTATTTCGCTAATTGCCGAAGCTGTCAGGGGGAGCAGGCATATCAGGTATTGCCGGGAAAACAGGAGCTGCTGAAACCTGCGGACTAACGGGACTTTCCAATTGCGCTGCAGCCTCAGCTTCAATTACGGTTACTATTGCTATGGCCTCTAACGCTGTCCCGGCTGCCGTGCCCTTCACTTCAAACGAGCCCGGAACAGCATAAAGTGCAGATTCAATAGCCTCCCATTCTACGTCAACCCATTTGACGGAGCCTTCTCCATACGTGGCTTCCACCACGTTGGGAAGCTCCGGCTTTGTTCCAGCAGGAGTCGTTACACTGACTTCCTTCAAAGCAGTGATGTCCCCCGCTGGCAATAGATTCTGTGCGGTCGTGTTGGCCAGATTCAGCACCTCGGCTGCACTCAAAGCACGGCTGTAGATGCGGAAATCATCCACCAGACCGTTCAAATACGGATCAGGGTACTGAGACTTGCCAATATAATTGTTCTTGGTCTGACCCAGGCTGGAAGGATTCAAGGTCAGGCTGGTATTGCGTCCCACTTCCCGGCCGTCCACATACAAGATTCCTGTGGAGCCGTTCAGCGTGACTGCGACATGCTTCCATACACCTGTCGGCAGCACGGGGCCGGAGATCGTCTGTTCCTGCCCTGGCCCGTTGCCATTGACCGTAATGGCAAACAGCATCCGGTTCCCGGCTTTTGGAGTCAGGAACATATATTCATTCGTGCCCGAGCCGAAATCAAAAATCCGCATATAATCGCTGAGGCTGTTCGCTTTCACCCAGCCGGACACGGTCAATTGCTGCGCCCGGCTCACGATGCCCGCCGGAAGCTGCACATAGCTGTCTCTGCCGTTCAGGCTGACGGCATTGCCTTTGATCCCCTGAGCCCATGCAGCCGTTCCTTTTACTGTTGCATCATTGCCGCTGCCCGAGGAATCCGCAGCGACGGTGCCGCCTGTTTCGTCAAGCTTGTATAGCGCAAGCTGCTCAGGAAGCGGTGCTGCCGAATCAACAACCACGCTGACGATGTCTTCTGCGGATAATTGAGAGTCGCTGGCGGTCAGCTTAAACCGATACGTTCCCGGTTCGGATACGTTTACCTTCGTGCGCAGCGATGTTTTGCGTTCAATGGTAACATTCGCACCCTGCGGGCCATCAACAAGACTCCATTCGCTCGTTACTTTTCCTTGCGGAAGTCCGTCATCCTCAGCCGTCCCCTTAAGCATGATCGGATCTGGCAGCTTCGCCGTGAAATCTTGACCTGCATCTACGACAGGGGCCTGGTTCGGGTCAGGTGTCGTCGGAGTCAACTCCACCGTGTAGGAGGCTGCCGTGCCAACCTCCAATTTAAGCTTGTTGGTCGGCGCATAGGCATTAAACTTACCCTTCGCTTGACCGTTTACCTTCACCAGGTATGTGCCTTTCTCCAAACCGTCGAAGGTGACATATGTGGAATGGGCTTGACCTGTTTGATTCTTCAATTGGAACCACACATAGTCCCTGGATGTGGACAGCTTGGCTTCCGTAAATTGATCCTTGCTCAGCTCGATGTACAGCTTCTCTGTAATCAGATTGATTCGTTTGAACAGTCCGTCCAGCGGCTTGATCGTATAGATGTCTCCGCTCTGGCTTACTTCTGCGCCGTAGCCTGTCAATCCGAAAATGGGATCCACCGCAATATCAGCGCTTAATGTGTGGAGCGCGCCAAACAGCCCGAGGTCAGCCTCGCCGCTCATGCCGCGCCAGCCATTCAGAAGCGGAACATTTCTGCCGCCGCCGGTGCCGTTCGTTCCAAGGTTGCCTTTTTCCGCCTGATACGTCCAGGCGACCGCTCCGATGTTCGCAGGGTCTGAACTGATCTGTCCGGAGTTGATCGCTCCGATGTTGGCGATCTTGGCCGCATAGGATAAACGCTGCTGCTCCTCGCGGCGGTTGTTCTCATGATAGCGGATCCAGTCATCCATCGCGTATCCTGCCAGCGAGGTGGTGTACTGGAAGTTAAACCAGTTCTCCCCCGTAATCGTTACCGGATCGGCATAATAGTACCATACAGGCATATGTCCGCGTGACGCGCGCGTTTTGGCATTGATTTTACCCATCATTTCCAGGGCTTTGCTTTGCTCGTCTTCTGCTTCCAGCTTCATCTTCGCCAGCGTATACACAGCCTCTTCTCCTGTATTATCATAGCTGTATTCGGAGCCGTAAGGGTATTTGGTATTTTTGAAATTGTTAAATTTGCGATCCATTTTTTCTTTGAGATCGTCTGCTTCATCATCAAAACCTTCATCATGTAATGCCAGAATGATATCCGGCGTGGTCAGCTCGCCCATCAGGCCTGTTTCCCAGTTGTACGCAACCGGCCCTTCATATAACGCTTTGAAGATGTTATACGCCTGCAGCAAATACGTTTCTTTGGGATGCTTGTAATTCACCAGATTCGGGTACTCCTTGGCAATCTTGTACATGCTGAAATACGTATTGTATACGTGCGGATATGCGTATCCGCGGTAGGTCGGTGTATCGTTCGGCTCCGGCATCAGGAAATCATGGATCAAATAATCCTCATGATGCCCGTTCATCAGATTCGTCCAAATGGCTGTCTCCAGATATTCATCCACAGCCTGCACTTCCCTTGCTACCGGAGAGAGCACATTTTTCTCAGCAAGAAACTGTCCGTGGGTCAGACCCCAATCATCCCCCCAGCCCCAATAGCCGTTGAAAATATTGCGCTTCGACTTGGTATGCATCATCCAATCGTCAAATACCTTGTCGCGCAGATCACCCGGCACATTCCACTGTGTCTTCTCGACCATGAAGGTAGCGTGCCGCTGCAAGGCCTGATCAATCGGCTCAATGGCATAGAACTGCAGCACCGTTTTGCTGCCGTTACCGTATTCGACCGTTATGAGGTTTGGCCCCAGCTTCGTGAATTGCAGCTCATAAATGTGATGTCCCCCAGCCTTGCTGTCCGTTTGCGGAATGACGGTTCCATCCGGATAGGTCACCTTGTTGATGGACTGCTTGGTGCGCAGGTCCACCTTGGCCTTCTGATTCGTAGGCACGATCATGCCTGGCACGACAGTGACATCCAGCAAATTTTCCTCGTACAGCTTATCTTTCATGTTTTGTTCGTCCTTTACCGCCAAAAACTTGAAGCCGTAATTGCGGCGTTCACCGGGGTTCAGAAACAGGCTGGTGTTGGGCAGATATCCACGGTTGGTGGACTTGATGACATTGGAATGAATATAAAAAACGTTCAGCCCCTCAATCCACTTGCCTTCGTTCGCCGGGTTCCAGGCCCATTTACTGCCCGGATGCTCCTCGTCCCGCCAGCGATCCTGGTATTCAAAACCCGCGCCTGTTGCAGCATCCGGAATCAGCAGCAGAAAAGCTCCAACACCGCTGGGGCGCCCGGCTGTAATATAGGAGCCGTTATTGCCAACAAAAGAATGCGTCACCACTCTCGTTTCGTAAATTGCGTCACCATAGGTCCACTGTTCATTGAAAGGCAGCGGCAGACCGAAATCGCCGATTTCCAATCGTTTGTTGCTCGTATTCTGTACCTCTATATTCCACCGTACTGAACCATCCGGCTCGGCCGAATAGGTTTCAATCACTTTAAAATTGCGTATTCCCTCCGCGTTGCTGGAATTTTCATACGTAACCGTAACACGATTGCCGCTGCTCGTAATCTTGCGCGCATCTGCCGACTTGTTGGTCCATGCCCTGGTCCAGCTGCCGCCGTCCAGTCTGTACGTGAACATCAGCTCGCCCAGCCATTGATGATCTGTGGTGTTCTGCTCCGGAGCTACCGTGGCGTTCATTACGTATTCAGTCGGAAAAGCGTCTCCTTTGATCCGAATGGATGAAATTTCGCCATGCTGGCCGGTCTGAATGGTCAGCTTGTCATTGGACAGCTCATAGGCTGCCGCCGTTTGCGTCTTCAACCACATGGATGCCGCAGTTAAAGCTAAAAAGGCTGTCAGGATCATCTTGAACTTCATCTGTACCGCCCCCTTCCTGAATTGGAGCTCCTGCCTTGAATACCCATCGTCTGGAGTTTCATCATAACGTTGCAACCTCCTTTATCGGGGATGTAAGCGCTTCACAAACATTGTACAGAGCCTCGCCAATATGGAAAATAAACATTTTCAACCGATTTATGCAGAATTTCAACCTCTATATAAAAAGTAGTTATGCTCGGAATATAAAAGAACGTAAAACCTGCTCACCGGTGAACAGGCTTTTGCGTTCATTACACAATAGTTGCAAAATTGAAAATGCAATGTTACCAGAAAATCAAGCTCTTCTCGCTATTAGTATGAATTAGGATTCATAAATCCAGACACGCATTTCTCCTTTGGTCCGATTGCACCAGGCGTAATATGGAATGGCGGTGATGGTCTCAGGAATCCATTCCTGCGGCTCGGAACTGTATAATGACGCAGGGCTTTTTACCCGATAACCCCCGGCAACCAGCTTAACAACTCCCCCCAGCAAATCTTCATCGAACTCTTCCCTGATCAGGCTGCACTTCGGCAATCTTAACCCCGCCAGGTTTGAACCATTATCCGCTTCCTCCAGACAGAACACGACCGGACCGCGCTGGAGGGCAACCTGCTGCTGATTCATGGAAACCAGCGTATGGCTCCGCATTCGTTCCACTGGCATGGCCAGGTGCAGAGTTACTACATCCCCATCCTGCCAGGTGCGCTGAATCACTGCATAACCTTTTTCCAGATGGTCTAATGAGACAGCTTCCCCATTCACCTTCAGATCTGCCTTTTTGCACCATCCTGGTATGCGAAACGCCAATTTAAATGAAGTATCCTTTGCTGTATGTACCGAAAAGCTTATGTCCGCATTCCAGGGATAATGGTGGGTTTGTGTGATTTCAACCTCTTGACCGGACAAAACCAGGCTGGCTTTGCCTGCAATATATAAGTGTGTATACAGGGTGTCCTCCGTCTGGGTGTACACATGATCTTCGACCGACGCGATCATCCGTGCCAGATTGGGCGGACAGCAGGCGCAGAAGAACCATTTCTGCCTTTCTGTTTTGACATGCTCCTGATCTTTTCTGGAGGCTTGAAAAGGGTTGGCCTCCAGCGGATTGACGTAAAAGAAACGTTTGCCGTCCAGATCCATTCCGCTGATCGTGCCGTTATACAGCGCCCGCTCCAGAACATCGGAGTATTTGCGGTCTGTTGTTAAACGCAGCATGCGATTAGCCCAGAAGACCAGCCCCACCGAGGCGCAGGTTTCGCAGTACATGCTGTCATTAGGAAGATCGTACCTGGAGGTGAAGGCTTCCCCATTGACAGCGGAGCCGATTCCACCCGTGATATACATTTTGTGATTCGTTACATCCTCCCACAGCGTTTCACAGGCCTGTAAGAGGGAAGTATCTCCCGTCACCGCCGCCAGGTCCGCCATTGCAATATACAGGTACATCGCTCTCACCGCATGGCCAACAGCTTCCGTTTGCTCCCGGACCGGCTGGTGCGCCTGCTGATATTCGAAGCCCAGTCCAAAATTGATACGGTTATCATCATTCCAGGTAGGCGCTGTTTGAATCTGCCGTCTCTTTTCCTGCTCTTCTATAAAATAGATGGGTTCCTGCCCGCGCTGTTCAATAAAATATCGGGCCAGCATAAGATATTGATCCTTTCCGGTTACACCGTATAATTTGATCAAGGCCAGCTCAATTTCTTCATGCCCTGGATAACCTTTTAACTTACCGTCCTCTATGCCAAACGTTTGCTGAATCAGTGATACATATTTCTCCATGATCTGCAGAAGCTTGGTCTTGCCTGTCGTTTCATAATAAGCAACAGCCGCTTCTATAAAATGTCCCGCACAATACAGCTCGTGATTGTCCCGCAAATTGGTCCAGCGATTGTCGGGCTCCTTCAACAGATAGTAGGTATTCAGATATCCATCTTCAGCCTGGGCTCTTCCCAGCAGATCAATCACTTCGTCCGCCCTCGCCTCAAGCTCCGGATTCGGATGATCCCTCAGACTAAAGGCCACCGTCTCCAGCCATTTGGCAATATCACTGTCCTGAAATACGGTTCCATAATATTCACCGCTTGATTCCCCGGCTGCAATTTTAAAGTTTTCAATGGCATGGCTGGGTTCTGTATCCGGCAATTCATCATTCAATGCTTTCCATTGATAAGGAATGACCTCCTCCGCCACCACCTGCTTGTACTTTTTCCAAAATGAATCTTCCACAATGACACCCTTGACTGGCTTTGCCGTTTTCATAGAACTAACAATCCCTTCCTGATAATAGAACGCTTTCATTTTTCGCGAAATAACGATAAAGTAAACATCATACTGACCAGGTTAACCCAAGTTCTCCTTGCTATAGTGCCTATTTTATCAACCAGAATCCACAAAAAAAATCCCCATCTTTAACTAAAACTTATACGATTTCACACATACCCGCATATTGCAGCCTTCGATTTCAACTACAAATATGCATACGATAAAGGAGCTGGTTTGTATGAGCAAAACAGACATTCTGTCTTTCCTTGTCCCTCCATTGCCCTATTTCATGTGCATCAAAACTATTTGGCCCGGTGCATGAAAGCCGCATTTCAGCGTACACCGCTTGAATATTTAATGGATTACCGTCTGGAGCAGGGGCGTAATCTTTTACTGCAAACCGACTGGCCCATACAACAAATCATGGAAGAAACAGGGTTCTCCCAGGCCAGCTACTTCTCCAGATGCTTCAAAGAAAAATTCGGCATGTCACCGAAAAATAGCTTTTTATGAAACATCTCGTCCAGCAACATGATCTCTGCTTTTTGGCTGACGGCATGATTCCCAAGCTTTACATCAATGATAAAGTCATTGCTCAGCATTCGGCTGTACCTGGAAATGATATCTGTTTCAGATAACTCTCCCATTGATTTCGTTTCGGGGGGGATTACCGGGATTCCAGCTTGCTCCACCAAGCGAAGATTTTGTTTAATATCTGCGGCGATTTTGCTTAAGGTGCTTTCACTTCTTGCTGTCTCCAGATCCACCATTCCATCATTTGAATAGAAATGCTTGTTGACCACAGCTAGCGCAGCATGCGAAATATGGAATGCCTGAATGTCATTTTGTATTTCATAATGCAAATTTGCTGTTTCAAATATTTGGGCAAGCTCTTTCACTCTTGCGGTCATTTGTCCATTGATTTCGCCAAAAATGGTTCCCTGGTGTTTTTCCGAACCGAACTGGGCATATAACACACCTTCTTTGATGTCTCCGCCTGCACCAGGGAATCCTGGAAGCAACCGGTCCCCCACAATTTCAAGCCAGGTATCATAGCCAACGGTGTTGGTCAAGGTGACAATATTTTTGCTCTGATTATGCTTGACCGCACTCAGCGCGGACTCGGCCTGATCATATCGCACAGGAACAAAGATGAAATCATAAATATCGTCGTTTTCAAGCTTTTCTATCGTCTTGATGGATATTTGCTTAATCGTTCCATTATCGTTGTATCGCAGTCCGTTCCTTTTCAGCGCATCCAGCCTCTTTCCCCGGGCCAATAAGGTAACATCCAATCCATACTGTGCAAATCGGAGTGCGTATACACTGCCAATCACACCAGCACCGAATATCAAAATTCTATTTTGTTTGATGTTCAATTTTGTTCTTCCTTTCAGCGAATGAGTCACAGATTGCTTAAGCAACACCTGTCGGATAAAATAATAGTACTGTATTCTAATGGTTTCAATCAGCAGATAAAGCGGAAAGTTGCTTAGACAACACATTATGATATTTGATGTTTAAGAAGGGGATATAGATATGGTAAATCAGGAAGATCCAAGGGTTTTGCGCACACGGCAGTTAATAAGAGAAGCATTCAGAAATTTGCTGCGGAATAAGGAGTTTGAAGCCATAAGCATAAAAGATATCGCACAGAGAGCTACCATTAACCGCGCCACCTTTTATGCCCATTATGAAGATAAATATGCTTTGCTTGAAGAATTCACAGAACAGGCTTTTCGTGAGAGGATTCCTGCACAGGTCGTGAATGCGAAAGAGTTTACAGATGAAATATGCGACCAGTTGATCCTGCTGACACATCACTACATCGTAGAGTTTTATCAGATCTGCAGAATGGATTCCAAATCGATTGCTGCATTTGTTGATGATAAGTTAAAGAGAATATTGCAGCAAATCATTGAAAGCATACTTTTAAAAGATGTTAACCGCCGTACAGCTAATCGCCAACATACAAAGATCATTTCAGCCATGACAGGTTCAGCAATCTATGGGGCTGCACATTCCTGGTTAACAGTTGGGGAAAGTGGACGAACCGATTTACTTGTAGACATTGTCCGTCCGTATGTAATGAACAGTCTGGCGCCATTGCCGACGGCTCCTCCGCCTTCCACGCAATGACGGTACCACTGCTGCAAAAGCTGAACAACGATCGGCAGTTCTTCCAAGGCTGCCTGCCGGATTTTCATTTCGATACCCTACTACCTTAAGTTAGAGTCTTCAGCAGATAAGAGACACTCTCCGTCCATTGTCCCTCTGGGTCTGCCAGAACTGCGGCCCAGCCCAGCTCTTTGGCCGGTACCAGATTCTTCTCCTGATCATCCACATAGATTCTTTTTCCGCCGTCTCCCAGCTGTCTGTGGAGCTGGCCAAAAGCCCGCATATCCGGCTTGCAAAATCCCGTTTTATCCGAAATATGCACGCTTGTCACATATGGCTTCAACGGCCGGATTAATTCCGTCACCCACTCGGTCCGATGATTGCTTAACAAATGGATATCAGCGATATCGCTCCATTGGGGCAGCATTTCGGCGGCAGGCAGCAGCTTCAGATGCTTGTGAATCAGGTGCGGTAAGTCGTGCCTTTCCAATGCCGGATACTCCAGGACAAGCCAGAGCTCGTAATCCGCCACCGATATTTCTCCGCTCCAAAAGGACTGCCGGATTTCCTGATTGAATTTCTCCTTCAACTCCTGTGCGCTGCAACTCGCATATTCTGCGAGCTCCTGCCAATACACGGGTGAAAGATTCGTCGCAATAACTCCGGCAATATCGAGCACCAAATGCGGCCTGACCATAAGCGTCCCCTCCCTGCGGCGGTATTATGTCCTCATCCAATTCAATAATTCTTTCGACCAGCCCTTCTCTGGACGTTATATGCTGAAAATATGTATCCGTAAAAGAGCGTGCAAAGCCGGTAAACGTAGCCGTACGGTCCACAAGTGTATTGTCCAGATCAAATATGACTGCATTAATGGTATCCATAATTGCCTCCTGACCGTTTCCAGCAAGTATTATTCATTCAGTGCCGCTTTATCGCTTAATACGATTTTGCCCCCGGTATTCCGTTGGAGAAAGACCCGCCCATCTGCGAAAAAGCTTGGAAAAGTACAGCGCGTCCTTAAATCCGACTGCGGAAGCCACTTGTTCTACCGTCAGCGTTCCTTCGAGCAGGGTCTTTGCCTGTTCCAGACGAACCTGCATTAAATACTGCTTAGGGGAGCGCCCTGTTCTCTGCTTAAAAGCCTTGGAGAGATGCGCACGATGATAACCCAGGCTTTGGGCCATACCTTCAATGGATATCGGCTGATGATACTGGAGCGTAATCCAGCGGATCGCTTGCTCGACCTGACGGTCAATATCGGATAGCTCCTCCCGGCCGAGCGGGATACGTTTCCCCTCTTTCCCCAGACGATGGAGCAGCAGCCGCAGCCAGCCGGACGCCTCCAGATCCTGCAGCCGCGGTTCGTTGGAATCTGCAAAGCTGCGCCGGATACGCCGGTACAAGCCGGCTAACCCGCGGATTGAGGTTTTATGTATGACCGGTTGCCGGGGAGTCAGACCCAGATCCTCCATTAAATCGTGCGCCGCTTCCCCTTGAAACGCTACCCAGATATAATGCCAGGGCTGACTGGCATCCGCTTCATAGCTGAACAGAACACCCGGGAAAATAATAAAGGTATCCCCTTCCCTGCAAACCATGGACTGTCCGCCGCACTCAAACACTCCCTCTCCGCTTAATACCGTATGCATTAAATAATAGCCGTGGACAGCCGGGCCGATTTTGTGGGCAGGATATGGCTTGCCCTCCCCGCTGAATAACACCGCCAGACTCCTGTCCCGGGGAGACAGGTTAATGCCAACGGTAAACTCTTCGTGATCCATTGCGCCACCCCTCCTGTTCCATCTGCTCATGCAACAAAAGTCCATATGCTTCTTGTATTCTTCCATACTCATCGCCAGGGACTTTCTCTATATTATAGCTTGAGCAGAGCAGCTTGGGAGCGCTTTACCTCAACAAAAAACAGTAGCGCATACCTATTAAGAGGAGGAAACAAGCATGGCCAAAATTACATTTCTCGGAGCAGGCAGTACCGTATTTGCGAAAAATGTACTGGGTGACTGCATGCATACCCCTGCGCTGCAGGGCTTTGAGCTAGCTTTATTTGATATTGATCCGCAGCGGCTGGCCGATTCGGAGCGGATGCTGAACAATTTGAAGCAAAGCAGTGGCAGTACCTGCATCATAAAGTCGTATTCCGACCGCAAGGAGGCGCTGCGTGGAGCAAAATATGTTGTTAACGCCATACAAGTCGGCGGTTATGATCCCTGCACGATTACCGACTTTGAGATCCCGAAGAAGTACGGCTTGCGGCAAACCATTGCCGACACCGTCGGCATCGGCGGGATCTTCCGCAATCTGCGCACCATCCCGGTGATGCTCGATTTTGCGGCCGATATTCGCGAGGTGTGCCCGAACGCGCTGTTCCTGAACTACACCAACCCGATGGCGGTGCTGACTCAGGTCATGATTACCCAGGGCGGTGTAAATACGGTCGGCCTCTGCCACAGCGTGCAGGCCTGCATTCCGGATTTGTTCAAAGCTCTGGAGCTCGACCCCACCGGTGTTCAGTCCAAAATCGCCGGCATCAATCATATGGCATGGCTGCTGGAGGTAACGAAGGACGGGAAAGATCTGTACCCGGAAATCAAGCGGCGTGCGGCCGAGAAGCAAAAGGAACAGCATCATGATATGGTGCGTTACGAAATGATGCTGAAGTTCGGCTATTACAATACCGAGTCCTCCGAGCATACGGCCGAGTATCATCCTTACTTTATCAAGCAGCGTTACCCTGAGCTGATCGAAAAATTGAACATTCCGCTGGACGAATACCCGCGCCGCTGTGTGAATCAGATCCAGCGCTGGACGAACATGCGTGAGGAATTGGTTAATAATGCGGATTTGGAGCATACCCGCTCCCACGAATATGCATCTTATATTTTTGAAGCGGTCGAGACAGGTGTTCCTTTCAAAATCGGGGGCAATGTACTGAACACGGGCCTGATCCCCAATCTCCCTCGGGAAGCCTGTGTGGAAGTGCCGTGCCTCGTCGACAAAAGCGGTGTAACCCCAACTTACGTGGGTGACCTCCCGCCACAGCTGGCCGCACTTAACCGCACGAATATCAATACCCAGCTGCTGACGATTGAAGCTGCAATTACGGGCAAAAAAGAGCATATCTACCATGCGGCCATGCTGGACCCTCATACGGCGGCAGAGCTTTCCCTGGACGATATTGTTGCGCTCTGTGATGACCTGATTGAGGCACATGGTGACTGGCTGCCCAAGTTTCACTAATCTGCCTGCAGAAAAAGAGGCCAGCCGCGTTGCGGCCGCCTCTTTTTTTCTGGCAGCAAGCTTCAACTTTTTCAGACAGGATGCTTGCTACTACACGCTTGTTCTTACTGCTGTTTCAAAATTTTCACCATGGCGTTGATCATGCCTTCATGAGAGCTCTCATGCCCATTGCTTAAATGAATCAGCTCGCCAATCGTCTCGGCTTGCCCGAAGTTATCCTTCTTGGCAACCGGTTCATCCAGAATTCCTGCAAAGGTATCACGGAGACGGGACGGCTGCTCATTGAACAGCTGCATAAGCTCTTCCCAGGACGGCGGTTCTCCGATCCAATCTGCCGGCTTTGTCCCAGGTCCGAAGAAAGTGGCATAGCTTTCAGGAAGCGGAATCGGCTTGCCTGCAATACCATAGATGATTCGATCCGCCAGGGTAACCACATGGCCGAGCTGCCAGTGAATACTGTTGTTAAAGCCTGCCGGAACTACATTCCGCTTGGCCTCCGGAAGCGACTCCAGATGCTTCAGTATTTTTTGGCGGGTGCGGTCCATTAAATGAAAAGCGTAGACATCAGACATTCAGTTTCTCCTCCTGTTCACGTTGGAAATTGATCTACCTCAAGAAGTAATCATGCCATTCCACCCTCATTATCCGCGTTTTCATTCCCGTATTCAATGCTGCGGGGCATCGTTTTTTTCATTTTGGTACATAGTTATATAATTTATCAGCTCCGTGATTCCCCTGAATTGGTCAATCAGTTGATGGTTCAGTTTGGTCAGCGCCAGATTAAAGGATTGCTCCACTTTGGCATAGCTTTGGGTATCCAGAGTTTCCAGCAGCTCTTTCATATTTTCAATATAATAGACGGTTTTTCTAAGACTGCTGATCACCAGAATTCTCCGCAACTCCGCTTCGCTAAATATTCTATATCCATTCTGCCGGTTTCTTTTCGCGTGAATCAGCCCCTCCTTTTCCCAATGCCGGATGGCGGAAGCGTTAACGCCCGCAATTACTGATACCTCACGGATGCTCATTGCGTTGGATATTTTTATGTTTTTGTACTTGTCAAAGTCGGCATTTCGGATCATCGTCAAAATCTCTTCGGTCTTCATTTTCTCGGATTGAAGTTTATGCTGCTCCGCATTGATCAGCCAAAGCGCCTGCTCATACTCTCCTGATCTCACTTTTCTCATAACTTCATATACAACGGGGATATCATAACCCTTCAGCAGCGAGCGGATCGTAACAAATGCTTGAACATGAATGGCATGGTAGAAACGGTGATTTCCGTTTTTTCTCGGCACCTCAGGAATTAAAGCTTGTTCTTCATATCTCCTTAAGGTGGTTGTGCTTACCTTTAACCGGTCGGCAATTTGCTTCGGGGTATATGTCGTATTGTCCATTTTCCAACCCTCTCATTAAAGTAAAACCCTCAAGTGCTACATTAACATACAAAGCTGCAAATCCTGAAACTATCGGGCACCTCAATCGCATGAACCGAAATATTGCATGAATGTTGTATGGTAGAAGTATAAACCGATCAAGAGGAGTGATCACTTGAAGAAAATTGTAACACTGCATGACGGTTCGGCATTGGAAGTCGGGTTGACGGGAAACAGCTCCGCCAAAGTGATTATGCTGCCAGGAGCTAGAAAAAACGTTTACGGAGATGAAGCTGAAAGCCTGGCCAAATGGGGCGTAGATCCTGAAGCAGGGAAGAAGCTGGTTGAGGGACTTTCGGACAAGTTCCGGGTCCTGTATTTTGATTATGAAGGCCATCTTTTTGAGCATCCCAGGCCTGATCAACTCACAGCGGACAGTGTGGTAACGGATTTTTTATGGATCGCTGATGAAATGAAGGTTGAGAGTTTCAGCTACTATGGGTACTCATGGCTGGCACTGGCCGGGCTGCAATTGGCAGTCAGAAGCAGCAGATTGGAAAGCCTGATCATGGGCGGTTACCCGCCGTTTGAAGGACCTTATCGGGAAATGCTGACTGTAACCCGAAAGGCATACGACCAGACCTTAAATACGCATGCGCATTCTGAAAACCGGTTGGACGCCGGTACTTCTCCGGAAGAAATCGACTGGGAAACGGTACAAGTAAGCACCAATTCGGCACAAACTAAGCAGTTCGTTACGCTGTACCAAAGTCTGACAGATTTTGATGACAGAAAGGTGCAGCATCTGCTGACCTTCCCCAAGCTCACGTTTGCAGGAGAAAAAGACACTATTGTGTATGGCGAAAATTTCGGAGGGGTAACAGTAGACATCGCGGGGTTATTGCAAAAATATAAAGCTAATTTGCTGTCTTGGGGATGGAATGTTGAAATATTACAAGGCAGCGGCATGGATCATACCAAGGCCATGCAGCCGACTGAAGTGCTGCCGTTAATCAAGCCTTGGCTGATCGATAAACTTTTATAAATTTAAGCTATTCCTACAATCGCTGTTGAACCCGGATTTCAAAATCATGATTCTTTACCAGCAGAAAATATCAGGAATAATTTTACATCCACTAGATCACACTATAGAGCAGCAAATTAAAATCACCTGAAAACTTGCCCGAATGACCCAGGGACAAGCCTGTAATACCTTTGGTAAAATACGCTAAGAACAGCTTTGAGTTAAAACACCTATGCAGAGGAGATGGATTACCATGACATTAGGACTGACACCTTACTTATTTATGGACGGAAACGCCAAAGAGGCGATCAACTTTTACGAGCAGGCGCTTGGCGCTCGCGTCCAATTTGTGCAAAGCTTTGGAGAAATGCCGGAAAACCCGGATTTTCCGCTCCCTGAAGCTGCGAAAGACCGGGTTTCCCATGCGCTGCTGAAGATCGGTGAGTCAGACCTCATGCTGTCGGATTCTTTTCCCGGACATTCTCCCCAGGTTGGAAATCAGGTCACAATCTGCATTCAGTCGAGTGACAAAGAACGTTCCCATACCATCTTTGAAGCGCTGCAGCAGGGAGGGAGGGTACAAATGCCCTTGCAGGAAACCTTCTTCAGCCCGGCTTACGGTACGGTGACGGATAAATTCGGAGTAACGTTTCACATCTTTACAGAGGACGCACAGCCTTAACAGCCTGCTTCGCCTCCACCTGAGCCCTGCTGCTTTTTCAAGCGCAGGGTTCCAGGTGAACAAAGCCAGACGGATCTAAAGTGATTTCAAATATGTGTTACAAATTCATTAACCGGCTTCCGGTAACCACGCGGTTTCCGGCTCTCCACTTTCTCTTTCCCGATCGTAATCATCAATACAACCTCGTGTTGGTCGTCAATGTTGAGGACCTCTTTCACCGCTTCAGGATCAAAGCCGATCATCGGACAGGTATCCCAGCCCTTATCCTTGGCCGCCATCATGAACAGCATCGCCGACAGCGAGGCATTGCGGATCGCTTCATCCCTTTGAAATTGTTCTCCTCTCGATTCATAGGTAGCAACAGTATCGTTGACCATATGATCGTACTCCTGCTGATTGACCACGCCCAACAGCTTAAGTCCTTCATAAATTTCAGCTGCCTGAAGATATGCCTTCTTATCACCCAGGACCACAATAACCGCAGAAGAACTGCCCACTTTATACTGCCCATATGCCGCTTTCTTAAGTTTTTCTTTATGGACCGGGTCGGTGACCGCAATATAATTTGTATGCTGCAGATTAAAAGCCGATGGTCCGAGCTTCACCAACTCAAAAATGTCATTCAGTTCCTCCTTAGTGATCGGGTGCTCCGGAAGAAAGTTGCTTGCAGAACGTCTTTCTTTTACCACTTGTACAAAATCAGCCATTTATTTCTCCTCCATCTCGGTTATGTATTATTTGATCATTGCGAATACTTTGGGTTAATTATCTTTAAATTAAGAAATTTTATTATGATGTAATATTAGTCCTTTTTTATTTTGGCGTCAAGCTTTTATTTCAAAAAATCCCCCCGGCCTTTAAGAATATTAACCGGAGGGATCCAAGTCTATTATACTTTTTTAAATTGCAGCAGCCTCTGTACCCAACGGCATCGTATAGTACCACGGCTTCTGATCTTCGTTCTGCTGATATACCACGATCAGAAGCGTACGGCCTTCGGCCGTCAAAGTGCTGCCGCCGCCCAGGATATGCTCAAGCCGGAACGGCAGCACGTCAACCACGGCGAACTTCTGCAGCTCCTTCTCACCCATTGCCAACTCGGCAAATGCAGGTGGTGTGAATCGATCTCCTAGAGCCGCTTTAACGTCGTCCGGACGCTTGGCGGCCAGCTTGACGTACTCGCTGCGGTCGTCTTTATCGAGCGAGATGTCCCACCAGATTTTACGCGGCTTATATTTGTGATTCAGGAAGTAGTCCAGCTTCATCAGGCCAAGGACGACATCCATTCTCTTCGTATCGCGCTGCTTCAGGAAGGCGTAAAGCCGGGTAAACAAATCCTCAAGCTGATGCCCGATCTTCTGCCAGCCCTGCTCCTCCCAGTAGTCCCCGAACTCCTGGAAGAAATCAAAGGCCGAAGGAAATTCCCGCTCAATCAGGTAATGCAGCGTATGATCCATCCGATGGGCGTTCCAGTATTTCTCCAGCACATCCTCCAGTCGCTTCAAGCGTACAATATCTGCAAAAGACAGCACATCATTGCTCAGCATTTCATACGGCGCGACATCCATATAAACATAGTTATACTTCTCGGCATCCAGGCGCAGCCCGGTGCCGCGCAGCATTTTAAGGAAGCCAAGCTGCAGTTCCTCCGGACCTAGTGCGAAGACATCGTTGAAGGTTTTGCGGAACGTATTGTAATCCTCCAGCGGCAGGCCGGCGATCAGGTCCAGATGCTGGTCGATTTTGCCGCTCTCCTTGACCTTGGTTACCGTGCGGGTCAGCTTGGCAAAGTTTTGCCGGCGTTTTACCAGCTCGTTCGTCGGATCGTTCGTAGACTGCACACCGATTTCAAAGCGGAAAATGCCCGGCGGCGCATGCTCAGCCAGATAGTCCAGCACCTCAGGGCGCATAATGTCCGCCGTAATCTCAAACTGGAATACACAGCCCCGGTGATTCTCGATCAGGAACTTGAACATCTCAAGGGCATAGTCCCGCTTGATATTAAACGTGCGGTCAACAAATTTAATCAGCTTGGCCCCGTTGTCGATCAGATACAGCAGGTCGGATTTGGTCCGCTCGATATCGAAGTATCGCACCCCAACCTCAATACTGGACAGGCAGAACTGACAGCTGAACGGACAGCCGCGGCTCGTCTCGAAGTAGACAACCCTTTTCCCTAGCTCGGCAATATCCTCCGGGAACCGGTGCGGGCTCGGCAGCTCGTTCAGATTGGCCTTCGGCCGCCCCGGCATGAGGATGATCTCCTCACCCTTGCGGTAAGCCAAACCGTACACGAAGTGATACTTGCCCGCTCCCTCAATTTCCTGCAGAAGCTGGTGGAATGACTCCTCCCCCTCGCCCATGACGATAAAATCGACGTTCTGCAGCCGGTTCATCCAATGTTCCGTATCATAGGAGACCTCCGGCCCGCCGAGAACGATTTTCACCTCAGGCATCACCTTCTTCAGGACATCAATAACCTTGATTGTCTCTTCGATATTCCAGATGTAGCAGGAAAAGCCGATCACATCCGCTCCCCGCCGGTACAGGTCGGAGACAATATTCATCACCGGGTCTTTAATGGTATATTCGGCCAGCTCAATATCAAAATCTCGCTCGCTGTACGCCTTCAGGCAGCGGATCGCGAGCGATGTATGAATGTATTTGGCGTTTAAAGTAGACAGAATGACTTTCATGGGTCACGACCTTTGCGTGGATTGATTAAAACTCATCGTCATACAGCGGAGCGGATTCGTCCGCCTGGTTCAGGAAGAAATCCAGGAACGGCTTGCCGTATTTCCGGAATTTCACTTCCCCGACCCCTTTGATGCGCAGCATATCCGCTTCGCTCCGCGGATTAGCCACGCTCATTTCTCGGAGAGTGGCATCGTTGAAAATAATATACGAAGGCACATGCTCCTTGGCCGCCAGATCGCGGCGGATGAGGCGCAACTGCTCGAATACCGTCTCATTCACAGCGGACGGGTAAGCATCCCTGCTGCGCCGGCTGCCCGAACCGCCGGAGACGGCGGTCGCATGACGCACGACACGCTGCATGACCTGGCGCTGCCCCTTCAACACCTCTGCCGCCAGCTGCTGCAGCCGCACGACCGGATACTGTCCTTCGCTGAGGGACAGATATCCTTCCGAGATCAGCACGTTGATGATCTCAACGATTTCCTTTTCCGTACGGTTGCCCATGACGCCATACGTCGGCAGGCTGTCGAAGCCGTACTGCAGCACCTTTTTATTGCGTGAACCCTTCAGCACCGCCGCTACCATGGTCGCGCCAAACCGCTCCCGCATGCGGTGGATGCAGGAGAAGATTTTCTGCGCATCCACTGTCATATCCACAAGCTCGCGTTCATCGGTGCAGGAGCTGCAGATCCCGCATGGCGTGTCATCATGCGCTTCGCCGAAATAATCCAGCTGCGCGCTGCGCAGGCAGCGGGTTGTATAACAATAATCGACCATCTGCTGCAGCTTGCGGTAGTCGTTGCGCTTGCGTTCCTCGTCCTGTGGATTCTGCTCGATCAGAAATTTCTGGGTCACAATATCCTGCGGTCCAAACAGCAGAATGCACTGGCTTGGCTCGCCGTCGCGCCCGGCCCGTCCGGCTTCCTGGACATAGGCTTCCATATTTTTCGGCATATTATAATGCAGCACGTACCGTACGTTCGATTTATCAATGCCCATACCAAATGCGTTCGTCGCTACGACAACCTGAATATCATCGTACAGAAAAGCCTCCTGGCTTTCCGCCCGTTCTTCGTCACTCATTCCCGCATGATAACGACCTGCCGCAATCCCCGCATCACGCAGACGCTGATACAGATCATCGACATCCTTGCGTGTTGCCGCATAAATGATGCCTGCTTCTCCGGCATGCTCACGGACATAGCTCATGATATAAGCCCTCTTGTCCTCTCCCCGCAGCACATGAAACGCCAGATTATCCCGCCCAAGACCAGTGACAAACGTCTGCGGCTCGCGCAAACGCAGCAAACGCACGATATCATCCATAACCTGCGGTGTCGCCGTGGCCGTGAAAGCCGCCAGAATCGGCCGCTGCGGTAAACCGTCCACAAACGGAGCTACTGCCAGATAGCTTGTCCGGAAATCATGCCCCCACTGCGACACACAGTGCGCTTCATCCACTGCCACACAGGAGATTGGCAGCTGGGCCATCTCCTCGCGGAACCAGTCCAGCTCCAGACGCTCCGGCGCGACATAAAGCAGCTTCAGGTCTCCGCGCTGCGCTCTCCGGATGCGGTCATTCACTTCCCTGCCGCTTAAGGTGCTGTTAATAAAAGCAGCCTGAATTCCCATGGCGGTCAGCGCATCGACCTGGTCCTTCATCAGCGAAATCAGCGGAGATATGACCAGGGTAAGGCCGTCATATATCAGTGCCGGAATTTGATAGCAGATGGATTTTCCCCCACCCGTCGGCATGATGCCGAGCGTATCGCTGCCCTCCAGCAGACTGCCTACAATTTTCTTTTGCCCTTCCCGGAAATCGGGATAACCGTAAAACTTGATCAAAAGCTCGCGCGCCTGTTCCAGGCCCGGTGCCTGTACGTTCATTGTTCAAAACCCCTTATAATACTGCGTTAATAACGCTTCTGAGCCCTTTTTTCAGATGTTAAAACACTTCTGCGTTCGAACAGCCAATACATAATATTGTCCCATCAAAATGCGATCATTTCAATAGGAAACGGAGCTCGGAAACCGACCGTATTCTGCCTGTATCTTTAAGTTTAGCGGGGTTCGAAAAAATGGGCAACCGCATCGTGCAAGCCTTTCTGCGATGTTCGATATTCTTGTCAAAGCCTATATTAGGCGCCGCAGGTAGTCAAATGACATAGTATACATTATTTAATTCAGCGGATGACTGGGGGTGAACACAAGTTTTCATGAGAAAAAAGGGCAAAAAATCGAAGTTCAGCAAACAGAGCCTTCGGAAACATTTCAGTAGAAGGCAGATTGCTGGAGCGAAATGCTCTCCTAGACGGGGAAAAGGGAAACATCGCAGATATTATAGATCCCCACAAAAATTATTAAACCAGGAGCAGCACGTTCATCTGGAGGAAACCCGAGACCTGGGTCAGCACTCAAAAACAATTGCCATCCCTGTAACCGTTAAAGTTCCCGCAGGGCAGGAAGGCATGCCCGGGGCGGCTGGGCCGGCAGGAGCGCCCGGACCGATGGGACCGCCTGGACCGATGGGCTTGCCTGGCCCACTCGGAGAACGGGGGCCGGCCGGACCGCGAGGATATCATGGAGCGCAAGGCCCTCACGGCAAACAGGGTCCGACAGGGCCAACGGGGCCAACGGGACCAAAAGGGCCAGCAGGCAGTACTGGCGCTACTGGGGCAACAGGGCCCACGGGCGCTCCTGGTAGCACTGGACCGACAGGTACCACGGGGACGACGGGTGATCCGGGACCGACCGGAGCCACGGGTAGCACGGGAACGACGGGGGATCCAGGTGCTACAGGACCAACCGGACCTACAGGTGGCACCGGCTCTACCGGGCCGACAGGGCTGACGGGCAATACTGGACCGACGGGAGCCACGGGACCAACAGGCAGCACCGGACCGACCGGGGCTACGGGGCCAACGGGCAGCACGGGAACGACCGGGGCTACGGGGCCCACAGGCACCACCGGACCAACCGGAGCCACAGGGTCCACGGGCGACACGGGAACGACCGGGGCTACGGGGCCCACAGGCAGCACCGGACCGACCGGGGCTACGGGGCCCACAGGCAGCACCGGACCGACTGGGGGCACGGGGCCCACAGGCAACACTGGACCGACCGGACCCACGGGGCCAACAGGCGATACTGGACCGACCGGAGCCACGGGGCCCACGGGCAGCACGGGACCGACAGGAGCTACAGGCAGCACGGGCACAACTGGGGCGACAGGGCCAACAGGCGGCACCGGACCAACCGGAGCCACGGGGCCAACAGGCGGCACCGGACCAACTGGAGCCACAGGGCCCACGGGCGGCACCGGACCGACCGGACCCACGGGGCCAACAGGCAGCACGGGCACAACTGGGGCTACAGGGCCAACAGGCAGCACGGGCACAACTGGGGCGACAGGGCCCACAGGCGGCACCGGACCAACCGGAGCCACGGGGCCAACAGGCGGCACCGGACCAACTGGAGCCACAGGGCCAACAGGCAACACCGGACCGACCGGACCCACAGGGCCCACGGGCAGCACGGGACCGACAGGAGCTACAGGCAGCACGGGCACAACTGGGGCGACAGGGCCCACAGGCGGCACCGGACCAACCGGAGCCACGGGGCCAACTGGCGGCACCGGACCGACCGGAGCCACGGGGCCCACAGGTACCACCGGACCCACGGGAGCCACGGGGCCCACAGGTACCACCGGACCCACGGGAGCCACGGGGCCCACAGGCGACACCGGACCGACCGGAGCCACGGGGCCAACTGGCAGCACCGGGCCGACCGGAGCTACAGGGCCCACAGGCGACACTGGACCGACGGGACCCACAGGGCCAACTGGCAGCACCGGACCGACCGGAGCCACAGGGCCGACGGGCGACACCGGACCGACCGGAGCCACGGGAACCACCGGTGACACTGGGCCAACCGGACCGACCGGGGCTACAGGCAGCACGGGAACGACGGGAGCTACTGGGGCGACGGGCGACACCGGACCGACGGGAGCTACTGGACCTACGGGACCGACCGGACCTGCTGTTACCAGTATCAGTATCATCCCTACAGCGTTCAGATACTTCCTCATTCTCCCGAATGACGTTGATTTATCTGTTCCCGTCAATTTTCCCGCAGCCCAGTTCACTGATGATGCAGGTAACCCTGTTGCAGCATTTAACGGACTTGGACCAAACAGCTTCAACAACTTATATATCAACGGCATTTTACAGGAGAGCAGCCTTTATAATGTAACTTCAACCTCGCTAACCTTAAACGACGGGGGCGGAACGCTTTTTGCCGGAACCCCGATCATTTTGGAGACTGTCAGCTTTACAGCCATTGTTTCGTAACAGGTCCGGTTGTCTAGCAAACTCAAAAAATATTCTTTTAACCTCATATTTTCGCCGCTCCTTTCTCTACTTGCCGAACATATTTTGGTATAGAGAAAGGAGGTGAACCGCTATGCCAATAACTCCTCCCTTCCAGGCCTCCAGAAAGTTCCAGTCTACTTTTGGAGCCGGAACCGGAACAGGTGCAACATTCGCCATTGCCGCTACTACCTTTACGAATGACGCCGGAGCCACAGCAACAGCTTTTCCAGGATCTTTTGCTTATTATGTACTCTATATCAATGGTGTCCCTCAAACATCTGACGTTTCAACCATCTCAACAACAACAATCACCATACCTGGCGGTGATGCACTCGACCCAGCCACACCTTTGTTAATTGAATTTGTCGTCACTTAATCTCACGCTCAAGAAAGTGCCGGTTACCTTGTTAAGGTAGCCGGTACTTTTTTTATTATTTGGAATTGCATAGTTTACCGTCTGCCCCTTGTTTGGTGAACACGTTTGAACATGCTATCGGCTTTAAAGTGTTTAGTTTTATCTACAGAAATCTTAACAATTCCGCTCGTGAGACCGATAACTCATAAGGGGCTTTAAAATTGTAAAAAAAGGAGAAATCAAGATGTCCAGCTGGAGAAAAAGGAGTTTTTTGATTAGTTTTGCTTTTGTGCTTCTGTTTATATTTTCAGGATGCGCGGACAAAGAAAAAACTGATCAAGAGAAACTGCAAGAAGCGTTTCAGGATGCGCTTAAGGAAGCTGCCAATAATGCTTCTAATAATGAAGAAACCTCGACTGAAGCAGCAGAACCACCTACTGTAGAGTCTAAGCTAAGTGAGATTAGCAACTCTATAACTACGGATTTTTGGAATGAAGGCTTTGTAGACATCAGCTGGTATATCGCAAGCGGGACCAGCAGCACAGGCGAGAAACTGGATATTGATTTCACAATAGACCGCCTCGGTAAAGCTATGGAGAAAAAAGCAGAATATGATGCTTATATTCAGGGATTGGACGCTAAGTATGATGACATAAAACCAGTATGGTCCAAACTTTCAACTGAGATAGACAGCCTGTATAAGAAAGTCAAGGAAAATCCTCCTGCAGCCATCGACCCGGATTATGATTTTGATACAGGATTGTTCAAGCAGTATAGCGATGCTTTTAGCAAGGATGTAGAAGCACTGAACTCAAATTAAGTGAGTTACATAGCAGATCCAGATAAGTTGTAAACGCAAGTGTTAATTTTCGATGCCTGACACTCATGCCACGCTGCACATAGTATGTGTGACGAGAAACCCGGTCTTTTTCAAGACTCGGGTTTCTTGTTTTTACAGGATGACATTACAATTATTAGGTGATTGCCCACGACAAAGTGCCCTGCCCTGCATGGCATTCCGTTTTCCCACATGGTATAGTGGACACGATACTACAGAGGATGGAGATATTACCGTTATGGGTGAACAGAAACGCCCCCGCAAGGGAGCTCAAACCTATGGACAACCTAAAAAGCAATCCCAGCTTAAAACACATACAGGTAAAAACAATGCCAATACCGGCGCAAAGACGGCCTCGTCCGGCCCTAATCCAAAAGGAGCGTACAAGCAGTCCTTGCAACGTAAGCCCGCAGGTGCTGCCGACGCCGAGGAACTGCGCCCGGACGACCGCATCGTCGTCACGATTAAGCGGCTCGGCATCCACGGGGAAGGTGTCGGATATTACCGCCGCAAGGCTGTTTTTATAGATGGAGCTCTCAAAGGAGAAGTCGTTAAAGCCAAAGTGATTGACGTGCAGCCCAAATTCATTAAGGCAGAACTGACTGACATTGAGAAAAGATCCCCGCACCGCATTGAGGCCCCTTGCCCCGTGTTCGGCGTCTGCGGCGGTTGCCAGATTCAGCATCTGTCTTATGAAGGACAGCTGGAAGCCAAAGCGGATATCGTACGCGAAGCCTTCAGCCGCTATGCCGGACTGGATAATATCAGGATGAAACCTGCGCTGGGCATGGAACATCCGTGGGATTACCGTAACAAAGCACAGCTTCAATTAACCCGCCGTCAGGGCGAGGTCATTGCCGGGCTGTATGAAGCGGAAAGCCATGACATCGTGGACATCAGCGGCTGTCCGATCCAGCATCCGAAGGTTAATGAAGCCGTGGAAAAAGTCAAATCCGTGCTGGAAGAACTGCGGATTCCGCTGTACAAGGACAACGGCTCCCGTGACGGTGTTCGTACCATCGTCGTTCGTCACGGCTTTCAATCCGGGCATCTGCAGGTGACGCTGGTTACAGCTGGAAGCAAGCTGCCGCGCAAGGATGACTTTGTTCGTCTGCTGCGCCTCACGCTGCCAGAAGTGACAGGCATCTCCATGAACGTAAATCCGAAGCGCACATCGCTCATTTTCGGTGATAAAACGATTACGCTCTGGGGCGCGGAAGCCATGCAGGAATCGCTCGGCGATCTGGAATTCGCCCTGTCCCCGCGCGCATTCTTCCAGCTCAATCCGCAGCAGACCGTCAAGCTGTATGAAAGTGTCAAGGCTGCGGCCGCACTTACCGGACGTGAAACCGTTGTGGATGCTTACTGCGGGACAGGCACCATTGGTTTGTGGCTTGCTCCTTACGCCAAGGAAGTTCGCGGCATCGAGGTCATTCCCGAAGCAGTCGAAGATGCGAAACACAATGCGGAGCGCAACAATCGGAGCAATGCAACCTTCTATGTCGGAGAGGCAGAAGAACTGCTCCCCCGCTGGGTGAAATCCGGCTTCTCCCCTGACATCATCGTTGCCGACCCGCCACGCACCGGCCTGGACCGCAAATTTCTGGACACGATCCTGCGCACGAAGCCCGAACGTTTCGTCTATGTATCCTGCAACCCGTCCACTTTGGCCAAGGATTGCAAGGTGCTGCTGGATAGCGGGTATGCGATCGAGTGGGTTCAGCCTCTCGACATGTTTCCGCAGACCAGTCATGTGGAGTCGGTGACATTGTTAGTGCAAAAGAACACCTAATACGGAGATCTATCGTTTGATATATGTTGCTTTTACATGCTATAAGTGAAGAAGTAGTAAGGCATGAACAGATTAGTTTACCATTTTGGGATAAAGAGTTGTTGTCCTGATATTCATAGAGAGGTTTTTGATATGACAGATCATTTTTGGCGTGATTTACCACGTCCTTTTTTTATCCTGGCCCCCATGGAAGATGTGACGGATGTTATTTTTCGCCATGTCGTAATTGAAGCAGCCAGACCGGATGTGTTTTTTACGGAGTTTGCGAATACCGAAAGTTATTGTCACCCGGAGGGGAACCATAGTGTGCGCGGGCGTTTGACTTTTACAGAGGATGAACAGCCTATTGTAGCTCATATCTGGGGAGATAAGCCGGAATACTTTCGTCAAATGAGCATCGGTATGGCGAAAGAAGGGTTTAAAGGCATCGATATAAATATGGGTTGTCCCGTAGCGAATGTAGCAGAGAATGGAAAGGGAAGCGGCCTGATCTGCCGTCCTGAAATTGCAGCGGATATCATCCAGGCCGCAAAAGCCGGGGGACTGCCCGTCAGCGTAAAAACCAGGCTCGGTTTTAGTGCCGTAGACGAATGGCGCGGCTGGTTAACCCATATTTTGAAACAAGACATTGTGAATCTCTCCATCCATCTGCGGACAAGAGAGGAAATGAGCAAAGTAGATGCTCATTGGGAACTGATTCCCGAAATCAAGAAGCTTCGTGATGAGGTGGCGCCAGATACACTGCTGACCATTAACGGGGATATCCCTGACCGTCAGACCGGCTTGCAGCTCGCAGAGCAGTACGGTGTGGATGGTATTATGATTGGGCGTGGTATTTTTCATAATCCATTTGCTTTTGAGAAGGAGCCGAAGGAGCACAGCAGCAGGGAATTGCTTGATTTGCTGCGGCTGCATCTGGATCTCCATGATCAATATTCAGCACTGGAACCCCGTTCGTTCAGACCTCTCTCCCGCTTCTTTAAAATATATGTCCGTGGGTTTCGAGGGGCAAGTGAATTAAGAAATAGCTTAATGAATGCTAAGTCCACTAGTGAAGTACGTGCGCTGCTCGATGAATTTGACAGCAAGGAACTTGACTAGGCTGAGGAATTCGATACCTTATTCAGATGCTAATAGAACTTAGGGGGATTATATGTCCTGGAGCAAATTGAAGCAACAACTGGAGAGCTTTCTCAGCCCCGCGTTAAATGAAAGGGTCGAATACAGCGCACCAGGTTACCGTTATTTACCTGATAAATCAGGTATTTGTTATATTTCGGTAGATAAAAAGAACGTACTCAATATGAGTGATAAAACCAGCTCCATCAGATGGTATCAGACGGAGCTGGAAATCAAGAATGATCCAGATATTCAAATTCCTATCACCAATGACGACATTGAAGCGGTCAAAAAAGATACCAAGGGGACAGTGCCGGAGGATCGTTTAATAGTCATTGCCAGAAGCAGAAAAAGTTCAGGACTTGCAAAAGAGCTTTTGTCAGCACAGGCCTCATTAAGTAAATCAAATTTTATCGTAGTGGCCAATAAGTTTTTATCTACCTCTGTAGAGGAAAGCATAGAGAGCAATGATATCTTGTTGAATATTCTGGCATTGGTGGACCGAAGAGTTGGAAAAAAGCGGATTTTAAACATGTCCGAGAAGATGAAGTTAAAGCATCCAATCGTGCAGTATTTTTATGACCTACGGCGTAGTGCCTTATGAAATATTTAAGGCAGGTGTTATCAGATGGAAAACGTTATTGATTATTATTCCCTTTTTGACGAGTGGGGTAGGTTGGATCGGGAACCGCTAGAGTTTATCACTAACTGGCACTACATTAAAAAATATTTACCCCCCCATGGTAATGTATTTGACAATGGTGCAGGACCCGGGAAATATTCAATGGAGTTAGCGAAGTTAGGATTTAATGTAACTCTTTCTGACTTAACACCTAGACTAGTTGAAATTGCTAAGGAGAAGGCAAGCGAACTGGGCTTAACGGAACACTTCAACGGCTTTCATGTGTTAAATGCTATAAATTTGGACGGATTACCCAATGAGGTGTTTGATGCTACTTTGATGTTAGGACCTCTTTACCACTTACAAAGGGAAGAAGAACGGATAAATGCTGTAAGAGAGTTGTTTCGCGTTACAAAAAAGGATGGCATTATTTTTGTCGCTTTTCAAAGCAGGATGAGAATGACAATAACTTCCTTGCAATTTCCACAGCACTGGAAACCCAATGACACTATGGATTCAATAAAAGAATTCCGCGATACTGGGATTTTTAACCACGTAGATAAGGGACGATTTACAGGAGCTTATTACTTCAACATTAATGATATTAAGCCCTTTATGGAAAGCCAAGGATTTGAAACCGTTGATTTGATTGGTTCTTCTAGTATTGGTGGGTTAATAAGTAATGAACAAAGGCAGTCTTGGGAAGAAAAAGGCGAGTCGCAGAGTCTGATGAACTTACTTATTGAACTCGCTAAGGACCCTTCCGTCTTGGGAATATCGTCTCATTTGTTGTATATCGGCAGAAGGAAATAATCGAACTCCAAATAGACATAGTTTAACATTGAGCAAACACCCATCCTGCGGACCAAAATCCTTGATGATTTCATATAAAACCTCTCTTTTTCGAAAATTTTACACAAAAAAAGCAAGGGATTACAAACCCCTTACTTCGTTTTAGGGTATTAGATTGGAGGTAAAGTTGCAGCGAAGTTATTAATGCCGGAGGCAATGGCTTAACTTATGACTACTTTTTAAATCATCAAGAAAATGCATACAGCCCAGGGGACACCTGTGAGAAAAACCGCAACTGAGCGCTGAGGCCAGTTGCGGTTCTTTGATATGCTTCTCCGGCTATTCGTTTATTTGAAATGTTTGATAACGACGTTTCTAAAGATGGCGGTGCCGCCGTCAGAGTACAGAGTAATTCCCCGGTCCTTCCAATCCGGGAAAATGACATTGGAGAACACCACCGAGCCGTCGTCAACGAAGACCTCAACACTCAGCTTATCCACCAGAATGTTCAGATGGATATTCTTCCTGCCAGGGTCAAACGAGGCCCGGCTTTCCAGCCTTGTTCCGCTTTTGTCCGGATGCCCCGTAAGGGCCCTGCTCACATAAGTGTACCCCCCTTTCACATAAACCCCGACGTCGGCATGCCGGCTCTTCCCGGTTGATTCCCGGAGCCTGAATCCTGCATTCGTGATGTCAGACCAGGAAATATCGGCTTCAATCTGGTAGGAATCACCCTGCACAGGAAGCGTATAAGAGCCCGTTACATCGATACGCTCAAAAACATCCGTCGCAACGACCTTCTGATTCAAGGCATTGATCGGCTTGGACACCAGGCGGTAGGTGTCAACTCCCGATCGTTTAAGTTCAATTCGGCGGACAATCGAATCCATACCGTTGAAGCCTTCCCGCAGCGTCGGTGTGTTATCGGCATAGGCCCAGTTGTTCATCCAGGCCAATGCGAAACGGTGACCGGTTTTATCGCTGCTGCTCCCATCCTCGAATGTAACGCCTCCGTACCAATCGAATCCATGGTCCAGCCATTGCGGCTCGGGATGATCCGGATTAAATTCCCGTCCGTTGAAATTCCCCGTCCAATAAGCATAGGTGCTGGGGTTTCCCGACGCTTGGCCGTTTGCGCTGGCGCCAAGCACCCACTTGCGGGTTCCGTCATCCGCCCGCAGCACGTAAAGCTCGGGACATTCCACAATCCCGTTGTCCCCGGTGTCAAAACCTCCGGTATAATGCCAATTTTTCAGATTGGCGGATTCGTAAAACCCGATCTTCGTCCCCTCCGCTAAAGCCATGATCCATTTATGGGACCGGTCATCCCAAATGACCTTGGGGTCTCTGAAATCCCGGGTTCCGGGGTTCGGCAGGACTGGGACATTACTGTATGATCTAAACGTCTTGCCCCGATTGGTGCTGTACCATAAATACTGTTCCTGTTTGCCCCCGTCTGCGGAGGGCTGCGTTACGATCGCGACCAAGGCCCCTTTGCCGAAGCCGGCCGTCCCCGCCTGATCCACCACAACCGAGCCGGACCAGGGGTCCCCGTTCCGGTTCGTATATTTGGGGATGGCCACCCCCTCATCCGTCCAGTGTACGAGGTCCACCGATGTTGCCTGCCGCCATTCCGTACCGTTCCCTTTCGGGTAATCACGGTTGTAAAGATAATAATAGTGATATTTGCCGTCCAGATAAAGCGGCCGCTGGGGATCGTTTTTCCATTTGTCGGGCGTTGTAAAATGATAAGCCGCCCGATAGTTTGGCGGTGGAGAAGCTTCCCTCGGAAGCTTCTCCACCGTTTTGCTTATGACGGGATATTGGATCGCCAAGGCTAGTACCATCAGACAGCAACCTGCCGCGGACATGATGATTGCCTTTTTTGTTTTATTCATGAGAAAAGAAAATGATTAGTCAACGGTCAATTGGCCTTGCGCAAGGATGCTGTTTTGCACGACTGAAGTTTTGGAGCCCTTGATGTTCACCAGGAAGCTTGGCGCAAAGGTAGAATGGTGGTCCTTGAACAAACCTCTGTTGGTCATATAGCTGGTGATAACCACGTTGTTGCCTTGCACCTGCGGGATCGCAAAGTGAGCGTACGTCCAGGTAATATCATTGGGATTCAGGTCCTGATGAAGCACAAGTCCGGTTCCGTTCAGTGGCTTGTAAGGCCCTGTCAGCGAATTGGAGACGTATCCCAGCATATAGATATCTTCTTTATCGATGCCGTCCACGATCATTTTGGATCCTCTCGTATCCGTGAACAGATACCATTTTCCGTTCATTTTAAAGACATTTGCTCGTTCGATTTCGTCCGTTACGGTATTCGAGGCAATCAGTGGCTTCATAACCTGCTTCAACGTATAGTCGTCATTCAGTTCGATAATCCCCAATGCGCCATTGGCCAGTGAGGCTGTTTTTTTGTCAGGGCTTTGCTGCAATTTTTGTCTTTCGGATTCAAAGAATTTCTCGCTGCCCTCATAATAGGCTTTGTTATTAAAGGAATCCTCGCCTTGATAACCTGTTTCCGTTCCGGTGTTTGCTTCGAATACAAGGTATTTGTGGCCATTGTCTTCCACGTAATGAGGATCTCTCAAAGTATGGTTGTCGGAATAGTCTCCACCGCTAAAAGCCTGGTCAACGGTTTGATACATTTTGCCGTCCCCATCGAAGATCGATTTGAAATCTTCAACTCCGTCCACCTTGAGCGTACCGTCTTGCGGCTCTGATACATTGATTTGGGCGGTTGTCAAAGTCTGCTTGCCGTAAAATCCGTTTGCCGGGTCCCAGGGCTGACGGTTGGTGTAGAACAGGCGCATTTTACCGTCGGAAGTAAGCGTAGCAGAACCGGACCATTCCTCTGACTGATTGTTCAAGATCGGATCGTTGGGAACGTCCTTGTCACTGTTTTTGAATACCCGACCCGCATTTTTCCAGGCCTCGATCGAGTTGTCGCCAGGCTTCTTATAAAACATATAGATAAACGTATCCCAGCTCTTGTTCGGGTCGCCGGCCAGGCCGAACACGACTTGATAGCCATTATAAGTGGCTACGGTTCCGTCCGCGTTTTGCAGCGGCCAGGTATCCCAAACGTCCAAATCGATGGAGGTGCCGTAATCACCGATTCCTTTTGCGGAAGGAATGTTGCGGATGGTTGAGGCATCGAACTGGGGGATCTTGAATTGTTCCTTGGTTTGCTGTTCCGGAATTTTCAAGGCATCAAGGCGTGTAATATGGGAAATGCCGTAGCTTTCTTTGTATTCCTGGCTGTCTTTGGCCAAAGCCGAAGCTCCCCCGCCTGCCAACAAAGCTGTTGCAAAGGTTACTGCTGTTGCTTTTCTTGCGACTTTTCTGAAATTCATATTCCTGCTCCTTTTTTTGCGTGGGATGTTGTTCCGGTAAACAGAAAAAGACCTAAAAATGCCCTTAGTCGACGGTGATAGCCGTCCCTAATGGATTTTTAGGCCTTGCCTGCTTAAGCAGTAACAATCCCACATAATTTTGTTGTCACGGACATTCTATACTGTTTTAACGGGATTTGGGTATAGACCGAAACTCCTGAATTACAGCGAGACTAAAGGCGCTTTTTTTCGTGGATTCATACCATAAGCTGAACTAAATCCTCTTGTTTCACAAAATAAAAGGGTCTTACGGATCATGATTGGAGCATGCCGAGCCGGGAGCTTACCCGGTTGATTTCCATGGCGATGACCACCAATTGGCTGTCAGTGAAAAGGTATCCGTAATCTTCTTCCACCAGATCACCGATCCTGCGGGCTTGTGCATAGGCTTCGGCAAAATTTTTCTTGGCGATGATCACAAGCTCCGCGTTCAGCTCATTATGGAGATGACCCGACTCGTCCGTTTGCAGCATATTTTCAAGCTGTGTCAGCAGCCGCTCATAATTGGCGGAACGCCGATCCAGCACAACTCCCGCGGCTTGTCCCACACCTTCGGCAATATCGCGGATCATGGCGGTTTTCTCCTGTCCCTTGCTGCGGCTGCCGGCGTTTTTCCAGGCGGTATGGATGTGCATGGCGATGTAGCCCACCTCATCCTCCGGAATAATCACCTGCAGTCTCTCACGGATCATATGTTTCGCCTGGAGCCCGATTTGAAACTCCCGCGGATAAAGAATGCGGATTTCCTCGAGGAGTGTGTTCCGGATAGACATTCCTTTACCAATCCGCTCCAGCGCGAATGAGAGGTGATCGGTCAGCGCGATATGAATATGCTCCTGAAACGTTACACCCAGCTCACGTTCGGCAAATGCGATGATTTCCTGGGATACGGCAATTTCCTCTTCCGGCAGGGTCCGCAGCATTTCCTGCAGGTGGCTGTATTGAGCGGGATCCTCCATCACAAATACCTTTTCGATTTGAGTCGGATCGATGATGTCGTTTTTTCCTTTCTGAAAAGCAATGGCGGACCCAATGACGATCTTCTCTTCTCCATGATCATTGACGACGGCTGCATTATTGTTAAGTATCTTCTTGATTTTCATCTCATTCTCCTATCCCTGTACCTGCGGGAGGTTTACTGAGGTAGTGTCTTGAGCGGGTTTCTCTCCGCTCAAAAACCAGGTGACCGCAAAAGCGGTCGCCAAGGCGATCAAAAATCCGGTCAGATAATGGACCAGATTCATCCCTCCGGGCTGCACGGCAAAGGCAATCATGGGAATTCCGGTTAACCCGAACGAATTGGCCACCACCTGGTGAAATGCCACATAGCCTCCTCCAGCGGCGCCCCCGGCCGCAGCTCCCAGAAAGGGGCGTCCAAGCTTCAAATTAACGCCGAAGGTAACCGGCTCGGTGATCCCGAATAACGCAGTGATGGAAGCGGGAAGCGCGACTTTCCTCAAAGCCATATCCCGAGTTCGGGCATATACGGCAAGCCCGGCACCGGCCTGTGCGATATTCGCCATGGACCAGATCGGGAGCAGAAAGTTGACACCGATGTCCGGATTGGAAATCAGCCCGATTTCCACGGCCTGAATACCCTGGTGCAATCCAGTGATCACAATGGTGCTGTAAATCCCGCCGAGCAGCAAGCCAAAAACCGTGCCGCCGCAGGTGAACACCTGCTCCAGCGAGCTGCTGAGAAAGGCACCCAAGCGGGACGTAAGGGGGTCAATGACCAGAACGGCAAGGCTGCCCGCCAAGACAAAACACAGAAAAGGGATGATGAGAGCCGCTCCGGACGAAGGTATGATCCGGCGCAGCCCCTTCTCGATCAAAGCCAGCAGCATGACCGCAAGAATCGTTGGAATCACCGCTCCCTGATATCCGAATTGCGGTGCAATCAGAAAAGATTGAGGATCCGGCCCATTCCCTCCAAAACCGGTAAAACGGAGAAAACCGGGATATGTCATGACGATGCCGATTACGGCCCCCAGCGCCGGAGTGCCCCCGAACCGTCTGGCCGTGTGATAACCGAACATGACGGCTATGATTTGAAAGGCTGAACCGGTCAATAACGACAGGGCCCGAAACCGGACGCTGTCCGGGTCATTCCAACCCATAACGCCCATCAGGTTAAACAGGCCAAGCATCAGCCCGGCCCCGATAAAGAGCGGAATGATGGGGACGACAATATCAGAAAAAACGAGAGCTGCAGCCATGAATCGGTTTAGCAGCCCGCGGTCTCCCAACACCCTTCCTGCATCGGATGTCCGTGCAGGGGCGCTCAGACTGCTCGGCAGCGCCGCCGGAACAGGTGAAAGGCTCTGTTCCTTTTCCGTCTTTATCAGCGGTTCGCCGCTCTGAAGTGTGCTGACGATATGGCGATGCACTTTAAAGACAACAGACGGGTCTAGGATAATGTGCAACTGGCCACCTCGAACAAGTACCTCCAGTACCGCTTCTGCAGCGTTAAGACCGGGCTCATCGACGAGGCGGCTGTCCTTCACCCTGAAACGAAGGCGTGTCGTGCAGTGCAAGCATTCGATCACATTGGCCGTTCCTCCGCACAACTCAATTAGACGAAGAGCCAGCGTCCTTGCCGAACCGCTAGTCTTCCTCGTGCTCCGTTCGTCCTGTCCGGGGCGGATTTCTTCTTGCTGCATTTGAGCTCCTTTCCTATCGCGAAAAATACTAAAAAAGGTTACAAACTCGTCATAAGTGGCAGTGTTTCTATTTTGACAAGTTCACTTTCTAAAATCAATGGTCAGTAAATACCACAAATTTAAGGACATGGGCCCATCCTGCTGCCATTGAGGAGGATATCGAGACTTTTTCATGACCGCTGACCTGGGGAAACGCTTTTAAAATATTGACATGGGGAAGCTTGAAAGCTCAGTTTTTGTCAGCATTGTTTAATTCATTTGAGATGTACAGATCCATTATTCCGCCGCCCTTCTTACTATCAAAATCAACGGATACCAAAAAAACTGTTAACAATTATAAATTACCATATTATTCCTAGGTTATTACTGATGAAGATTACGAAGATTTTGAAGATGCTCTCTACTCCTTTTTCTAAGTTAATATTACGAGTATCAAGGTTTGTTGAGTTGGATTCCCGTGGTTATAATGGAAATATAAAGTTTAACGCCAATGGAGTAAAACATATGATATGAGGGGGAATCTACCATGACAAAGAGTAATGAAACCGGTATCAAAAAGGATCTGTCACCAGATCAACGTGAAGAACTGCTTGGAACATTGAAAGCCAGATTTGAGAAAAACGTAAACCGCCATACAGGCATGGAATGGGCCGAAGTTCAAGCAAAACTCGAAGCTAACTCTGAAAAATTATGGTCACTCAATGAAATGGAATTAACCGGCGGTGAACCGGATGTTGTTGGTCATGATGAAGAGACGGATGAATACATTTTCTATGATTGTTCAACGGAAAGTCCCAAAGGCCGCAGAAGTGTTTGTTACGACCGTGAAGCGCTGGAGTCAAGGAAAGCACATAAACCGGAAAATAACGCTATGGATATGGCTGCTGCCATGGGCATTGAGCTTTTAACGGAAGAACAATACCGGGGGCTGCAAGAGCTTGGGAATTTCGATATGAAAACATCAAGCTGGGTGAAAACACCTGCTAATATTAGAAAACTCGGCGGGGCTCTCTTTTGTGATCGTCGCTACGACACAGTCTTCGTGTACCACAATGGAGCTGATTCCTACTATGCTGCAAGGGGTTTTCGTGGCTCGCTAAGAGTCTAAGCTTTAGAAAGAAGTCGGCTTCAGGCGGGGGGAGAAGCGTATGAATAATTTTTTTCGAAATGCGAATTCATGTAAATGGAATGACTAAAGAAGAAATCCCTCACGCTCCTTTAGCTAAACACATCTCCAGACGATCACATCGGCATGCCCAATTCACCGCCCTGTGGATCCAGTGGAGTAATTCCCTACAAAAATTTACATAAAAATCACGTAAAATACAATAAAATGGAAATTGTAAAGTGGGGTCCATAGCATGTATCAAAGAAAAAAACAAAAGATGATCTCAAAACTCACAATTCAGCGAAGGATGAGATCATCTTTTGTCTGCCAAATTTTCTAATCAAAAAGGGGAGCATTAGCCATGTTGAAGGCTCAAAAGAATGGCCCTCGCCCGGTTGTCTCGCGCACGATCAAATCAACGGGCAGTGTCTTGCGTCGCTCTGCGATCGGCTGACCGTCAATTTGATCAAGAAGCATGCGAACCGCCGTATGTCCCTTTTCCAATATGTTTTGCGAAACGGTCGTCAGCGATGGAGAGGTATATTCGGACATAAATAAATTATCGAAACCGATCACGGAATACTCGCCGGGTACACTTTTATTTTTTTCCTTCAGGCTCCTAAGCACTCCCATTGCGCTCACATCGGAAAAAGAGAAAATTGCAGTGACGTCCGTCAGCTCCACAAGTCTGTTCGCCGCTTGATAACCTCCCTCCAGGGAGGTCGGCAGCTTAATCATTAACTGAGGATCATACGGAATGCCTGCTTCCTCCAATGCATCCTTATATCCGAGCCAACGCTCATGCAGCACGCCATAGTTGGCAATCCGCTCCATGGGAATGTCACCGATTAATAACGCAATCCTTCGATGACCTTGAGCAATCAGATAAGACGTTGCACGATAGCTGCCCATGCGATCATCGAGATTGACTTGATAGAATTCGCTGTCCTGCAGATAGCTGTCTATAAAGACAGCAGGCACACCGAGCTCCATAACCCGGTCGATCGCCTGTGATCTCTCGTTAATACCCACAATGATCAAGCCATCAAGTCTTCGCTCCTTCACGAATGCGAACGTCTCCGTGCTTTCATCGATGCCGGTCAAAATAATATGAAATTTTCGGTCACGCGCCCCCTCCTCCACACCAGCCAGCAGATCCCAGTAAAACGGGTTGTCCTGCAGTCGCCCCGGCTTCATGGTGGGCACAACCAGACCGATCAGGTCTGTTCTCCGTGTCTTCAAATTCCGGGCAGGCAAATTGGGCGTATAGCCAAGCTCTTCGATCACTCTTTGAACCTTCTTTATCGTACTCATCGATACCCGGCCTTTGCCATTCACGACATTGGATACGGTGGCGATGGAGACCCCTGCTTCCTTGGCTACATCTACGATGCTGACTTCTTGCTTCATATAGACACCGCTCTCTTTGAATGAAACGTTTTTTCACATTATAGCCCAGGCCATCCCAATACGGAAAGCCGGCCCAAGCGTCCGTCTTGCACAGACGCAAAGGCAATCCTCAGTCACATTTTTGTTCAACTGGCCAACCCGCTTGCACGCAGATCGGCCATGAATTTACCAGCCACTGTTTCCGGAGCCTCTAACAATCTGAAAAGCATTATTGGGATTGTAAAGACCACCCGAAGCAGCGTCTTTTACAACAACGTTCGAGAACGATCCCGAACCTGTGACCCCGTCAAAATAAATGCCATACGTTCCTGCTCCATCAATGTTTACACCATCCAGCACAATGCCGCTGATTTGCTGATTAAAGCTGAACTTGATGCCTTCAAAGGTACTGTCCAGGATATCCACCTGTTCGATCACAATCGGTGATGTAATATTTTGATTCTCTGCATAAATCCATAACCCACCGAAGCTTGTGTTCCAATTCGGCTCATAGCCGCCGGTGCGAAGCAGCGTATTGCGTTTGACCTCCGTCGTTCCGCTGAACGGTACGGCGTTAAAACGGGTGCTCACGGCAATTCCTGCCGAAGCGGTCACGGTATCCGCGGCAATGTTATCCCATACTTTGTTGGCTTTTCCGCCATATACGGCAAACGTGTTGGCCAAAACCGGAATCTGCGCCGTATTATACCGGAACGCATTGTTCTCGTTCGGCGTACCGTCCGACCACATCGCGAAGGCGTCATCTCCTGTATTGCGTACGTTGAAGTGGCTGATTGTCGTATTTTTCACCCCGCCGTGGAAGTTGACGCCGTCTGCCCATGTATTCCGCACACGTCCGCCTGCAATGTACAAGCCGTCAGTACCGCTCTGCAGCCAGAACCCGACCTTCATATGCTCGATCCAGACATTCTGAATAAGCGAACCCGTGCCGAAGTTGCCCTCGATCCCGGCGTGATCCGCGACGTCGTTCCGGAAGAGCGAATCGCCGAAGATCGACAGATCGGCAATCCGCACATTCCCGCCTGTACCATAGAAGCCCCCTTTGCCGTTGGTTCCCTGCAGCGTCGTATGCCACATGCCCGCTCCGCGAATGTGCACGTTATCAACGTTCACTCTGTCGTTCATGCGGAATGTGCCGGCCGGAATCCAGACACCGGCTTTGCCCGTCGATTTGGCATTTTGTATCGCTTCGCGCAGTGCCTGCGTATCGTCGTTAAGATCATTCGCAACCGCACCGAAATCGGTGATGCTCACGAAATTCGCCGGCATGGTGTATGCTGGCTCCACCTGCTCCAGATTAATCAAATCGATCGTATAATAAGCGGCTGTATCCCCTGCGTCCTTTTGCAGCCTTACTGTTGCTCCGGCCGGAATGTTCCCCACCGGAAAGCGGCTTTCATCATAAAAATGGTGCGCACCGCCGTTCGCGGGATTGTCATTATAAGGATAAGCACCGTACGTCCAGGCGAACTTGGAGCTCAGGTTCAAGGTTCGCTGCTTGACCCCGTTCACATACAAGCTAAGCGTTCCCTCCGTTCCTCCACCGCCAGGAGCATCCGGCATGCTGTAACGGACAATCAGGGAATTCGCCGCTTCTGGTGCGGTCCATTGCACGTAATGGCCTGTAGATGACAGCTTTACCGCGCTTCGTCCGGAGGATTCGGCTTCGACCGTCAGATACTCACGGGAAGGTGCCAGCACCTGTGCATTTGTCGTCCCCTTTTCCGCCTCCAGCTCCCGGTATGACAGGGTCGCCCCCCGGCTTGCAAGCGCAATGCCATTCTCAATAGTCAATGAGTCGATGGTGACACCGCTCATCGCCCCGCCGCTTGTCTCGTACCCTATGGTGTTTAAGCCTTTGCGAAGTGGAAGCGTCTCCGTTTGATTTGCCCAGACATCCGTTCCGCCAGTGGAAGCAAGCGAGGCTGTCGTCGTGTAAACACCGTTCACATATATGTTCATGGTTCCGGTTCCACTGGTACTCTTGGCATAACGCAAAGTCACGTTTTTATTTCCCCCGGATGACAAATTGACCGTAAAAATAACCCGGGCACCTGCAGCGTCAAAATTGTGCAGCACATTTCCCGTTTTGACTGCTCCGCCGGAAAAAAACTGCTCCGCCGCTTGATACACGTCCGGTGAATCAGGATTCGGCTCAGGTTCGGGCTCCGGCTCGGAAAGCGGCTCCCCGACAACGATATGATCCAGATTCACGTTGCCTGTATCTGTCGGATCGAAGCGATATTGCACCGTATTGCTGCCTTCATGAAGCGTCACCCTCTCGGCCTTCGTCCCCCATTCATCCCAGGACGGTGTGGGTGGCAGCTGCGTTTGCCCCGTCTTCACTCCGTTGACGTAAAGGCTGAGCGTCATGGCAGATCCTGTCCCGTTGGCATAACGAAGTGTTACATCCCTGGTGCCAGCTGCGGACAATTCCACTGTAAAGCTGACGGAAGCGGAGCCCTTGTTGCTGTCAGTGAAGCCGCCGACAAAGCCGGAGCCCGAATACCCGGCATGATTGGATTCCGCCACCGCGCCACCCGACAAAGAGGCCTCCTCGGCTTCATAGGAAACGGCAGCATATGCCGGGTGCGGCAGCGCCACGAGCGTCAATATCATACAGCCAACCATGAACAGCAGCAATCCTCTTGCTTTCAAACCAGATCTTCTCTTCATTTCGTCCCCTCCCGAAGGATACACTCGAGTTTCAATCTGGTGCTTCTAACGCTACCCTTTCGTCGCACCATCTGCGAGACCTGTAATCAAATACCGCTGCAGGAACAGAAAGACAATGGCGATGGGTACTGCAATTAAAATGGCGCCTGCCGCAAAACGGGTAAAGTTATTGGCGAATTTGTCGTTGATAAAATTAAACAAACCGAGGGCCAGCGTAAATTTCTCCGGGCTGCGCAAAATGATGCGTGGCAGCAGAAAGTCCATGAACGGTGCCATAAAGTTAAACAGTGCGACCACCGCAAGGATTGGCTTTGTAAGCGGCAGCAGAATTTGAAAGAAAATTCTGAAATGTCCGGCACCGTCCATTTTGGCCGACTCGTCAAGATCCCTCGGAATGGTATCCAGATAACCTTTGACCAAAAACGCATTCATGGGAAGCCCGCCGCCGATATAGATGACAACGAGGCCCCACAGGGAATCCAGCAGCCCGACTACGTTCAGCAGCAAATAAATGGCGACCATGCCCATCAGTACAGGAAACATCTGCAGCAGCAGGAACGAGTAAATGCCATATTTTCGGCCCACAAAATCATACCGGGAAAAAGCGAATGCCACAAAGGAAACGACAAGAACGGATACGACCGACGTGACAGCTGCCACAAAAAGCGTATTTTTATACCACAACAGGTAATCGCTCTGCGGATTCGCAAACAGCCACTCATAATGAATAAAGGACCATCGCTCCGGTACAATGCTTGAGCTGAACAAGCTGGTCCCGGGATTCAGCGAGATGCTCATCGTCCACAGCAGAGGGTACGCAATGACCATAAACATGATCAGCACCACGCTGTAAATCAGCGTTAATTCCAGGCGGTTTTTGGCCTTTCTGCTCATCAGAACATCCTCTCCTCCCGGGCCGACCGGCTGCGGCTGAATTGAAAGAACGCAAAGATGGTCACAACGAGGCCCATAATAATCGAAATTGCCGCCGCCATTTTGTAATTGTTATTTTCAAAGGTAAGCTTATACACCCACGAAATCAGGATGTCTGTTCCGCCTGCCGTCTGGTTACGAACCGGGGGTCCGCCCTGATTAAACAAATAGATGATGTTGAAATTGTTAAAGTTACCCGCATACTGCATAATGAGCAGCGGCCCGGTCGCATACAGCACATGGGGCAAAGTAATAAATCTGAACTTATTCCACCGGCTGCCGCCGTCCACATCTGCCGCTTCATACCAGTCTTGCGATATGCTTTGCAGCACGCCGCTAAACAGCGCAAAGACGAACGGAAAGCCTAACCACACCTGGATCATGATGATCGTGACCTTCGCCCACACTGGATCGGACATCCACGGAATTTGCACACCGAGCGGTGCCAGCAGCTCCCGATTGACTGCGCCAAAGTCGTCGTTGAACATCGCTGCAAAGATTAGAATGGTCACGAAGGAGGGAACAGCCCAGGGGAGAATAAACACAGTGCGGATCAGCCTCTTGAACTTGACCCGGGCGTCATTTACCATGACGGCCAACAGCATGGCGACGGCGATTTGCAGCGTCGTTGCGACGAACGTCCACACCACTGTCCATGATAAAACGGACAGCAGGCTTGAGCGCCATATTTCTTCCGTATACAAAATTTTGAAATTATCAAATCCAACCCAATTCAGAAGCTTGGCTGGCGGAGAATTGTATAAATTGTAATCCGTAAAAGCAAGGCAAATCATGAACAATAACGGAAATACAACCACGAAAGCCAATATGAAGAAACCCGGCAGCACCATGTAATAAGGAAAACCGCGGTCCCATGCGGCGTGAAAGCCTTCCTTCAGGCTGGGAATGGTGAAGCCGTTTTGCAGCTGCCGTCCGTCGCGATAAGCATCGATAAAATTGTAAGCATAGAAAATGACCATGAACCCTGCCAGAATAACAGACAACAAACCCTGTACAAGCAGCGTGCGGGAATCATCCAGCATAGGAATGGTGCCCAACGTATAAATGCCCCAGAATCCGATGTTCAAAAAGTCGTACAGCCCTGACAAAACCGCCGCCGACAAAAGAAGAAACAGGCTCCCCTTTACATACCTGCGGTTATAAAGCTGACCAAGCCCGGGTATGATAGAAAGCGCTGCAGATAAAGCCGGATAATGATTGGACTTTTTTATAGATTGGCCTGCCGCCAAGCTCCTCACCTTCTTCAACCGTCATGAATCTCATTCCTCACTTATCTCTGCAGATCCAAGCCTACTGTGCGCCCGCCATTTTTATTTTGTCTTGAATCTGGACGACGGCCTCATCAAGCACAGTCTGCACGTCTTCCCCTTCCGACGCAAATTTAAGCGCATTCGCCATCGGGTCCCACACATGCGTCAGCTCCGCCACATTCGGGAATGGTTTTCCGTATTGTATTTGCTCCGAGAAGCCGGCGACCAGCGGATCATTAACGAGCACAGGATCATTCAAGGCATCAAGATGAGCCGGCATTTCACCTGTCGCTTTAAACCATGCCATGGACGATTCCGCATTGGTCAAAAATACGGCCAGATCGGTGGCCCACTCCGGGTTTTTGGAATAAGCAGAGAGCATCCACCCTTTTACGCCGATGAATGACTGCGGATGGGTACCGTCCTCCATGACGGGCAGCGCCGCAACGGCAAGCTTATCCCCCAGCTGTGCCTTATGGTCGGTAATGGCCCATGGTCCGTTGATTACCGCCCCTACCTTGCCCTCATTGAACAGGCCGCCGACAATATCGCCGTTCACTCCTTTAGGCAAATAGCCCTTCTCGAACCAGCTTTGAATAAGGCTCAGCCCTTTAACAGACCCTGCCTGATTAAGCCCTATATCATTGATGTCAAAGCCGGTATCCGTTTCTTTAAAAATGTAACCGCCGCTTCCGCCCGTAAATGCCCATGAATAATAAAAGTTCGTGGCGTCATACAGAAAACCGTACTCGTCGCTGCCCGCATTTGTCATTTTTCCGGCAAGCTGCTCAAGCTCCGCGATGGTCTTCGGAGCATCGGGAACGAGCTCTTTGTTATACAGCAGGGCATACGTCTCAACCACAAACGGCAATCCATACAACTTCCCGTCATAGCTAAGCGCTTCCAAAGTCTCCTTCGTAAACTTGGCTGTGTCCTCCTCGCTCACCTTTAACGGCTGTACAAGCCCTTGCACGGAGAGGCTGCCAATACCCGGCTGATAGAAAAGATCCGGTCCCTTGCCCGCGGGTCCGTCAAGCGACAGTGCCTGCGGCTGATCGTTCATGGCAATCGGCGTAATATTCACCGGAATGCCTGTTTGCTCTGTATATTTCGCTGTTATCCCCTTCAAAGCTGCCAGCTTTTCGGCATTGTCATCCGCCCAGATGGTCAGCTCCGCAGGCTTCGGCTTCATGTCTTCATCCGTCCCGGATTGACCTGCGCTTTCAACACGATCGACGCTGCGCTGCGGCCCACATCCTGCCAGCATAAGAATAAAAACCAATAAAAAGACCCCAATGCACATTCTCCTATACGACACTCTGGATTCCTCCCGGATCATTTTCATCTTGCTCTCACATGAATGCTGATCTGGCTGTCGTTTCCCGAATCTTGAGTTGGACGGGCAGCACCACCTTTCGGGAGAATGAAGACTCATTGCACACTTCTGCCTTTGTCCCTCAGTCCTTTATCAGACCGAGTGACCGTATATCGGGCAACAAAAAAAGACAGCGCTTACATTGTTGACGCTAACCAGCCATTTTACCGCAATGTAACCGACTTGGACAGACATCGGCAAACAAATCATCAAAGCGGAATCATATCGAAGATACCAGCCTTTTCCGTTAACGGCATTCGATAATGGTTGCAATGAATCCTCCTTTATTAAACGTTTAATCTCCATGAATTATGCATGGTTAAACCTTTAAGCAGAGAGTAACACGCCTTTATTCTCATCGTCAAGCTCTTTTGTCAGTGATATCGAGAAGCCCATCCTCAATAGCTTCAGGCTTTAGAAGAGATTAAATCGCCATCTTTCTGCACTAAAAAAAAGAACATATGTGCTATAATGACTGTGCCGAACGGGGTTAAAACCAATAGAGCCAACAAAGAAACGACTTTATGGAAGGGAAGTATAAAAGCATGCAGGAATATGAACTTAAGAAATTAAACAGTTTTGTACGATATCATGATTTTCCCGGCGAAGGGACGCCAATTCTATTTATCCATGGGCTCGGTTGCGCCGGATCGTTTGACTACCCGCAGGTTGCGGCTCAGCCGGATCTGGCCGATCACAGAAGGATTCTCGTCGATTTGCTCGGAGCAGGCTTCAGCGACAAGCCGGAGCATTTCAGCTACACCGTAAATGATCATGCAGAATATCTGCTGGAAATGATTTCAGGGCTGAATCTGGATAAATTCATTCTGTTTGGCCATAGCCTTGGCGGAGCGGTAGCCCTCTCTCTGGCGGACAAGTGCAGGGAGCGTGTGCAAAAAATTGTTTTAAGCGAGTCGAATTTGGACAGCGGTGGCGGCTTTATCAGCAAGGCCATTGCGGCGTATGATATGCAGGAGTATATTCAACATGGCTGGAAGGATATGATTGTGAAAAATCAGCAGAGCTCCAATCAATTATGGGCAGCCAGCCTTTCCGTGTGGTCTCCCAAAGCAACGTACCTGATTTCAAAGTCAGCGGTCGAGGGCCAGACTCCTTCATGGAGAGAAATTCTTTATACGCTGGAATGTCCGAAAACGTTCATCTTTGGTGAAAACTCGCTGCCTGATCCCGACATGCAGGAGCTGGCAAACCATGATGTACATATCGAAGTCGTCAAGCAGGCAGGCCATTCCATGGCCTGGGAGAATCCCGAGGGCCTTGCAGCCGCAATCCGCAACGGAATATTGCATAGTAGTTAACAAACATTCCAATGGTCTTGCTTGAAGTGAAAGAAGACATGCAGATACGTCGCATCAGTGCTCTCACTGACAGACGATCAGGCATGTCTCTTTTTCATGTATTTATACTACAGCTTATGACCGAGATGATAAGAAATTTCCCGCGCAGTCTCCACTACGTTCTGAATCATGCTTTCCTTAAGCTCTTCTTGGTACAAATTCAACGGGATGGCGCAAATAATGCTGCCGACAATCGAACCGGTTGCATCGAATAAAGGGGCTCCGATGCCGATCGACTCGCTTTTCCGTTCACTGAATGTATAGGAATAGCCCTTTTCGCGCACCTCGTGGATATGAGCCCATATCTGTTCACGCTCCTGGGGGGATACCTGCTCCTGCTCCAGTATGCTATTGATGCTTTCATCAGGCAAAAACGACAGAATTGCTTTGCCGCTGGCGCCGATATGAATGGCTTGCAGCACGCCCAATTCCAGCCTGTACTGCAGCGCGTTCGAGCTGTGAATACCGAGGATAAAAGACAGCTTTTGATGCTGCTCTTGATAAATGGCCAAATATACGGATTGATTGAGCTCCTGGGCCAGACGCTTCAATGAAGGCTCCGCAACCGCTTTAATGCCAAAATTCGCATTGACCACGGACGACATTCTTGCCCATTCATTGCCTATAGTGTATTTATTGGTTTCCGGCAATACCTGCAGGATGTTCTCTTCCCTTAACGTCTTTAAAATTCGATGCAGAGAGCTGGCCGGGCAGTCCAAATAACGGGCAAGCTCATTAACCCCCCATACGGATTGTTTATCGATAAAAGCCTTCATAACCGCCAGCGTCTTTAAAGTGACATTCGACTTTGTTGTCATTCATACCACCTATCTCCCAAATAATCCATTCTTGATAAACATGTAAGCGTATGCTAATATCCAGATTATAATCTAAAGTCATTCCATATTCAAGAATATCATTCCACATAGTAGAACGAAAAAAGAAATGGTTTTTTATTTCTTCGATTTTTAGAATGGTATTCCGAATAGTGGAATGATCGTATTTTATGACACACTCCAAGGGGGAAACAGGATGAAAGACAAGGTTCATTACGCATGGTTTATTTTTCTCAGCTGCTGTATCATTTCATTTGTCGGTTTCGGTCTGACGGTGAATACGGCCGGCCTATTCTGGGGAGGAATGAGTGAGGATTTGCATTTGACCAGAGCGCAAATTTCTTTGAATGCAACGCTGAACGGCATTGCCGGCGCTGTCGCCCTGCTGTTTGCGGGAACGCTGTTCAAAAAAGTCAATACAAAGCTTCTTCTTTCTGTTTCTTTTGCAATCGTAGGCTTTGGTTTCATAGCCTGCTCATTTATTCAGTCGATCACTCCTTTTTATGTAATTAAAGTGCTCATGGGTTTTGCCCAGCAAATCTCGATCATGATCTCCATCCCTATTTTGCTGGGGAACTGGTTTGAGAAGAAGCTGGGTATGCTGTTTGGAATCACCGGCGCCCTCACTGCCGTAGGAGGTTCCTTATTCAATCCTTTAGTCAGCGACTGGATCCTGAACTTTGGGTGGAGAACGGCTTACACCATTATGGGCATTCTGACTCTGGTGCTTCTGCTTCCCATTTCCTTGTTCATTATCAAGTTCAAACCTGAAAACGGTGTCATGCCCTATGGAAGGGAAACAAAAGATACCACTGTCCTGGCCGGGGAGCCCGCAATGGATACGGGTTCAGAATCGGAAGGTGCCTCCTTTAAAAATGCATACAAGTTTCCGGCTTTTTATTTGTACATCCTCGCCGTGGTAGCGCTGCAGTCAGCCGGTTCACTTGTCCAGCACGTTCCTGCCCTGGCTGAAAATTTCGGCTTCACTTTAACCGTTGGCGCCAGTGTGATGTCGGCCCTTCTGCTGGGAGCGGCGGCCGGCAAGTTTTTAATGGGATATTTGCTGGATAAAGTTAAACCAGGCACTGTAGTGCTGCTCTTTGCTCTAGTTGGCAGTATGGGCTGGTACAGTATGGGGTGGATTCATCAGCCATTGCTGCTCAACGGTTCAGGTTTTGCCAGCGGTCTTGGGCAAGCCATTGTCCTGATCGCACTGCCACTGCTGATTCGTACATCTTTTGGTTCCAGGGACTACAGCCAATTTTTATCGATCATCATGATGTTCGGCGCGATCTCCAATGCGTTATCTGTATATATGCATGGTACTCTGTTTGACAGCACGCAATCCTATTCCGTCTCACTGGTTTACAATTTGGTGATGTACGCAGTTGCCTTCCTCGCGATCTTGATCATCATCAGGCTGGGTTCCAAGAAGGCGCAACCATTAAGCCCGGCAATAAACCAGCCTCAGCATTAACTTATCAAAGAAGGTGGCACTTAGTATGAACAAATTTCAACTGGATCCCGAAATGCTGCAGATTGCTTCCCAAATCGAACGGGAGATCGAGCCGGGGAGCTTCGAGGTCAAGGGCGTGCAAAACGTGAAAATCCCCATGCGGGACGGCATACTGCTTGATGCCTCCTTGTATGTTCCGGATCAGGGCGAAAGCTGGCCTTGCATTCTCATTCGTCATCCGTATCCCCATATCCACTCTTACCATGAAGCGAGCTGCATGCATTTTGTAAAGCACGGTTACGCCGTCCTGATTCAAAGCTGCCGCGGCACCGGAGCTTCTGAAGGAAAATGGGAGCCGTTCGTGAATGAACGCGAGGACGGGATCGATACACTGCAGTGGCTGGTTCAGCAGCCTTTTCAAAACGGGAATATTGCTCTGTTCGGCCAATCCTATTCGTCTTACACGACATGGATTATTGCGGATGCTTTTCCTCCTGAAGTGAAGACGGTGTTCCTTGACTTGTTCGGGGTTGACAGGTATGGGCAGATGTATTCTAACGGCATGTTCCGGCACGATATTTATACTTCATGGGCTTTTGCCAATTCCGGAATCAAGACAGAGGCCCATCCAGGCACATTATATCAGCAGGCATTACAAATCCGGCCACATCAAATTGCAGACCAAGAGCTGTTCGGTCAGCCCCTGTCCTTCTACCAGCATTACATCTCGGAAACGAGCCGCGCGTCGGAGTATTGGCAGCAGGGAATCTGGTCCCTGCTCCTGCAAATTCCGCAAAAAATCAATATCCCTGTCTTCGTGGTGGAAGGCTGGTTCGATCACCACCTTGAAGGCGCTCTAAAAGGCTATGAACTGCTTCCTGATGAAATAAAAAAATCGAGCAGACTGGTCATCGGTCCCTGGGATCATATCGGAAACTCTCCCGGAGAGCTCGACTATCGGATGCCAACCTTCTGGGAACGGCCAGAATTAAAGCTGGATTGGAATGGTTCGCGGTTCATCTTAAACATGAACATTCAGCCCCTTCTCACCCGGTTTCTTATTACCGGATCGGAGCAGGCAAATGGGAGCATGCAGATGCCTGGCCTCTTGCGGGCGTTTCCCGGCGTATGTATTTATCCGCGGATGAAGGCTCTTCCCGCATTACAGGAAGGCTGGGCAGAGAACCCTCTGCATCGGGAAAGGTGCAGTATGAATATGATCCGCAAAACCCGCTGCCTACTCACGGCGGAAGCGCGTTATTAGCCTGGATTATCCCGGGCTTCGGCGGAGCCCCGCATGGAAGCCTGCTGCAGCCGGATCACCGGCAGCGGAGTGATGTTCTCTACTTTGATTCTCCGGTTTTTGAGGAACCGCAAAACATAACCGGTAAAATACAGGTATCCCTGAAAGTGAGCACTGATGCGGAAGATACGGCCTTTAGCGTAAAGCTCATGGAGGTTTTCCCCGATGGGCGAAGCTTTAATATCGTGGATGGCATCACCTCTCTTGTATACCGCAACAACAGCGATCGTCCTCTGGTCTACACGCCTGGCGAGCCTGTAGATGTAAAGATCGAGATGTGGCCGACGGCCTGGCAGCTGCAGAAAGGATCGTTTATTCGGGTTGAGGTTTCTTCTTCCAACTTCCCTGCCTATCATGTGCATTCGAACTTCAAGGGACCCTGGGCTTCCCAGGAAGCAACAAAAATAGCAAGACAAACGGTATATGTAGGAAAAGGCGAGAGCTATATTGAGTTACCCGGAAAATGGGCAGATATGTGAAACAGGACAAAAAGAAGGTCATAACTACGTCAAGTTGAAGGAAAAGTCCAACTTTAAAAGCAATAAGTTGGACTTTTTTTACACCTTGTGTCACTTCTCTACTTCTACCGCGAATTCAGCCCATTGCGTCATCGATGGTCCGTGTTCGGGGGAAGGAATATAGGCAGGACTGATCACTCTGATCAGATAGCTGCCCTTTTCACTTAATGTGAACGAGCCTGTGAACTTTTGGTTCTTAATGGGCAGCTTGAAGCTTTTAATCTCTTCATAGACTTGATAACTGTCCTTGCTTGACGGTTGATACCGTTCAACGCTGATGGTCAGATTATCGAACAGGTCATCATGCTGCAGGATGTCTCCCGACACTTCAATCTTTTGTCCAGGTTTTGCCTGGATATAGCCATGAAGGGGGCTGGTGAAAGCAATGTTCTCCTTCCCCATCTCCAATACGGTGATCGGTAGCGAGCTCATATCTGTTACCTTCCTCTTCACAGTAACGATCTTGCTGCCAGCCGATACTGCGGTGAGCATCACCGCATTGGGCCCGGGGCGCAATTTTACGGTAAACTGCATCCGGTTATACATCCGCCCATCCATGGATATATCCTTTTCCGTTACCTTGCCTGTTTCGCCTCCCCAACCGCCGCTTCCTAATGAATACATGTATTGCGGAATATACATATCCTTCTGATACAGCATGGTGAACGTGGTGCTGGCTTGATCAGTCTCCCATTCAGGTTTTAATACCTCTATGACTTTATCGCTCCACCTCCAGACCACCGTGTTCTTCTCGGTTGAGACCGACATTCCAAGCCAGGATAACGCCCTTACCGGTACATAAACCTTTCCCGAAGCAAGGAACGGTGCCGGTATTTTCTCGCCGATCGCGCTTCCATCCGAAAGGTACGCATCCTCCGAACCGATCCGGAAGGTCAGCTTACTAAGCGGCGGCTGCACCTCAGGATGGATCACGACCTGTACCTGCCGTTTCGCGGCATTCCAGGTAACGCTTTCAGCTGCACCAGACTGCCGAAGGGTACGGAGAGGAACATATACACGGCCCCCTTTTAGTATGGGTTTGTCCGCTGCAATAGCCTTTCCGTCTAACGTGGCATCTTTTCCTTGAAGATCAAATTTCATTTCATGCTTAACCCTGTACATTTTCGCCACATCGCCCTTCGGCTCCATTGAGGATGCGGGAGCGGCATCTGCTAGAGCACCCGTTTCGAGGCTAAGGGCCATAACTGCTGATATAAACAGACACAACCATTTCTTCATCGTCTTCTATCCTTCCCAATTGATTTTTCTTCTTAATTAACTAACGGGATTGATTAGCAATTAGTTACATATCGGCCGAATTTCAGGTCATTTGCATCAGATAGCCGCCTTGGCGAAAAAGACCGTGACATCCTGATAAGCCGCAATTTGCTGCTTCATTCGTTGTTATGCAAAGGCTCGCCATGTGCAATATGAAAATGCAGATGCTTGGAATCCTGATATTTTCCGAGATTCGTGACGACCCGGCAGGCACCGTGTTCTGCTGTCACCTGGGAAGCAACCTTTTTAACAACATCCATCAGTTCAATAAGCAGATCGTTGTCGGCAGGCTCCAGAGTCAGGAGTGAAGATATATGTTTTTTGGGAATTGCAACGATATGTACCGGCCAGAACGGCCGCGTATGATGGTATGCCAGCACATTTTCCGTCTCGATCACCTTTTCTACCGCAGTACGTCCGCTTAATACCTCTTCGCAATAGAAATCTTCAATCATCTTTGACCTCCAGGAATAAAAGTTAGCTCCATTCTATCACCCTTCTTCCTGCGTTTGCCAATAGAGGACCCTCTTTATTTCGCAGCGAAACTAATCCGGACAAATAGAATCGCAGCAAGCGCTGCCGCTGACAGGATAACCGCAAACACCATCGCCCCCGCTTCCAGGCCGGTATAATCGATAAGATAGCCTGTGCAGACAGGCAGCAGCGCAGCAGGGATATAACCTCCCATATTGAGAACCGCATTAGCCTCCGCCCTGCGCTGCTCAGGAACATGAAGACCGATCAGCGTCAGCCCTCCCAGCTGCCCCAGGCCTTGACCGATGCCGGCCAGAACAGCAGCGAGCACAAGCAGTACGGCAGCTGAGAAATGAACAGCGATTACTATACTGCACATAGACAAAATGGTTGCCATAGAACCTATTAGGAAAATTTTGCGGATCGGCAGCCTTTTAAGTGCGAACTGAACGCCGGTGGCGCTCATGAACATGATACAGGCTGTTCCCCCTGCCACAAGCGGGCTTGTTACATGGAGAAGCTGTGAGAGCAGCGATGGACCAAGCGATAAAACAAACGAGGTTGCAGTGATGCCCGGTGCAAATACGGCGATGCCGAAGGCCAGATGCAGCCGGTTCGCCGAGGGCACAGCGGGAAGTCTCAGACGAAAGCTTTTTCCATGATGAAAATCCGCACGATTGCCAGGAATCGCAGCCGTAGCCAGAAAAGCACTTGCCAGAATGACAAGCTGAATCAGGTAAATGGGAACCACCGGACGCTCAAGAGCCTCAGCCAGAACCCCCGCCAGCAGCGGACCAATCCCGGCTCCCATCACCATTGCCACTGAAGCCGCCAGTGAAGCCAGCTCCTTCCGGTCTGGCCCGCCGCTGTCCACCACGGACGCCATGCCTGCCGACACAATCACCCCTACAGCGATCCCGGATAAAAAGCGGGCGATGAGCAGAACGGGTACGGAGGTTGCGACAAGAAACAAAAGACTCGCAAGAACAGCCGCGACAAGCCCCGGAAATAGCACCGGCTTTCGGCCAAACCTGTCGGAAAGCTGGCCGGCAATGAGCAGCGCCATAAGCAAACCGGCTATATAAGCCGCAAAGATAATCGTTAAAGTCCCATTGGAAAAGCCCATCTCCCCCTGCCAATAAACATACAGCGGAGTGGCCGAATTCGATAAAATAAACACGGCCGTCACCATCCAGGCTGTTCTCCATATCCGCCAGGCAGGCGAGCCCCCATCTAACGCCATTCCCGTCAGATTGGTTTCTTGATCTGGTGTCATACAGCAGTTCCTCCTCTAAGTGGCATTGACTTTTGCCTTTTCATCTTAGATCATGGAAATGTATAACCGGAAATACATATTTGGAATAGCTGATATAACCAAATAGTAATGGGAGAGCTAGACAGATGAATATGAACAATCTCAGGATTTTCATCAAGGTTGCGGAAAAATTGAATATTACGGAGGCCGCCAAGGAGCTGTACATCTCACAGCCGGCGGTCAGCAAGGCGCTGAAAAACCTGGAATCCTCCCTGAATATTCTCCTGTTTGCGCGGGATAAGCATAGAGGTTTGATCCTCACCGGGGCGGGAAAGGAAATACTGCTGCTGGCCCGGGAAATGATGGCGATTGAGAGCAAAATCCAGCAGATCGCCGACCGGGAAAACAAGCTGCTCAGAGGTAAGGTAAAAGTGGGCTCTTTTCCTGCGGCATCCACAAAGCTGCTGCCGGAGGTTATCGCTTTGTTCCGATCCAGGTATCCGCTTGTCCGCATCGAACTGACAGAAGGAACCTCCAATCAGATCAAGGAGTGGGTGGCTGACAGGACGGTGGATATAGGAATCGTAGCCTCTCCCTTTGATGACTTTGAAAACATGAGCCTGGTGCAGGATCACATGGTTGCTATTATTCCACGGAACCACTCATTGAAAGATATGGATCGTATCGATATTGAACAACACCAGGATGAACTTATCTTCTGTAAAGGCGGGCATGAGACATCTTTATCCTTGATTCTTCAGGAGCACCATATTCCTCTGCATGAAAATCTGACGGTGCAGACAGCCGAGACGTTAGTTCAGCTGGTGAAGAAAAATCTGGGGATCGGCATCATATCGAAGTTTACCCTCTCCTCTGTCTCGCATGATTTTCTGGTCAAAGATTTATATCCCGCCGTCACCCGCGAGATTGGCGTAATAGCACACTCCTTTGCCGAGTCTGCACCTGCAGCAAAGGAGTTTGTTCGTATCATGAGCGAGTTGAGCCGCTCAAGTCTCATAAATTCATGAAGCTGTCCCGTTCAACCTTGCTCACCCTCAAAGCGTAACGCTCGTACCATTGCGACTTCCCTTTTTCCTGCGCGACTCTATGCAAGCTGTGCTCCTTCCATGCCTTGATGCTTTCCAGCGAGTCCCAGTAGGAAACGGTAATCCCGACGCCATCCGCAGACCGTACACTTTCTATGCCAAGAAAGCCTTTCTGCTGTGACGCAAGCTCCACCATTTTATCCCCCATGGCTTCATAGCCCTTGTTGTCGCCGTCCGACAGCTGCGAAGTAAATATGACCGCATAGTAGGGCGGCTCCGGTGTTTTTGCAATGGAATCCATGTTTCTTCCTCCTCGTCGTTCATTCTATTAGAATTATAAGAGTACCCTTTCAATAAATAAAATGAATGTTTAGAATGGTCTATGTGAAACTTTTTCATGTAAAAGCGAGGTGCAGCATGAGCTTATTCAAATATGAAATCCTGCTCAAAGTCGTTGAAACCGGGAGCCTGACAAAAGCTGCGGAACGATTGAATCTGACCCAGTCGGCGGTTAGCCATGCGATTGCAAGCCTTGAAGGAGAACTGGAGCTCCAACTCCTTCATCGGGAACGCTCTGGGGTACGGTTAACTCAAGAGGGAGAGCGTTTATGGGGATACATGCAAGACATGGTGCACCTGCAGGGCAAGCTTCTGCAGGAAGCTGATCTCATCAAAGGACTGGAAACCGGTGTGGTCACGATCGGTACTTTTACGAGTGTATCCATGCACTGGTTGCCTGATATTATCAAAAATTTTCAGGACCAGTATCCTCTCATCGATATCAAACTCCGTGACGGGGATTACCAGGAGATTGAAAGCTGGATTGCGAAGGGCACGGTGGATTTCGGCTTTGTCAATCTGCCAGCCGCCCAGGGCTTGGAGCAGATTGAATTGAAACAGGATCAACTCCTGTGCATCACGCCTTCCAACCATAAACTGAGTGGAGAAGAATACATAACCTTGGATCATATCACGGAAGAGCCGTTTATTATGCCAGCCAAAGGCTGCGATACGGACGTGCGCAAATGGTTCTCGTCACAGAGAGAGACGCCCAACGTACGTTTCGAGTTGGAGGATGACCATGCCATTATAGCCATGGTGCGCAGCGGGCTGGGCATCAGCATTCTACCCGGGACAATTCTGGCTGATTGTCCGTCAGGCATTTGCGTCCGCCCGCTTGCGCCGAAGGCTCATAGAACTATTGGCCTGGCCGCCCTTTCTTTCAAGAAAGGTTCACCGGCAGCAGCCAAAGCGATATCGTTCATTATCGAAGCTTTTCGCTCCGAATAAATTCCCTTTCATACTGCTGCTGCGCGGCACTCAACGCGTCCGGGATCGACATAATGCCCAGTGCCGCGTTTCGTACGGCCATTCCCAGGATTCTTTCAAACCGGTTTTCGTTTATATCCGGGGATGAGCCAAGGCGTTTTCTGCGCCATCCCGTCTTAAAATGCCGCTCGATCCCCCGCAGCCAAGGGTACAGCTCCAAAATCTCCTCATTCTCAAACACCGAAGCGCAAGGCGACAGCCCTCCCAATAATGTGATTAAATTGGCATGTTTGCTCCTTTGGTGCTGGGCGGGCCGGATTTTCAGACCATTAACCCTGTCATTATGACCTTCGCCAAAAGCAGCTACTCGCAGGATATTGCGGCATTATTGGCCGTTATTCTGGGCATCGCGGCGGTCGTTTTGCTGGCCGTCATGAACAGGTTTGAAAAGAACGGAAATTATATCTCCGTCTCCAAAGTAAAGTCCAAAATCCAGAAGCAAAAAATAAACAATCCGGCATTGAACATCGCCGCACATGCGCTGGCATATGTACTGTTTCTCATTTATGCTGTTCCCATCATACTGGTTGTTCTCTATTCGTTCTCCAGCTCCCAGGCGATTCGTTCCGGGGTATTGAACCTTAATGAACTGACGCTGAGCAATTATTTGACGATTTTCACTTCGGCAGAAGCATTCCGGCCGTTCGCCATCAGTATCGTGTATTCCCTGGCCGCAGCCATACTTGTGGTCATTCTGGCTTTGATCACATCCCGTATCGTGCAGAAAGATAAACATAAGATTAATATGGCCTATGAATATGGCATGATGATTCCGTGGCTGCTGCCTGGAACGCTGATCGCCCTTGGACTCATGACCACCTATAATTCGCCCAAGTTCATGATGTTCAATCAGGTATTGATCGGAACGGGTACCATTATGCTGATCGCCTATATCATCTGGAAAAAAGCCGTCGTTCAACAACCGCGAGCATTAAACAAATACCCCTGCGCCGCATTGTGCGCAGGGGTTAAACTGTTGGCACGCGCAGGCGTCCCGTCGCGCTATTGCCCTTAATCGCGGAAAATCTCGCTGATCGCTTGGGTCTCCGAATCAGTCAGGCTGACGTCCAGCGTTTTCAGATTCTCCTTCACTTGCTCCGGCTTCTTGGCGCCGGGAATGAGCACGTCGATGGCCGGCTGCTTCAAATACCAGGCAAGTACGAGATGCGCAAGCTCCACGCCTTTTTGGTCGGCAATCAGCCGGGCCTGCTCCACCTTCTCCAGATTGCGGAGAAACGCTTCTCCCTGGAATAACGGAATGTGCGCGCGGAAATCGTTAAACTTCGTCTCAGGCGTATATTTACCGCCAAGCAGCCCGGAAGCGAGCGGGAAATAAGGCACAAACGAAATGCCGCTACTGCTGCAGTAAGGCAGCAACTCCTGTTCGGCTCCGCGCACAAACAGGTTGTATTCGGATTGCAACACATCAACATAGCCGTCCTTGTTCGCTTCCCGCAGCTGTTCGACGGAGAAGTTGGATACGCCGATGGCGCGGATTTTGCCCTCCTCCTTCAGCTTTTGCAGAGCGCCGACCGCTTCGTCTTTCGGCGTGTTTTCGTCCGGGAAATGAATGTAAAACAAGTCGATATAATCCGTCCCCAGCCGCTTCAGACTATCCTCCACCGACTGCTGCAGAAAAGCCGGCGAGTTGTCCATCACGGTTTGGCCGTCCACGAATTTATGCGCGCCTTTGGTGGCGATCACGGCCTTGTCCCGCCCGGTCTCCTTCAGCACCTCCCCGATCAGCTCCTCCGAGCGGCCCGGTCCGTAGATAAAAGCTGTATCCAAAAAGTTAACCCCAAGCTCCAGCGCAGTGCGTACGACGTCCTTGCCTGTTTCTTCATTCAAATCAGGATAGAGATTATGCCCGCCAACCGCGTTAGCTCCTAATCCGATCCGGTTTACAAGCAAATCCGTTTTACCCAGTCGAATACGGTCTGACATGTACGATCCACTCCCTTGATTTTGGATTTTTAATACAATTCCACTTTTAATGATAGAAAAGGTATCGCCCAAAAGCAAATTGTGCCCTTGACCACCCAACAGCATTTGAACCACTGTTTTGTGAAATCAATCGAAACTTTAAATGGATGTATTGAATTTTTCAAATATACATTGTCCGGTTGATAGCCTATTATAGCAGATATAAATTACAGTAATCCAAGTCGTTTAGACGGGATTTGTTTTTTAGCTGGAGAAAGGGGAGAAACAGCATGGCTCAAAATCGATATCTCAAATTGGGAACCTTCCTGCAAGGCGTTGGTTCCAGCATGTCCTTATGGAGACATCCCGAGGTGGAGGCGGATGCCAGCATTCGTTTCCCGCTTTACGTGGATCTGGCCCGGAAAGCGGAAGCCGGTAAATTTGATTTTGTATTTATAGCGGATGGGCTTCATATTAACGAAAATTCCATTCCCCATTTTCTGAACCGGTTTGAGCCCCTCACACTGCTGTCCGCATTGGCTGCCGCAACTTCGCAAATCGGACTTGTCGGAACATTGTCCACCTCCTACAGTGAGCCTTTTACGGTGGCACGCCAATTTTCCTCGCTTGATCACATCAGCGGCGGGCGCGCCGGCTGGAATGTCGTCACCTCTCCATCCGATGGCGCTGCCGCCAACTTCAATAAAGGCAGGCATCCGGCCCATGACGACCGCTACCGGATCGCTGAGGAATATTTGGAGGTTGCAACAGGGCTGTGGGATTCGTGGGAGGACGATGCGTTTATCCGGGACAAAACAAGCGGCGTGTTTTTTGATCCGGCCAAACTTCATCGCCTTAATCATAAAGGTGAATTTTTCTCCGTACAGGGTCCATTGAACATCGCCCGTTCCAAACAGGGACGTCCGATTATATTCCAGGCCGGCTCCTCCGAGGCGGGACGCAATTTGGCGGCCAAAACGGCGGATGCCGTATTTACCGGACAGGAGACACTGGAGGAAGCGCGCGCCTTCTATAAAGATGTCAAAACAAGGGCGCAGGCTTATGGCCGTTCTCCGGGAGAAGTGCTGATTTTTCCTGGGATATCCGTCATTGTGGGCCGGACGGCGGAAGAGGCCGAGCGCAAATATGAGGAGATTGCGGGGCTGGGGTCCATTCATGACGCCCTGACTTACTTAAGCCGTTTCTTCGGCTATCATGACTTTACTCAATATCCGCTGGATGAACCGTTTCCCGAGCTGGGGGATTTCGGATCTGACGGCTTCCGCAGCACGACGGACAAAATCAAAAAAGACGCAAAAGAGCTCCATTTGACCTTGCGTCAAGTTGCGCTGCGGGCTTCCACGCCAAGAACGGCGTTTATCGGAACACCGGAGCATATCGCGGATCAGCTTGAGGAATGGTTCCGGGAGGAAGCAGCCGATGGCTTTATTATCGGGTCCGGTGTGCCCGGCGGCTTCCATGATTTCGTGGATCAGGTGGTCCCGCTTCTTCAGCAGCGCGGGTTGTACCGTAACGAGTATGAAGAGGATACGCTGCGCGGGCATCTGGGGCTGGCCTATCCTGAGAACCGTTACACCAAACAGAAAATCACAAATTGACCTACTCTCAACACAGGGGGATCAGAACAAATGAAATTATCCAAACAGCATCGATATGTGACGGCTTTGACTCTGACGGTTTCATTGCTCTTGTCCGCCTGCTCCGGCGGCAGCGGAGAGAATACGGCTGCCGGAGCGGATCAGGCCGCTTCAGGCCAGACGACTGCAGGCGGCGAACTGACCTATGCGCTGGCGACTTCACCCGATACGCTGGCCCCGCAGCAAAGCGGTTTGGCCGTAGCCACACGTGTATACCGGTCCATATTTGATAATCTGGTGGTCAAACTGCCGGACAATACGATTAAACCTTGGCTCGCAACGGAATGGAGCATATCCGACGACCACAAAAGCTATACGTTCAAGCTGCGCAAAGGCGTTAAATTCCATGATGGCACACCGTTTAATGCGGAGGCCGTGAAGTTCACCTTTGACCGCATCCTTGATCCGAATGTGAAGGTAGGCAATGCCGCCGCCCAAATCAGCCCTTACGAATCCTCCGAAGTGATCGACGAATATACGATCAAGCTGAATCTGTCCCAGCCATCCAGGGCTTTCCTGGGCAACCTGAGCCAGGGCCCGTTAAGTATTATTTCGCCAACGGCGGTCAAGAAATACGGGGATGAGTTCGGCAAGCATCCGGTCGGAACCGGACCATTCAAGTTCGTGAAATGGGAAGAGAACTCCGAGATTACCGTGGAACGTAATCCTGAATACAATTGGGCCCCGGAAACGGTGGATAATCAAGGTGCCCCTTATTTGGATAAAATCACGTTCAAAATTGTCCCCGAAGAAGCGACGCGCATAGGCAGCGTACAAAGCGGACAGGTGCTTGCCGCCGAAACAGTTCCTCCGCAAAATGTACTTGCCTTAAAAAACGATCCGAATTTTCAGATTTTGGAGACCGATACCATTGGGTTGCCTTACACCTTGTTCATCAACCGGGAGCATGAGCCCTGGAATGAGCTGAAGGCAAGGCAGGCGCTGCAGTACGGTATCGACGTTGGTTCCATTGTGAAAACCTTGTATTTAGGCACCTATAACCAGGCCTGGTCCGCTTTGACGCCTGGCGTATTCAGCTATGATGAGTCGCTGGAAAATTCGATTCAGCCTGATCAGGCCAAAGCGGCGGCTTTGCTGGATGAGCTCGGCTGGAAGCCGGGTGCGGACGGAATCCGAGAGAAGGATGGCAAAAAGCTGACGCTTCATTACGTGGATGGTTCGCCAAACCGTGAGAAACGCAATGATATCGCGGTCATGATCCAGCAGCAGCTAAAGAAAATCGGCATTGATGTCCAGGTGGAAATTACGAAAGATGTAGCGACAGTCATCTATCAGAACCAGGATTATGACTTGTACGGCAACAGCCAGGTTAACGGCGATCCAAACGCCCTTTATGCGTTCTATCATACGCCCGCCGCAGGCGCCACTACGTTGTCTAAGCTTTCTGATCCACAGGTGGATCAATGGCTTGAGCAGGGTGCGGTAGAGACGGATGATGCCAAACGTGCTGAATTGTATAAAAAAGTGCAGCAGTACATTAAAGATCAGGCGGTGATTATACCGATCTACGTATTCCCTTACACCGTAGCCGCCGCCAAATCGGTTCAGAATTTGAAATTTGATGTGCTGGGATATCCGATATTCAATGATGTAAAGCTGCAAAATTAGTCGAGGCAAAAATGTAAACGAGGAGGTATCGGCATCATGACCAGAATGATTGCGGGCAGGCTCGCCAGCTCGCTGCTGGTGGTTTTCGGCTCGGCAGTCCTCGTATTTTGCATCCTTTATTTGCTGCCAGGGGACCCAACCAATACGATTCTGGACCCGTCCACGGCCACGCCGGAAATGATTAATCAACTGCGCCACCAGCTTGGTGTCGACCGTCCCTTATACGTTCAGCTGCTCGATTATTTCGGGGACCTGCTGCGCGGGGATTTTGGCAGATCGCTGCTGGATTCCAGTCCGGTCCTGCCTAAAATTCTGACCAGCTTTCCCCCCACCCTGGCGCTGACGGCCGCAAGCATGGCCATTTCGGTCATTGTCGGCATCCTGCTGGGCGTGCTCTCAGCCATTCACCGCAACGGATGGATCGACATTTTTGCCCGCCTCGTAGGCTTGTTCGGCATCTCGATGCCCACCTTCTGGTCCGGTATTCTGCTGCTGCTGATCTTTTCCGTTCATCTGAGCTGGTTTCCCGCGATGGGCTCGGACGGCTGGAAAACACTTGTGCTTCCCTCCATCACCTTGGGCATTATCGGCTCAGGCTTTATCGTGCGCCTCGTCCGGAACAGCATGCTGGAAGTGATGAACGAGCCTTACATCGTCACTTTGCGCGCCAAAGGCATCGTAGAGAGAACGGTCATGTACCGCCATGCTCTCCGCAATGCGCTGATTCCGGCGATCACGATGATCGGCATGCTGGTCGGCGAAATGCTGGCTGGCACGGTCGTCATCGAAACGGTGTTCTCCAGGCAGGGAATCGGGCGCATCCTTGCTGACGCGATTATGGCCAAAGATCTGCCGGTCGTGCAGGGAGTCATCTTTTTCTCGGCGATTATTTACGTCACCGTGAATTTGCTGGTGGATCTTTCATACACGCTGATTGATCCGCGATTGCGCAGATCTTTGTAAAGCAGGCGGTTCTTAAGTCGGCCGCTGCCCTGGCCGATATGCGCAACTTCAAGCGGAAGGAGGTTTCACAGAAAATGAGAGACACCGCAATAGATAAAAAGCTCTGGAGAACCGCAAGCGAAAGAGTTCAGCCCTTGCAATCCTTCCGGCGCGTCAATATCGCCAACCTGTTTGTGCTGGCAGCCGGGGGGATTATTTTGTTCATGCTGGCCTGTGCGCTGGTTCCCCAGTGGATTGCCCCCTATCCTCCTACAGAGATGCAGACAGACAGCATTCTGCAGCCCCCGAGCAGCAAGCATTGGTTCGGTACGGACTATTTCGGTCGGGATGTGTTCAGCCTTGTCGTTTACGGCAGCCGGGATTCGCTGTTTATCGGTCTGATGTCCGTTGTTGTGGGAGGCTTGGCCGGAAGCGTGCTCGGTTCTCTCTCGGGTTATCTTGGAGGCAAGTGGGATCTGATTTTGATGCGTTTCATCGATATCCTCATGACCATTCCCGGCATCCTGCTGGCGCTGGCTATTGCCGCCGCATTGGGACCGGGCCTGCTCAATATCGTGCTGGCCGTGGCTGTGGCGGGCATTCCCAATTACGCCCGGGTCATGAGGGGACAGATCATGAGCATTAAAGGGAGACCATATATTACTGCGGCCATTTCCATCGGAATGACCCGCCTTGACGTCTTCCGCAAGCATGTATTGCCTGGTTCGCTATCCCCTCTGCTCGTGATGGCTACCTTGGGTATCGGCAGCTCCATTTTGGCAGGAGCGGGGTTAAGCTTCCTTGGACTCGGGCTGGTGAAGGAAATTCCCGATTGGGGAGCTCTATTATCTCAAGGCAGAGGTTATCTGACCGTAGCTTGGTGGATCTGCACCTTTCCCGGTCTTGCCATCACCTTATTTGTGTTATCCGTCAATCTGATTGGCGACAGGCTGCGCGACCATTTGGACCCGAAGAAAGCCAAAATCTGAGCTGACAAAGGAGGGCAAGCATTGAGACCACTACTGGAAATCGAGCATCTGTCCGTTGAATTTCCCGCCCGGCCCGAACCTTTACAGGTCCTGTATGATATCTCCCTGACGATAGCGCCCCGGGAGAACATTTGCCTTGTGGGCGAATCCGGCAGCGGAAAAACGGTGACCTCGAAAGCCGTGATGCGGTTGACTGATTTCGAACACGGACGGATCACCGGCGGACGGATTCGCCTGAACGGGATGGATTTGACCCAGGCGAGCCCCAGGGAACTGCGTCTGTTGAGGGGTAAAAAGATGGCGATGATCTTTCAGGAGCCGATGTCCGCGTTCGATCCGGTATATACAATCGGCCATCAAATCACGCAGACTATTCTAACCCATGATCGTAAAAAAACACGTGCTGAAGCCCGAAAGCGCGCTATATATCTGTTGTCACGAGTAGGTATTCCCGAACCCGGGATGCGGATGAAGCAGTATCCGGGTGAATTGTCCGGGGGCATGCTGCAGCGTGCCATGATCGCAATGGCCTTGTCCTGCGGCCCCGAGCTGTTAATCGCGGATGAACCAACGACCGCCCTTGATGTTACTATTCAGGCCCAGATTTTGGGCCTGCTGCAGGAGCTGAAGCAGGAATTCAATATGTCCATTCTGCTGATCACGCATGATTTGGGCGTGGCGGCACAAATCGCCGACCGGATCATCGTGATGTATGCAGGCCGGATCGTCGAGCAGGCAGCGGCCGCCGAACTGTTCAGCCGGCCGCTCCATCCGTACAGTCAGGGACTGCTGCAGTCCGTGGCGACACTGGACACGGAAAAGGGAACCCGGCTGCCGTCCATCGAAGGCTCGATCCCGGCGCTGACAGACCTGCCGTCTGGCTGTCTCTTTCACCCGCGCTGCCCCTTTGCTACGGATCGCTGCATGCAGGAGGCGCCTCCGCTCGAACACAAAGACGGCCGGGACGTCGCTTGCTGGCATGCCGAACAGTCGGCATCCACCGGCAAATCCGCAGGGCAGGAACCACCTTCCAGCCGTGAGGTTTCCGTTCCCGCCTCTGTTCTGTCCCCTCGCCTGATGGACGCCCCGGAGCTATTCCAGATTAACCGGCTCAGCAAATATTACCCGATAAGAGGCGGACGGTTTGGTCACCGTTCTTTTGTCCGTGCAGTGGACGATGTCAGCTTCTCCATCCGGCAAGGGGAAACCTTCGGGCTTGTCGGGGAATCCGGCAGTGGCAAATCAACCCTGGGACGGCTGCTGCTTCAGTTGGAGAATCAAACCTCCGGTGAGGTGAAATTTCAGGGACGGGAGCTGTCGAAGCTGCGCGCGGCGGAGCTTCGCAGTATCCGCCGGGATTTCCAGATGATTTTTCAAGACCCATACGGTTCACTTGACCCCCGCTGGAAGGTGGGCGAGATCATCGGGGCACCGCTTGAGGTCCATGACAGATTAAGCGGAAAGGAGAAACAGCTCAGGGTCGGGGAGCTGCTGGAGTCGGTTGGTTTGGCTGCCTCCGCAATGGACCGATACCCGCATGAATTCTCCGGCGGGCAGCGGCAGCGCATCGGCATCGCGCGGGCAATTGCGCTGCGTCCCCGCTTTATACTGGCTGATGAAGCGGTATCGGCGCTGGACGTATCCGTGCAGGCGCAAATCGTCAACCTCCTGCTTGAGCTTCAGGAGAAGCTGGGGTTGACCTATCTTTTCATCGCCCATGGCCTGCAAATTGTCCGGCATATTTCAGACCGGATCGGCGTAATGTATTTGGGCAAGCTGGTGGAAATCGCGCCTGCTCATGAGCTGTTTGCGAGCCCCACCCATCCATATACCCGAGCGCTCATCGAATCCATTCCCCATATGACCCCGGGACAACAGTTCATGGCGAACGGAATACAGGGGGAAATCCCTTCACCCGCCCGTCCGCCGTCCGGCTGCCGATTTCATACGCGCTGTCCTTTTGCCACAGCCAAATGCCGTACGGAACAACCCGAGCTTGTCCCGGCTGGTGATGACCGTTTCGTTGCCTGTCATTATCCTTTATAGAGGTTGTTCAAAAAAGTCATCTTTTGATCACGAAGCAGGTCAGGAAGCGGACTCGACATCGAATCTTGAATTCAGCCGGGCCTTCCGGGGCTCACGTACCCCAAGTACGCTCCGCTCCCCAGTCCCTAGCTTCATCCAACTCCAGCGTTTTGAAAAAACGCACTTCGGAAGCGTAGGCTTCGGTGCTGAAAACCTGACTTTTTGAACACGCACTTATAGTTGCTTGAACAAAACCATGATCCATACCAGGAGGACGAAGTTATGTATGAAGCTATTGCGGCCAGGTTGGCCGAACATGAACAGCAGCTGATTGAATGGCGCAGATATTTGCACCGGAACCCGGAGCTTTCTTTTCAGGAAAAGAACACGGCCCGCTTTATTGCGGAGCAGCTTCAATCCTTCGGCATTGAAGTCCGGACCGGCGTTGGCGGCAATGGTGTACTGGGCTTTATACGCGGCGGAAGCCCGGGGCCACGCATCGCTTTCCGCGCGGATTTTGACGCTTTGCCCATTCAGGATGAGAAGGATGTTCCTTACAAATCAGAGGTGCCCGGCGTGATGCATGCTTGCGGCCATGACGGTCATACGGCTGTTTTGCTTGGCGTTGCACATGTGCTTCAGGAATTTCGGGAGGCGCTTCATGGAGAGCTGGTGCTAATCTTCCAGCATGCTGAAGAAAAACCGCCGGGCGGCGCCAAGTTTATGATCGAGGACGGCTGCCTCGATGAAGTGGATGCGGTTTACGGAATTCATTTGTCTTCCGAGTATCCTCTCGGCAAGCTCGGATTGAGATCCGGTCCGGCGATGGCTGCCGTCGATGCCTTTACGATTGAAATTCACGGCAAAGGCGGGCATGGAGCCAGACCGCACCAAACCGTAGATGCGCTGGTCATCGGAGCGCAGATCGTGAGCGGGCTGCAGCAAATTGTCAGCCGCAGAGTGAATCCGCTCGAATCCGCGGTGGTGACGGTCGGACAATTCTCTTCCGGAACGGCGTTTAATGTCATTGCGGATAAAGCCGAGCTGCAGGGCACGGTACGGACATTCAGCCCGGAGATACGCAAGCAGATTGAGGAAGAACTCAGAAGCATTGTTCAGGGATTAAGCGAGGCAGGCGGCGCGCGCTCTGACATTCACTATTTAAATGGATATCCCCCATTGGTTAATCCGGCGGCAGAAACGGAAAGGGTGAAAAAGCTGGTTACAAAGCATTTTGGCGAGGATGCATTCCTTGAGCCGCCTCCGGTAATGGGAGCCGAGGATTTTGCTTATTATCTGGAGCAAAGACCGGGTGCTTTCATCCAGGTAGGGGCAAGAACCGAGGATGTCCGGACCCAGTACTCCCACCATCATCCCAAATTTGATTTTGACGAACGGGCGCTGTTGAATGCGGGAAAAGTGTTTCTTGGCCTGGCTGCGGAATACTTAGGCTGATCAGTTAAATCGATATCATTATGGTTCATTTCGTACCATTCCACTTTTTCTGAAAACGTGCAAAGCCTCAATGATTCATGCTTTGCACGTTTTTTTAATTTTATTTCATTTTCCGTGATCAAACCGGGCAATTTTTACGTATTATACCCATTCCCCATCGTCCGGGATGATAACCCTTTCAAGCAACCCCTCCTGCTTCAGCCTGCCGCGCAAATCCGCTCTTGTGGCAAGACAGTGGTTGATCGCATCCATGTGTACGGCCACCACCTTGGTATATGGCGCATACTGGCAAAGATGCACCACATCCCTCTCATCCATCGTAATCGGATCACCCGCATTAAACCGTGCTCCTCCGGCATTAACCACCGTTATATCCGGCTGATTGGCATCCAATGCGTTCTGCACATCGTCACACCAAATGGTATCCCCGGCAATATACAGCGTCGGCTCACCTTCCGCTTTGAGAACAAAGCCGGATACGGGACCCATTCGCTTCCCGATCCCCCCTGTGCCGTGCTGCCCGCCGGTTCGGAAAATCGTCACGCCTTTGAAGGTGATGTGCTCACTTATCTCAGATACAAAGCTGAAACCGGCAGATGTGATGGACGCTTTATCCTCCGGCTGACATAGAATCGGTGTTGATTTTGGCAGCACTGCTATCGCTGCTTCATCCCAATGATCCGGATGCAAGTGTGTTACAAGTACGATGTCCGGATTAATCAGACCATCCACGGTAAAAGGAAGTTGCACGAGCGGATTGCGGCGGTCGTTCGGCGTATTGATGACCGGCGGGTTCGCCCCGGCGTCACTGAACATCGGGTCAACCAGGAACTGTGTTCCCGCATATTCCAGCCACAGCGTGGCATGGCGTATTAATTGAAGCTTCATTATTCTGCACCCCTTATCTTTCAGATCATGATTCTGCTAAAATTAAGAAAATGCCTTCCGGCGTACTCTCAAGAAGTTAGAGCGCGTTTGGCGGGAAGTTTTTCTTATGATTAGAATTACTTTAGCTTTGCTGAATCTCTGAAGCTTCTTTAATCGTAAACTAAATAAACGAGAAGGTAATCATCACCGTGAATGGAAAAACCGCTTTCTACTTTCACGCTGAAAGGAAATTACGATGTTAAGCAATCAAACGATCGATGAAGTCGATTTGCGGATTCTGAAGCACTTGCTGGAGGACGCCTCCCAATCCTACAAAGCCATCGGCCAGCTCGTGCACCTGACCGGGCAGGCAGTGGGAGCCCGCGTACGGAAAATGCAGGATCTTGGTGTGATTGAAGGAACGACCCTGCGCTGGAATCCGGACAAAATCGGCCAGTCGGTGCACGCCTTTGTAACTGTTTTCCTGACCTCCAACACGGCCCACTCATCCTTTCGGGCATTCGCTGCACAAAGCGAGCAGGTGGCTGAGATACACCGTGTAAGCGGCGAAGGCTGTTATTGGCTGCGGGTACGCGTCGGATCACCGCCGGAGCTGAATGATTTCCTCGACAGGCTTCTGAAGTATGGAAATTATAAAGTAAGCTTGTCCATTGGACAACTCAAATAGAACATGAACCGTGCTATGAAATTACATAATTATGGAGGTTAGGAATGAGCAAACCAGTTATGAGCGTCGCTCTGGTATGCGGGCCGGATTGCGATCTGGAAACACAGGCCATGCGTGCCGCGCTTGAGTATTTTGGTGCACGAGTTATCACTTATTGGATTGGCAGGCCGAACGATTTCATCCCCCTTTTGTCCGGTGAAGATCTGTATAACGACACGGAAGTGATCGTTTTCAATTTTCATGGTTGCGAAGGCAAATTTGTCATGCCGGAATTGGACATTGACGTATACGAAGAGGGGGAGCCGCAGGGTGACTTTGGATCAGAGGAGATACTGCGCTATACAAAGCTGGACGGAAAAGCGGTCATCGGGAATGGATGCACTTTGGGTGATCCCAAATTGGCCCGGGCCTTTATCGACTGCGGCTGCCGGGTTTACATTGGGCCGGATGATTATCCGGATGGCAATGATGAACTGATGTTTGTTATAAGGTTATTTTATGAAATGATCCAAAATCACAGGAGTCTGGAAGAGGCCTTCCGAATTGCCAGATCAATGAATGACGAACTGTCTATGTACAAGATTTATGTGAACTCCCGTACGTAACCTAAGCATTGCGGTAATCTGAAAAGCTGACGCTCATCCAAATCGGCGCCAGCTCATGCGTATTCTACTGCGGATGTGCCTTTGGCAGGGTCTGACGAAGGTAGCAAGCAAGCTGCAATTGGAGCAGATGCTCCTGGTTGTTAAAAGACATGCCCAGAATCTCCTCTATTTTATGAATCCGTTGATACAGGGTGTTGATATGAATATGAAGGGCTGCTGCGGTTTGAGCTGCAGACCCTCCGCAAGCCATATAAGTGATAAGCGTCTCCTCAAGGGCACCGGCGTTTCCTTTGGCAGGCCGCAGCGGCTCGAACACCTCGGCAATAAAAGCATTGAGATCCTCGGCCGGCTGACGGATAAACAAACGGTTAACACCGATGTCCGTATAACGGATCAGGTTTTGCTCACCTCTCGTTTTTTGATAAGCAAGAGCCTTGTCCGCTTCCTGATAGCTTGTGTTGATCGCGTCCCTTCCGGAACGCACGGATCCCAGCCCTCCAAAGAATCTGACGCTATTCTTATGCCCCCATACCTGCAAAAAGGTCATGAGCTTCTTTTCCAATTCCCCGGGTTTATACGCTTCAGGCACTACGAACAGCAATGTAATCCGACGTTCGATGCCAAAAGCAATAGGCATGATTCCTGAGGTCATCCGCTCTCTCAGAGACGATACAAGCTGAACTGACAACGTGTTGAGTGTAGAAGGGTTGGCTGAATTAGCGGGTTCGGCAAATTCCAGAAGTCCTACCACAACGGAAGTAGAAGCGCTGATGCCGATCTCCCCCGATTTTTCCCAATAATCTTCGGTATCCTTGCTAAATCTGAGATCATTGAAAAATTGATGTGTTTTCTTGAAATAAAATTCGACAACAGACTGCTTGCGCATCAGCTCCAGAGCCAAAATAGAACTGCCCTGCTCCAGGGCAACGAGCTGCAGCGCATCCAGTTCCCCTTCCATCTGTATGATAAGGTAACCCAAGCACTCATTCGCCGATGCAATCGGGAACAGATACTGATGGGGCTGTTTGCCTTCGCCTTCCATATGTGTCAAGTAATTGGGCGGGCGCAGTGACCGGTACAGCTTGCGCAGCTCTTCGCTGTTCCAGCCTGCAGCCTCTTTTCCATGTTTGGGATACCACTCGTTATCGATAAAATCCACAAAGGCAATGGGCACCCCGACGACTCGTGTCAGTTCCCCCACAATGGAGCCAACGCCTCTGTTCTGCAGTGACAACTGCATGAGCGAAGAGTGAATCTCATCACGTTTGATGAGAGTCTCATTCTGTTTGCTCAAATGCTCATAGAGCTTGGCGTTGGTTATGGCAATGGATACCTGGTCGGCGAAGCTTTGCAGCAGCCTGACATCCGAGTCCGTAAATAGTGGAACCGTACCTTTTTGATATACGATAAGCACACATTCAGGCTGTCCCTCCACTTGGATCGGAACCGAGATAATTGAGCAGATATTTTCGAAATCGTACGCGGTATACAAATGATGCTTGTTTTCCTCTGTCATATTGCCAAAGTCCTCTTCCAGCATCGTCATGCTTTTATAGAGCCTTGGCTCTCCCCTCAAAAATGTTTTGCCAATGATCCCCTCGCCCGGCTTCAGCTTCATTTTCATCATGCCTTCGCCCATCTCTCCTGCCCTGGCCTTGACCGTCAGTGCGTCTGTGACAGGATCATATCTCCATAAAACGCCGATACATTCATACGGAATAACGGAGAGCGCGCTCACAAGAATGCGGCTCAACAGCTCATTCAGATCCAGGAGCTGCGTCACGTCACGGATGCTGTTCATCATTTCATTTAAGGCCCTCTGATGCTTTTTAGCAATAACCTCGGTGTAGTACGGGGAAAACCACGACGAAAGCGATACCAGCTCCTCAACCGTGAAATTCCAGCTCTTAAAAACTCGAACCGCAATACATACATTATTATCGTATGGAAGAAAAGCTAACGTACAATCTGCGGATTCAAGAACATATTCCGGCTGCTGAAGCGGCAGCATTTTATGAAAAAAAGGAGGTTCTCCTCCTGCATTTCCTCTTGATTCGATTATGGTCCAGTCTGACCAATTGCGGCTGATCCACACCTCGTAATCACAGTCTCTCAAGCGTTCATACAGGATGCCGTGCACAATCCCTTTCAATTCCGCCGCCCCCATGTCAATGTAGGTTTTCATATAATAATGGCTCTAATTATACATATATACACATTGTAATAAAACCCCTTCATCCTGTAATTTGAGTATAATCAATAAAATGATATGACAATGGATGAGAAAGAAGGTAACACGATGTCCAAAATCACTCAGAGCAAAAACTTCAAGTACATCATTCTCGCTCTCTTGTTTCTCGGCTGGTGCCTTGGTAATCTGGACCGCTTCGTAATTAACTATGCTATTGTCGGAATCACACAGGATTTGGGCATGAGCGCATCTGCACAAGGCATTATCCTCAGCAGCTTTTTTCTGGGCTATGCCATCATGCAGATTCCAGGCGGCGCCATGGCAGACCGTTTCGGTTATCGCAAGGTAATCCTCTTCTCATTATTCTCCTGGTCCATTTTCACGATCTTTACCGGCTTTGCCTGGTCTTTTCTCTCTCTTATTCTGGTCCGGTTTCTGTTCGGGATCGGTGAAGGAAGCTTCTTTCCATCCGGCTCTAAAGCCATCGCCATCAATTTCCCCATGAATCAAAGAAGCCGTGCCATGTCCATTATGCTCTCTTCCGCGGCGATTATGGGAGTCATTACACCGATTGTTTCAGGACATGCCCTGGAAACCATTGGCTGGCGCAGCCTCTTCTATATCATTGGTGCTGTGGGAATCCTCATTTCCTTTCTGATGTTCTTTTTCTTAAAAGAGCCTGCCCGGCAACCGGTTCTGTCGGCAGTTGGTGACCGCAAAGAAAAAGCTTCCCTAAAAACAGTACTAAAAACGCCTTTGATCTGGAATTTATTCATCAGCTACTTCAGTATTTATGCCGTCAATTGGGGACTTCAATCCTGGATGCCCACGTATATGGTAAACGTCCGCGGGCTGGATTTGACCCAAATGGGATTGCTTGCTGCCATCCCTGCAGTGGTCAGCATCTTCACCATGATTTTGAGCGGTTATGCGCTGGACCGGATCCCGGCAGGCAAGGACCGGATCATCGGCTCGATTTTCGGAGTATTGGTTGCTTTGTTCCTGTATTTCATGAATACAGCAGGCAGCATCGCCATGTTCGTCACATATCAGACCATCGTTACGGTTTTGGCCGGTTTTATTTCAACGCTGATCATTTCCAAATCCCTTAAAACCATGCCGGAAACGGTTGTAGCTACGGCTAACGGCTTCATTAACACCGGAGCTCAGCTCGCCGGTTTCCTGACCCCCATGCTGATCGGATTCTTGGTGGATGCTTCAGGCGGTTCATATACGACAGCTTTTATCATGCTGATTGGGTTTTCCGTAATCTGCTCTGTCTCCCTTATGTTCAACCGCCGCTCCGGTGCCGGCATTTCGGCAGAAGCACAAACCGCTTCTCCTTAACGCCAGATTAATTATAAAAGTCGAGGTGCTGTTCATGAATTCAATCAAAGATGTAACACAGTATGTATCTGATGTAATTGAAAGAAAACGCGATCTGTTTACAGCAGCTAGTGATAAGGTGTGGTCTTTCGCAGAGACACGTTTCAATGAATTTCAATCGGCTGAGCTGCTGATTCAAGTGCTGGAATCGGAGGGCTTCTCCATTCAGCGCGGTGTTGCAGGGTTAGAAACAGGGTTCATTGCATCGTATGGTTCCGGCAGCCCGGTCATTGCCCTGCTGGGAGAGTATGATGCACTGGCCGATCTGAGTCAGGAAGCCGGGATCAGCACCTTCAGTCCGGTTCAGCCGCGCGGCAACGGTCATGGATGCGGGCATAACCTGCTTGGCGTAGGTGCTTTGGCCGCTGCCGTGGCGGTCAAGGACTACCTTTCAGCACATCCTGACACCAAAGGAACGGTGCGTTTCTATGGCTGTCCCGCTGAAGAGAGCGGCTACGGGAAAACCTATCTCGCCCGAGAAGGTTATTTCAAGGATGCGGATGCGGCCCTTTCATGGCATCCGTATTCCATGAACGCAGTGATGCACGGAAGCTCGAATGCTGTAATTCACGGCACCTTCACCTTCAAGGGCATTAGTGCCCATGCCGCCGCCGCTCCTCATCTGGGACGCAGTGCACTTGATGCTGTGGAGCTGATGAACATTGGGGCCAACTATATGCGTGAACATATGCCGGACCAGGCCAGAGTCCATTATGCCATTACAAATACGGGCGGATTTGCTCCCAATGTTGTACAGGCAGAGGCAGAGGTTACCTATCTCGTACGCGCGCCCAAATCAGCAGAGGTTCACAGCCTGTTCGAGCGTCTGATCAAGATTGCGCAAGGCGCTTCGCTTATGACAGAAACGGAGATGAATTATAAATATGAAGGAGCCTGTGCCAACCTGATCCCTAACAGCACGCTTGAGAAGGTGCTTTATCAAAACCTGGTGGCGCTCGGCGTGCCTGCCTACGATGAGGACGAGTACGCGTTTGCCAAGGCCATTTTCGAGAGCCTGCCTGAGCAAAACAAGCAGGAGGCCAAAACACTGGTGGGCGCGGAGCTTGCAGCACGGCTCACTGAGCGCCCGCTGCCGAATTTTATAGCTCCCTATTCGGATGAACGCGAGGTGTTTCTGGGCGGATCAACCGACGTCGCCGATGTCAGCTGGAATGTGCCAACGGCCCAATGCAGCACAGCCACGATGGCGTTTGGCACCCCGCTTCACACCTGGCAAACGGTTGCCCAGGGGAAAACAACCTATGCTCATAAGGGAATGCTGCTTGCAGCCAAAGCAATGGCGGCAACAGCCATCGAGTCCATCCTGAACCCGGAAATTGTAAAAGAAGCGCAGCGTGAGTTCAAAGAGAGGCTTGGAGAAGAGGAATACGATTGTCTTGTTCCTGCAGATGTACATCCTCCAAAACAAGGAGCTTAGCGCATTGAGATTTAAAGATGTATTTTCCATTATCGGCCCGGCTATGATCGGGCCTTCAAGCTCGCATACAGCCGGAGCGGCCCGCATAGGGCGTGCAGCGAGACTATTGTTCGGCGAATGCCCGGCCCATGCTGAAATTTTGATGTATGGTTCCTTTGCTGCAACATACCGGGGGCACGGTACCGACACTGCCACCTTGCGTGAAACTGCCGGAGGCGGACTTGCCCAGACCCCGATAGGGCGTCAAATCATGCATAATTTACAGTACAACTCCAAATGATCACAGGGCCCTAAGCCTTTGAAACAAAAAAACGTGCAATGCCGCGGAAATTGATCGGCATTGCACGTTTTTGAATTTTATCAGTCCCTCTCCAGGCGCTCCAGCAAATTCAGAATGATCTGCGCACTTTCGGCGCGTGTGCCTGTTGCCAAAGGCTGGAACTGTCCTTGACCCCTTCCCTGTATAAGACCTAGCTGGCCAGCGCGGCTGGCGGCCGTACGGGCCCACGTAGGAGCGGTCTCCAGATCGGAGAAGCTGCTGCCCTGCACTTTGTCAGCTGAGTTATCTGCTGAATACTCATAAGCCCTCACCAGTATGGCCGCCATCTCCTGACGGGTAATGGTGCGCTCCGGCTGGAACCGTGCTGCTCCCGTTCCTTGAACCAGCCCGGCCTGACTTGCAAGGCTCACCGCCTCCGCATACCAGCTGCCTGCTTGAATATCAGTGAATACCGGTTCGGCATGCTGTCCTTCAAGACCTAGCGCGCGCACCAGCATGGTGATAAATTCCGCTCTGGTCACTTCTCTGCCCGGCTCGAATCGGTCAGCGGAGACGCCCTCGACCAGCTGTCTGGCAGCCAGCCGCTTCACCGCCCGCTCGGCCCAGTGTCCAAGTGCCAGGTCCGCAAAGGACTTGTCATACTCCAGCGCGGCATAAATCCCGGGCTGGCGAATTTCTGCTGCAATCCGCCCTCCATCCCATATGCCACCGACATACTCGAGCGATCCGTCCTCCGCAATGCGGTAGATTGCGGTAAGCTCCCGGTCTGTCGCCGCATCCGCAGTGAACGATACCCGAAGCGGCTCGGAGAAGGTGTCAGGCGTGAAGCTTTTGCCTGCTGCATCCATGATGCTCATGGACCAATTCCGCACAGGGCCAGCAGCCGACACACTCGCCCCGGAGCGAGTGCTCAGGTCAGCCAATAGACGCTCCTCATTCGCAACCGGCTCAGCCGAGACATTAATCCATGCGGCTGCAGATGAACCGGACGGAAGCTGTCCCGCAAGCTCACTCAGAACGGCTGCAGGAATTTCCAGCTGCACGTCCGCTGCCGTGATGCGCAGCGGAGCCCCCTTCAGGAGGTCTGCTGCATTACCCGGGAGAAGCACCTGTCGCATATCTTCTCCGATGGCAACGGCTGCCGCACCGTCACTGCCGCGAGCAGCAAGCTGCTCCGGTGTAATCACAACAGCACTCTTCGCAGAAGGCGGCGTCGATGTCGATCCTGGTGCAGGCACGGGAACCGCTCCGCCTGCAGCCCCACCGGACGGCCGATCCTTATCCCTGTCACGATCAGGTGATGGTGTCGGTGTCGGTGTTGGCTCGGACGGCCCGCTTGTCACCGTCAGCAGATAGTCTGCCGACCAGGATTCGTACACCGCGCTGATTACTGTTGTTCCTTCCCTTATAGCATTCAACGTTCCTGTATCATCAATCTCGGCAACCGATTCATTTGAGGAGTCAAAATATACTCCCACTGCAAGCGGATAACGAGACCCATCCCCGTATACCGCCTCTGCAACTGCTTTGCCGCGTTCTCCTGTTTCAAGCTCTGCAGGCCCATGAATTTCTATACCGCTTATACCGTCCGCTGCACGCACCACCCGCAGGTTGTATGAGTCTGTCAATCCTTGATACGTTGCGGAAATGACCGTTGTGCCTTCAGCCTTCGCCGTAACGGTTCCTTCCTGATCAATCGTCGCGACATCTTCGTCACTGCTGGCATACGTTACTCCTTCGGTCAATGTCTTGCGGCCGCCGGAAGGATACACTGCCTCCACAATGACGCGGTCCGTTCCGCCCGGTACAAGCTGCTGCTTGCCCTTGACCTCAATTCCGGTCAGCGAACCGGCAACCGTTATGGTGCTTTTGGCCGAAATTTCAGGGTAGCCGTACACCGCCGCCGTTACCGTCGCAGTACCGGTTTTCACAGCCGTTACCACTCCCTGCTCGTCAACCGTTACCGCGCTGTCCGGTCCGGATTGATCCACTGACCATATGATTTTTTTGATAGATGCGTTATCCGGTTGGACCACTGCTTTCAATGCGAGAGTTTCCCCAGGGGCAAGCTCCGCCGTTTCCGGCAGCACCTGAAGCGACTCGGGACGCGCGCCGCCAATGGTGAAACGGTCGATTTCCGTGCCATCCAGCGTTTTGGCTGTTACTGTGATGGCTTCATCCGTAATTTCCACCCCGGTAAAAATCTGCTCATCCTCATCGTAAATCTTCTCCTGCCAGAACCGCTCCGTCAACGCATAGAACTTCGGCCCCGAGGAGCCGCCGATGACGTATCGCGTTCCTTGCCCTTCCGGCACGATGCCGCCGTTTTCCATCGGATAGCTGCGCATGTAAATATGATCATGTCCATTCATCACCAGGTCTACATGATGCTTGTCGAACACCGGCACCCACACCTGCTGTGCCCGTTCATTGGCATAGATACTGCCATACGGTCCCTGATGGAAGAACAGCACCTTCCACTTGCGGTCCGTGTTCGACAGGTCCTCATCCAGCCATCTGGCCTGCTCTTCATAGCTTGCGACAGATCCTTCTGTATTCAGCACGACAAAATGTGTGTCATTGATATCAAAGGAAAAGCTGGAGCCGCGCGTACCGTCCGGTCCGTTCTGCGGATTATGGAACTGGGCCAGGTAATCACCGTTTCCGTTGCTGCCCATAACCTCATGGTTGCCGACAAGCGGAACAAGCGTCGTGTTCATCAGCTCATCCTGCGCAGCGTCAAACCACCAATCCCACTGTTCTTGTTCAAAGCCTTTATCAACCATATCCCCGGCATGCACCAGCATGTCCGCATCCGGCATGTCCTCAAAAGCCTTGTCCAGCGTCTGCCCCCACAGCCCGAATCCGGCCTGATCCCCTGCCTGCGAGTCGCCGATAAACAGGAATTTCGTCGTATCTCCGGCAATTCCGCTGGTGCGGAATGCACCCTGTGTACTCATATGAGAGCCGCCGTCGCCCACACGGTATACATACTCGGTGTCAGGCTCCAGCCCTTTCGCCTCCGCCTTGTGTACACGGATCGTTCCGTCATTGTTCGTGTTATACAGCGAGTTGCTTCCGTTCACGCGGGTAACATTGTCTGCCGCAAAATCCGTGAATTCCGAGCGCTTCACCAGCTCGACCACCGTAACGGTCGTCATCGGATCGGTGTGCCATGTGAAATGCCGCTCGCGTGCGGCATCCGCACCCATCGTTACGTTAATGCTGCGCGGATCGGCCGTGCCCGCATACTCGGCCACCTTGAAGATCATCACAGCGCTGTATTCGTCCCCCTTCACCGCTTGAAGGGTGAAGGTTCCGCTGCTGCGAGTCGCCAGGTCTGTTCGCAGGACTCCCGCAGCATCTGCGGCTGCGCCCGGCACTTCCACACCATCAAGCAGCAGCTTCGCTCCCTCGGCCGCCGGCCCGTTCTCGCCCGTTATAGTGAAGGAAGCCTCATAACCCTGGGCAATTTCATACGGATTCCAGTTCAGGCCAAGCTTTGTGCGGACGACAGCTTCCACATCTGCACCTGTGAAGGAAATCGGCTGGCCTGCTCCCTTGGTGGAAGTCACCGAGCCGGACGCAAAAGCGATAGTCAGCGGCTTGGACAATGGCTGCACCGCTTCCTCCAGCGTATGCGGACCGATATAATCGCTTTTTACCTTATAGCGGATTTGCCCGATCAGCTCGTCGTCCGCAAGACCCGCTTCATTTAGGCCGTGCAGCTCCAGCGTAACCGTTCCCCCTTCAATCTTCGGAACAAGCTGGGCTTCGCTTACCTTGCTTCCCCGCACAACCTCCAGTTCTGATACAGCCGCAGGATCAAACCGGAAAGCCACATGCCCTTCCTTCAGCTCGGCAGCCTTCTCGGCAGAAATGTCCAATGTATACGTTTGGCCGGCATACAACGTATCCGGTGTGTCGTACACATAGAACGGCGAACCGAGGTTAACGGTAAAATACCACTCTTGTATCGTCTGATTGCCGCTCAGATCGCGCACCGCCACCTTGACTTTATGCCGCCCTTCGGTTAAAGGAGTTTTCGGCTTGTAGGAAATCTGTCCTTTTGGCGGATAAAACCCGTATTCCACCTGCTGCCCGTCAATATAGACACGAATCGTATCCGGATCGATCAAGGTCGTCCCCGGATGCTGCACCGGGTCATAACCGTCATCTTCGGCTGTCACTGAAATGGTTGGCGTGCCCGTTTTCACCATTTCATTCGGTGCCGGAACCATATCCTTGAAAATAGGCGGAGTTCTGTCCTCCTCGAGAGGACCGTAGATCGCCCGGATATCGTCGATGTAAATCGCACCGGCCGTTTTATTCGTATTCTTCGTCTCCATGTATCTGACAGGCATATCCATGGTCAGCGGTGTTGACTTGCCCTTGGGCACCTCGACCTCTACATACTTCCAGCCTGTCCAGTCGACACCGATGTTCTGCTCGGTGAAGTTGACCGGGACAGCGGCGTTGGCGCCGTCCCGAAGCTGGCCGCGCAGCCAGTGCTTCTGCCCGTCGCCATAGACCCACATGCTGATTTTCTCCGGATAACCCGGGATCTGGATCCGGCTATCGGTTGAGGTAGCCGTCAGGTAGGCTCCCGACGTTCCCGTCGTGCCTGTAAAATCGTATTCCAGCTTCACCGCCCGGCTTCCGCTACGCACATAATCGGGATCGGTCACCTCCGAGATGGACACATTGTTCGCCAGTGTGCTGCTTGCTTTGTAGCTGCCAATGCCATCCTCGAAATCCTCCAGCATAACCGGCGGAAGGCCCACATTCACCTCAAAGGAAGCCTCGACATTTCCATAAGTGACATAGATTTTGCCCTTGGCCCCGTTCTGATCGGTGGCCGTGAACACGCCATGCTCGTCAACGGTGCCGATGTCGCCCTCCACACGCCATGCAAAGCTCTCATTACCCGCCTGGATGGTCTGTCCGTTGCGCAGCGCCTTTACGGAAAGGACCGCCTTCTCACCGTTCGAATAAGTCATGACCTGGTCCGGGAATTCCAGCGCCGTCAGCTTGTCCACGACCTCAATCTGCGCGGTTCCCGCCGCATTTCCGGCAGATGCCCGTACTGTGCCTGTTCCGGCTGTCTGCCCGGCTGTGAACACCCCGCTGCTGTCAATGGTGCCAAGCGCGGGGTCCACCTCCCAGCTCAACTCCCCCTGATAAGGAGCCGGATGACCATTAGCATCGATGCCTGCCGCCTTGAAGGTGAATGAAGCTCCCTGCAAAATCCGTTCCGCTCCCGGCTCAACTGCCAGCCTGGAGGCGGCAGTCTCCTCCGGAGCGGTATTGACAAGCAGCAATCCGTTGCCGATTTTGCGCTCATAACCGTCCGAGCCCTGATTCATCATCTGAACGCCTTCTGTTCCCGGCATGCGGGCCACCAGTGTGGACGAGCCGCCTCCGTCCAGATTTATGGCGTTCACTACGCCCATTTCCTGCATGATGGAGGCCAGTTCAGCCGTCTCCATGCCCTCGCTGAAGCCTGGAGCCCGTCCGTCCACCTCGAACAGAACGATGCTGCCGTCCGCCTTCGTTCCGATCGCTGTCCGCGGATGCACGCCGGACGGTCCCACTCCGGTCTGTACAACCCCATCTTTTACGAGTGGCCCTTGCCCGCCGATGGCCAGCTCCGCTTCACTCCACTCGCCTTCCAGAGCAAAGCTGGCAGTGAACTCATCACCTGCCTTGAGTCCTTGGGTAAGTGTACGCTTATCACCGGATGCCGACAGGACCACCTGGCCCTCCCGCAGCGGGGTGTCTCCCTGATTCCGCCGCACTTCGGCCACCTTCAGCCTCATCGTCTGCCCGCTCTTCACTTCCCCCTCCAGCACATCCAGTACAAATTCGTCGCCTTCGCTGGACGACTTCGTGGAGGCGGAATAATCAGGAGTGAACAGCACAAGCTGATTCTCGCCGCGGAGGCGGTTAATGCTCGTCAGATTGGACGTCTGCCCGCCGATGGTTATGCTCTTCTGCAAAACCGGCTTTCCGTACAGCGAACGTCCGTCGGCTGTCAGCCCGAACGCATACGATGAAGTCCCGCTGTTCAGAATGACGCCTTCATACATGAACAGCCCGTTTGGCACGCCCGTAGCATAACCGGAAATTTCATAGAAATCGCCGTTAATGCCCGCAATGACCCGGTTTCCGGGCTTGTCCGCATAAGCAGCCATTTCCGTAAGCGGCTCCATCCCGTACACCTTTCCGTTTTTCGTGCCTGCACGCAGTTCAAGATGGTCACTCGCCGGATTGAACTGCACCGCATGAATCTTCTGGCGGCCGCGCGTATCCTGCACATCCATCCAGATGTAATTTGCATCAGGCGCAAGTTCCGTCTGCCTCGAATCGATCATTTGGCCATAGCCGGATACCGGCGGCACATCAAATGCCGCCCTCGCGTAAAGCCCCGGCTGAAGCATTGATAGTAATAACAGAAGTACAACAAGAGCATTGATTTGACTTATATACCTTCTCACTTTACCAGCTTCCTCCCTATTGCGTTGTCCACAACATCCTGATTTCCCCTGAACAGGAATAAATGCCACAGCATAGGGAACATCGTACTTTTTTAGTGTAAGCCCGATATTAAGGAGAGGTTTTGTTTCTGTTAACTGATATCGAATTATTTCAAATAGGATCTGGCGATTTCTATCAATTGTTCCTTGGTCAAATTCCCTTTATTGGAATGGATCATATACGCATATCTAAGACCGTTTTCAGGAGCCTCGACAACCCATTCAATCGTCGACGGGTTCCCACTCACGGTGGTATACATCGTTTCCGCTCCATTAATCACAAGCTTCTCTTGATCAAAATGAATCTTTTCATCAATGTACCCCGTAAGCTGATTGCCTGCACCAATATTCCCAATCCTGGTCATGACCTCATCTTTCCCATTCTTGTATACAACACTAATACTAATAAGCTTGTCGGACAGCTCTATCGGCATCATGGCGTAATCCTTGCCCGAAAGCTTGGCCTGCTGCTGCAGTTTTTTGACAATCGCCGCTTTTTCCTCCGGAGATGGAGGATTCACTTCCGTGACAGGATCGAAATAGACCGAAGCAGCTTTAAATTGATATTTTCCCAGGATGGAATCAGGAATCTTGACAGGGTATTTTGCCATTTTGGCCCGTAAAGCGGACAGATTGTTAAAGTTTATTGGCTTGAATCTGGTATCAAGCTCATGATTCGGATTATTGGGCACAACATAAATGAGGGCTGCCATGCCCGCCTTCAACAGCTCATCTCCCAGCTCTCTGCTTCGGATTGCCCGTTTTCTCTCTTCTTCCGTCACCTTCTTATTCGGAGCTTCTTTCAGCGGCTTCACCTCATATAAAACCTCGCCCTGCCGGTTTTTCAACGAAAAATATTTCACCGCGCCAAAAGCTGTAGATACCGTAAGCAGCATACTTGCCATAATCAGCAGCCCGGCTTTGTACTTTAATGAGAATCTCTTGGGCCGCTGTCCGGTGTGCAGCTTCTCCATGACCTTTCCCGAAAAGTCCGTCTCCGGAATCCGGGGATCACGAAAAACGCTTTTTAATTCCTGTTCCTTGTCCAACATCGCAAGCTCCCTCCTCTTTCGCCTCGTTATAAAACTTTCGGAATTTTGCGGCCGTGCGCATGTACTTTTTGCGGAGACTGGCAGGATTTTGCTGCAGGATTTGGCCAATCTCCTGATAGCTGTGGTCCTCAACACAGCGCAAAATTAACAAATTCCGTTCTTCCGCAGTTAGTGATGACAAAGCTTTATGTACATACTCATCAAAATAATTAGCCTCGATTTGCTGCTCTACAGGCCTGTTCTGCTTTTCATCCCGGTAAAAAAAGGGCAGGTACCTGGACAGCTTTCGTCTGCGGATCACGTCGATACAGTGATTGTAAGCCATCCTGTACAGCCAGGCACTGAATGAATTTTCCGGACTGTATTTTTTCAAATTGCGGTAGGCCTTCAGAAATACTTCCTGTCCGCTGTCTTCAGCTTCCTCCAAATGACCGAGCATATGGTAGCAGTAGAGGAAAATCTGCCTTTGATAGCTCTTTACAATCTCTCTGAATTTTTCCGTATCTCCCCCCAACACGTCTGTAATGATCTGCCGTAAATTCGCATCATCCAAGCTGTTCACTTCCTTTCGTCTCATATAACGAATAAGACCACGCCTGATGTGACATAGAGAGAATGACGAAGGAATAATTTTCTATTATGCTTGTAAATATAGAAGAGTTTTTGGATAAGGGGAGTTATCCCAACCATCGTATTGCTTCTGATCTGGATTCATCGTAAATTGATGGGGTCATCACTGCCAAAATTGCTTTCATATCTTGTTTTGGTTATTCTATTTGTCATCTTTTGTTTTATCGGGTTTTGGATGGAGTTCCTCATCATTATTTCATATTTAGGGTTTAACTCGTGACTGTTTTATCTTGGAAGGGGGTATCTGTGACATGAAGGATTACGGCCCGGAGTTATTCAAAGGAACAGCACAGTATTTTTCCAAATACCGCCCGGCTTACCCGGCTGAATTAATCAGATGGATCGTGAACCGTTTTGAGTTGAATGGAAAAGGCAAGCTTCTTGATTTGGGCTGCGGAACAGGGCAATTCACCGTTAGATTCGCGGATTGGTTTGAAAGAATTACAGGCTTGGATAATGAAGCGGAAATGCTGCAGGAGGCGCACCGGATAACCGAAGAAATGCGGATTTGCAATGTGGATTGGGTTCATGGAAATGCAGAGAACTATATTAATGAGCTTAAGCATGAGTCTTTTAAACTTGTCATCATTGCCAAGGCGTTCCACTGGATGGACAGAGCGCGTGTGCTTGAGCTGTTATATCCCTGGATTGAACAGAACGGCGGTGTAGCCATTATTGACAGCTATACCCCTGACAGGCAGGAGCCGACAGATTGGCAAATTGCAGTCGATGAGGTTGTTAAAAAATGGTACGGTCCTGAAAGAAGAGCTGGAAGTTCCACCTACACTCATCCCACCGTCAGTCACGAAGATATCGTTGCAGCTTCCCCCTTTGAAGTAGAAGTGCACAGGCTGCCAATTTACGAGCATACATGGACCATTGAATCGATCATTGGAAATCTGTATTCAACCTCCTATGGGGCCAGACGATTCCTTGGAGATCAGGCGGCTTTATTCGAAAAAGATCTGGAGGAAGCCTTGCTAAGCCTCGACAGCAGCGGGAAATTCAAGGCTCCTATACACACCTCAATTATTTTGGCCGTGAAGAATCATGAAGCAGATTCTCCCACTCTTCCAGGGACAGCTTTTCGGTAATATGCCTGAGCTCATCCGGCACATCGACATAACACATCAATTCCAAGCTGTTGCCATCCGGATCTTCAAAGTAAACCGAGGCATTTCCCTGATTGGGTCTTTGTCTCTCCATGCCAGCTTTAAGCCTAATTTTTGATAGAATGCGATGGAGACTTCTAAATTTTTCACAGGCAAGTGCGCTTCATATAAACCTTGTATCATTACGTCACACCCTTATATGATTTTTTTCCAATGGCGTCTCAATAAACAACACTATATATTTTATGTTAATATATGACAAGATCAGTATGAGGAAGGGATAAAACATCTATGACCAGAGAACGTTTAGCCGAAGCTATTCAAATGCGGGAGGAAGGAAGGGCCAAACAGGACCAAGATATCCTTAAAAATGCAATAGCCCTTTTACTGGAACTGGACGCCGCCTGCCCCAATGACGCAGAGATTGTCTTCCAGCTTGGAGTGGCTCATGACAATTCCGGATTGGGAGAACAGGCGATTCCTTACTATGTGCGGGCACTGGATTTAGGTTTATCCGGACCGGACCTGGAAAGATGCTTGCTCGGGCTTGGGAGCACATACCGATATCTGGGACATTATGAGCAGGCTGAAGCAACGCTGCGCCGGGGAGTTGCAGAATTCCCTGACAACCGGGCGCTGCAGGTCCTTCATGCAATGGCTCTATATAATACTCATTCCTATAAGGAAGCCATGGAAATCGTGCTGACCAATCTGCTGGAGACGACCTCGGACGAAAAGCTTCAATACTTCAAACGTGGTCTGATGTATTATGCCCAGCATCTTGATGAAACTTGGTGAACCCGATTGCCCGGCCAAACGCCGCTATGAATCTAAAGCTTAATGGTTAGGAGAACTACTTATATGAATATACAGAAATTTCCCTCTAACAGCCGCCACAATCTGCAAGCTGATTGCGAGAGCTGCTTCGGGTTATGCTGTGTCGCGCTTCCGTTCGCCGCATCTGCCGATTTTGCTGCCGATAAAGACGCGGGACAGCCCTGCCCCAATCTGCGGGCGGACTTCCGCTGCGGCATTCATGACAGCCTTAGAGAGCGGGGCTTTAAAGGCTGTACTGTATTTGACTGTTTTGGTGCGGGGCAAAAGGTATCCCAGTTTACGTACAAAGGACAAGACTGGCGTCATCAGCCGGAATCCGCAAAGCAAATGTTTAATGTCTTTTTGCTCATGCGCCAGCTTCATGAACTGCTCTGGTACCTGAATGAAGCATTGACGCTGGAAGCGGCTCGTCCCATTCATGACAGGCTCCGTTCGACGTTGAATCAAACTGAGGATTTTACCCGGCTTGATCCCGCTGCCCTGATGGAGCTTGATATCAACGCGCACCGTGCTGACGTCAATGCCCTGCTTCTGCAGACCAGTGAACTGGTAAGAGACGATGCGCTGCGACGGCATAAACCGTCACGTCGCAGAAAGAATTACGGACGTGGAGCGGATTTGATCGGTGCCAAGCTGAAGGGGGCGGATATGAGAGGCGTTAATTTGCGGGGAGCCTACCTGATTGCTGCCGACCTGAGAAGCGCGGATTTAAGAGGCGCAGATCTGATCGGAGCCGACTTTCGGGACACAGACCTCCGCGGAGCCGATCTCAGCGAAAGTCTCTTTCTTACCCAGTTTCAAGTCAACGCCGCAATCGGAGATAGCTCGACCAGGCTGCCCGCATCGCTCACCCGTCCGGCGCATTGGGCTGCCTCTTAATCTCCGCTGTAAATCACTTCTTGTCACTTTATCATGAACGAAATAAATTGCAGTTTTCAAAATTGGGTTGGGCAGCTCCAACCCAACTGTATTTATTGCAGGCGACGTTTGATCCGGCGTACCGATTCCGGAACGATAGGCCCATCCAACCTCTGTTCCAAACGTACAGCGCGGCCGAAATGAACTTCCTCAACTCCCGTTGCCGCCAGAAAATCAGCAAGGTTACTCTCCGACAGACCGCTGCCCGCAAGAATACGGATCGGTGTGCCTTGCGAACGCCGCTGCAAACGGGCAAGCATGTCCATCCCTTCCACAGCAGTCGGACAGCCACCCGAGCTCAAAATCCGGTCGATTTGCGGAAATTTCACCAGAGTGTCAAAGGCCTCCTCCAAATCACGCGCCTCATCAAATGCCCGATGAAAGGTAACGGACAAGCCCCGTGCCTCAGCCAGCAGAAATGAGAGAGCATCCGTATCGATCCGCCGCTCCTCCGTCAACACACCAAGCACAATCCCGTCGGCCCCCAGGCTCCGGGCGGCCCGAATATCGCGGACCATAACCTCCAGATCTTCCCTGCTGTACCGAAAAGAATGGCTGTGCGGCCGGATCATGACTCGAATGGGCAAAGCAGATACCTGCACGGCCCTCTCGATCAGCCCGATGCTGGGCGTCAGCCCTCCCTCTGAAAGCGCGCTGACCAGCTCAATGCGGTCGGCGCCGCTCTCGTTAAGCTGCAGAATATCGTCAATGGAGGTTGCGATGATCTCCAGCATTTTATTATTGGACAAAGCTTTCACTCCTTCACGGTTTCGTTCAGTACAATTATATCGTCCGGAACATTTGAAGTTAAAGCTTTAGAGGCAAAGAAGCGCCCAAACCGGTCATGGACCATTGGACGCCCCTTCTCTTTACCCCTAACTTTCCGCACCTTTATACCGGCTCACTTCTTCCCTCAGCCAGCGCACGTAAATATCGTCACGTACAAGCCATGCTTTATGCTTCCGCTTCAAATACCGCTCCGCCTCGGCAAAGCTGCCGAACCGATCAGCCGCTGCCTTGCCGCTCCATTCCGTCACCCATTCCTCTTCCTCCATCCTGACAAGCACTTTGGTTCCGTCATGGGTTTCATACAGCGAGCCGGAGGGGGTGCCTTTTACATTGTAGCGATTGCGGAAAGCATCCGGCCGCAACGGCTCCAGCGGGTAGGTTTCCGCCACATAGGACCGGTACACCTCCTCTGTCAGCGTGCAGCCGGAAGCCTTGGCATGTCCGCCCCCGCCATAACGTCCGGCTATTTCCGAGACGTCAATATCGTCGTGAATGGTGCGCAGGCTCATTTTCCGGCCGCCCATATTCAGAATGGCGATATAGTCAAGATGCGGGTTCTCCTTGCCGAGAGCGCTGGCCAGCTCGGAATGGTAGGATTCCGCATGCACTACGCCGACGCATTCTTTGCCGATAAAAATTTGCACGAGTTCCCTGTTCTTGCGGCGGATATATCGTTCAATTTTATCCTCCTCCAGATTCAGCAGCTTCTCCTCGAACTCGTCAAAAGCAAACGGACCGCCGGCATGAAGACGTCCCAGCATTTTTTCCTCGAATTCATCGATGGAGATCATATAAAACAAGTCATTCAGCCGTTTGGCCTGCTGCTTGCCCTCCGTCTCCCATTCCCATGTATCATACAGCCTAACCAGTTCCACGAAATCATCGAGCGCTTGCACAGGCTCCACCAGCTTCTGGCGGATGAGAAAATCGTATAATAACGAGGTCGCTGAGGCTGGCCGGCCATCCCGATGCTCCACGTGCACGGATGCCCACGGATATGTGTTATAATGCAGCGCAGTTTTGTGGTGGTCGATTAGACGCACCTGACCGCCCTGGGCGGCATATTTTTGCAGCCTCTCCTCCACCTCTTCGCTTACCGACAAATCCGTGATCAGCAGCACATCATTGTTTTCCTTTTCCTCTGCCCGGTCCAGATAACGCTCCACCTGCTGGCTGATCCCGCCCACGGAGTTATATCGCACATCAATATCGGTCCCGAACGCATATTTGGCAACAATGCCGCAGCCAACACCGTCCAAATCATTATGTGTGTAAATATGGTACATTTGTAAGGCCTCCTGATACATTTTCATCCTGGCGCTGCATGCGGCCAGGTCTGGATGACGCAGCACATAATTTTCCCATATCCCGCTCTTGAAATACCAGCCCCTTCATTGGAAAATAGTATAACGCAGCAAAAATTGATGTTCCTGAGACAGGACAGGAGGAATGGAGATGCTGAGGCATTACGTACTGCCGGACGGTACGCTCGACGGTCAGCGAATATGGAAAAGAGAGATACTGTACACCGGCATGAACGGCAGGCATGTGGAGCGTTTTTACGTGTCGCCTGACGAAAGCTATATTTTCAAACCTTTAACCAATGACGGACAGGAGGGCAAGGAGCGCTGGGTCTATGAGCATCTGCTGCCTTCCTTTCCGCCGATTTATCCCGAACTGCTGGATAAGTCGGACACTCTTGATCCGGACACCAGCTGGATGATCTTCGAGGATCTTGGAGCCATGTGTCATGTCTATGACGACGAGCTTGCTTTAAGCGTCATTCCACATATGGTATGGTGGCATGGACAGCCGACCGAAGCGCTGCGACAGGTCCCTTTGCAAGGGCCAAAACCGCCTATTCAGCACATTGCCGCGGACATAAGGGCAAGACAAGCCGAGGCGGAAGCCGCCCTGCTGTCCCTGGAGGTACAGCATCTTACTGTCCGCTCCCTCTTTGACCTGCTTGAACGCCAGCCCTTTACAGAAGCGGATGTCCTGTGCCACGGGGATCTACATCTCGGCAACTACACACGTGTGAATGGCCGGTTAATCGTGCTGGATTGGGAGCATGTTCATCTGAATTCCCGGCTGTGGGACCTGTTCCATCTAATCGACATGTCCCATCCGCTCTTTCCGAAATGTATGAGCCCGCAAAGCCGAAGCCGCTTATTGGATGCATATGTGGATCAGGCGCTGCAATCCGGTGCGGTGCTGCATCCGCAGGATTTCAAACGGGAATATTACCTGTTTGCGGCCGTCTTCTCCGTCTGGATGCTGCTGCTCATCCGGTCGGATCTGGAACGGGATGACGGCACCTGGCCGGAGGAAGCGCTGCGCACCCAGCTCCGCGAAACGCTGGACAGCCTGACACAGTGCGCGGACGAGCTTTTTGAACATAACAAAAACAACAATAAAAACAAGGTGGCACAATAAATGACCAAAGTCGGATTAGTCATGAGGAAGATTCAATTTACGGAAGCCCAGGGACCGCGTATTTTTGCGGAAAGGCTCCGTCAGATCGGCAGCGAACTGGGAGTGGAGATTGTCTTCATATCCCCCGAGCGGCATGTCAGCGGTTATGACTGGCTGCCAGGTTATGAACATGAAAAAGGTGATCTTGTCAACTACGATATCGTGCTGGATCAGCTGTACGCCCGGCAGATTGAGCACGTGATCTATACTGTGTCCGGATTTACTTTTTTGAACATGTTCTTCGAGAAAAGCGTGCTGTTCCCGCACAGCTTTCCTGATCCCGCGCTGACAGGTTACGAAATGATGAAGCCATTCTATTCGATTGTGAACAAGGCGATCGTGCAGACGGATTTTCTGAAACGGGAAATGGCTGATAAATTCGGCGTCCATGACGTCACTGTCATTCCCATCGGGTTCAATGAACAGCTCGTGGACAAGCATTTCGATCCTTCTCTTGTAGTGCAGAACCGCATTCTGTGGATCGGCAGGGACGAGGAGAACCGGCGTCCGGATCTGGTGCTGGAATATGCGCGCAGCAACCCGGACAAAGAAGTGTTCATGGTCTTCGGGGGCGAAAGATATAAGGAGAGCATGAAAAAATACGACATCCCGCATAATGTGAAGCTGCAGTTCGCCTTATCCCAGGATGACGTATTTGCGCTCATGAACACGGCCAAGGTGTACTGGAGCTGCTCCAAGTTCGATACATTTGCGATGCCGCTCACGGAAGCCCTGGCAATGGGCAAAATCGTCGTCAAACCTGAGCATCCCTGCTACAGCCATATCGGCTCGCGCCATGCCTTTGCAGGCAATGAGCAGAACTGGTTTGAGCTCGTCAATATGGCGGCGGCTTCCCCTCATACCGTGTCATTGGACAACAAAGACTATGCGCTGGAGCGCTTCTCCAGCAAGGTGATGAAAGAAGGCTACCGCCGCTTTTTCGAGCAGTGGCTGAGCTGATCCCGCTCCGTCAGCTTTCAAATATCCGGGCGGTCAATGCTTATTAACTGCTCTTTTCAGGTCCGAAAAGCTCCAGCGCCGTCCGGATAAACAGTTTTACGGCCAGCGGCGCTTCGTCAAAGGACGGTACAGCCATATAAATATCCCGGTATGCTCTCGGCTCAATGGCACGTGTGGTGACATTTGAGGGCTGATACGCCAGCATCATGCCGGACATAATCGCAGAACCCAGTCCCTCGTGAATCATATTCAGCAGTGTTGTAAGGTTGGACACGACAAATTTGGGTTTAAGCGGGGTATCCGCCTGGGCGAACAACTCATAAATGGGTGCCTCAAAACCACCCTTGCAGATAATCATGGGCTCATGCTTCAGCTCTTCAATCCGGATGGAAGTCCGTTCGGAAAGCGGATGATCTTCACGGATAACTGCAAACATTTCCTCTCTGAGCAGCGGGAGCATCTCAAATTGCTCATCCTTCATAATCGTAAAGCCGACATCGATCTGACGGGATTCGAGCCAGCTGCGAATCTCGTCAATCGTTCCCTCATGCAGATCAAACTGCAAATTCGGGTACTTCTCTCCGATCGTGCGAATGATTTTAGGCAGAAAATAAGCGGAGGCTGACGTAAAGGTTCCGATTCGGATGATGCCCACCTCCAGCCCCTTTTCGGCAGCAATCTCCTGCTCCACCTTCTCAAAGCCGTTCAGGATTTCGCGAAACAGCACCAGAACCCGGCTGCCTACCCCGGTCAGGACGATCCCGTTCCGCCGGTCGCGCAAGATGAGCTTTACTCCGAGTTCGTCCTCCAATGTGGATACCGCCCGGCTCACGGCCGGCTGCGTCATATTGAGCGCATGCCCGGCCTTGGTAAAGCTGCCGGTTTCGGCAATTTTCACTAATAACTGCAGCTGTGTATTTGTCATAACGTAAACGGTATGCTCCTTATAACAAACATTCATTTTATTTATATTTGAAACCATTGTATCATAAGAAAAACGTCTTATCGACGTAAATTCACAGAAGACAGACCGCGTTTAGCAGTAGTTTTTCTTGAGAGTATAGAATTGTTCAGCTCCGCTGAAAACTTGCTTGACAGTCAAGCCGCCCGTCGACCGTGGCAAGGCATGTGAACTCGCTGTCCGGGAGCTTTGCACGATTATCCCATTGGATCAGGTAAAGAAAAACAGAAAACCGGGATCCGAAAATATACTTTAGGACGTTAAAGAAAACAACGGATCAAGTGAGGCACGAAAATGCCTGTTGTTACGCTATTCAGGATCATCGAATGGGTATAATATATTTTTTGATTGTAGCAGATCGGTTCGAGATTATGAGGCGCTCTTAGGAGAAAGCAGAGCGTTTAGGTGATGTGAAACTGACCGAGAGTCTGAGCCAAAGGGATAATCATGCAAAGCTGTATGGAGAGACAACAAGCATCAGGCATCAGGTAACGGACACCAGATACCATACCCTATAGACACCCGTCTCACTCTGGATACGAGACTCTGAGTGGGGCAAATCCTTTCTTCCAAGAAAGCTAGAACAAAGCTGTCTGATGATTCAGCGTCAACTCCAGCAGTGGATCCCCGTTTTACCCAGTTACATCCAGGCCTGTTTGCCGATTTCATGCTGCGAAAGTTGAGTTATAAAATCTATAATCTTAATAAAGCATTGTTATAAAAGGAGTGGTTAGTCTTGCCGAAGCTTTCACGATCACGGACAGCCGTGTATCTTGCTTTTCTTATTATCATGTGGGGTGTCAACTGGCCCTTGTCCAAATTTGCATTGGATTTTACTCCTCCTCTGCTGTTCGCCGGACTGCGGACCTGTATTGCCGGTCTGTTATTGATCCTGGTTGCACTGCCGCGCTTCCGGGAGCTTCGGTTCAGACAGAACTGGCCCATCTATCTGATTTCCTCGCTGCTGAATATCGTATTGTTTTACGGTTTTCAGACGATCGGGCTTGGCTATGTTCCCGCAGGCCTATTCTCTGCCATCGTATTCCTGCAGCCTGTACTGCTTGGCATTGCGGCCTGGCTGTGGCTGGGCGAAGGAATGTCCGGGAAGAAGCTGATCGGGCTGCTGCTCGGCTTCCTGGGGGTTGCAGCCATCAGCATTGGCGGTCTGGCCGGGCATATCGCGCCAGAGGGAATTTTCCTTGCCATTGGCAGTGCCGTGGCCTGGACCCTCGGAACCGTCTATATGAAGAAAACCTCCGGGAGGGTTGATGCGTTATGGATGACCGCCATCCAGATTACGATCGGTGGTATTGTCCTGCTGGCTTCCGGAGCTGTCGTGGAGGACTGGACGGCCATCCGGTGGGAGCCTGTATTTATCTATGACATGCTGTTTATTTCCATCTTTGTCATCGCCCTCGGCTGGCTCACCTTCTTCAAGCTGATCGGCTCGGGTGAAGCCAGCAAGGTCGGTTCGTTCACCTTCCTGATCCCGCTGATCGCGATCACCTGCAGCGTGCTGTTCCTCGGTGAGCATGTCACACTGAATCTCGCCGCAGGTCTCATACTGATTGTGCTGAGCATTCTGCTCGTCAACGGGAAGCAGCGCAGATTGGCGGCTAACAGCAGTGCGGTCCAATCCTAATCAGAGCCAGGCATAAAGGACAAAAGGTCGGGAACTGGGGAAACTCAGTTCTCGACCTTTTTTGCCAGATTAGACATCGCACGAGATTGGCGATGTTTTCTCAATATTTATTTTTAAGTAGGGACATGCACGAAGCAGCAGAGAGGACGAAGCAATTCCGGAAAAGCAGAGCGTTCGCCTTTGACCCGGAGGGTCAACAGCGATTGAAGGAATGGTTCGTTCTCCGAGCCCTCACAACCTGCTAAAGTAACTATATATTAAACGCCTTGCGGTACGGGCAGGTCGAGGGCTTGCGCCAGACGGGTGCCGAAGTCAGGGTCTGCCTTGTACCAGTGGCCGATTTGGCGGATTTTGATTTCATCTTTTTCAACAGGCTTCATCGCGGCGGCGATGTTGGCGATCAGACGGGTACGCTCATCCTCGCTCATCAGGCGGTACAGGTCACCGGCTTGGGTGTAGTGATCGTCATGATCGTAGCTTGTGCTTTCTGCCAGACCGGACACCGCAAACGGCGTAGTCTTATGCTCAGACGCTTCCGTCGGTCCGCCGTAGCTGTTCGGCTCGTAGTACGTGCTGGATCCGCCATTTCCGTCCGCTCTCATGAATCCGTCACGCTGGTTATTCTTCACTTCTGCAACCGGACGGTTGATCGGAAGTGTGTTATGGTTGGCGCCTACACGGTAGCGGTGTGCATCAGAGTAAGCGAACAGGCGCCCTTGCAGCATTTTGTCAGGCGAAGCCTCGATGCCAGGCACAAAGTTGCCGGGGGAGAACGTAGCCTGCTCTACCTCAGCAAAGTAGTTTTCAGGATTTCTGTCCAGTACCATGCGGCCCACTTCGATCAGCGGGTAGTCTTTTTGCGACCAAACCTTCGTTACGTCAAACGGATCAAAACGGTAAGTGTTCGCATCCTCCAGCGGCATGATCTGAACATAGAGCTTCCAGGCAGGGAAATCGCCTTTTTCGATGGCGTTGAACAGATCCTCCGTATGATAATCCGGATTTTCACCGGCCAGCTTCGCAGCCAGCTCCACATCCAGGTTTTTGATGCCTTGCTCTGTTTTGAAATGATATTTTACCCATACACCCTGGCCTTCGGCATTTACCCATTTGAAGGTATGGCTGCCAAAGCCGTGCATATGACGGTATGTCGCCGGAATGCCACGGTCGGAGAACAGGATCGTTACCTGATGCAGAGACTCGGGAGACAGGGACCAGAAATCCCATACCGCATTCGGATTTTTCAGATGAGTCTGCGGATGACGCTTTTGTGTATGAATGAAATCCGGGAACTTAATCGCATCACGAATAAAGAATACCGGCGTATTGTTTCCTACCAGATCATAGTTGCCTTCTTCAGTATAAAATTTTACGGCAAAACCGCGCGGATCACGAACCGTATCAGCAGAACCGAGCTCGCCGGCAACGGTGGAGAAACGGATAAACATTGGCGTACGCTTGCCAACTTCAGACAAGAAAGCTGCTTTGGTGTACTTGGACACATCATTCGTTACTTCAAAGTATCCATGGGCTCCGGCACCTTTGGCGTGCACAACGCGTTCAGGCACACGTTCACGGTTGAAATGGGCCAGCTTCTCCAGAAGATGTACGTCCTGAATCAACACAGGGCCGCGTTGGCCGGCAGTTATGGAGTTCTGATTATCCCCGACAGGAGCTCCCCAGCTTGTAGTCAAATGATTTTGATTGCTCATTAACGGAATCACCTCGTATGCTTGATATGTTTCCACTATAAATATCCCCTAGTTAAAAATCAATCTTTTTTTATAATAATTCTAAAATAGAATCAGACATAAAAATTTTTCTTGAACTCACTATTACATATATGTTGTTAAACGAACTTCATGCAATGTTCATCCCCTGTTTCCTTGACAGCTTTATCCCTGTTTTCTATTAAAACGGAACGGGTAAAAAAAGAATAGTACACAGGGCAGCATTTTTTGTCGAATAAGGAAATTCAGCACGGGAACATTAATATCGACATATGTCCATGATAAGGGGAAATGACTATGAACTTATCGCCTGAACAGCGCCTGACCCTCCATGGGTTCAACAATATTTCGAAGTCCTTGAGCTTCAATATGTATGATATATGCTATACCAAAACGAAGGAAGAACGCGAAGCCTACATTGAATACATTGACGAGCAGTACAATGCGGAACGGCTGACGGAGATCCTGAAGCATGTGACGGAGATCATCGGCGCGCATGTGCTGAATATAGCCAAGCAGGATTATGTACCTCAGGGAGCCAGTGTGACGGTGCTGGTCTCGGAAGGTCCGGTGGTGGAAGTGCCTGAAGAATCCTACGATGAATCCCCCGGCCCCCTGCCAGAAGCTGTCGTCATGTCTCTCGACAAAAGCCATATCACCGTTCACACTTATCCGGAATATCACCCTGACGAGGGCATCAGCACCTTCCGGGCCGACATTGACGTATCCACCTGCGGGGAAATTTCGCCCTTAAAGGCGCTTAATTATCTGATCCATTCCTTTGACACCGACATTATGACGATCGATTACAAGGTGCGCGGTTTTACGCGCGATGTGAGCGGGCACAAGCTGTTTATCGACCATGACATCGGCTCCATCCAGAATTACATTCCGGAAAAAATCAGGGATCAGTACGATATGATTGACGTGAATGTGTATCAGGAACATCTTTTTCATACCAAATGCAAACTGAAGCAGTTTGATCTGGACAACTACCTGTTCGGTTACACAAAGGAAAAGCTGTCCGCCACGGAGCAGAAGGAAATCACGGACAGGCTCAAGCTTGAGATGGATGAAATCTATTATGGCAAAAATATGAGCTGAAATTTTCCTGGCGGCAGAAAAGGTCTCCTTATCCAGTGAGGTTAAGGAGACCTTACTTACTTTTAGGCAGCAATTCTGAGCCCCTATTTAATCCAGCGGGAAAACAGCTGATTGACCCGCTGGGCAAATTCCTCAAGATTCAGATTGGCCTTATCAAGCCTGTAGTACCAATTTTTGATCGTATCCAGGACCCAGGACGGAATCCTTGCCTCCGCAAATCCGGAATAAAAAGCGTGATAGGCCCATACGAGGTGCTCCCACCGTTTGTCGTCACCATCCTTGACGTATTCGGATACATCCAGCACCTTGGCGCGTCCGTTCTGCAGCAGCACATTTTTAAGATGAATATCTCTTGGATTCAGCCCCTGGGATCTGACAAATTCCCGGGCCTCCTCCACATCCTGAATGACCTGCTCCGGTACGGGAATTCCCTGCAGCAAACAATCCATCAGGGTAATTCCTTTCTCATAGCTGATCACAATATATCTGTCCCCTTCTCCGTAAAATACCGGAAAGAAAGGACATCCCCGCAGCTTCTCATAAACGGTAGCTTCGGCGCTCTTTTTCTCCGCGGCCAGTTCCGAGTAGATCTTGAATGCATATTCCGGCATGGAGTCCAGCGTAAATACCGCGGCATCCGTGCCGATGCCGATGCAGTGAACACCTTCCGCATAACCGTTGATAGTAACAGGCGTATTGTCCGGGGTGCCGATGACTTCAATCCGCTGCAAAACGCTTTCTGCCCTTCTCCATTCCACACTCATTCAATCTCCCCCTTTTCAGGTAGCGATCCGGATCTATGGAAGTACGTCGATGGATGTTAAAAACTTCCGCTAACCGCGGTCTGTCTTCTTTGGAGGTGCGTCGATGGACGTTTTTCTTACCGTGCGGCTGACAGCAGCAATTCCCTCAGCTCGCCATAACTGGCAGCCGTTCCATGAGGGGAATGCTCCGTTGTCTCGGGCGCAGTCTGGCGATGATTAAACCATAACACCTTCCAGCCTGCCAGGGATGCGCCTACCACATCGTTCCTCCAGGAATCGCCCACATACCAGCACATGTCGGCGGTCGTACCAGTTTGCTCGTTCACCGCAGCGAATATGCGCGGATCAGGCTTCGCATAGCCTACAGCTCCCGAGATAAAAACATGCTCAGGGGCCACGTGCGACTCCAGCGCCAAAGCGCGGATTTTGTAAAGCTGATGCTCTTCCGGACCGTTGGTAATCAGCCCGACCAGAAACCCCGCTCCCGCCAAATCTCTCATTAGTTCCTTGGCCCCGGCAAAAGGCGTGATCCGATACTGGCGGTCCAAATATTCAGCCTGTAGCCGGGCCGCCTCCTCCCAAGTCAGCTCGATCCCGAATTCCCCCATGGCGAGCATGAAACGGCGTATACGCATATCCTCCAGCTCCGGCGTGCCTGGAGCTCTGTGCAGCAGTCCTCCTTCCGCCGCGAGCTTGTCGCTGTAATAACGGATGCGATGATAGGCGGGCTCGTACGGAAAGGAGGCGTCCAGCCCCAACACATGCTGAAGCGCGCCCCGTGTTGGCTCCAAATGATCGTACATGGTATCATCTACGTCAAAAAATACCGCCTGGTGCCATTTTTGTAATGCCATTGTTTTTGTCCCCTCTGCTAATCTTTGTGCACCAGCGACCCTCGAATCACATAATTTAGATTAGACCCTGGGAATCACCGGCGTTTAACGCTCATTTGACAAAAGCATCTCATGATACTTATTTACCAATTTTCTGAAGTTTTTATAAATTCGGTTTACAATTCGTATAATTTCACGTAATTTTTTAGTTACGGTCCCGCAATCAGATCCGTTGGTTCGCGCTCTTCCGGTCGGCCAACGAACACAACTGCATGTCATCAGTAAGGGAGGAGAACTGAATGAAGCCCGGTTCTGAAATTAACTACGGCTCCTTGTCGACGCTGATCCAGGAACTTATCGACTTTGAACAGGAGCTTGAAGAGAACAGGCACTCCCTCGATTTCGATCTGGGATTGATTATGGAGCACGGCCGGGGAATACGGTACATGTCCACCCCGCCGGATGTCATCCCGTTCGCTCGCGCGGGCGTGGACGGGCTCCAGTACGGTTTTTTGACCGATTTCGGCGCCATTGCCGATCTTGCACAGGCTCCGGTGGTCTGTGTATCTCCCATGCACTGGAACGGTGTGTGGCTGGTCGCCCGCAATCTGCATGAATTTCTGAGCATTGTCTACACGGATAATAGCCCGCTCACTCATTTTTATGAGCATACGGACGCCTATTTGCACGATCTGGCACGGCGTCAGGCCCCGGTTTATGACGAGCGGCGGCAGATGGTGCGGGAGCTGTTCCGGATCCGATTTGGCATTCAGCCGATTGAAGACATGGTCCGCTATATCAAGGATCTGCGCATGGGACGCCGCCGCAGTATCGCCGTTCAAACCTTGAACGGGCTCGGCGTTGTGCCGCTCTCTTCGGAACAGCGTGCCCACACCCCGTTTAGCCTGCCGGATACGCTGCTTTGGGGGCGGGACGGCGGTGAAATCCAGGAATTTTTCCTGAATGCCACGGAGGAGTCCAGGCTGGCCTTTGTACGGGACGCCCAAACAAAACACCTGTTCACTGATTCCTGTCTGCGGGCGTTTGTCACATCCCAGCTCAGAGCGATGGGATTGTCCGATGCGGCCGACCATCTGGATGAGTCCTATTATACCGTTGTCATGGAATCCTGACCAAGCATCATCTATTGTATATTTTGCACTCCGCCGCCTGCATGCAGGCGGTTTTTTCGTATTGGCCCATACTGTCTAGAAAGAAGCTGCTCATGTTACAATAAGGAAACGAACATACGGCTGCTGCAAGCCGTAACCAGTGAAAGTGAGATTCATATGAACAACAAATTGCAATATTCCAGTTATGACATCATAGAGGTGTGCCTGCTCGCCGGAAAAGTCATGCTGCAGAGCGGAGCGGAAACCTACAGAGTGGAAGACACCATGTCGCGCATTGCCGCCGCTTACGGCGTCCTTCACTCACATAGCTACGTCACTCCGACGGGGATCATCTTTTCCATGGACGGTACGGAACCGGCCAAGCTGATCCGCATCATAGAGCGGACAACGGATCTCCACAAGGTGGTTGAGGTGAACAACATATCGCGCCGGATCAGTGCAGGCGAACTGTCCCCCGTTCAGGCTGTCGCACAGCTCAGGCAGGTGGAGTGCAGCCCCCAGGCATACTCCGTTTGGCTGCAGCTCTTCGCGGCCGCTGCAGCCAGCGGATGCTTCATGATCATGTTCCGGGGGATATGGGCCGACTTCCCCGCAGCCTTTATCTGCGGTGGCATCGGCTTTGCGGCAGTCCAATATTTTCATCGGCTCGTTCAGGTGAAGTTTTTCGCCGAATTTTCCGCCGCCTTCCTGGTCGGACTGGCCGCCTCGCTGTTCGTTACAGCGGGAATCGGACACCAGCTTGATACCATTGTCATCGGCTCTGTCATGCCGCTGGTGCCCGGACTGCTGATCACCAACGCCATACGGGACCTGATGGCAGGCCACCTCGTATCAGGCCTGTCCAAAGGGGCTGACGCCTTTCTTACCTCCTTTGCCATCGGGGCCGGGGTCGCTTTGATTTTTTCCATCTGGGGGAGCGGAGGAATATTATGATACTTGAACAGCTCGCCACCAGCTTTATCGCTTCCGCCGCGTTCGGCATACTGTTCCATGCACCGCGCAAGTCGCTGGTTCATTGCGGATTTGTCGGCATGCTGGGATGGCTGGTCTATTTTTGCACCGTCGGCCGCTGGGACACCCTGCTGGCCACGTTTGCCGCCACTCTGGTGATCGGAGTATTGAGCCAGGCCTTTGCAAGATGGTATAAAATGCCCGTCATCATCTTCAGCGTGGCAGGCATGATTCCGCTCGTGCCCGGTGGCATCGCCTATGACGCCATGCGCAGCTTTGTGGAACATGAATATGCCGGAGCCATCGAGCTTGCCGCACAGGCGCTCATGATCTCCGGCTCCATTGCTGTCGGTCTTATTGCCTCCGAAGTATTCAACCAGATGCTGAAGCGGGTCAAGAAGTTCTGAATACCTGAGAGACACTCCACGAACGAAGCATTCCTTCCATCGCTACTGTCCCCAAATTTCCAATGAACTTTCTTGGCGGAAGAAATTCGGGGACAAAGGCGAACACTGCTGCTTTTCCGGAATCGCTTCTCCTCTCCGCTACTATCTGCATACCTCTCACTTTTCTTACACATTCAGTCTTCAACGCGTTTGCCCACGATGACAAGATCGCGTTCAATTCCGTCCAGCACGGCTATACGCGGGTATAGCCCCCACTGTTCAAATCCGAATTTGCGCAGCAGTCCCAGGCTTGGCTCATTATGGCCGAACACAAATCCCAGCACCGTCTGCACGCCCAGTCGCGGGCATTCCTGCAGCGCATGCTGTACCAGCCTGCTGCCGACCCCCGCTCCCCGGAAGGTTTCGTTCACATAAATGCTGATCTCCACCGTGCCGTTATAGGCCGGTCTTCCGTAGAAGGACTGTAGGCTTGCCCAGCCGGCAATATCCTCTCCGCTGCGCATGACCCACAGCGGCCGCCTCTCCGGATTATGCTCCTCAAACCAGGGCTTGCGGCTCTCTACGGTTACCGGCTCCAGGTCCGCCGTCACCATCCGGCCGGGAATGGTAGAGTTATAGATAGCAACGATCGCAGGCAAATCCTCCAATCGGGCAAAATCAATGATGTACTGCTGTTCCATGTCAAGTTCCTCCCAAATGCCTGAAAATGCCCCAAATAAACAATCCGGTATATACGCCTATTGTACAGGAGACCCCGCGGAACCGTCATCTGTTTTACGCTTATGTCAGACAATACCTGAGACAGCGTTGTTTTGCATATGAGCTCCGGACAGATTTATAATATATAGAACGAATGCTGTACACGCCGTTTAAGCTTCGTGCAGCGGCAGACTGAACCGGTGTTGGAAAACCGCCATGGAGGTGCCTTATGCAAATTAGCACTAAAGTTAAAATTCTGGAAGTCCCGTTTGATTCTGCTTTCGGGCCAAGCACGATCCATCCCGCACTGCTCAAGGACGATGATGGACTGACTCTGGTCGATACCGGCATGATCACCCAATTTGATCGTCTGCGGGACGCGGTTGCAGCGGCCGGAGAAGATTTCAACAGTATCAAGCGGGTCATCATTACCCATCAGGATATCGATCATATCGGCAATATGGGGGCTATCGCAGACCTGCTGCCCGACACGGCTTTTCTGGCACATGAAGCCGATATTCCCTATATTACCGGCGACAAGCCTTTCCTGAAGCTGTCGCCTGAACGAATTTCGCAGATGGAAGGAGTAATGAGAGAAGAGACGGATGCCTTCCTGCGCAGGTTGCCGGACTTCCGCTTTGCCCACGTCCTTGAGGACGGCGAGACCCTCCCTTATGGTGGCGGCATTCAGATCATTCACACTCCCGGGCATACACCAGGCCATATCTCCATTTATGTTCCCGGAGACAGGCTGCTGCTGGCAGGGGACGCGATGCGGGTAGTCAACTCCGAACTGTTGGGCCCTGCTGAGCACGTAACACCAGACATGGCTCAGGCCCTTGCCAGCCTTGACAGGCTGGTGGATCTGGACATCGGGCAGATCGTTTGTTATCACGGCGGGTTGTACAAATCCGACGGCATTTCGGAGCGAATCAGCACACTGAGCGGAATACGGGCTTAAGCCTCGTATTTCGACGGACCTGGGCTTCCGTAGTTTTGGCGTGAAGCTCCGGTTCCGGTGCCCGCTTTTGTGAATGCGCATGTTGCTTACGTTCCCGGACGGGTGCCTTCTGCGAACAGTATGAACATACATAGATTCTGAATTTTGAAAGGGAGAGTTCTTATGGCTGATAAAATAAATGTGTTATCTAATGCGCTGACTAACAACGGATGGAAAGGCCTGCTGGTTACCGACCCCACCCATGTCTACTATTTGACCGGCTTCGCCAGCGAGCCGCATGAAAGATTTCTTGGACTTCTGCTCTTAAACGGGGAGGAGCCTATTCTAATCGTGCCTGCGCTTGATGAAGAGAAAGCCCGGGAGAGTTCTTCCGTCAGCCGCATTGTTACCCATACCGACACGGATAATCCCTATGAGCTTCTCAAAGGATTCATCGGCGGCAGCATCGATTCGTTCGCTATTGAAAAGGAGCATGTGTCCGTTGCGCGCTATGAAGCGCTTGCCGCGGCGGTTGGCGCAGGCCGCTACGAAGATCTCGGTCCGGTGCTACGTGAGATGCGGGTTAGAAAATCGGCCGATGAAGTACAGCGGCTGAAGCATGCCGTGCATCTGGTGGAGGAAGTGCTGCGTGACGGGCTGACCCACGTCCGGGAGGGCATGACCGAGGTGGAGCTGGTGGCAGAGCTTGAATACCGGATGAAGAAGCTGGGCGCAGACGGGCCATCGTTTGATACAACAGTGCTGTTCGGCGCCAAGACGGCCATGCCACATGGGGAACCTGGTACGAAAAAGCTGGCCCCCGGAGATCTGCTCATGATCGACATGGGCGTATATGCCGGCGGCTACGCATCCGATATTACCAGAACATTCGCTTTTGGCAGCATATCCCCCGAGCTTGAACAAATCTATAATACTGTGCTTCAGGCGAACCTGGCCGGAATTGCGGCAGCTCGTCCGGGCGTTACCTGCGCTTCCGTAGATCAAGCTGCACGGGCCGTCGTAGAGGCAGCCGGGTACGGTCCGGCATTCAATCACCGCGTTGGCCACGGCCTCGGCCTGGGCATTCACGAATACCCTTCCCTGCACGGCGCCAATCAAGATCCGCTGGTGGAGGGCATGGTCTTCACCGTTGAACCAGGCATTTATATTGCAGGCAAAGGCGGTGTCCGCATTGAAGACGACGTGCTGGTTACTGCAGACGGCGTTGAAGTGCTGACCTCGTTCCCCAAAGAGCTTAGAATTCTCGCATAATCCGAATCCGGATTAAAAAAAGGACTGCTCCCGCAAGTCATCAACGATGACGGGGAGCAGTCCCTTTTTCTCTAAACAGCCGCAGCGTTATATTACAGCTTAAGATGTTGCCGCCGCATCCAGATCCGGTCCGCGGTCATTGTATACATCCTGATTATTCTCCTTCAAAATTTTACTGGAGATTAAGCCTGACGTAATCGAATCATTGACATTCAGCGCAGTCCGGCCCATATCGATGAGCGGCTCGACTGAAATCAGCAGCCCTGCCAGTGCCACCGGCATGTTCAGTGTGGACAGCACGATCAGGGAAGCGAAGGTTGCGCCGCCGCCCACACCTGCCACGCCGAACGAGCTGATGACAACGACGGCGATCAGGGTAAGAATAAAGCTCCAGCTTGTCGGATCAATCCCGACAGTCGGTGCAATCATAACAGCCAGCATAGCCGGATAAATGCCTGCGCAGCCGTTCTGGCCGATGGTCGCGCCAAAGCTCGCAGACAGGTTCGCAATGCCCTCGGATATCCCAAGCTTGCGGGTCTGTGTCTCCACATTCAGCGGAATGGTAGCCGCGCTGGAACGGGAGGTGAACGCAAACACCAGGGTAGGCAGCACTTTCCGGACATAAGTTGCCGGATTGAACCCGAACAGTGTGATCAGCACAAGGTGAATGACAAACATGATCAGGAGCGCTACATAGGAAGCCAGCACGAATTTGATCAGCTTTAATATTTCATCCGGGTTGGTGGTCGACACTACTTTCGTAATCAAAGCAAGAATACCATATGGCGTCAGACGCAGCACGATCGTGACAATTCGCATGACCACCCCGTAAACCGCCTCAATCATGTTGCGGAAGGTATTGGCCTGCTCAGGCTTCTTACGATCCAGTCCCAGCACGGCGACGCCCACAAATGCCGAGAAAATAACAACAGCCAGCGTAGATGTGCTGCGTGCTCCAGTCATATCCTCAAACGGATTGGATGGGATGAATGACAGCACCTGCTGCGGAATGGTCAAATCCTGTACCTCGCCTACTCGTTCTTCCAGCGCGGCACCGCGCTGCTGCTCCGCATCACCCGCTGTAATCTCGATGGCCTTCAGATCGAAAGCCAGGCTTGTTGCGATACTGACCGATGCGGCAATGGCGGTCGTAATCAGCAGCACTGCAATAATGGAGAAGCTCATTTTCCCCAGATTCTGTTTACCCTTCAGATTCATGATGGCCGATATGATGGACACCATGATCAGCGGAATAACGATCATCTGCAGCAGCTTGACGTACCCGTTGCCCACCAGATTGAACCAATCCACCGACTTGGCCAGCGTCTCCGAGTCTGCGCCATATGCAAGCTGCAAAATAACCCCATATACAAGTCCGAAACCCAGACCGGTAAATACTCTTTTCGTAAACGAAATATGCTTTTTCTGCATCCAGTACAAAATGCCCAGCAGAGCCAGCAAGACTATCACATTCAAAATAACCAGAAATGTATCCACAGAAGTTCCCCTCTCCCTTTGTATTATTTCTCCCGAAAGCTATTCCCTGATTAACCTCCGGGCTTTCATTTTCCTGGATAATTGGCCGCATTGAATACTATATCACAATTCCTTATTAAACAGGTATGATTTATTTTAATTCATGTGATATATATGTTATACAATACTTTTGATTCATATTTTATTTTTGATTCTAGTTAATTTTTACTATTCAACCTTCGGTTAATTTTGTAAAATAGGACTATCCTAGTTCTAAAGTGGCACGGATGCTTGCCGCCCCTCATTCCCCTATCTTCTGAAACGACGACAACGCTCATAGATTTCCTCTTGATGTTCTGTCCGTTTTTTCACTCAGCAAGGGAAAGGCCTTTATTTGTCGTGAAGCGCCGAGGCAGCTGCATACGCAAGGCGGTGCATCCGTCGCAATCATGACGGAAACGGGAATAGAAAGGGCTGAACAGCCCGAGAGAAATACGAAAGGAGAGCACCTATGCTGCGCTTTAACCGCTCTATCGCAGCCAAGCTGAAGCTGCTGAATATAGCTATCCTGCTGGCTGCTTCGCTGCTATTCAGCATCAGTTTTTATGCCGTATCCATGAGTATCATCAACAGCTATGTCGTTCCACAGTCCGTTCAATCCCTTGAGACCGGCGCCCAGGAGCTGTACAACAAATTGAACGCCTCGCAGGCTCTTCAAACCCGCCAGAGCGGAGCCGGGGCCGTCATGACGGTGGAATCCTATCTTCAGGACAAGGTAAGCAGCCTCAAGCTGGAATCGGCGTACCTTGCAACCGTTACGGATCAGGAGGTGGCCGTGGTCGCCCGCAACACCGAATCGACTTACCAGATCGGGGACAAGCTGCCTTTCATGAATGAAATGCAGCAGGCCATAGACAACCAGGAGAGACAAATAAGCGGCGTGTACAAGGATCAGTACGGGGTACATAAGACAGCCTTTTATTCGATTCCGGGAAGCAATTTGATTGTGGCCGTGAACACAGATGTAGGTTTTATTGAACAGAAAACCAACCAAATCTTCTGGATTTGTTTGTTGATTACAGTTGGGGTCATTGCAGCCGGCTGGGTTGTGTCCACGCTGACCGTCCGTAAAATCACCCGTCCGCTTGCCGAACTGCTGAAGCATAGCGAGCAGATCGCCGCAGGAGATCTGTCCCGTGATTTGCAAATTCGCGGGCAGGACGAAATCGCTCAGTTGGCCGGAAGCTTCCGGAAGATGACCGGCAATCTGAAAGAAATGATCGGACAAGTATTATCCACCTCGAACGCCGTTGTCGAGGGCTCTCATGAGCTGCTGCGCCGGGTGGATACCATCAGCGGCACCACACAGCAGTCTGCCCGTTCCGCCGAGGAGGTGGCAAAGGGCAGCGTAACGATTGCCACCGCAGCCTCCGAGAATGCGCGCGCGATGGAAGAGATTACACAGGGGATTCAGCATATCGCCGCATCGTCCGGCGAGGTGTCGGACCAGATTAGCAGAGCCGCCGATGAAGCGGTGGGCGGAAATACGCTGGCCCAGAACGCGGTTTCGCAGATGAATCTTGTCGGGGAAACCGCTGAACAATCCCTAAAATATGTAAGAACGATGAATGAGCGCTCGGAAGCAATCGGCGAGGTCGTGTCCTCCATCTTTGAGATCACGAAGCAGATCCAGATGCTGTCGCTGAACGCTTCCATAGAAGCCGCACGGGCCGGAGAGCATGGACGGGGCTTCGCCGTGGTGGCAGGAGAGGTGCGCAAGCTGGCGGACCAGTCGAAAACCGCCACACAGCAAATTTCCGATTACCTGCTCACGCTTCGCGAGGACTCGCAAAAGTCCGTCGATTCCATGAACCGGGTGAATACCGAAATTGTATCCGGGACCGAATTGGTTCAACGTGCCGGTGCGGCCTTCAACGAGCTGATGGATCTGATCCAGAATGTCAATCTGACCATTCAGGCCGTATCCGCCGCAACCGAGGAGGTATCCGCAGGCTCCGAAGAGGTCAGCGCGTCCGTTGAGGAAACGGCCCAGATTACGGCCAGAGCGCAGGAAATGCTGCAGGAGATCGGGCGCAGCGCGGAAAACCAGCTCGCTGAGATGGATGACCACACACTTACGGTACGCAAGCTGAACGAAGAAGCATCTGCTCTGCAGAAGGCTGTGCTCAAGTTCAAGCTGTAGATTTCGCAATATTGGGCGATCTGGGGCATTTCTTGGGGATGTTGTGTATATGAGAAAGAGCGAGTATTGTGGAATTAGACCACGATACTCGCTCTTTTCTTTTAAATCCGAAATGGTTCTTTTCGTAATTCAAAGCTGCTGCCTACTGTCCTTAATTTTCTCTACTGGGCAGTCCCTTTTTACGTTAGCCCCATGATGCTGTATACCCTTTTCATATCCACATGAGCGCGGACCAGATCGGCAACCCGGTCGAATTCGCGCTCTTTCATGTCTCGCGCGTCAAAGGTTTGTCCCAACGGGGACAGTCCCTTGCTCAGCCGGATGCCGTCCAGCCAGGAGCGGCGCAGCCGGTCATTATCAAATACACCGTGCAGATAGGTACCCCATACTCTGCCATCCGCTGTGGCACTGCCCTCTTCAAATGGAGCGTTGTCCCCTCTGCTTACGCTGAACAGCGGCAACAGACCCTCCTGGCCCTCCATCCGTTCCGTAACTCCCATATGTATCTCATAACCCGACACTGGGATCGCTTCTGTCCGGCCAGCGAGCGGCAGAGGATTGGCTTGTGCAAGGCTGCCGCTGACTCTGACGGTCTGTTTTTCCTTCAGAAACGTCGTCATCAGCGGCAGCCAGCCCAGCCCCTCAGCCTCCTGCGGCTGTCCCGCTTCCACCGCATCCGGGTCCAGCAGCTGTTTTCCAAGCATCTGATAGCCACCGCAAATGCCGACAAGCTGGCTGCAGCCCTTCTTCATGGCAAGCCGGATATCCTCGTGAATTCCCTGAGTCTTCAATACTTCGAGATCGCCTATCGTATCCTTCGTCCCCGGAAGAATAATGGCATCGGGAACGCCAAGCTGTCCCGGCTCCGTAATAAACCGTACACTTACATCCGGCTCCTCAGCCAATGTGTCCACATCCGTAAAATTTGAAATCCGCGGATAGCGAATCACCGCAATATCCAGTTCCTTTCCCTGTACGCGCGACTTGGGCAGCTTATCCAGCACGACCGAATCCTCTGCCTCAATCCTGATATCAGGGATATAAGGCAAGACACCGAGCACCGGGATGCCCGTCCGCTCCTCCAGCCAATCCAGTCCAGGCTGCAGCAGCGACAAATCGCCTCTGAACTTGTTGATGATAAAACCCTTGACCCGCTTCACCTCATGCGGCTCCAGCAGCTCTATCGTTCCCACAAGCGAAGCGAAAACCCCGCCGCGATCGATATCAGCCACCAGCAGCACAGGGGCGTCCGCCCAGCCGGCCAGGTTCATGTTGACGATGTCCCGCTGCTTCAGATTGATTTCGGCCGGACTGCCCGCGCCTTCCATCACTACGATATCGTACTGGCTGCGCAGCCGGTCCAGCGCCTCCATTACAGTCTGCCTGGCTTCCGGCAGAAAACGGTTCCGGTAATCGGCCGCGCTCATATGGGCATAAGGCACCCCGTGCACCACAATTTGCGAATGCATATCCCTGACCGGTTTGATTAGAATCGGATTCATGTCGGTGGTTGCCTCGATCCCGCTGGCTTCCGCCTGAACTCCCTGCGCGCGCCCAATCTCCTTTCCATCAGCCGTGACATAGGAATTGAGCGCCATATTTTGCGATTTAAACGGGGCGGGCCGGTATCCATCCTGCTTGAAAATCCGGCATAGAGCCGCAGTGACCACACTCTTGCCGACATCCGAGGCAGTACCCTGCAGCATCAGGATAGCAGCAGTCTGCTGTCCTGCCGTCTTCTTTTCGGCCATTACAGGTCCCCCCTTCATCATGAATCCAAATTGGAAATTAAGCTGTGGCCTGTTCCTTTAGAATAGCAGCCTGTGCAGCAGTACCACCGCAAGCAGCAGCAGGGCCTCCAGAAGCTCATTCAGCGCACCATATACGTCGCCCGTTAATCCGCCAAGCCGCCGACTGATCCGCTGCGCTGTCCATTTGCCAATGATCCACGACAGCACCGGAATCACAAGGAAGGCAGCCATGAACGAAGACATGAGGACGTCAGGGTTCAGAAGCGCAAGCAGCACGGTCAGCAAGGCGGCTAAGAGGGCAGCAAGGCGAACCTCTCGTCCCTTGAGTGTGTGAAACTGCCCGGCCAGTCCCTCCCCCTGACGAGCTTTGGGCCACCCGGTCAGTGCAGCCACCATAAACCAGCGGCTCCAGATCAAGGGCAGCAGCAAGACGGTGGACCAGAGTCCTTCATCCATAACTGTATAGATGAGAGAAACCTTCAGCAGCAGGAGCAGGACACAGGCGATCACACCCATCGCTCCCACCCTGCTGTCCTTCATAATCTCCAGCATTCGCTCACGGGAACGGTAACTAAGGAGCGCGTCCGCCGAGTCCATCCATCCGTCAAGATGCAGCCCCCCGGTCAGCCAAACCCAAAGCATCAGAATCAGGACGGCTGCCGGGAAGGGTGGCAAAAACAAGGCGGATACATATGCTGCCGGCCAAACAACAGCCGCAATGGCGAGACCGACAAGCGGGTAATAGACGGTGCTTCGCTGCAGCAGTTCAGGCGAGAAGTCGCCTCCGGATTTGACCGGGAAGCGCGACAGGAACTGGAACGCTGCTGCCGCTGCCTCAAGCCCCCGCTTCACAGCCGATACTCCAGCCGCTTTAATTCAACGGCGACACCTGCGGTGACGAGAAATACTTCCCCGCACACACCCGCAATCCGCTGATTCATGATCCCGCTTAGATCACGGTACAGCCGCCCCAGCGGATACTCGGGCACGATGCCGCTGCCGACCTCGTTGGTGACGAGAATCAGCTCGCCGGGATAGGACGCCGCCGCCTCAGTCAGGCGTTCGACCGCTTCACGTGCATAAGTCTCCCCTTCGTCCCCGGCGGCGAGCAGAACATTGGACAGCCATAAGGTAAGGCAGTCCACCAGCACTGCAGACGGCTCGCCGCTGTCTCCAAGCCTGTCCAGCAGGCCAGGGAGATCCAGCGGCTCCTCCAGCGTCTGCCAAGGATAGGCAGCGGCTGCACGCTGGCTGCGGTGAAGAGCGATCCGCTCCTTCATCTCGTCGTCGAAGGCCTGCGCCGTTGCCACGTACACAGCCGCGTCGGCGCGTGACATGCAGAGCCGCTCGGCAAAGCCGCTTTTGCCGCTGCGCGCCCCGCCTGTGATCAGTGACTTCATGTGCTCGGCACTCCCGTTCCGTCCGAAACACCCGCGCTGGCAAACGTCGCCATCTCGCGCATGACCGCACAGGCCGAATCAATCAGCGGCAGGGCCAGAACGCCGCCCGTGCCCTCTCCGAGACGCATGTCCAGCCTGAGCATTGGTTCCAGTCCAAGCACTTCCAGCAGCAGAGTATGCCCTTTCTCATCGGAGACATGCGAAGCCATCATATAATTCAGGCTGGCCGGGCACAAGCGGCTGGCCGCAAGCGCTGCCGCGCCGGAAATGAACCCGTCCAGGACGACGGGGCAGCGCCGGGCCGCGGCGCCGAGAATGAGGCCCGCCATGCCCGCAATCTCCAATCCGCCTACCTTCGTCAGCACGTCGACGGCGTCTTCCCTGTCAGGCTGATTGACGGCCAGCGCCTGCTGTACAGCAGCCGTTTTGCGGCTCAGTCCCTCATTGTCCACTCCTGTACCCCGTCCTGTCAGAAGCGAGGGCTCCAGTCCGGTTAACGCGCTGGCAACGGCTGTGCTGGCCGTCGTATTCCCGATGCCCAGCTCGCCGGTTACAAATAGCTGTACTCCCCGTGCGCAAGCCTCTTCGGCCACGGCCGCTCCCGTCAGAATGGCCTGCTCCGCCTCCTCACGCGTCATGGCCGGGCCCTTGGCCATGTTGGCGGTGCCTTTTCTAAGCTTGCGGTTCAGCAAATCCGGATGGCTGATATCCGCATTTACGCCCATATCGACACAGACCACTTCCGCCCCCGCCTGGCGGGCAAACACATTGACGGCGGCGCCGCCAGCCAGCATGTTCAGCAGCATCTGCGGGGTCACCTCGGCAGGATAAGCGCTGACGCCTTCCTCACATACCCCATGGTCGGCTGCCATGACCACCACGGCCTTCCGGGTCAAATCCGGCTTTGGCTGGCCGGTGATGCCTGCCGCCTGAATAACCAGGCTTTCGAGCTTCCCAAGGCTACCCGGCGGTTTCGTCAATTGGTCCAAATGCTGCGCGGCCAGCCGCTTGGCTTCCTCATCAGGCAAAGCTATGCTTTGGACAAGCCGCTTCAGAGCTTCATTCATCCTTCCACTTCCTAACCTTAATGTATTTAGGAACAGGACCGTTCCTGTGCCCCTATTCCCTTCTTTTCAGCATCAACTGCGGAACCGCGCTGTCGGGATGGGGCATGATATGGCTGTCCACTCCGAACCAGCGGCGAATATTGCCCTCCGTGAGCATTTCCCCAGCCGTTCCCGATCCCTCGATCCGGCCATTCTTCAGCACAAGCAATGAATCGCAGAATTGAGCCGCCAGATTCAGATCATGCAGAACGGCAATGATGGTAATGCCCGCCTTCGCCCGCCACTCGGCCAGCAGCTCCATGAACTGGAGCTGATAATGAAGATCGAGGTACGTCGTAGGCTCATCCAGCAGTAGAATCTGCGGCTCCTGGGCCATCACCTTGGCGAGCGCCACCCGCTGCCGCTGTCCCCCGCTCAGCTCGTCCAGCCTCCGTTCGGCCAAGGGCGCAAGGCCAAGCTGATCCAGCACGTGTTCAACGATATCCGCGTCAGCATCTCTGCCGGCCCAATCCAGATGAGGGTATCTGCCCATTTCCACCACATCCCTAACCGTATACCCGACCGGTGGCACTCCCTCTTGCTGCAGCACGGCGACAATACGCGACAGCTCCTTGCGTCTGTAGGCAGCCGCGTCCCGGCCTTGAATGTGAACGATTCCAGCATCAGGCTTGTCCACCCCGGACAGCAGCCGGATCAAGGTTGATTTGCCGCTTCCGTTCGGGCCGACGATCCCCCACCACTCTCCGGCGGCAGCGCCCCAGTTGATATCGGATAGCGCCTGTACCCGGCCAAAGGTTTTATGGACCCCTGAAATGTCGACTGCCCGGAAGTATGTGCTCATCACGACAGCTCTCCTTTCCGCTGCTTCTTGTTGCGCTGCAGCAGGTAAGCGAAGAACGGAGCCCCCACAAATGCCGTAACGACCCCGAGCGGAATTTCCGTTGGCGCCAGCAGCGTGCGTGCGGCCGTATCCGCCCATACCATGAAGATGGCGCCTCCCAGCGCGGACAGCGGAATAATCAGCCGGTAGTCCGGTCCGGTCAGCAGGCGGATCATATGCGGCACAACGAGCCCCACAAAACCGATCACCCCGCAGACGGATACCGACGCTGCCGTCAGAAAAGTCGCCGCAATCAGCACCCACAGCTTCGTCCTGTCCACATTTACTCCCATATAGGCGGCCTGCCTTTCTCCCAATGCCAGCATGTTCAGTACACGGGCTTTGCTGCACAGGAACACCAGCCCAAAAATGACGTAAGGAAGAATAATGCCCGGATACGCCCAGCCCTTCAGGCTGAGGCTGCCCATCGTCCAATACAGGATTTCATTGATGGTCTCCTTGGACATGGCGGTCAGCAAAGAAACTACCGCTCCCAGAAAAGACTGCATGACCACACCGGAAAGGATCAGGCTTTGCGTGGGGATTTTTCCATTTTCTCCTGCCAGCAGGATCACAAAGTATAATGTAAGGATTCCAGTAGTGAAGGCCACCAGCGGCAGGGTCCAGAGGCCGAAAAACGAATACTGAAGTCCCCAGTAGATTAAAAAAGCCGCTCCGACCGACGCGCCCGACGATACACCAAGGGTAAAAGGATCGGCCAGCGGGTTGCGCAGCACGCCCTGGAAGGCCGCGCCTGCAAGCGCAAGCGCGGCACCCGTCAGCATGCCAAGCAGAACGCGCGGCAGGCGCACGTTAACAATAATTTGCTCGGCCGGAGCATCCCAGAACGGCGTAATATACGTCCCGGCCCACGGAAGGCGGTGCATCAGAATGCCCGCGATCTGCTGGACAGGCAGTCGAACCGAGCCGATACCCAGGCAGATCAGCACCGTCAGAATCAACAGAATGAATCCGGCCAGCCCGTAAGCGGCAAGCTTGCGGTTCATTTAAAAATTTCCGGATAGATGGCTTTGGCCACTTCCTTGAGCCCCTCCGTCACACGCGGCCCCGGACGGCTGAGCAGGTTGTCGTCCAGACCGAACACGCGGTTGTTGCGGATGGCATTGATGTGGCCCCAGCCGTCACGTCCTTTAATGATCTGCTCCAGGGTCTGTCCATTCTCATCCACCACGCTTTTGCCATACAGGATAACATCCGGGTTCGCCGCAATGACCTTTTCCTCGCTGATCTGGTTCCATCCCTCCGTGTCGGAAGCGATGTTCTCTCCCCCTGCCAGCGTAATCAGCTCATCCATAAACTCACCTTTGCCCACTGTCCAGCCTGGCGAAAATTCAACATAAACCCGCAGTCTCTGATCCTCGCCGATATTTTTAATACCTTGCTGCACCTCGGCGATATCGGCCTTCATTTTATCGGTAATTGCCTTCGCTTCTTTCTGGCGGTCCATAATTTTGCCATACAGGGTGATGTTATTCATGACGTCCTCTACCGTCTTCGGATCGGTCTTGAAGATGGTAATGCCCAGCTCGCGCAGCTTGTTGACGGCCTCTTCACTCATCGAGATGCCTGTAAAAACAATGTCAGGCTGGGCAGCGATAATGGCCTCTTCATTCGGCTTTGTAATGCCGCCCATCTTCGGCTTGGATGTAGCCGCTGCCGGGTAATCGTCATAATCCGATACACCGACGATCTCCTTGTCCAATCCAAGAGCGAACAGCGCCTCCGTCTCGGCAGGGGATACGGAAATCACCTTTTCCGGAGCCTTCTCAAAAGTAAACTCCTGTCCGGTCGCATCCTTGACGGTCAGCGGATATACCGTAGCTCCCGCCTCTTCCGCCGGCGCCGTCTGCTGTGGAGAAGCAGCGCTGCCGTCTGCAGCCCCATTGCCTGCCCCTTTATTGCCGCATGCAGCAAGCGCCACGGTCAGCAGCAGCGCCAGCAGCACAGTCATCCAATTCTTTATTGATCTGGTCACAGTGTTACTCCCCTTTTCTTCTATATATTCCGGCTGTGCAAATGAAAACCCGGTCCTCATGAGAGGACCGGGCTCTGCGTCAGCCGATATCCGCTGCAGGCATTGCCGTGCCCACGGATTCATAGCCGCCGAACCCGCCATCCTTTCCTCGAAGGAGCGACGGTCTAAGCGAACCGGGCAGGTCTCCTGACTTACGGGAATTGCTCAAGGCCGGCGCCTTCCCGCAGCGGCTTCAGCCGCGGCAGTGGCGTATTGCCGTCCATACCCGTTTCACAGTGGCGGGACCGTGCCGGAATTGCACCGGCTTCCCTTTTAACAGAACGGCGTGGTTTGCAGGCTTCCACCGCCGCTCTGACCTGGTCTGCTGTTACCTTAAAGAGGTTGTTCAAAAAGTCATCTTTTGATCACGAAGGAAATCAGGGAGCAGACTCGACATCGAATCTTGAATTCAGCCGGGCCTTCCGGTGCTCACGTACCCCTAGTACGCTCCGCTCCTCAGTCCCTACCTTCATCCAATTTTCTCGGTGCTGAAAACCTGACTTTTTGAACTCGCACTTAAATTATTTTCAAAGTGATTATAGGTGAAAAAAGGCGGCTATACAACCCGCACGGCCGGCAAATCTGCCGTCAAATCAAGGAAAACCCGCCGGAACGGGCTTTACAAATTTGTGAACGAGTGCAGTCAAGGCCGGGGTTTGATAGCCCAAGTCGGGGTTAGGGAAATGAGATATTTCTCAGCCAACTTCCCGTAATACGCCCATCCTCCTCATATTTTAGACGCAGCCCGGCCATGCCGGCGGGCGGCAGCTGAATGGACCAGAAGTCCAGCCCGGGCACGGTCAGCACAGCCAGCTGACGGATCACGCCGCCATGGGTGACAGCCAGGACGGCAGGGATTCCTTCCGCATTACTTCCTTCCCCCTGCAGAACCTCATCGCGCAGGGAGTTTAGAAAGCCCGTCAGTCTGTCTTCAAAATGCTCCAGGCTCTCGCCGCCGGGCGGAGTGAAACAACGCGGATCGTCCAGCCAGGACCTATACAGCTGCACGTCTTTAAGCGATTCGTAGGTTTCGCCGTCCCACTCTCCGAAATCCAGCTCACGCAGTCTGGCATCCGGAACGGCTGCAGCCGCAAGCTGCGGCGCAGCCAGTCTCAGCGTTTCTGTGCAGCGGCGGAGATCGCTACTGTATACTTTGGCAAAGCACATCCCGTGCAACCGCAGCCCAAGCGCTCCCTGTTCACCCGCCGCCTCCGGGAGCAATCCCGGATCGGCATGTCCCACATAACGCTTTTCGCGGTTCCACTGCGTTGTCCCATGCCTGACCAGAATTAAATCCAGCTCATGGAACGCACTGCTGCTCATTTTCCATACCTCCCCCGGAATCGGACTCGTCATTGTGGCGGCATCACGATCCACCTTATCCCGCCGGCCACCACGCACAACAGGACGAACAGCCAGGAAGAGAGGAACATCAGCACGGTTGTCCGCCTGATATCCTCCGCTTCCAGCGGTCGGAGCGGGTCCCCCATATAGGCCCTAAAGAAGCGTACTCCATGGTATACATTGTACCCGCCCAGTCTGACGCCGAGCGCGCCTGCGACCGCCGATTCCGGGAAGCCGCTGTTAGGGCTCGGATGCATCCGCGCATCGCGCCGTACCGTCAGCCAGCTGCGGAGCGGTTCCAGCCTCTTCAGCCACGCCGCGCTGACAAGCAGCACCGCCGTCAGCCGCGCGGGAATGTAATTGGCCGCATCGTCAAGCCTTGCCGACGCCCAGCCCAAGTGAAGGTATTTTTCATTTTTGTACCCGACCATGGAATCAAGCGTATTGACCGCACGGTAAGCCATGGCCAGGGGCGCCCCCCCGATCAGCGCATAAAACAGCGGTGAAATGATCGCGTCAACGATGTTTTCGGCGATTGTTTCCACCGTGCCGCGCACAATTTCCGGCTCATCCAGCTCCTGCGTATCCCGTCCCACGATCATACCCAGCGCTGTGCGGGCTGCAGGCAGATCACCGGAGTGCAGCTCCCTGTAAACCGCCATGCCGGCATCCTTCAGCCCTTTGGAGGCGATGGTTGTTGCAATCAGCAGCACCTCCGACCCAATAGCCAGCCAGGCATGAATTTGCCCAAGCAAAAATACGGCAAGCCAGGTCAGCACGTATGCAACTCCCACGACGGTCAGGGGAAGCAGCAGACCAGCCCAGCGCAAGGCCCTCGCGCTGAGGGCGTACCGGCGTATGATACGCTCCACAAAAGTGATCAGCTTTCCCATACCGATCACGGGATGAGGAATCCAGCGCGGATCGCCGATGATCCGGTCCAGAATGTAAGCCGCCACAATGATCAGGCTACCTGTCACGCCGCTCCTCCTCCAGCACACGCCCCAGGGTGTCCAGCAGCAGCAGATTATCCTTCCGGTCTTTGACAGCGATCCGGAAATGGTTTTCCGACAGCCCCGGATACATGGCACAGCTGCGGATAAGAATGGCGCGCCGTCCCAGCGCTTCCTGGAGCTCGGCCGCCCTCCACATCCCCGGCGCACGGATCAGCAAATAGTTGGCCTCGCCCGGAATCGCCGCACAGCCTAGCTCCGCCAGACCCGTCAGCAGCCGCTCCCGCTCGGTTTGAACGAGCTCCAGCGTCCGTTCCTCATAATCGGCGCCGGCTTGTAGACAGGCCTCCCCGGCCAGCAAAGCCAGCCCATTGACGCTCCAGGTCACCTGCTTGGCCGACAAACGGCGGATCATGCCTGGATGAGCCACGGCATAACCGAGCCGCAGCCCCGGGATTGCGTAAAACTTGGTCATGGACCGGATCAGAATCACGTTTGGGTAACGTTCCAGACTTTCCAACAAGGACACTCTTCGTTCCGCGGGGATAAAATCCGTAAATGCCTCGTCCACTACCAATACTGTGCCAGTCCTTGCCGATGCTGCAGCCAGGGCATCCAGTTCTTCCTGACCGTACTGCACCCCGTTGGGGTTATTCGGCTGGCCGAGGAAGAGTACGTCCACCTCTTCCATCAAGGCGATCATCTCCGCCTTGTCCGCTCTCCACTGCTGGGAGGCCCTGCCGTACACCCTGCTGACCTCGGCCCCGAATTTGGCCGCAAGCTCAGCATATTCCGAGAAGCATGGCTCCACAATGCCCACTCTCGCCGGGGCGAGAGCCAGCAGCACAAGCGCCATGCATTCCGCCGCCCCATTGCCGATGCCAATCCACTCCGGAGCGAGCTGCAAGCTACGGGACAGCAGGCTCTTCAGCGTCCGGTGGCCCGGGTCCGGATAGCGGATCACCGCCCGCAGCCCGCTGCGCAGCGCCTCCCTGACCTCGGGCGGCGGTCCCAGCGGGTTGATATTTGCGCTGAAATCGACGAAATCAGCCGCCCGCCTGCCAAATACGGCAGCCGCCGTCTCCATATCGCCCCCATGGCCGAAAATTTCTATCATATCCATCAACCTTTCCGGACGAATTCAGGTACTGTTTCCCATTATGACGCGGTATTTCACGTTCCGTCAATCGGCACAATCTTTTGTGTCCTGTCGCTATTTCGGTTACAATGAAAGACGAATCTTGTCATAAACGGAGGAACGAACATGCTGTTCATCGACAATAAAGGAATCACCGATCCCGCCATCAATCTGGCGATCGAGGAATATGCCCTGAAGCATCTTCCGCTGGACGACAGCTACCTGCTTTTTTACATCAACAAACCGTCCATTATTATAGGTAAGCATCAGAATACAGTGGAGGAAATCAACAACGAGTACGTGAAGGACAACAATATCCAGGTCGTGCGCCGTTTGTCGGGCGGAGGGGCCGTATACCATGACCTCGGAAACCTTAATTTCAGCTTCATCACCAAAGATGACGGACAATCCTTTCACAATTTCCTCAAGTTCACGCAGCCGGTGATTGACGCCCTGCGCGATATGGGGGTAAATGCGGAAATGACGGGGCGCAACGACCTTCAGGTTGGGGAGAAAAAAATTTCGGGCAACGCCCAGTTTGCCACCCGCGGCCGCATGTTCAGCCATGGCACGCTCATGTTTAATCTTAATCTGGATGATGTGCAGGCGTCTCTGAACGCCAATCCGGAGAAATTTAAATCCAAGAGTACGAAATCCGTACGCAGCCGGGTAGCCAACATTACCGACCTGATGGATCACCCGATGACGATTGAAGAGTTCCGGGCCGAGCTGCTGCGCCATATTTTCGGCATGGAGCCGGATCAGGTCCCGCAATATGAGCTGACTGAAGCCGACTGGGCCAAGATTCACGAAATTTCCGCCGAGCGCTATCAATCCTGGGACTGGAACTACGGCCAGTCGCCAGAATCCAATATCAAGCATGTGAAGAAATTCCCCGTCGGCCTGATCGATATCCGGATGGACCTGAAGGAAGGACGAATCCGGGAGATTAAAATCTACGGTGATTTCTTCGGTGTCGGTGACGTAGCGGATATTGAAAATGCACTGCGCGGCAAGCGCTATGAAGAAGCTGAGGTGCGTGAAGCCCTGTCTTCTCTGGACATCAAGCATTATTTCGGCAATCTGGAGCTGGATGATTTCATCGGACTTGTTTTCCTCGAAGACTGACCGCCAACATGAGGTGAGGCAGGCTCCTTAGGGAACCTGCCTCTTTCCCCTCCGGCATTGCTGACAGCGGCAAACTGGTCTACAATTTGAATCGGATGAGAGTACCATGTTGCCAAAACGTACTATACAGAGAAAAAGGAGAGAAACCGTATGTACAAGCTGATAGCCATCGATATTGACGATACGCTGATCAACGATGAGAAAGAAGTTACTCCTACAACACAGAAGGCACTGGAGGCCGCTGTCGACAAAGGTGTTGTTGTAACGCTGGCAACCGGGCGCGCTTATGCCTCAGCACAGGCTATCGCCCGCCAGACGGGGCTTAACGTGCCGATCATTACCTACCAGGGAGCTCTGGTTAAGAACCTGCTGGATGAAAAGGTACTGTATGAGCGCTACGTTCCGGTCGTCGCTGCCCGCCGCCTGTTTGAGTTCTGCCTGGAACGCAACCTGCATCTGCAGACATACGTCGATGACAAGCTGTATGCGCGCGAGGAAAACCAGAAGCTGCTGGACTACTCCGCACTGAATAAGACGCCTTATTATATTGAGCCGGTTTTCAGCAAAATGATCGAACAGCCTACCCATAAAATGCTCATCATTGATGAGCCGGACCACCTGGATGAAATTGCGCCGCAATTGCGCGAGCTGCTGGGTGATGAAGTGCATATTACAAAGTCCAAGCCTTACTTCCTCGAAATTATGCATAAAGAAGGCACCAAGGGTCATGCCCTTACGTTCCTGGCGCAGCACTTCGGCTGCGACATGTCCGAAACGATCGCCATCGGCGATTCCTGGAATGACCATGAAATGCTGGAATGCGCAGGACTTGGCGTGGCTATGGGCAATGCCATCGATGCGCTTAAAGATCTTGCCGACTACGTTACGCTCACCAATAACGAGGACGGAGTCAAGCATGTTATCGATAAATTTGTGTTGAACGCGGGCTAGGCAACAGCCATGGTTTTATAAGCATACACCACAAAGAAGCCTCTTCTCCCATTCGATGAAGAGGCTTCTTTTTCACATCATCCCCGGTCCTTTGTCCGTTGTATTCATTTCAGTTCCAGCTCCATAAATACATCCGCTCTTGCATAGGGCATGGGCCCAATTTGCTCAACCGAAACGTGCTTAAACCCAACAGATTCGTAAAGATGAACGGCATTCGGCAGCTTGGTGCTGCTCCCTAAAAAGAGAGAAGCTGCCCCAAGCTCGCGTGCACGGCGAATAGCGGCAAGAATGATTCTCCGCCCGTATCCGCGCCCCCGGCACTCGGGTGCAACACTCATCTTCGAAAGTTCGAACACTCCAGCCCCGGTTGGCACGAGTGCAGCGCATCCAACGATGGAACCGCCTGCCCGGGCGATCAGCACGTCCCCTCCTCTATCCACGATGTTTCTTACCGGGTTGTCGAGGATGAACCTGTCGGCCTCTTCGACGGTGAAGATGCGGGCAATCCATTCCTCGTTAAGGGTTTTAAAGGCACTGGCTTCTTCAGGCGTCTGCATCGAGGTGATCGCGAGCACGGTTTCAGTCATCTGGTTTCCTCCCTATGATGGTTACTTTCTCAGTACTACAGTGAAGACGGTTATAATGCCTGATCAGTCTGTAACTTTATTTTTAGGGTCCAATAATTTATTTCCTGCAAACAGTGCCGCTTTCCGCCGAAGCCAATCCCATGCCGTCTGGTTCATAAAAATCAATCCTCCCAGGATCAGGACAACACCCGCAAGGCTGATCAGGCTGATCTCCTCCCCATACAGCAGCACACCAAGACCTACGGCAATGGGCGGGGATATATAGAGCCATGTCGAAGGAAAAAGCGGGTTCGTTCGCGCCATAATCCAGTAAAACAGGCTGTGGCCCCCCATAGAGCCGATTACAGTCAGATATAACAGTGAAGCGGTAGCCGGAACAGGAGCCCAATTGCTGAGCTGCCAGGTTTCGGTCAGAAGCGATAATACCAGCAGCCCCAGACCTCCGTGAACCATCTGAGCGGCATTCAGGGCAATCGGATCCGTGCCGGCCAGCTTTTCCGTCACATGCTTGGAATATACTGCGCCGCCCGAATAGCATATCTCTCCCAGCAAAACCACCACACATCCCAACACCCACAATCCGCTCACATCCACAACCATGCCTGGAATCATGACAAGAATTACACCTGCAAACCCAGCCAGACAGCCGATGACGGAGCGGCGCGACACCTTTTTCCGCAGCAGCAGAGACTGAATCAGCACGATCAGCAGCGGACCGGTCGCGGAAAGTACAGCCCCGATCCCCGAGCTGACATGCTGCTCCGCCCAGTACAGGGCGGCGAATGTGCCGAACGTTAATCCGACGCCGCTAAGCATCGTTTCCTTGCGCAGCAGCAGCGACAGCTTCGCTCTGCCGGTCATGCGCAGCACAATCAGCAGAATCACACCTGCGGCAGCAAAACGGATGCCCCCTGACAGAAACGGGGGAAGGCCAGCATCGATCCCCACTTTAATGGCCAAAAAAGTTGTCCCGAAAATCAGGCACATGATTGCAAAAGCAGCACCTACCATCTTGTTCCCTCCTTGTTGTGCTTCATGATAATGCAGCAGGAACAGAACAGATAAAATAAGACAGAACAGAATGGGGCCATATAAGGTACAATGAAGCAAAGGAGCGTGAGAAAAATGACGTTCAAAACGTTTTTTCAGGCAGATGCTGCCACCAGGCTGTATGAACAGGTCATGGACTATATCCTTGTACGGATCGAACGTGGAGAATGGAAGGAGCACGAACGGCTTCCTTCCGTGCGCAGACTTTCGGATGAACTGGGGGTGCACAGGCTGACGGTATTCCGGGCTTATCAGGAGCTCAAAAATAAAGGCAAAATCTACGTGAAAGATAAATCAGGTTATTATGTACTTCCCGCGAACGGGCAGAAGGATCGGGAACCGGCCGACGATCCCGTTTACGGCAGCTGGCTGCAAGCGGATGACCTTGCACGCATTCATGCCATTCAAGTAGAATATCAGTTTTCCAAAGCGCTCATTGACCCTGCCCTGCTGCCAAACCGGTTCTGGGCGGAGCTGATGATGAACATGTTCCGCGAGTATCCCAAGCTTCCAGGCACTTACTCGACCGTCCAGGGGGATGCGGAGCTGCGCGAAGCGCTGGCAGACCACTTTTCGGATACCGGGCTTTTTCATCTGGCCGCCGATGAGCTGCTGATTACCTCCGGCGGACAGCAGGCCATCGATGTGACGGCAAGGACCCTGATTCGCCCCGGGGACCGTGTGCTGGTGGAACGGCCTGCATATGGGCCGGCCATGGAGATTTTCCGCAGACAGGGGGCGCGGCTGCTGACGGCCGATATCCGCCCGGACGGATATGATATGGAGCGGATCGAACAATGCATGCGCACCGAGAAGCCGCGGCTGTTCTATATCAATCCGACCTTTCACAATCCGACGGGCTTCACCGTGCCGGCCGCGCAGCGCAAGCTGCTGCCGGAGCTGGCCGAACGGTATGACTGTGTCATCCTTGAGGATGACAGCACTTATGATATTACTTTCGGCCATAAAACTCCGCCGCCCGTATTCACCTACGCCACAACCGGGCATATCATTTACATTCGCAGCTACAGCAAATACGTTGCGCCAGGCCTGCGGATCGCCGCCATAGCCTGCCGGGGAGACCACATGCCAGGGCTGCTGGCTGCCAAATCCTTGGCGGATAACGGATCTCCCCTGCTGAACCAGAAGCTGTTCCTGCAGTATTTCCGTTCGCCGCGCATGCAGCAGCATCTGGAAAAGCTGTGCACGGCACTGCAGCTGCGCAAGGAGGCGATGGAATACAGTCTGAAAGGCTCCGGGTGGACATGGCACAGCCCCGCAGGCGGGCTTAACCTGTGGGTGCAGCTGCCTCGTCAGGTCGACATGCGCCGTTTCCTGCAGGCAGCGCTGGCGCAATCCGTTTCTTTTATACCAGGCCATGTCTTTGATCCGCTGGCTTCCGCGGATAATCCGCATATCAGGCTGTCCTATCCTTTTGCCAACGAAGGGCAGATCCGGGAAGGAATGCAGAGACTGCTCGCGGTCTATGAATCTATGAATTAAGAATTGCGGATAATGAAATCGGCAAACAGGCCTTGATGTAACTGGGCAAAACGGAGTTCCTGTTGGAGTTGACGCTGAATCAAAGCAGACACTTTTTTCTGGCTTTCTTGGAAGAAGGGGATTCACCTCGCTTAGAGCCTAGCATTCAGAGTGAGACAGGTGTATATAGGGTATGGTGTATGGTGTATGGTGTTTGGTGTTGGTATCTGGTTGGTATCTGGTGTCCGTTACCTGATGCCGTTACCTGATGCCGTTACCTGATGCCGTTACCTGATGCCCGTTGTCTCTCCATACAGCTTTGCATGATTATCCCTTTCGCTCAGACTCTCGGTCAGTTCACATCACCAAAACGCTCTGCTTTCTCCTAAGATCGCCTCATGATCTCGAACCGATCTGCTTCTCCATAAGGCACGATCATAAAAACAATAGACCCATTCGATGGTCCTGAATAGCGTAACACCAGGCATTTTCGTGCCTCACTTGATCCGTTATTTTCTTTAACGTGCTCAAAGTATATTTTCGGTTCCCGGTTTTCTGTTTTCTTACCTGATCCAATGGGATAATCGTGCAAAGCTCCAGGGCAGCAAGTTCACATGCCTTGCCACGTCCGACGGGCGGCTTGACTGTCGAGCCTTAACTTTCGCAGCATGAAATCGTCAAACTTGCAAGGCGGGGGTTCGAATTCCTCAGAACGCAGCGGATACAAAGGTTTAATTGGATTTGTTCTCTGCGAAAGTTGAGTTATAAATTCTGTAATCTTAATAAAAGACTAACTGTCCTGGTGAACCAGAGATACCTTTGTTCCTGTCCGGGCGAGAGTAATAGCGTCCGGCAGGGGATAAGCCCGGTTCACATCCACATCATGGGACATATGGGTGAACAGCGTCCGCTTCGGCTGGATCTCGGCCAGCAGCTCCTGGGCTTCCAGCATGTCATATACCGAACGGCCAGAGTATTCCGCCTCTTCGTGGTAGAAACTCGTTCCGAGCACCAGCAAATCCAATCCGTGCAAGGGCTCTTTCTCGGCTTCATTGAGGCCAATGGAGTCCGAGCAGTAGGCCCACGTAAAACCATCCTTGGTCATCCGGTAGGCATAAGAATAACCGTTCTTGCCGTGATTGACGCGCCAGCCCTGAATATCCCAGCCAGCCAGGCGGACGCCGTTGTCTGCAGGCAGCAGGTCCAGATGACCCGGCAGCCACGGAAACTGGCGCAGGATGACGTCAATGACCTCCTGCGGAGCATACATCCGGCCCCGCCGGCCCAGCCAGCGGCAGGCATCCGTCCATTCAGGGAGACCGGCAATATGGTCAAAATGGGCATGAGTCACGAGAATCGTTTCTATATGACGCATACCCATGTTCTCCATCTGCTCGCGCCAATCCGGGCCGCAATCGATGAGAAATGATTCATCATCCCCCTCCACGAGCACCGACGACCTCAGCCTCCGATTGGCTCCTGTCTCACGTGCTTCCTCACATACAGCGCAGCTGCAATAGACACGGGGAACGCCCATGGCATCCCCTGTTCCCAGAAAAGTAAGTTGATTCATCTGTCGGATTCCTTCCTGAAATTCATTTTTCGGTTGGGCCAGCCACACCCAGGCTGCCAACCCCATGCCTCTTCATTATACCTGTACCCTGTTGCAGAAAGAAACACTGCCGGCCCGTATACGGACAATCGGCAGTGTTCTCCAAAAAAACAATATTAGATTCTTCAAGCTTACTAAATATTTCAGACACCAATGCCGTTTCGCAGCACCACTGAATATGAGTCAATTAAATTTTCAGAGCAGATGTTTTTATAAGCCAGCTAACACCTGATACCAGACTCCCCGCTTGGAATAAAGTTCGTCCCTCACCTTGTCCCATCCACCCAAATAATGGATGTTAAATAAACCGGACGGCTGCGGAAAACGGCTTTCCGTTTCTTTAAACACTTTATCATCCACGGCACGAAAACCGTTTTCGGCAAAAATCCGCTGTGCTTCCTCCGATTGCAGATAATCTACAAACGCTTCGGCCAGCTTGCGGTTGCCGTGCTTATCCACATTTTTATCGATCACGGCGGCTGGATTTTCGATCAGGATCGTATGCTTGGGGACAACGATATCGTACTTGACCCCTTTGGCAATCCGGGCCAGCAATTCATTTTCATAGGTGACGATAACGTCCCCGACTCCGTATTCAAAGGCGGCCATCGATGCGCGGCCACTTTTGTCCAGCGATTCCACATTCCGGTGTACGGCTTCAAGAAACCGCTTTGCCGCTGCCGGGTCCTTTTTCCCTTGTTCCTCTGATATCTTCAGGCCTGCACCGTAGATCGCATTAATGTCCCATTGGGCACCCCCCGACGTCTTCGGGTTGGGATACAGCACTTTGACTCCGGGCTTGGTTAAATCCGCGAAATCGGTAATTCCGAGCGGGTTGCCCTCCCTTGTGCCGAGCACAACGATGGAGCGCGTAATCATGCCCCCATGCTTCCGCTCCTTCCACTGTGGGCTGACCAGCCCGGCACTCACCAGCTTCTGAATATCGCCCTCCATGGCCAGCATGGTCACATCCGCCTCAAAGCCGCCCGCAATCGCCCGCGCCTGGGTTCCGGAGGCTTCGTACGATTCCTGGAATTCAACCTTCTGCCCCGTCTCGGCCTCCCATTTGGCCTGAAAACGGGGGGTGATCTCAGCCATCGCATCCTTGACGACACTGTAAGCTCCGATGACCAGAGTGGCATCCGCCGGCCGCCCGCCGGCTGCCGCCTCCTGCGCCTGATCCGCTCCACCGCAGCCCGCCGTCACCACCGCGACGGTGAGCAGCAGAAGCAGCATTGTCAAGAACCGTTGTTTTGTTCCTCTTAACCTGCTGCGCATACCACATGCTCCTCGCTGTCTTTCATATTCATCAGATCATAACCGGCATCGGATCTTCCTTCAGTCTGTTCTCCACCATCCAGCTTGCCTCATCGTTGAACAGGTAAGCCCGGTGAATAAGCACCCGCACTTCCTCCCCCGGATGCAGCGTCTGCTTCTCCAAGGATCTGTAAGTGATCAGGCGGTTCTTGCCCACCTCAACCTCCACCATCCACTCGCTGCCGCGGAAATGCAAATGCCTTACCACGCCGGCTTCGGTTGCGGAATGCAGAGCAAACTCATGATCATGGCCCATCTCAATATATTCGGGACGGATCAATGCGCGCGTTCCAGGGCCTGCGGCAGTGTCGAATCCCTTCAAGTCTGAAGCATCCTCCACGATTGTGGACTCCCCAATAAACGAAGCGACAAACGGTGTACCCGGGCTTTTGTAAATATCCCAAGGCGTACCCTTCTGCTCCAGTCGTCCCTGGTTAATGACCATAATCTCGTCAGCCACCTCGATAGCTTCATCCTGGTCATGGGTCACGAAGATGGACGTAATGCCCACCCGCTCGATCAAGTCACGCAGCCAGCTGCGCAGCTCCTGGCGGATTTTGGCGTCAATGGCGGCGAAGGGTTCATCGAGCAGCAGCAGCTGCGGCTCGGGAGCAAGGGCGCGCGCAAAGGCTACCCGCTGGCGTTGTCCCCCTGAGAGCTGGTGGGGGTAGCGTTTTTCAAAACCTTTAAGCCCGGTCAGCTCCACAAGCTCCATCACCCGCTCCCGGATTTGCGTCTTGGGCATTTTTTTGATTTTAAGGCCGAAGGCGATGTTGTCAAACACCGTCATATGCTTGAACAGGGCATAGTTTTGGAATACAAAGCCGATACCCCGCTCCTGCGGAGGAAGCTCATTAACACGCTGTCCATGGAACAGAATATCCCCGCCGTCCGGGCTTTCCAGACCGGCCAGCATTCGCAGAATCGATGTTTTGCCCCCGCCGCTTGGGCCAAGCAGGCCGATCAAATGGCCTTTCGCAATTTCGAATGACACATCCTTGACCGCGTGAAAACTCCCAAAATGCTTGTTCAGATTCCGAACCTCCACATGCTGCATATCAGTGCACTTCCTTTCTTTTTTTGGACCATTCCATAATGAGCAGCAGTGCTATGGAAAAAGCCGCCAATACCAGCGCCAGTCCGTTCGCCGCGGTTACATTGAAGTTCTCCACATCCTGATACACGAGCGTTGTGGCCGTTTGCGTCTTATTCATGATATTGCCCGATACGACCAATACCGCCCCGAATTCCCCCAGCGAGCGGGCCACCGTCAATACGACGCCGTAAATAACAGCCCATTGAATTGACGGCCAGGTGACGTACCAGAACGTTTTCCAGCCATACGCTCCAAGTGTAGAAGCCGCTTCCTCCTGCTGGGCCCCGATCTCCTGCAGCACAGGCATAATCTCCCGCACCATCAGCGGGAAGGTGACAAACAGGGTGGCGATCACCATGCCTGGGAAGGCATATACCACCTGAAATCCGCTTTTTTCAAAAAATGCCCCCATAATGCTGTCAGGACCGAGCAGCAGCACGATCATCAAGCCTCCAATGACAGGCGAAACCGCATAAGGAAGATCCACAATGCTGTTCAGTATGTTTTTCACCCGGTCGCTCAGCCAGCCTGCCCTGACCAGATAAATGGCCATCATGACACCAAACAGCGTATTGAGCAGGGTGACGACGACAACGACCGCTCCGGTCATCAGAAGGGCGTGCAGCGCCTCCGGCCGCAGCAGAGCGGCGGTAAAACCTGAAAAACCCTGTGCAAAAGCCCCCGTGATGATCCGGGCCAGCGGAATGATAATCAGAAGGATGAATACAAGATAAGTGAGACTGATCCACAATTTTTTCATCGTCTTCTCCCTCTTGTCTGAACGATGTTGATGCCCCATAGAATGAGGAAGGATAATGTCAGCAAAATGACGGATACCGAGGCCGCGCCCACCGGATTATCGCTTTCGACCTCTCCATAGACGAACACCGACGCGACGAGCGTTCTTCCCGGAATGTTGCCCGCAACCAGCACGACTGCCCCGAATTCCGCCAACGCCCGTGAAAAGGCCAGCATCCCGCCGCTGACCATGCCCGGCAGCATGGAAGGCAGGATCACCTTCCGGAACGTCCGGCTTCTGGATGCGCCAAGCGTGTAGGAGGCCTCCTCCTCGGATCGATCGATTTCCTCCAATAAAGGCTGGACGGCCCGGATCACAAACGGGAACGTCACAAACACCATGGCAATGACAATGGCCGGCTGGTGAAACACAATTTCGAAGCCAAGACCTTCAGCCAGGCGTCCGACCAGACTGCCCGGTCCGAGCAGCAGCAGAATCATCAGTCCGCCGACGGCGGTTGGCAGCGCAAACGGTAGATCCACCAGGCTGTTCAGGAGAGAACGCCCCTTAAATCTGTATCTTCCCAGCACCCAGGCGATCATGGTGCCGATCATGACATTGATGACGGCCGCAATCGCCGCCATTTTCAAAGTCAGCAGCACCGCTTTCCAGGCGATAGGGTCCCTGATGCTTTCCATAAACACAGTCCATCCGAGCGTAACAGAGTTATAATAGACCCCCGTAATAGGCAAGATGACCAACACGATAAAATACAATAAAACCGTTGAGCGGAACCCCCACGTCCATCCCTTGTAACGAAAAACGGTATTCATGCTCTGTTCCTGCCTTCCTTCCCCATAAAAGTCCGGTCGTATGAGTTTTCTATATTTTTACATGCGAGGAGTAACTAATTAATATATTAATCCAATTAGTATACTTGGTTTTGCTTAAATGATACTTTATCAAATTCATTTGCAGACCGTCAATGCCTATTTATTTAAATTCCTTATACAATATATTCGAAACGGTTATAGGCAGGTGCCTTGATCTTTCGGGTAAAATAGAAAAAAAGGAGTCAATGTAAATAATGTATTCTGAAAGGAGCTGGCCATATGCTGCACACTTTTGAATTAACGACAGCCAAACGGGATGAAATTCGCGATATTACGCGGGAGGTTGCCTCCTGTGTGGAGAAAAGCGGGGTGGATAGCGGTACGGTGCTGGTGTATTGTCCACATACGACGGCAGGCATCGCCATTAATGAAAACGCAGACCCTGATGTAAAGCATGATGTCCTGCTCAGGCTGGACGAGGTTTATCCTTGGAAGCATCCTCAGGACCTCCATGCCGAAGGAAATACCGCTTCTCATTTGAAAGCCATTACCTCGGGGCCCTCGCAGTCGCTGATCATTCAGGACGGACATCTGCTGCTGGGACGGTGGCAAGGGATTTATTTTTGCGAGTTTGATGGGCCAAGGCACCGCCAATATCATGTGAAGATTATGAAAGGCTGAAACAAATTAAAAAAGACGATGTGTGCGCAAGTTAGCTCCATCGTCTCTCCATTCCCTTTTCTTGTGTAACGTTATGCCATTGCAACGTCCTGAAGCATAAAAGCCTATAAAAATGCCGTCTTATGCGGCACATGTCTTTTCATATACTTTTACTCATCAGTTTAACATGAGCTAGCGCAGCCGGCCGGATCTCCTCAAAAGTCAGTCTGTCCTGGATGTAATAGGAGACAAAACCGTGCAGGGATAGAAAGAGGCTGTGTGGAATGCGCTGCCGGTCTGTCTCCGAATGCTCTCCCTGCACCAGGTGCTGGCGGATCATGGTTGCAAACAGTTCCAGACATCGGCTTTGCTCGGCACGGCAGTAGGCCAGAAGCTCCTCATCCCGGATCATGAACATAATCTCGTACTGATACGGATTTTCCAACCCGAACCGGATAAACTCAAGCATTAAATGTTCCGATTTGCTGAGGCCTTCAGGAGGTGTTTTATGAACGGCCTGCATTAAAATTTCACCAAGCGCCCTGAAATCCTCCATGACAATGGCATAGAAAAGCTCTGCTTTTTCTTTGAAATGATAGTATAAGGATCCGTGACTATACCCCAGATGCTGGCCAATGCTGCGCATTGAGATGGCGCGGTAGCCCTTAGTAATGAAAAGATGCCTCGCCGCCTCCAGTATCCGTTCCCGTGACAACTCCTGTTCTACTGCTCTTCTAGCCATAAATTTTATTCCCCTTCAATAAAGTAAAGCTGATTTCCCTCCGTTATGAGCGATTGCCCCTGTGTGATATCCGTCATCCAAAGCTTGAAGGCCTCCGCCTCACCATTCAGAGGCAGACAGGTCAGCTTCACTTTATCCGTAAAGCCTGTATCCCCCATACGTATGCCGCGATTCCGCAGCTCATTTTCCACCTTGCCCAGCCATGTATAATCGAGCTCTACAAATACTTCCCTGTGCAGCACGCGTGTAATGGCCTCTCCGGCTTCAATGGCAGCTACGGCACCGTCCGTATACGCCCTGATCAGGCCTCCCGCTCCCAGCATAATGCCGCCAAAGTAACGGGTGACGACGATCGCCACATTTTTCAAGCCTTGATTGCGGATCACTTCAAGAATCGGTTTGCCGGCAGTTCCGCTCGGTTCCCCGTCATCCGACTGCTTCTGGATTTCATCACGCTCGCCGATCATGTAAGCAGAGCAGTTATGAGTGGCGTTCCAGTGCAGCTTCTTGATTTCTTCTATAAAAGCAACCGCTTCCTCTTCATGTTCAACTGGCCGGACATGACCGATGAAGCGTGACTTTTTAATCACGATTTCTTTCTGGCCGGCATTACGTACAGTTCGGTAACGTTCCAGCATGGCCATCATTCCCCAATTCATTTTGAAAGAAAGCAGCCCATCAGCCAGCAGGCTGGTGAACTGCTTTCTTGTAAACCCTGCAATATCTTGATATTGATGCGGATTACTCGGACAATCTGGCTTCCAGCTTCGCTTTTTCTTCCTCAAAGCCAGGCTTGCCCAGCAGTGCAAACATATTTTTCTTATAAGCTTCAACACCTGGCTGATCAAACGGATTAACTCCCAGAAGATAACCGCTGACGCCGCAGGCTTTCTCGAAGAAATACACCAGATAGCCGAATGTGTATGGCGTGAAATCCGGGATATTTACGATAAGGTTAGGAACCTGACCGTCCGTATGCGCCAGCATGGTGCCCTGGAACGCTTTCTTGTTCACAAAGTCCATCGTTTTGCCTGTCAGGAAATTAAGGCCATCCAGATCGTCCGGATCCTCTTCGATTGTAATGTGATTAGTCACATTCTCAACCTGAATCACCGTCTCGAAAATGTTGCGGCTTCCTTCCTGAATAAACTGACCCATGGAGTGAAGATCTGTCGAGAAATCTACCGATGCCGGGTAAATACCCTTGTAGTCCTTTCCTTCACTTTCACCGTAGAGCTGTTTCCACCACTCGGACACATAGTGCAGAGAAGGCTCATAGTTCACGAGAATTTCCGTTGCTTTGCCTTTGCGGTACAGCGCATTGCGAACGGCTGCATACTGGTAAGCTTCATTCTCGGCTACGTTAGGGTTGCTGTAGGCTTTGGCCGCATCGGCAGCACCCTGCATCATTTCTTCAATGTTGATGCCCGCTGTTGCGATTGGCAGCAGACCTACCGCAGTCAGCACGGAATAACGTCCACCTACATCGTCAGGAATGATGAAGGACTCGTAACCTTCTTCATTCGCCAGGCTTTTCAGCGCACCGCGCGCTTTATCCGTAGTGGCATAGATGCGTTTGCGCGCTTCTTCCTTGCCGTATTTCTTCTCCAGCTCCGCACGGAAAATGCGGAACGCAATCGCCGGCTCTGTAGTTGTACCGGATTTGGAGATGACATTGATGGAGAAATCTTTGCCCTCAATCAACTCCAGCAGGTGGCTTACATATGTAGAGCTGATATTGTTGCCTGCAAAATAGATTTCAGGCGTTTTGCGCTTGTCCTTCGGCAAAATATTGTAGAAGGAATGCGACAGCATTTCAATCGCCGCACGCGCCCCGAGGTAGGAACCGCCGATACCGATGACGATCAGCACGTCGGAGTCGCTTTGAATTTTGGCAGCAGCCTTTTGGATGCGTGAAAATTCTTCTTTATCATAATTTGTAGGCAGATCGATCCAGCCGAGGAAATCAGAGCCCACACCTGTTTTGTTGTGCAGCTGCTCATGGGCCAACTTGATCGGTTCTGCAAAATAATCGATTTCATGCTGTCCCACGAAAGTGAGCGCTTTGCTGTAATCGAAAGAAACCTTCTTGGACATAATTGAACCTCCTGTTTTGCTATTACCAAGACGCTTCAATATTTTGCCCATAAAAGCGGCTTAGCAATAGGATACTTTATATTTTAGGGCCTGACAAGCATGACATATCAGTTTATGTCCGGTTCCTTGACAAGCCCTATGTCGATCGATGGGGCTACTCCCGAAGAAGTTCCGGTAAAAGATAGATGCTTGTAAAAGAGGAAAAGGGTAAAACCTCCGCGCTTCCGAATGTTCTTACCCTTTTCGCTCATGGTTACGCCGGATATGAACAGCAGTAATCCGTTACACTCCGTACTTCCAGTTTGAACTTGGACTGGGCCGGCACATGGAATGTACCCTCTCCCTTGATCTCCAGCCATGTATCTTCTCCCGGCAGCAGCACGCTTAAATCGCCGGACAGAATTTCCATGATTTCGCGGGAGTCTGTACCGAATTCATACGTTCCGGGCAGCATGATGCCAAGTGTTACTTTAGAACCGTCCGCCAGAAAAACGGTCCGGCTGGTTACTTTGCCTTCATAATATACATTTGCTTTTTTGACTACGCTGACACCGCTGAATTGTTCCATGCCCCACTTCTCCTCATCTGGTTTCGAATCATCCATCAGGACTGGCTGATGAATGATTCGAAACCGGAACCGCCCGAGAGGCGGTTCCGATTTCTTTACTGCTTTGATTAAACCAAGTTTCAAGCGAGCTTGAAGTGATAATTTTTATGGAAGCTGCTTACTTAAGCAGATTTTTAACTTTGCTCACAACATTCTCAACTGTAAAGCCATATTCCTTGATGACGCGGTCGCCAGGGGCGGATGCGCCGAAAGTGCTGATTCCGAGAATGTCGCCCTGTTCGCCGACATATTTCTCCCAGCCCATCGGATGAGCCATTTCCACAGCAAGGCGGGCTTTAATGTCCGGCAGGATGACGGAATCCTTGTAGGCCTTGTCCTGCTTCTCGAACAGATCCCAGCTTGGCATGCTGATTACGCGTACCTGGATGCCTTCTTGAGCGAGTGCTTCCTGTGCTCTGACAGCCAGTTGAACTTCGGAGCCAGTGGCAATAATTTGCGCAGCAGGCTTACCGTCCTTGGCATCAGACACCACATAAGCGCCACGTTTGATGCCTTCACGTGCTCCGTCAACCGTTCCAGCCAAAATTGGCAGATTTTGACGAGTCAGCACCAGGGCAACCGGGTTGTTCTGATTTTCCAGAGCATACGCCCAAGCTGCAGATGTTTCGTTGCCGTCGGCAGGACGAATCACGGTCAGGTTAGGAATGATGCGCAGGGAAGCCAGCTGTTCAATTGGCTCATGCGTAGGGCCATCCTCGCCGACAGCGATACTGTCATGAGTCAGTACATAAGTTACAGGCAGACCCATCAATGCAGCCAGACGTACAGCAGGACGCAGATAATCGGTGAATACGAAGAACGTACCGCCGAACACTTTCACGCCTTTATGAAGCATCATGCCGTTCATGGCAGCAGCCATGCCGAACTCGCGGATACCGAAATAAATGTTGCGGCCGGCATAGTCTTCAGGAGTGAAGTTGGAAATATTGTTCAGATGAGTCATCGTTGAGCTTTCCAAGTCAGCGGAACCGCCTGTCAGGAACGGAACGTTCGGAGCCAGCCCGTTCAGCGCATTACCGGAAGCAACACGTGTCGATACTGCTTTGTCTTCCGGAGCATATTTAGGCAGGTCACGATCCCAGGCCTCTGGAAGCTTGCCGTTGATTGCCGTCTCGAATTGAGCAGCCAGCTCAGGATAAGCTTCTTTATATTTCGCAAATTGCTCATCCCATTCTTTGTTGGCAGCAATACCGCGCTCTTTCACTTTGGCAAAATGCGCGCGCACTTCATCAGGCACAAAGAAGTCTTCTTCGTAAACCCATTTGTAGAAATCCTTGGTCAGCTTCGCTTCTTCGGCACCCAGCGGGGAACCGTGTGTACCGCCATGACCGCCCTTGCCTTGCTTGTTCGGGCTTCCGTAACCGATGACTGTCTTCACTTCGATCAGTGTTGGACGCACTGTTTCAGCCTGGGCTTCAGAGATCGCTTTTTCAATTGCAGGCAGATCGTTGCCGTCTTCCACACGCAGTACCTGCCAGCCGTAAGCTTCAAAACGCTTCGACACAGATTCGGAAGAGGACAGATTCAGTTTGCCGTCCAGTGTAATATCGTTGGAATCGAACAATACAATAAGTTTGCCCAGATGCAGACGTCCGGCCAGGGATGCCGCTTCATGGGATACGCCTTCCATCAGGTCGCCATCGCCGCAGATCGCATATGTAAAGTGATCCACAACTTTAAATTGATCTTTGTTATACGTAGCAGACATTTGCGCTTCCGCCATCGCCATACCGACAGCCATTGCAATCCCCTGTCCAAGCGGACCGGTAGTAGCGTCAACACCTGCAGTATGACCGTATTCCGGATGGCCTGGTGTTTTGCTTCCCCATTGGCGGAACTGCTTGATTTCCTCCATCGGGAGATCATAACCGCTCAGGTGCAGCAAGCTGTACAGCAGCATGGAACCATGTCCCGCAGACAATACAAAACGGTCGCGGTTAATCCATGTTGGCTGATCCGGGTTATGTCTCATCGTCTTCGCGAACAGTTGGTAGCCCATTGGAGCAGAGCCCATCGGCATGCCCGGATGTCCGGAATTCGCTTTCTCGATGGCGTCGATAGCCAGCGTACGGATGGTAGTGATCGACAGGTTATCGATGGTTGAGTTCTCGTCCTTATGAATCATTTCTTGATTCTGGTCTGTCATGGTTATCCTCCTCGTAATTGTTGAACTATGCCAGATGGTTGCCGGATTTTGCATACGGCCCGGCTTCGGCTTCTTACACAAGTCCGTCAATGCGATTCAATCTGCTTGAATCTTTCAATTTGACTTATTCATTACTCCTGTATTGTACCACTTGCCGCCGAGCTTTACCATACACAAAGGTATACATAGACAATATACCCGTTATAGATCATCGTCATTAACCTGAACCGTAAATTTCGTGTATGATTTTGCCGGAAATTGTATTCTACTAAAAAACAACAAAAGAGCAGCCCCCTGGTTATGTACCAAGAAACTGCCCCCTGTTTAATTAAAAACTACCGTTTTATTTTCGTGTACCAATATCCGGTCTTCAACATGCCATTTCACCGCTCTGGCCAAAACAACACGCTCAATTGTACGGCCGATGCGCTTCAGTTCGGTGACATCGTCACGATGGCTGACGCGTTGAACGTCCTGCTCGATGATCGGTCCCCCGTCCAGCTCCTCAGTAACATAGTGTGCGGTAGCCCCGATAATTTTTACTCCCCGGTTATAGGCTTGGGCGTAAGGTTTTCCGCCGACAAAGGCCGGGAGGAATGAATGATGGATGTTAATGATCCGGTTTCTGTAATGCTCGATGAACTTCGGAGAAATAATCTGCATATACCGTGCAAGAATGATGACATCAATATCGCTGCCAATCACTTCAAGCTGGCGCTGCTCAGCTTCAGGCTTCGTCTCCGCCGTTACCGGAATATGATGATAAGGAATGCCGAAGGACTCCACATACTCCTTCATATCGGGGTGATTGCTGACCACCATCGCAATATCGGCATCCAGATCCCCAGCCTGCCATTGCCATAACAGCTCAACCAGGCAGTGATCCTCCTTGGATACGAAGATGGCAAGCTTCTTTTTCCGGCTGACACAGGAGATGCTCCACTCCATGCGGAACTGTTCTGCTACCACGCCGAAATCCTGCTCCAGTTGAAGCAGTGCTTCGGCCAGGTTTGGCAGATCGAACTCAACACGCATAAAGAACATGCCACCTTCAGGATCCATCGTGTATTGGTCCGATTGCACGATGTTAGCTCCATGTTCATGAAGAAAACGGGAAACAGCCGCCACAATTCCGGGACCGTCCGGACAGGAGATCAGCATGCGTGCACGATTCGCATGCACGGTATGCGTGTTAACACGATGTTGATTTACATGGACTTCCATCTTTCTGTAGACCCCTCCTAGGCTTTCTTATGCATTCACCAGCAACTGCTTGCCGGCCAACCATGCAATCAGCCGGTGATTAATCTGTTCCTCTGTGAGTTCGCTAAAGATGCCTGCTTCGGCAACATTGTCATACAAACGTTCCAGCGGTTCACGAGGATCTGCCTTTTTCGCTTTCGCATCGTTCTTGAGCAGTGTCCAGGTATCCAGCACAAACTGGCGCGAATCCATATCCTGCTTGCCAAAGAAAGCATGCAAATCTTCAATTTGATTCATAAATTCCTGCCCGAAGCGCTCTGCCACATCCCCGCGCAGAAGCGCAATTTCAGCCTCATACATCGGACGCTGTGTTTTGGCGTCCTTGCCGATCCAAGGCGTTTCAAGAATGAATGGACGGCCCTTCAGCGCCTCATGATGAACCACGTTGCGGATGGTATCAAAGCCAATCCAGCCCGATCCGACCGGAGTATGGCGATCCTTTCCGGCTGCTACGGGATTCTTGCTGTCGTTCAGGTGAACTACCGCAATGCGCTCCAGGCCAATAATTCTGTCGAATTCTTCAAGCACGCCGTCCAGATTGTTCACAATGTCATAGCCTGCATCATGAATATGGCAGGTGTCCATGCACACGGTCAGCCGCTCGTTATGCTCCACCTTGTCCATAATGGCGGCAATCTCCTCGAAGCTGCGGCCGATTTCCGTACCTTTGCCGGCCATCGTTTCAAGCGCGATATTTACGTCCGTCTCTTTGACTCCGTTCAGAACCTCATTCAGTCCCTCCGCAATCCGGTTGACGCCGTATTCCGGATCCTTATCCGTATAGGCACCCGGATGAAGTACAATATTCCGGACCCCGATTGCATGTGTTCTGCGGATCTCCTCCTGCAAAAAGCTCACGGCAAGCTCATACGTATTACTCTTGTAGGAACCCAGATTGATGATATATGGAGCATGAACAACAATCTCCTCCATGCCCAGCTCCTTCATCAGCTGCTTCCCTTCATCCAGATACATGGACTCCATCGGCTTGCGGCGCGTATTTTGCGGAGCACCCGTATATATCATGAACGAACTGGAACCGTACTGCGATGCCTCACGGGTGGCGCTTAACAATCCCTTATCCGAGAAAGATACGTGAGAACCAATCTTCAGCATCTTTCTTCCCCCCTTGCCATTCGAATGTCTACTTATTTTAACGTGATTATAAAAATCTAACAATAATCATACCGATTAATGTGCTATGGAAGACAGCCACAAACAGGGCCTCACGGCATGATTTGTTTTAAGCCTTAAAACAAAGTTATATTCTATATAGTAGGAGAAAGCAAGCGGGAAATGCAACCTGTACGACTATGACAATACTGGAAGCAGGTCTGAAGGGAGATGATCATTATGAAAATAGCTGTCTGCGGGGGCACCGGATTTATTGGAAGCGCACTGACCGATTACTGGCTTAAGGTGGGGCACAAAATTGTGATTATTACGCGCCGGCCACAGGAGCATGCCAAATCCAGCGATCAGCCTCAGTACGTAAGCTGGGGTGAGCTTGAACGCAATCCGCAGCGGATCGCGGGCGTGGATGCGGTCGTAAATCTGTCCGGCGAGAGCCTGAACCAGCGCTGGACGAAGAACGCCAAGCTGCGGATCATACAGTCAAGAGCTGACAGCATTGCGACATTAGCCAAGGCTATCAAGCAGTTGAACAAGAAACCGGAGGTCGTGATTCAGGCCTCAGCCATGTCATTCTATGGGACATCGGAAACGGAGACCTTTGATGAATCCAGTCCGCACCGCCCCACAGACTTTCCATCAACAGTTGTTGAACAATGGGAAGCCGCAACGGAGTCATTTCAGGATGTCAGGCTTGTAAAGCTGCGGATCAGCATGGTGCTTGGCCGTAACAAAGGGGCATTCCCCCTGCTGAAGCTGCCTTATTTGATGGGCTTTGGGGGCAGGATTGGAAGCGGGCGGCAGTGGACCACCTGGATTCATATCATCGATATGGTCAGAATTGTGGATTTTTGCCTTCATGACCGCTCTATATCCGGTGCAGTCAATTCATCTGCCCCCAACCCCGTCACCAATGACGAATTCGGCAGAACGATGGCCTCCGTGTATCACCGGCCTCACTGGTTTCCCGTGCCTGCCTTCCTCATTGAAGCAGTCCTTGGCGAAATGAGCGTGATGGTGCTGGAAGGACAAAGGGTCATCCCGAAAAAGCTGCTGCACCATGGATTCAAATTTCAGTTTCCTGAACTGAAGCAGGCACTTGAGGACCTGCGTACCAAGGGGTAGAAGAATTAATTCTACATGAACGCAGCAAATCTGCACGGGGGCGTATCCGCGCGCTTCTTTTCTGTTCTGTATACGGCGTATCTGCCTGACGGAAGATAGCCGTTTAGGCAGCATAATAGGTGTAAACCACCCCTGCAAGCTCGAATGTATCTCCGTCGTTCAGCGGATATCCTTTGTAAGGAATCATCGGGCTGCCGTTTAAGCGGGTGCCGTTCGTGGATGCCAAATCCTTCAGGACATGAGTCAGTCCGCTTCCATTCAGGCTCAGCTCAACATGCGACCTGGATACACCCTCCGTCTTGTCCACATATTGGGCTGTTTCCTGCGAGCGGCCGATGATAAAGCTGCCTGTCTTGACGGGAATCTCTTCAGACTGGCCAGACTTTCCCGTGCCCCTTCGCAAATAGGCACCATCGCGATTTGCTGCCGGAGTATCATTACATTTATCCTGAAGCAATGTGGTAGCCGGGCTTATTGGAGACTCAGGTGCATCCTCATTTGTTTTAAACATGCCGTCCCCATTCTCCTCCTGAACGCTGAGCGACCGATACTCAGACTTCACGGCATTTTCCTGCACATTCCATCTCCACGGTTCCTGTCCCTCATCCTCCTGTTCTGCTGCAAAACGGAATCTCCGGCGCAAAAAAGCTGCCGGCTCCGGAGCCTCTTCACCAGGAATATCGCCGATATCAGGATTTTCATGTCTTCCGAGCATTCCCCGCAAGCTCCACCCCTGCCATGCGAATAATGCCACCGTTGCCAAGCCTGCTGTAATAATGGCGCAGATTAGCAAACGGATTGTATCGGGAGCTTCAAGGTACACATATCTCCACATTACCGCAGCCCCCAGCAGACATCCCAAAGCGATATACAACCGGTATTTATATAATACAGATTCCTGCTCCTCCCCTTCATCCGCTTCATCTTCAATGATGTCCGCGGCCTCCTGCCTGCGGGTGACTGCTATAGTCGCAGCTGCAAAAGTGTTCTGATCCCGGGGAAACCTTGTACTTTCCACAGAAAGCGGCCTATTTAAATCCGGTTCAGGAATGGAATCGTTGTCCTGCTTCAATCTCGGGACAGGCTGCTTCAGGCCGGAATTCGAGTAACCACCGGGCTCTGCTGCAGCTGGCCTGCCATGCACGTTCCCTTTTGCCCAAGTGTCAGTTTCGGGATGAATATATTGAAGCAGTACCTCCTTCAGCTTTCCAGGGTCAAACAACTCCCTGTCACAAATTTGAAGTATCCGCTGTACTCCGTCGCCTTTCAATTCGGAGACACAGGCAATCAGTCGCATAATCAACTGCTTCATTTGTGCGCCTGCCTTACCCTCATACAAGCTTCTGCGCACAGGCACATATGTCAGGCTAACACCGTTGGAGCGCTCGCTTTCAGAGATAAACATGTAATCTTCATGCAGAATAAAACGGTTCATATCGAGCATATATTGCCGGCAGTTATGCAGCGTATCTGCAATTTGATAGATAATGTCATAAAACCGGCTCATTGAAATATTGCCGTTTTTCCATATCTGCGACAGCATCCGCCGGCCGCCGATGTCATACTGCAGCTCAATCCGGTAATCCACTTCTTTGATCATAACACCCAACACTCCGGGAATCCGGTTGGATGTAACCATACCGCTTTGAACCGGATGGAGATCGGCAGCCTCCAGATCAGGTTCCTGTTTGATAATCATGAATAACCCGCCGTTCAGCGTAAAATCCCTCTGCAGACCAAACAAGCCTCTTCCCTCCTCTTTAAAAATCCAAGTTCCTCAAAAAATATAAAATTCCTCAAACATTAAGGAAAATGGAGAGTCCTGCGCTGTACTCGCTCTTCCTCCACCTCGTTTGCCTCCAAAACGCCTCCACTCATTCCAAACCGCTATGTCAGTGGGTTACAGAGGACCTGAAGTCGTCATAGCTGGACAAATTCGCATGATAATAGGCAACATCTCCGTCCGGAGCTGTAAATTCGTGACCATACTTATCCTGAGTTGCATTCCTGTACCCTTCCAGCTTCCATTGGTTATCCAGCGGTGTGTTATTCCCCGGCAATCTATAGTACCGCAGGTGCGGCGTATCCGCTCCATCCTGATAGGTTTCAATGTTGAAGTTCACCACGATGTATCCGTCTTTCAGGAAAATCGGTGAATGGTCCGTCAGCTTGTTGGTTCTGCCGTATTCCGCAATATTGAACCCGGCTGGTACTACATACGGAGCCGCCGGCAAGCTGTATTCTCCGTACCATTTTTGCACGGATGCTAACGCCCGGCCCGGATCTACGCTTTTCGGTATATTGGATGCAGGTCCAATCAATGTTCGTACCCGCTGGTTCAAATCCAGTAAACTGTACAAACCTATGGTGCTTTTCTTGCTTGATTGCTTTAGAAAATCGGTGAAGCCATAGGTTTCCACATATTTTGCGGTATTGCTCAGCTCGATTGGAGAAATGTTTCTCATCGGGCTGTTCAGAACGATACTGCGGGTCACTGTGTCCTGGCTCGAACCGATCTTTACAAATTTTTGCCCCGTGGTCTGATTGTGATAATATAAATCGACCTTTTGCCGCTTGGTTCCATCTTTGCTCACGAAATAAAAGGCCGGTACGATCTTCACATGATCTTTTGCGCCGAACATATTGCCTTTCGTTTTAAAATCAAATTTGAAATGATAGCCTGTCTTGATGGCCACGTTTTTATATCCATCATTCGGGTGGCTTCCTGGCAGAATGGGAAGAATAAATGGCGGCTTATTCCCGCGTGCAGCGCCGTCAATAGAGTTCGGCCCGACCCAATAGGCTGCGCCGGTTGGCTCCGAGCTTCCCTTTTTCGTCCGGAATACCGTCTCCCAATCATAGTCCGCAATGTCCGTCACTTTAAAATCATATAGACGCCCGATCACTTCTACAGGAATCGTATTCACTGCGACATGGTTGGCTAAGTCGAAGTTGGCCATGCTTTCCCATGTAAAGTTTTCCGGTGCATTCTCGGCGATGGAGCGGAAGTGGACCGTGTATTTTCCTTCATCGACCCATACCGGCATTCGGAATGTCGTCTCAAGCTGCGTTATCGGAATATCAATCCACGTATTGGCGGGGATGTATTTGCCCATATCCTCGTTGTAGACGTCAAACTCAAACAGCACCTGTTTATACGCGGTATACTTGGCATAATCCCGGTTGCCGTATCCTTTAATGTCCCGGTGTTGCCCTGTTGTTGGAATGGTAACGGTAAAAGGCCTGTCCAGCACAAGAGCAGCAGTGCCGGCAGTCGGCTTAACCTTCTGATTATGCTCCTTGTCATTGGTGATACTTGGATACATCACGACTGGGGTATGAACGGTCACCGTATTCAAGTTATAGATCGGCTCCCGGTATGGCTCCGGATGATCGAGGCTGCCCTCCAACGGGTCATACTCCATGGTCCCGGTGCTTGCATTGTCCGCTTTGTTGGTTTTTGAAGTGGGAACAACATTGCCTGGTTTAAAGAGAGCGTTGTGATCAATCTTGCCTGCCGTTGGAATTTTGGAGGGTGTCGGACCGCTTGTCTTCACCGTTTTACCATCCATAATCGTCGTCCCATTGAGCTCAAAAGCATCATTTCGGACATCGAGTTCCGGGGTCGCTTTCTCTGCATAACTCTTTAAATCTTCATCCGGAACATCCGGCTCGCTTGATCCCCCGTTAATCGTTTGGCTAGGAGCTGAAGCTGTTACCGATGATGGTTCATCCAGATGCACAACATCCGTCTTTACATCCATAGTCGGCACCTTGTAGGAGCTGCCTGGTGTGATCACAATACCGTTGTTCCCAAATGCATAGTTATATAACTTGGCAGTCGAGATTTTATACACCTGCAGGTCAGGAATGGTCCAGTAAGAGTAGTTTCTAATGATTTCATAAGACTTCGTTACTGTCTCCGTTCTTGACTTTTTCACGGTCACGGTATGGGAAGTGCCATCCGACCGGTCCCTCTCTTCCTTCTCAGTCCATTTCAGGTGATAAGTCTTGGTGACTGGAACGGTAAAGGTGCAGGTACCGCTGAATCTTTCAAACTTGTTATTGAACAGGTATTCCTTGGCCACTACGTTGCCATATAGGCTTTCCGAGGTTGGAATGCCTTTGGCAACATCAAATCTTTCACTGCCACGCTCGTCGGCTTTAATAATCCCGCTGGGCTGGGCACTCATGTCTTTCCCGGTTTGGGTACCTGCCGATTGAGGAGGCGTACAAACTACAGTTGGCCCCGGCGGTAGATCGCCACCACTACCTACGGATACGACGACAGAATCCGTAAGCCAATACGTTCCGTTTTTCCATTGTACAGTGATCTTGGCTACCCCCGGACTTACCGCTTTGACAAGTCCAGTTTCAGGATCAACAGTTGAAACTCCCTTGTTATCTGAAGACCACTTTGTTTGCTCCGAGTGTTTGGTAACGTCTACCCAGTCTCCATATGCCGTTTCCCCTGGAGCTTGGGTAGCCACCTCACCTTTGAACTGATCTTCCTCACCGACCTCCATTTGTTGAGCACCTGTGGCCTGGATTTTCTTGTGTTCGACAATGGTACCACGCCAAGTCAGATTAACGGGCGTGTAATACATAGCTGTTTTTTTGGGGTATCCTCTCGGACGTGTAGACGGTTTACCATCTACCTCTTGCTGAACGTTAAAAGCTGATTTATATGGATTTGATCCATCCTGTACTCTCGGCCCATCCTCACCAGTAAGTGAAGTAATTAGTATAAAATATAAGTCTACAACCTCCAATTTTGTGATATTGGAAAAAACACCTTGGTCGCTGGTTGTCTGTGTTTTTGCAATATGTGCATTTGTTGTCTTAGATGGACTGTACTCTGTACCATCTTTACCTTGATAATAATCAGGTTGATAAACTGTTTTATTCATATCAATTTTATCCTCCACTTCACCAACTGCAGGCCAAGGCTCTGAATCTGTACCTACGTTCTCTACTATCTCTTTCCCTCCCGATGCCCTGTAAGAAGTAGCGGTCCACTTCCCATCATCCCTTTGAACCCAATAAACGCCAGGATTCGCATTTTTTGCGCCCTCAACAGGAATAACAAATTTTTGCTCCTTAACAGGTCCATTAGGGGTTACATATGGATCTTTAAGGCCCTGTTGATCTTCTACACTCCCGCTAACAGCTGCAATTGGCCCTGCTGCTTTAGCGGGAATACTAGAAGTTGACCAAGCATATACAAGTAAAAGGAAGAGAACAAGAACTAGTTTGTTAATCCTAAGAGGCAATACTTATCCCTCCGACTCTTCTAATTTGGTTTAGGAATGTACATAGAAACAGCTTTACCATTTACAGACATACCTTCTCCTACAACACTAGGATCATATTTTTTCCCTATTGTTGTGTACATCCAAAAGCGCTTCTCAACACCATTTTTAAAGAATCCGGATGAAACAAACTCTTCATTTGGCAAGTTGGTAATGCCATAGTTCCTCAATGTCCCGCTTGTAAAACTGTATGCACTTAGAAAATGGTTCCCCGTAGCATTATTAAATGCCATATTAGTAAGGCCGTTACCATTAGGAACAACAGAAGCCTCCATAAAAACAGCATATCTATCTGAATTAGTAGGGAAGTCAAATTTCTCATCTATAAACATCTTCCCGTAGAGATTCACTGGCTTTTTATCTGTTCCTGCATCAACTATAATCATTCGATGTACGGCTTCAATCCCAAGGTTGTTTCGTAATTTAAAAGTTTGGTCTTTAATACGTGAGAAGCTAGACACTTCACCGGTCTCTGCGTTTTTTCCGTACTCATATGGAGTCAACGAAGTTAAATTCGTCCCCGTCAGCCCCACCTCTCTCATCTCATTCAAATCCCGAAAATCTGTGGCCTTCTTCTTCTGCACTCTCTCATACCGCTCCAAAATAGCAGCAACTTCAGCACGCGTCGTCGTTTTGGCCGGACCAAATGTTCCATCTTCATAACCGGTCATCAGTCCCGTTCCCAGTGCTACCGACACATAAGGGTAATCCGCCTTGTTCAGCCCGCCCTTGTAATGCTCAGCAACAGGAACCAGCGTGTCTTGCGTATCGGATATAGCTGTTTGGAAATCTTCCTGCGCAGCGGCCAGACCGGAGGCCATCCATTTTGCCATTTCACGGCGGGTCAGCGACGTGGATGGTTTAAACCCGTTAGGATAATCGCTTGGAGAAATAAACCCCATCCCGATCGCTTTATTAACTTCTTCCTCACTCCAGTTCCCTGCCAAGTCCGCAAAGCTGCCCTTTCCTTGTGCTGCTTCGTTGCTGGAGACGCGGGACAAAATGGCGGCAAATTCCGCGCGTGTCACTGGGGCATTAGGACGAAAGGTTCCGTCCGAATATCCCTTTAAATATCCGTTGTTAACCGCAGCATCAATAGAGGCTTTGGCCCAATGCCCTGCTGGGATATCCTTGAAATCCGAAGCCGCGGAAGCTTCCTCCACTCCTGCCGATCCCCATACCGCAGCCACAGCGAGCATACCTGCAGCAACCGAAACCATTACTTTTTTCATCACCATAGTTTTAACCCCCCAATTAATCTCTTTGCATATGCTCTCCCAGTGTAACCTCCCCTTCCAATTTCTCCAAAAAAATTCACTATAATTTTCCAGATTATTTTTTAGTCCTTCTTTTTTTAAGCTCCTACAAATATTAAATGCTTAAGTAAACGTAAGCGCTGATCACTCCAGGAATTACCGCCACCATAAAAGGAAAGCGCAGCTGTGATTCCCGCCCTGCTTTAAAGGGATTTCCGCCGCGGAATATGAGGAATCCCCCAAGATTGAACAACACCCTGCGCAAACGAAGAACGGCCTCACGCTTCCACAATACAATGAGAAGACCGATCACCCCCGCGAACATCACGGAGTAAATCGCAGACTGAAATACAAATGCTGCTCCCGTCCAGGCACCGATACCAGCAAACAGCTTCACATCCCCGGCACCTACGGCACCCATCCAGTACATGACCAGCAGTAAAGCAAATCCCGTGCCGAGCCCTGCGCAGGCAAACAGCATCCCCTCCCAGCCGCCGCTGACCGCGTGCACCGCCAGGCCGCCCAGCGCGGCCGGAAGAGTCAGCTTGTTCGGAATTTTCATGGACCGTAAATCTGTAACTAGCGCGGCCGCAAGAAAAATGGCGCAGCCGATATACATAACCCCCATCATACACGCTCCCCGGCTGTATTTTTTTCTATTACCTCAAACTGCACCTCAATATGCTGACCACTCTCTGTTTCAATGACAAACGTCCAAATGCCTGGTGTTGTATTCGTCCCCACAAACCAGTTCCATTCCACCGTACCCTCGGCATCGGCCTGAGTCCATCCGATATGCTTGGCTGTGCTGGAGCCTGATTTATAGTAGATCGACAGATTGGCGGATTCACCCGGAGCAACCCGGGCCTGAATGGTGTTGTACACCCCTTTGATTGCCGGCTCAGGCTTGGAAAGAATCTGTATGCCCCCATTCACGGCTCCCGGATCCGTGCCGCTTCCATCACCGGCTCCTTCCCCCGTATCTCCAATCCATAATCTTTCTTCTGCAGCTGCCTGCAGCACCGTATCCCTGTAGATGAAAGGAACCTTGATCGGCAGCTCATAGGACAGTTCAATTTTGAAGTATGGATCACCGCTACCATTGAATCCTGGAACAACGACGCCTGTGATATGTATCCGTTCATAATCCAAAACGGTTTCCTCTATAAACGGCTTCAGCAGAGGTTTCATAACCGGGTCCATTACAGCCTCGCTTACCTGTCCCCGCAGCTTCTCCAGAGGTTTTTTCCCGGCCAGAACTGCTTCCTCTACCCAAGTGCCCGCAGGCTCCGGCAGCGTGCTGCCGAACTCTGCGGCAAGCTCCTCAATCGTCAAGGAAGGAACGATCTCGATCTGGCCGATCGAGTCTGCCTTGCCTTCAGCCGCTTCAAGCGCGAGCGAAACCGGATACATGCTGGATGCAACCTGCTTGGCCATTTCGGAGGCTGCGTTTTGCAGGGCCGTTGATATGAGCGTCATCTGTACCATATAAATAAAAAACAGGATAAAAAATATAAATACAGGCAGCACCAGCGAAGCTTCCAGAACAATGCTCCCCTGCTCCTGTCCTGACCTGCAGCCGCGCATCCAGCTTCTCACACGCAACCCCGCCCTCCTTCTTCTAAAAGACGCGGCCGTTTCAGTAAGAAAAGTCCGCTTGCTTTGTCACATAAAAAACACCCTTTTCGATCTCTTCTCCTTCACCGGAAGCTGTACCCAGCATTTTCATCACCCCTGGCAAAAACCACAGGCGTATGCCGTTACGGACCTCGCCCATGGCATAGGTATCCCTTTCCGCGGGATTAACCCCCGTATTGAAGCGGATGAGCGCGAGCATGCGGGACATTTTACGTTCATTATTGCTGTGCAGCATCAGGAAGAGCCGCAAGTGGTCCTTGTAGGTCATCTTGAAATTTATGTACTCCGACAAAGGCACGTATCCTTTCTGAGCCAGCATAATCATATCCTCAACCGCTTTTTCCACTCCGTATAATACGGCCGCCGCCAATACCAGCAGAGGGTTTCCCTTGGAGCTGTTCTTGACCAGCCCCTCCATCGTCCGGATTGCCAGCCTCATGCCGAATATTTCCCCGTATGCCGCTGCAAGATTGCCAGCCGGATTATGAAAACCGTATAAAATGTACTCAACCTCCTGGCCATTTACCTGCAGCTGATCTCCCAAAATTTCAGCCGCGTTACCCGCCGTCTTGTTAGGACCAATCAGGCTCCCGAAACGGCTGAAATCCACATGCTCAAACCGGGAAAGCGCATATTCGTTCTGGAAAAATTCATCACCCAGCTTGCTCAGAAGACCCGCTGCCGAACCATACATTCCGTCCATTCCGTCCATAGCACCCCCGACAGCATCGTAAGAATCATAGGAAATCCCTGTCGGGGTCCCTGCTTCAGCAGTCGCATCATTAAAATGCAGGCTTTCGAGATAGTATTGTTCGAGCTCGTTAAATTCCTCATTGCCCTGTGTCAGGCTGGACAGCATTTCAACAATTTGATAAGCCTCTCTCAGCTTGTTTTGTGACTGCTTCTCCAATTGTTTGCGCTCTGCATCAGACCCGCGCCTGCTCTCAAGCAGATGCTGCGCCTGTGTCAGCTTGTTATAATCTCCCTGGTGAACATATCCCTTCAAATACTCGTCCAGCGCACTCCGCGCACGGATGACCTTGTTCTTAAGGGTGTCGGCATCCTCCGTTCTGGCCGAAATATTCGCCAAGCCTGAATTCATAATCTTCACCTTGCTGTTAACGGCATTAATGGCCAGCTCCTGCTCACGGATGCCTGATCTCAGCGACTGAAATACAGAATCAGGTGTAAGCAGATCCTCGACCTGCTGCCTGGCACTTGCAATGGTGCCGTCTGCAGATCCCGCGATTCCCCCGGAGGTTGGCGCCCTGGACACCTCGTCATAAGCCGCATTGGCAGCACGCTCTTTGTATTCGGCGATGACCTGCTTCATCTGGGCATTGATTTTCTCCGCTTCCTTTAGCTCCGTTTCCGCCTCCTGCAGCAGGCTGCCATGCTTGGTTAAAATTTTGTCCATTTCCTTTGCAATATCGGTCTTCAGCCTGCTGACCTTTGTACGGTACCCCTGCAGAGCCAGCTCTTTTCTGAGGCTTGGATTTTTCTTGTTATCTTCATACAAATCCAAATAAGGGTTATACTGAGCGGCAGCTTCTTCGGCAGTTTCGGGCTTCTCGATATCCCGCGCATCGTCAATATAATTGCTGCCATTTTCCATGATCAGCTTACGCAAGTCGCCCGCGCTTACCGCAGCCTCTTTCTGTTTCTGCAGCATGCTGTCAAGCCTTGCTTCCCGCTTCTCATAAAGCTTTTGCAGTCTCTTCAAGAGATCAACCGTGTGAGCCGCCTCCTTCATATTCTGGGAAATAGGCTTCAGCTTCTCCAGAATTTCAAAGGTGAAGTCAACAGGCGCCTTATACTTCATCTCCTCCCGGACCTGATTATTAAAAATGTCATAGGTCCCCAGCTTCCGCTCCATGCTTAGAGAGCTGCTGTCCAGACGGCTGTTCATCAAGGCCAGCGAGCCTTCCCGCGGGGTTCGTTTGGCACTGTCATTCAGCACCTTTGTCATGATCCGGTCCCCCGTCCCTTCACCATAAGCAAACAGGCCATATTGACGCTGAAGCGCCGGATCATATGCGGACATCACCGATCTGAGCGCAGCATGAAGCACCTTCTCGGTCTGTACATGAAGAGCTGCTACGCGCGCATAATCAATGAAAATGGCCACAAACGCAAACACAAAGGCTAGAACCATAATCAAAAAAACCGTAACCGCTCCTTCTTCATCCTTTCTTTTGCGAAACATGCCTCAGCTCCCTTCGTAGATACTCAATCATACAGAATCATCAAAATTCCTCACATACCTGATTGGCCATACTGCTGCAGGACGTTTCCGACTGCCGCTGGCGTCACCTGCGTTCCCCCGCCCCTTCCCAAAAATTTCGCGCCATAATACCTCAAGAGCTCGACAGTTCGAATAAACTCAACCGGATCCACGATCCCTGCCCAGACCGAAGACTTCATTTCAGGCTCGCTCATAACCGAATTCAGCAGCGGAATTTCCGCCATATTCTCCAGATTCGTCGTAATCTTCCGCGTAATCAGGCTGTTGCGGTAGCTCATCTCCCCATCAAGCCCCCATGGGAGCCCTTCAGCGACCTGCAGCATTTTTTGCGCCGCAAGCGGACTGTCATCATCGGCAGCATCCATTATGGAAACTTTCACCTCATTGTCGGCCCCTGCCCAGCCAAACAGCGCTCCAAGGGCGGCATCTTCCTTCAGTCTCCAATACAAGGAATCTCTCTCACCCTGCTCAAATGTGCCGTGAACCGGATCCTTGTGGCTGTTGTCCCAGCTGTAGGCAGAGCGCTCCGACGCGGTCGAAGACAGCTGGACAAGAATCGTTTTTTGGTACAAATAGATACAGAAAAACAGCAGCACAAAGATAAGCAGTAAAATAACCGGCATGACCAGGGAAGCTTCCAGTGAGAAGCTTCCCTCTTCTTCTTGCAACCTTTTGATCATCAGGAATCCATAAAATCGTTACTTTTTTGATCTGCTTTCTTCAAGAGGCCCGTAACGATTTTGGAGATCTGCTCTCTGAAAATAATCGCCACCGCAATAAGAATGGCAATAATCAAAATCATCTCCAATGTTCCGAGCCCCTCCTCTTCCTTCCAGAATTTCTGTAATCCATGATTAACGTTCGTTATCACCTTTGTATTCCTCCTCACATGTTCATCATCATGAATGCCGGCGCCCCCACCAGTACGATGACGGTCAGCAAAATAACAGCCATCGGAAATACCAGCTTGGACGAGGCCTGCTCGCCAAGCGTCCGGCTGATTGCCGTCCTCTTATTCCACAGCGTTTGAGACAGTTCGCCCAAAGCCATGACAAAATCACTCCCGCCCCGCCGCATGTTAAGCAGCACAGCTGTTGTAAACACGGTCACTTCCTGAATTCCGCAGCGGCGGCTCAGCTGCTCAAAGGCTTGCTGAAACGAATATCCGCTCTCCCATTCCGCAATCGTCTGCGTTAGTTCACGGTACAGCGGATGATTCGGCTGATGCTTTTTCCGTTCCGTACAGTGGATAATGGCCCTCTGCACCGTCTCTCCCGCTCCCACAAGCAGCATAATTTTCCCCAACAGCTCAGGCAGCTCCATAATCATTTCCTGATCCCGCTTGCTGACCTTGGCATGAAGATCCTTTACGAGCGCGGCAGGCACCACAATGCCAAGCCCCAATCCAAGCATCAGTCCTGACGCGTCTCCCCCCATGACCAGTGTCAGCATGCACCCTCCTCCCAGCAGCAGAAAAAAGTAACCCGCCATTTCCGCCAGAAACAGCATTGTTTTCTCCTGGCTGCTGCGTATTCCGTAAAGCTTTTGCACAGCCCTCTGCAGCCTGAACATGAGCAGCGGGAACTTTTGAAAGATGTGGAACTTGTACAGGAGATGCAGAAAAGGAGCCGCCATTTTTTGCAGACGAAGCCCTTCAACACGCAACGTTTTAAAAGACTCATATTCCTTCCCGTGTATCCGGTATAGAAGCAGCCAGCAGCCGATTTGCAATGCCAGCACGAAGCAGCTGATGATCACCATATCGCTTCCTCCTACACGTTGATTTTCATGATTTTATTGATCCACAGAAGACAGCAGCCCAGCAAGATCAGACATACTGTCGAAACCAATCTTCCGTTACCTGTATAGAGAGGCATCATATAATCCGCAGCTGAAATATTCATGAACAGCACGAATAAAAAGGGCGCGGCAAACATAACCCTTGCCTCAAAACGCTTCTGCGCCACCATTACGCTGATTTCCTGCTGGATGTCCATTTTCTCGCCAATTACAGCCGAGGATCTCCGCACAACTTCAACAAGATCCCCGCCTGTACGCTTACAGGTCGCAAAAACGTCGGAAAAATTGACGATATCCTCCAGCTCCGCCCGCCGGGCAAAATCCTGCAGCGCCTCCTCAACCGGCTGGCCGTATTCCATCTTGGCGCTGATGATGCTGAACTCCCGGATCAAATCATGATCTCCGTCAGGACTAAGCAGCTTCATATCCGCCACCGCCTCGCGAAAACCGTTCTCTACGGATTTCCCTGCCGCCAGGGAAGAAGAAAGCGAATAAAGCGCCTGTTTAAACTGCATGCTTAGAGCAGCCTTCCGCCGCCTCAGCAAAAATCTGCTGTAATGCCGGGGAATCAGCAATCCGGCCAGCGATGCCATACCTGCGATCATCCAATGGTGATAGAAAAGAAAACCGATACCGTAAAACACCAATCCACTGAGCACGATGCAGCCTAATCGCTGACCTGCCGACAAACGGTATACGGTATAGTCCTGCAGCTGTCCCCCGGCCCCTTCAGCCGCAGACGCGCCTTGAGGCGATCCCCGCTTGGCCGGGCGAATGGATATTCGTGGACGAATACGGGAATCGGATTTCCTATTCACCTTGTTATGCGCTGTTTCCCCTGGCGATCTGGACCTGATCTCCGTCCTCGGGACGGATTGCGGCTGCTTATCCGGACGGAGATTTATTTTATCCTTTCGTCCTTTGTTCATTGTCTTCACCTCCTTCAGCCAACGAGAACAGTTCGTGCTTTATACCGGCCATCCGCAGCTTTTCCTGGTGCTGCAAACCTGATCCGGTCCGCTCCAGACTGCCCTCAATACGCCCCTCCCTTTCGGCATATTCTTTAAAACGAAACAATGGATTAAGGATGACCTCGCCATTCTGATATCCGACCACTTCGCTGATCTCCAGCACACGCCGTGATCTGTCGCGCAGCCTCGACAAATGAACAAAAACATCTATGGCCGAGCTGATCTGCTGGCGCACGACGCCGAGGGGAAGCTCCGCCCCGCTGAGCACCATTGTTTCCAGCCTACTTACCATATCCGCAATGCTATTTGCGTGCCCTGTCGATAACGAGCCCTCGTGTCCTGTATTCATCGCCTGCAGCATATCTAGAGCCTCGCTGCCTCTCACCTCCCCCACAATAATGCGGTTTGGCCTCATCCGCAGGGCGGAGCGGATCAGATCACGAATGGATACCTCTCCCTTCCCTTCGGTATTGGGATTTCTCGTTTCCAGCGACACCAGGTTCGGAACGGTCGTAATTTGCAGTTCTGCCGAATCCTCAATCGTGATGATACGCTCCGATGCCGGAACGAACTGGGACAATGCGTTCAGGAAGGTGGTCTTCCCCGACCCCGTACCGCCGCTTATGAAAATGTTGTATTTGCTCCGCACAAGCTGCTGCAGCAGTTCGGCCGCTTCTGCACTGAGGGCATCCTTTCGGATCAGGTCCTCCATCGTCAGCGGCGCAGCCGGGAATTTGCGGATCGTCATGGTAGGGCCTTTAAGCGCAATGGGCGGCAGCACAATATTCACCCTTGAACCGTCCTTCAAGCGAGCATCCACGATAGGGGAAGCTTCGTTCACAATCCGGTTCACGCCGGCGACGATCATCTGGATAATATCCTCCAGCCGCTCACGGGACTCAAAGGCGACAGGCAGGCGCAGAACCTCCCCTTCCCGTTCCACAAACAGCTCGGTATGGCTGTTGATCATAATTTCGCTGATGCCCGGGTCGTCCACCAAGGGCTGCAGAACATCCAGTCCCCGGAATGAATCAAAGATCCGGCGGACAAGTGCATACCTTTCGCGCGAGGTTAATTCGGCAAGTCTCGCATCATACAGCACCCTGTTTTCGATTTGCCGGGTCAGCTCCTCATTCGTAACAGAGGAAGTAAGATCAAGCCCCGCCCGAATCTCCTGCCGCAGCTCCTGAAATATTCCGTTCTCCATTCAGTCCTCCTTATGCACGGACGGGCTCCTTCAGCGCCGCGGCAGCTTCGTCCAGCAGCTCCCTGCACAGCTTGCGAATCTCGCGCTGATAGATGGGTGAGCTCAGCATCAGTTCCTCCCGGTCCATCTGCTTCCAGGAAGGAATGTACGGCAGCACACCATGCAGAACCATTCCTTCAGCCGGCAGCTCGTTGACCTGCTGACCGGCATATTTGTTCAGCACAAACAAGGTCTTATCCATCAGCGTTTCATAAGCATCTTTATACAAAATCCGGAGCTCATGCAGCCGCAGCCCGCACTTATGCATACTGATCAACTCGTCGGCAAGCAGCCAGACGAGCCGGCTGCTCGCCTGCAAGACAGCCTCCGTGCGAGCGTTCAGCCCGGCGTCGGCATCCGCGATAATCACATCATATTGACCGGAGCCAACAAGTAAATGGATCAGCTCGCAGGTCTCCGTAGAGGTCATCTCTGCGATTTCCTTGCGGTTGGCCAGCGGCTGGAATATGTCGGCCTTGAAATCATGCTGCCGTATGCTGTAGGCTGAGGCAGATTCAAGATGATTCGTCCCTCTCGTCTTCATGTCATAAAGCAGGCGCGAAAGTCCTGTTATGCCTTCGACCGACGGCGTGAATAATGAACTGGAGTCTGCTGTCTCCAGGTTCAAATAGAACACGGAATAACCCGCACCGCCCAGCTGCTTGGCCATATTAAGGGCAGCCGTCGTTTTGCCTGTGCCGCCGGATGCGGAGACAAAACCCACCACCATCGTCTCCTCCCGGCTGCTCATGCGCAGCTTCCCGTCGGAATTGCGCCTGCAATCGTCCCAAATGCCTGCCAGTAATTGGGGAACAGGCTGATATTTCCGCAATGGGATCATACCAGCCTCCGAGCGCCCGTCTTCACTCAAGAGGAAACAGGTCGCAGATGTTTCTTCACGCTCCGTCCAGCTTTCAAAAAACACCGCCTCCCCCACCACAGCGTCCGGCCGTTTTCCGTCAGCCGACTCCCGCATATATTGGCAAAAGGCGTCCGGCTGCGAAAATGCCGTCATCCGGATTCGTCCCGCATATTCGCTCCCATGCAAATAATCCAGCAGGGGCTCAATATACTCCTTGCTTTGCACAGCCAAAACCACCCTCAAACCATTCATAACCTCTCCCCCTTTCGGTGCTGAAACGAAAAAAAGCACCGTTCATCAGCCGCTGCCATGCGGCCGGTGAACGGTGCTTCCGTCACGTCCCATATTTTTACCGTTAGAATATCACAGTCCCGTGATCCAGGCAAGCTGTTTCTGCAAAATAATGCAGCTGTAAAAGTTTGAGCAGGCTGTGTTCGTTTTAGCGCCTATATTTAGTACAATGATGGAAGGCCAAGATTGAACCGGCAGCAGGAAAGGGTGTATCAGGATGAACTTATATATCAGCCGTTGCATTCGGCTAATCGTCGCAGCAGCATTATTGCTGCTTCTCTGTTCATGCGCGAGAGGAGACGCACACGCGACAGTACATATGGACCGCAGCGTCGATTTGGATGTGGAGGTCAGTGTTAGCGAAAATGCATTAAGCTCGTTATATTTGCAGAAAGCTTTAGAGGATTACAAACAGCCTCTTGAACAATACGGTATACAGATTGAACCGCTTCAGGAAAGCGGGCGGGAAGGCTTTCAGCTGCACCACACTTTTACGGCCGCCCAGTCGGATGGCATTACGAACCCGGAAGAAGCGCTGCAGAGGCTGTCCCAGCAGCTGCCCAAGGGGATGACGCTGTCCTCTGTGGTGAAAAAGCATTTTTTCACCACTGACTATCAACTGCAGTTGACCGCCGATTTTCTGCAAATGCTTCCCGACAGCGACCCATCGTTGACCGACAAGCTGGAGAGCATGAACTTCATTGCCAAAGAGCTGCTGTCCAGGCAGCTGGATTTCAGCTTCGACCTGACGCTCCCCATTCGTCCGCTGGCTCATAATGCGAATCGGGTGGCGGATGACGGCAAAACCCTGACCTGGGACATCTCCCCGTTAAGTGAGAACCGGCTGGAACTGGCCGTCCGAGTGCCGAATTTGGGACGGATTGCTGCAGCGGCGGCGGTTGTACTGCTGGCTATAATAGCTCTTGTCCTGTTCTGGCGGCGGCGCACGAGAAAACGCTCAAAGGGTTAACCTGACCAGCAGCCCTGATTGCCGCCGGCTCAATCTTAAATCAGCTTACAGACAGGAGAACCTATGAACACAAAGAACTTTTTTCATCCAAACAAACTGATTTCAATCATTGCAGGACTGCTCTTGACCCTGCTGATCGCAGGATGCGGCGCCGCTCCCCCGGTCCAGGTGAACGGGACGTCCACGGATACTGTTCACAACACTGACCAGAATACTGTCCAGGAGGAATCCGCCCAACCAGAGTTCCCCCGGGTAAAGGTCAAGCTGGACAGGGCTGTCGATGGAGATACGTTGAAAGTGATTTATGACGGCAAAAAGGAATCCGTGAGAATGCTGCTGATCGATACGCCGGAGACGTCGCACCCCCGTCTGGGAGTGCAGCCTTTTGGCCCGGAAGCAAAAGCTTATACCAAACAGCTTCTGGAGCAGGCGAAAACAATTGAGCTGGAATTTGATGTCGGGCCGCAGCGGGACAAGTACGGGCGCTTGCTGGCCTATGTATATGCAGACGGTGTCATGGTGCAGGAAACGCTGCTGAAAGAGGGCCTGGCCCGTGTCGCCTATATCTATCCGCCGAATGTGCGTTATGTCGATTCATTTGAAGAGCTTCAGAAGGCCAGCAAGAAGCAGGGAATCGGCATCTGGAGTGTCGAGAATTATGCGCAGGAGGACGGCTTTCACCCGGATGAAATGGAAAACGGCTCTGTAAACACTAACGATAGCAAAAAAGACGCCGACACAGCAGCACAGACAAACACGGAAACATCTCCTCCCGCTGCGTCGTGCACCATCAAAGGCAATATCAACTCCAAAGGGGATAAAATTTATCACACCCTGGAGTCTCCCTCTTATGAGCGGACCAAGCCGGAGCAGTGGTTCTGCACCGTTGCGGAAGCGGAGAAAGCCGGCTTTCGCGCTCCAAAGTAACAAGAAATCACCAATCCCCGCATTGGGCAAAAAAAGGTCGGGAACAGGAGCAATCTCCTTGTTCTTGACCTTTTGTTTATCATGCCATCGTATGCCAGGTTTCAGGTTTTCACTCCAGAAGCAGGTGTGTAATAGCTGTTACAGAAACCTCTCCCTTACCTCCGGTGAAGGAATCCGGCATTGGGCACCGTCGCCGTCATCTTTGCCGAACCAGCGGTAACGGTTGCGGGCGATGTAGTTATATATGGCATCCCTTATGGGACGGGGAATGACGATAAATGGATAAGCAAGCGGATACGGAAAACGCAAATGCCTGGCAATCCGCAGCACTGCCGCAGACTTGGTGTAATATTTTCCGTCCTCAATCAACACGACTGTATCAAGCCGGCCTGGCGGCAGATTTCCCGCCTTCAGCAGCCTCTTTCCTTCCTCGGACTGAAGTGAGCCAAAATGATGCCTGCCCTTCGGGTCATGCTTGAGGATGAATTTGACGGCTCCCTGACAAAAGTGGCATACACCATCCACCAGGACAATGGGATGTCCCTTGTGCTTTTCATTCAGCATAGCGACAACTGCTTCTTTTTCCGTCAACAGAAACACCTCCTCCAACATAGATACCCTCATTCAGGCCTCTTTGTTCCGTTATGCACACAAAAAAGCGCCGGAATATTACGAATCCGCCGCTTATCTATGTCGCTCCGAGTGCAGGCCCCCGCTTACTCGGCCGCTGCCTTCTCCAGCCAATTATTTCCCTGCAGCTGCTGCTCCAGGTCACTAGTATACTGTTCAATACACTTGCAAATATAATCCTTACGGCACACAGGGCAAGGAGTTTTTTGCAGGCGGCTGATGCTCGTCATTGTCCATTCCGGATACCGTTGATAGAATACACGGCACTCCGTGCCGTCAGCCAAATACATCGTAAATTCGTATAATCCATCTTTTTCATTGCTGCTGGCTTTTTTAAAGTTCACAATATTCGGTCTGTAAGAAGACATAACATCACCTGTATTTTCAAATTTGTTCATACCTTGTCGAATCCAGCCGAATTTCGGTTCTGAATCACCTAAGTATATTAAAGAATTTTCAGTTTCATGTCAAATGGACTACATTGGTACACACCGATCAGCCACTACTTGTTAAATTATGTATATTAAATGAAAAGCCGCCGGAGAGACCGGCAGCCAGTATGGGAACGATGCCATTCCCAGTACATACTTGTTGCTTCCAGACGATTATATTCATCAAGAAATTACATTTAACTGCACATCGATATTGCCGCGTGTAGCTTTGGAATAAGGGCAAAATTCATGTGCCTGCTTGGCCAGATCCTCGGCCTGCGAACGGTCGATTCCCGGCATGTTCACATCCAGCCGCACCGCAAGCTTAAAGCCGTCGTCCTGCACATCCTTCCCGATGGAGACATGGCTTGTCACTTCAACATCCTGCAGCTTGACTCCCGCTTTACGGGCAACATTGGCGAGCGCACTTTCGTAGCAAGCGCCGTAGCCTGCCGCAAATAACTGTTCAGGATTGGTGCCGCTACCTCCTGAGCCGCCGAGCTCTTTGGGCATACTCAAATTATGCTTCAGCACTCCGTCGGAAGAAGCGACCGATCCGGTTCTGCCCCCATGTACAGTAGCCGTGGCCGTGTATAAAGCTTCCATTCATCATCTCTCCTTTTCCACTATTATTTTTAACCTCTCCTTCTATCCTTAAACCTTGTATGGAAATTGAAACTCGAAAACAAGTACCATAATGCCCGACAAAACCAAAAAAGCCCTGTAATTATACAGGACTTTTCTTCATAAATGCGGTAGAGAGGACTCGAACCTCCACGGGCATACGCCCACTACCCCCTCAAGATAGCGTGTCTGCCATTCCACCACTACCGCTCATTTAAGGCAACAGATATATTATACTCCCTATACCTTCAATTGTAAAGGGAAAATCAACAAAAAACAAAATTATTATTTTCGTGTTATTTTATATTACATAAATAATTTTAATTAGATGAAATTCCCACAAATCAATTGACATTACACTGCAACAAATGTAAAAATGTATTACATAAATAACATTAAGAATCCCGAAAAATCATTAAATGTTAATTAACATAACATATTTGTAATGAGTTATGTTTAAGGAGGCGGACCATAATGAGCAAGAGCAGTCGATTGCTCCATTATGCGTATATACTGGATCCAAGTTTACCCGTCGGCAGCTTCCCTTTTGTTTCCGAATTAAAACAGCATATCGCCGAAGGAAGCATAGCAGCACTGGAAGATGTCGAAGCATATATGAAGTGTTACATGCACAGCCAACTGGTCAGCACGGACGGAATGGCTATAAAGGGCATTTATGCAGCCTCCAGACAATATGACGGTTGGCGGATTGCGCTGATCGATAAAATGCTGCATGCTCAGCGCACATGCCCCGACCAGTTGAGCAGTGCCCGCATATCAGGCCAGCGCCTGCTCAAGCTTGGCAAAGCGCTGTATCCATGGATCGACTTCAAGTATCTGGAGAAAATACTGCAGCGGTACAATGCTGTAGGCACACTGCCTACCATGCATGCCTGGATCAATTTCCAATTAGGCGTGGAAATGGAGCAGGCGGTCAGCGGTTACTTAAACGCAGCCGTTAACGCCTGTGTTGAAGAAGCCGCCAAACAGCTGAACGAAACGGATACCTCCAAAAACCAGGTACTCCAAAGAATCATGAAGGATATGCTGCTCACACATCCGTGATCCCCAAATTTATATATACCCCTCATGCAAAAAACACTCCTCTCGCTGTTTTCCCCTGCGATGGAGTGTTTTTTCGCGCCTTGTAGAGGTAGTTCAAAAAGTCATCTTTTGATCACGAAGTAAATCAGGAAGCGGACTCGACATCGAATCTTGAATTCAGCCGGGACTTCCGGGGCTCACGTACCCCAAGTACGCTCCGCTCCTCAGTCCCTAGCTTCATCCAACTCAAGCGTTTTGAAAAAACGCACTCCGGAAGCATAAGCTTCGGTGCTGAAAACCTGACTTTTTGAACACGCACTTGAACAAATTCAGGATTCAGGATCGTCCTTATGATGCCGGTATGATACAAACTCAATGTATTCCTTAATAAACCACTGCTCGTCCTTTGACAGTTCCTTGCTTTTGCTGTAGATATATGCCGGGAAGGATTCCGAAGCCTCTCCCGGAGTGCCTTTCCCCAAGATGAGCCAATCAAGACTGACATCAAAAAAAGCGGCAATTTCAATCAATTTGCTGGTTCCTGGTTTGGACTTCCCCCTTTTCCAGTCTCCCAGATTCCCCGTGCTGATAGCTAGCTGCTTGCAAAAAGCCTTTTTCGTCATTCCCTTCCGCTGGATCAGCATCTCAATGCGCTCATAAATGGACTGCATATGCACCCGCCTTCCTAAAAAACTTCAAAAAAAGACGACGTACGTAAGTGTTTATAGATTGTAAAATGACGTAAATAAGTATATAATGAATTCAGATGATTTATTATAGCATGTTTCACCATGATTTACACCATAGGTAGCTAGAATTGGAAAATCGGTTAGGGGTGAAACTTCTTGAACAAAAAAAAGCCGATCACTCCATTCGGGTGGGCAATTAAACAGAGACTTACCGAGCTGCAAATGGATCAGAAAAGCTTTTGCGAGCTGCACGGAATACCTCCGTCACGCCTCTCCAATCTGATTCACGGCACACGGAAAGCCGCCCGCTACAGACAGCTGGTTGCCAAACTCCTTGATATACATCTGACTGAAGAAAAATAATATGCAACCAATAAGCTGCTCAAAAATGCGTGCACCAGCAAGGGAGTGAAACCATTGTCCAAAACAAGGTCCATCCATCTGATCGAAGCAGCCAATTCACTGCCTGCCCAAATCGTTGTAATCGACCGCAACGGCACTATTCACGCGGTTAACCAAGCCTGGGAACAGGCTGGCATCGATAAAGGCACACCGGCTGGCTATAACTGGCCCGGGACCTCCTACTTCGATATTTTGCCATGGTTCTGCAGTGACGATAGCCCGGAAGCCGTTCAAGCCCTGCATGAGGGGCTGATTGGCGTGCTCCAGGGAGATACCCTTCAATACAGCTGCGAATTTCATTGCAGGCATTCATCCAGGGAGCAGTGGTTTCTACTCCAGGCTGCTCCGGTTATGCAGCCGGAAAACAAGGAAATTGAGGGGATTGTCATCTCCAATACAGATATCACCCGGTTTAAACTGCAGGAAACACAGTTTGTTCAAACATCGGGCCAGACCAGGACCATTCACGGCATGCTGCCGATCTGTGCCGTTTGCAAGGATATCAAGAACAAAAACAATGAATGGCAGCCCGTTGAGTCCTATCTGGAGAAACACACACATGCCGAATTTACACATGATATTTGCCCTGAATGCATTCGCAAGCTGTATCCCGAGTATTCAGCCAGACTGGATCTGAATCACGACAATTGACAGAAGTTAAAAAAGGCTTGCCGGCTATTATCCGCGGCAGGCCTTTTTTTGAACATCAGTCTGTTTCTTTTTTCTTCTTTTTCCGGTAAGCAGTAAATTCGATATAGTCGCGTATGAATACTTTTTCCTGCTCCGTGAGTTGATCAATTTGGCAATTCAATTGCCCCAAATCGTCAAAAAAATAAGACTCTTGCTGTTCGTTTACCATTTCACGTTTCGGAGTACGGCCCATCATGAGCCAGTCCAAACTGATGTCGAAAAAGGTGGCAATCTCAATCAGCTTGTTGGTGCCAGGGGTTGTTTTACCCCTTTTCCAGTCACCAAAATTACCGGTGCTGATCCCCAGCTGCTGGCAAAAGGCCTTTTTCGTCATCCCTCTTTCAGCGATGAGCGCCTCAATCCGTTGATAAATAGATTCCATATAATTCCGCCCTTCCACCCATACTTTGCTTAAGATGTTGTTTAAAATCTGATATGTATACTCATAATATTATAACATACGACATGGCAAGACCGTCCATATTCAATAATGAACGGTCTTTTTTCACCCTATTTTTCTTCATCCATTTGATCCAGTTTGAGCAGAATTGTTTTCAGTTCATTCAAACAACTGTACATTCGTTCCAAATCTTTCTCTTGCAGTCTGGCCAGCCTTTCTCTAATTTCAAGCATCAATCGCTCACCTATTTCCCGGACCAGTTCGTCCCCCTGGCGGGTTATTTCGACCTCCACCACCCGCCTGTCCGTCTCGCTTGGCTTCCGGGAAACCAGATCATACTTAACCAGTTTATCGAGCAACGGGGTCATATTGGGTCGTGAAATATTTAGCTGCTTAGAAAGCTCCGACACTGTCGAATGACGCATTTCGTGCATAAGAAACAACACATGGTAGTTACTGTTCGATAGCGGAAGCGATGAGGTGGGAACTGGAGCCCCTTTCATCAACTTTTTTCTTATTAAAGGAAAAAGTCCCAACAGTCCTTCTGATATACTCTCCAGAAGATGGGATTTCATACCATTCACCATCATTTCTTAAAATTTCTTCCATATCTAATGAATCTTATTGTCCATATTATAACATCCGCTTGTATGATTATACTCTTTGTTTCGATTTTTTGTAAACGGAATTTAACTTTTCTAAATTCCACACAAAATTTGTAAAAACAAAAGAAAAATTCATCTCTATTACATTAGACTTAAAACAACCGCAAAAGTCGCTAAAATAAAAAAAATTCGATACAATCGCAAACGATTGCACCGAATTCCTCGCATTGCTATGCGGTAGAGAGGACTCGAACCTCCACGGGCGTACGCCCACTACCCCCTCAAGATAGCGTGTCTGCCATTCCACCACTACCGCACATTAATTAAGTTTTACCTGCTATCGAAAAGAAAGCTGTGACCCGACGGGGATACTCTCGCTGCGCTCAAGACTGCGATGCATTCCTACCGAAGCTTACGCTCCGACGAACCCAGTGGGTTCTCATCCCCTAACAGGGAAGTAAGTTAATGACCCGACGGGGATACTCTCGCTGCGCTCGAGACTGCGATACATTCCTATCGAAGCTTATGCTCCGACGAACCCTGTGGGTTCTCATCCCCTAACAGGGAAGTAAGTTAATGACCCGTAGGGGATTCGAACCCCTGTTACCTCCGTGAAAGGGAGGTGTCTTAACCCCTTGACCAACGGGCCATATTGTTTTGTCGTTATCGTGACGACAAGATAGAGTATATCAAATAGAATCATAAGTGACAAGCATTATTTTAATTTTTTTAGAATTAAATAATTTCATGCAGCGTAAGTCAGAATGCATTGAAATTTCACTTACAATCACTTAAAATAAATTATAATCACTTACGCAGTTCAAGCATTCATCTGTTAGGAGGTGCTGAATGTACCAAGAGGAACGAATGCAGCTCATTTTGGATCATCTTCAGACCAAAAAGCGGATTTCCATTGAAGAGATTTGCTCCCTGTTCGACGTTTCCCGCGATACCGCACGAAGAGATCTTGTCAAGCTGGACGAACAAGGGTCCATTATCCGCACCCGCGGCGGCGCCCTCCTGCCGAACCCGCTGCAGGACAAGATCGGAAACTACAAAGAACGGCTCATGAAGGTGTCTGAAGAGAAAAAGTCCATCGGCCGCGTGGCGGCGCATTATATTCGTGATGGAGAGCATGTCATCCTCGACTCTTCCACTACGGTGCATGCATGCGCCGAATTCATTGATCAGCAAAGCTGCTTTATTATTACCAACTCGATTAATCAGGCGGATGTTTTATCGGACAAAAAAGGGGTGTCCATCCATCTGCTCGGCGGTCATTTGGAGAAGGAGCACAGATATGTATATGGATCGGCGGTTATCTCAACCCTGTCCAACTATTTTGTAGACAAAGCATTTATCGGTGTAGGCGGCATATCAGCGAGCGGCTTTACATCCGTTCATGATGAGGAAGGTTTGCTGAAGCATCAAATGATGAAGCAGGCGCGCCAGGTGTTTGTGTTGGCCGACCATTCAAAGTTTGGCAAGGATTGTCCTTTCCGTTTTGCCGAGCTCTCTGAAGTCGATTTCATCGTAACCAACCGCCTGCCCGAGCCCGACATGCTGGAAATGCTGCAGCGACATGGAATTGAGGTCCTTATTCCTGATTTTAAAGACGAAGAGGAGCTAGAAGTATGAAACTAATTGCTGTGGATTTAGACGGAACCCTGTTGAATGCGGACAGCCGCATCAGTGAAGTGAATGCCTCGGCCGTCCGAAAGGCGCAGGAAAGCGGAATTAAGGTAGCAATCGCCACAGGCCGTGCGGTATATGATGTACAGGAAAAGCTGAAGGAAGCCGGACTGAACGCACCTATTATCTCCGCGAACGGTGCAGCCGTTCACGATGATCAGAAGCGTCTCCTCATTTCCTATCCGATGGACCGCAGTCTGGCTTTCTCCGTCCTGGCTTGGCTTGAGGAAAACGAATTTTATTACGAAGTCATGACCGACCAGGCCATCTATTCGCCTCAGAAAGGGCATCAAATTTTAACAATTGAAATGGACCGGGTTTTAAGTGCCAATCCCGATGTCACCTTGAAGGAGCTTATATATGCTACGGAAAAACAATACTCGCAGGCCGGAATTGTGCGGATCGCTTCTTATGAGCACATACCGCAAGAGGCTGAAATCTATAACATTCTTGCGTTTTCTTTGGAGGAGCACAAGCTTGAAAAAGGACGCAGCCGCTTCCGCAACGATTCCTCATTGACCATGGTCGTGTCCTCTGATCATAACTTTGAAGTGGAGGATACCCGGGCATCCAAAGGCAACGCTCTCGCCTATCTGGCCAGCCATTTGGGCATTCCCATGGAAGATACGGTCGCCATAGGTGACAGCTACAATGATATTTCCATGCTGACCTCTGCTGGCAAGGGAATTGCCATGGGCAACGCGCATGACGAAATTAAAGCCCTCTGTGACGACGTGACCCTGACCAACATAGAGAACGGAGTTGCCTATGCCATTGAACGCCTGTTGGAAGAGGCATGCCCATCTCCGTCGAACCTCTGAATGGTGAGGAAGCATCTAAATAGGTCTACCAGGAACTTCTGGTTGACCTATTTTGCAGGTGCTTTAAGATGGTGCGTAGCCAATACAGGGGCAGCATAAGCGAAGCTATGGGGTAAGTAGGGGGATGCACGGAGCAGCGGAGAGAACGAAGCAATTCCGGAAAAGCGGCAGCGTTCGCCTTTGGCCCCGAATTTCTTCCTCATGAAAATAATTCATTGAAATTCGGGGTCAACAGCGATGGGAGGAATGCTTCGTTCTCGGAGCGTCTCACAAAATCCGAAAGGAGCGTCTCAGGTAAATAGACCTTTTGAGACACTCCTTCTTTCATCTAACAAGGATCACTCCGTCCCTCCATCACGAACGGGAATCCCAAAGTCGGGCGTTCCGTCCTCTTTCCAATGAAAGACCTGCGCTCGTGTATGGCGGTTCGGATCGTACAACGGGTCCCCGCTAATTTCTTTATAGTTCCGCGCATGATAGATGAGCACATCCTCCCCCTCCTCATTCACGGTAAAGCTGTTATGCCCCGGTCCGTACTGCCCCGTCTCTTCACTCGTCCGGAAGACCGGCTCAGGCTCCTTGACCCAGGAGGAGGCGTCCAGCAAATCGGCATGTTCATCCGCCCACAGCAAGCCCATACAGTAGTTAAAGTCGGTGGCGCTGGCCGAAAATGTAATGAAGATGCGCCCGTTCCGCTTAAGCACAGCCGGCCCTTCATTCACACTGAAGCCGATCACCTCCCAGTCATGCTCGGGCGTGGCGATCATCGTTTGCGGTCCGGTCAAAGTCCAGGCGTTGCTCATTTCCGATATGTACAGATTCGAATTGCCCGGAATGTCCGGGTCCTTCTGCGCCCACACATAATACCTGGCTCCCCGATGCTCGAAGGTCGTGGCATCCAGGGCGAAGGATTCCCAGGCCGTCTTGACCTGCCCCTTCTCGGTCCACTGCCCTTCCAGCGGATTCGCAGATTCATTTTCCAGCACATACATCCGATGATCAAACAAGCCGTCCTTCGTTTCCGTCGTGCGGGCTGCCGCGAAATAGATATACCACTTCCCGTCGATAAAATGGATTTCCGGAGCCCAAATATTCGCGCTGAGCGATCCTGTATCATATTTACGCCAGGCCACAACCGGTTCTGCCAGACTTAAGCCCTCAATGGTGTCGGCACGCCGCACCTCAATTCTGTCATACTCCGGAACGGAGGCCGTGAAATAGTAATATCCATCCGTATGTTTGTACACCCACGGGTCCGCGCGCTGCTCTATCAGCGGATTGCGATACTTTTTGACCGTTTTCATTTTCATAACCCCTTCCTAAAAAATCGGCACACTCTAACCTTTCACAGCTCCAGCCGTCATCCCGTCGATAAAGTATTTCTGGAAAGCCACGAATAATATAAAAATCGGGATGATGGAGAAAAACGAGCCCACGATCAGCAGATCATAGTTGTTCCCGTATGGGGTCAGCAGCGTTTTCAATCCGATTGGCAGCGTGTATTTGCTTTCATCGCTCAAAACCATGAACGGCCAGAGAAAGTTGTTCCAGCTGTTCATCCCGTTCAGAATGGCCATGGCCGCAAACGACGGCTTCATGATCGGGAGAATGAGACGAATATAAATGCCGTACTCGCTGGCTCCATCGACCCGGCCTGCTGCAATAATTTCCTTGGGCACTCCGCTCAGATACTGCCGGAAGAAGAAAATGGTGGCCGCGCTCGCGATGCCCGGCAGAACAATGGCCGAATAGGTGTTCATCATCCCCAGATTGTTGATCAGCGTGTACAAGGGCAGCAGCAAAATTTCAAACGGCACCATCATGATGAGCAGCACGCAGATAAAGAGAAAGTTTTTCCCTTTAAACTCATAAGCAGAGAAGCCGTAAGCCACCGTCGCGCTGACCAGCAGTGTCAGAACAACCTGCACAATCGTAAGCACCAGTGAATTAAAAAACCAGCTGAAATAAGCGTGATTGCCGGTAAAAAGATAAATATAGTTGTCAAAGTTCATGACAGACAGATCGAACCTTAAATTCAGTCCGTACCGGATCAGCTCCTGGCCCGGCTTAAAGGAGGAAATGGCGATCGCATAAAACGGGATCAAAATAAGGATACAGAGGGCCGTGAAAAAAACGAACAGAATAATTCTGGCAAAAAGCCCCTTCCCCGTACTGAGCCCGCGCTCCCCGACAGCAGGATATGCATTTGGGGCAAGTTCCTTTTTCATCACCGATCCTCCTTTTTAAACAGGCCGGAAAACGCCAGCTGCGTTAAATTAATCAGCATCGTAATGGCCAGCAGCACAATCCCGACCGCCGCCGCGTAACCCAGATTGTTCTTCTCAATGCCCTGGCGGTACAGATAGCCGACGATGGTAAGACCGATATTTTTCGGCGAGTTGTTGCCGTTCCACAGCATCATGCTCTCAATGAACATGGCCAGCCCCGCATAGATACTGATCGTCACCACATAGATGGTCGTTGGCTTCAGCAAGGGCATCGTTATCATTCTGAATTTCTGAAAGGCGGAGGCTCCGTCGATCGAAGCAGCTTCATAATATTCATCAGGGATGTTTTTCAGGCCTGACAGGAAATACAGCATGTTCACACCGGTCCATCTCCAGGCAGCCAGTGCCAGCAGTGCGATAAAACCGGTGACCTGGCCCTTCAAAAACTTGACAGGCTCGATGCCAAACCAGCCCAAAATGCTGTTGATGAGCGAACCCTCCATTTCCCCAAACATGAGACGGAAAATCGTGCCCGCCACCACCACGGAGGTCAGCGCCGGAAAGAAGAAGGAGGATTTAAAAAACTCTCTTCCCCACATAAATTTATTGTTGATCAGAACCGCAAACAGCATCGGGAAAGGAATCAGAATCACCAAAGTGAGAACCATGTAGACGGCACTGTTAATAACAGCCTTCAAAAAGATGCCGTCCCCCATTAGCTTTGTATAATTGTCCAGCCCCACCCAGCTTGCTTCCTGGCCGAGCGATATTTTTTGAAAGCTCATTTCAAAGGAGCTCAGCAGCGGATACACCCAGAAGACGGCGAAAACAATAACAAATGGCAGCACAAAGACGTAAGGAGCAACCTTTTGCGAATATAGGAAATTTTTAATCACAGCTTCCACTCCTTTCTCTAAAATCGAGCTGCTCAATGCAGAGCAGCCCGCTTCTATCTCTCCGGTTATTGCAATTCCTGTTCGATTTGCGCCTGCGCATCATTCAGCGCTTCCGTGATGTCCCTTCCATCCTCAAAAATTTCGTTTAACGTTACTGTACAGAGCACATTATTGATGGTAGGACTTGCAGATGTCGATTTGATCAGCCGGATCTCATCCTTGATTTCATTTAATACATCGAACGGATTGTTGACGAAATACTTCACAAATTCGTTGTCAGGGTTATGAGTAACCTCTTTCATATTCCAGATGTCCATGTTCACCGGATCAAACCCAAGCGTATTCCAGATTTCGATATTCGCATCCTTCGACAGTTTTGCGAAAGCTACAAACTCCTTGGCCAACTGCACGTCCTTGGCTGTTTTGGTAACCACCGTACCGGTTCCGCCGCCGCCAAGTGATCTGGGCATCCCCTCTTCCATGACCGGAAGGGGAGCTAAGGCAATTTTTCCTGCCAAATCCGGCATATAGTTCGTATACCGCGACATCATCCACAGCGGCATGAAAGCGGTGGCATAGTTTCCGGAGTTAAATTCCCCGTACGCTTCCTCTGTATCCGGCTGTCCGCCGGCAATCGTCGAAATGACATTGTTATCCTGCAAATCTTTTAAAACGGTCAGCCCCTTGATCATTTCCGGGGAATTCACCTTAGGCTTGCCGTTGTCATCCGTAAGATCCGCTCCCTGCTGAGCCAGCATCATGGAGGACTGCCATAGCGCACTGGTATCAGCTGTGGCCATATACTTGCCGGTCTTTTCATAAACCTGGATGCCCGCTTTCTTGAAATCGTCCCAGGTTTTGATGGTGGTATAATCCACCCCGGCCTCCTTGAGAATTTCCGTGTTATAAAAAGCTACCGTTGCGCCTACATGAGTCGGAGCGCCGTAGTTCACCCCATCCTTGCTGTACAGGTCGAGCCTTGACTTCACGATCGTATCCCGGTAGGGATCGATAACATCGTTCAGCGGCTCAAGCTGCGGGGTTCCGGCCAGGAAGTCCGGAAATTTGCCAAGTTCAATATCGGCAATATCCGGAGCGCCTGTACCTGTCTGCAGAGCAATTGACAGCTTATTATGCATGTCATCATACGGCATGACCGTGACATTCAGCTTAATCTGGCGGTCCGGGTTGGCTTCGTTCCACTTTGTCAGCATTTTCTCAAAATGCTTTCCATGCAATTCAACAAAGGTCCAATAAGAAAGCTCAGTCGCATTCTCACCTGCACCGCCATCGAGGACTTCAGTTTCCCCTCCCGCGCCCTTATTGCTTGAGGAGCTGCCGCAGCCCCAAAGGAATAAAACCATCGAAATTACCGTGAGCATCAAAAACCATTTTTTCTTCATGCTTGACCCTCCCTATGTAAAAATTCAATTGATTGTATCCGCTTACAGAAATAAAATAGCATAGAACGGAATCCGTTGTAAATATAAAAATATAAAATGATTTATAAAAATATAAAATTATTATACTATTAACGTTGAAATCGTAAATATTCAGGAATAAACAAGCCATGTTTTCACATTTAATTTTAAATTAATTTAAACAAAACATCATTTTTTTGATTTTAACACTGTTTTTTCATCACTATTTCACAAAAGAGGTGCTGATTATTTGCTTTTCAGGTATTTAAGTTTATACTTATCTAAAATAAAAGTTTCGTGGAAGAGGGTACTGTACAATGATCTATATTAAAGACCTGATGAGTGGTATTGATATTTTCAAGGCGCTCAGTTCGGAAATTCGACTGCAGATTCTGGAGCTGCTGGCCAGCAACCAGGAGCTGAATTTAAATGAAATCGCAAGAAGGCTCAATCTCAGCAACGGAGCCATTACGATGCATATCAAAAAATTGGAGGACAGCGGCCTTATTGAAATTAATACCTCTGTCGGCAAGCACGGCATTCAGAAGGTCTGTTATTTAAACAAAGATAAGCTTATGGTCGATCTGCGCAGCAAGGACACCGACAATTTATATGAGGTGGAGATTCAGGTGGGCCATTACAGCAACTATCAGGCTTTGCCAACCTGCGGGCTTGCAACCAAGGACAGTATTATCGGGGATTTTGACGACCCCCGTTATTTCGCCGATCCGGAGCGCATCAATTCAGGCATCATTTGGATGAGCGAGGGCTTTCTGGAGTACCGTATTCCCAACTATCTGAAGCCGAACCAGACCTTCCGTGAAATCCAGTTTTCCCTGGAACTGGGCAGCGAAGCTCCCGGTTATTCCGACAATTATCCTTCAGATCTTTATTTTTATATTAATGGCAAGGAAATCGGCTTTTGGACCAGTCCCGGGGATTTTGGGGATATGCGCGGAACCTTCAATCCGGACTGGTGGCCTCCTCACCTGAATCAATACGGGATGCTGAAGCTGATCCGCATCAACAAGGATGGAAGCTTCATTGATGGCTGCCGTATTTCGGATGTGACTTTGCAGGACATCGGGCTGGATTATAAAAGTGAGCTCACCTTCCGGATTGCCGTTACTGACAAATCCGTGAACAAACGCGGAATGACGATTTACGGAAAAAATTTCGGCAACTATAATCAGGATTTATTGGCTCGTGTGCTGTACGATGAACATGAGGCTGCGGAGACACGAAGCGCCCCTTTAACGGTGAAAGCGGATTGATGTGGATGGCAGTGGATAACAAAAAAACCGTTCATTGGTGGAAGCCAATGAACGGTTTTTTCTAAACGGAGAGAGAGGGATACTCTCGCTTCGCTCGAGACTGCGATGCAATCCTAACGAAGCTTATGCTCCGACGAACCCGACTGGGTTCAAATCCCTGGCGAAGATGTATTTCTAAACGGAGAGAGAGGGATTCGAACCCTCGCACCGCTTACGCAGTCTAACCCCTTAGCAGAGGGTCCCCTTGAGCCACTTGGGTATCTCTCCATGCTGGCTCCCCGAACAGGACTCGAACCTGTGACAACTCGATTAACAGTCGAGTGCTCTACCGACTGAGCTATCAGGGAACGTTTTCATTTTTATTATATCTCATAATTTATCATGATTGAGTTACAGCGTCAAGGCGGAGCAGCTGCAGTCGGCCTGAGCATTTGCCGCAGCGATACCGAGACGGATCCATTTTGCGTTTACGCAAGTATTCCTGGCCGCAGGAACGGCATAACAGCTTGTAACGGAAAGGCAACTTCTTTGCTTTCTCCCTTCCCGGCAGCGCACGGCAGTGTCTGCTCCCGCCTACCTTGGCAAGCAGCCGCTTGAAGTCCTCATCCCGGTGCTTGTAACCTCTGCCGCTTAAATGAAGGTGATAATGGCACAGCTCATGCTTGATAATGCTCTCCACCTCGGCATGTCCGTAGGCAGCAAGCTGATGAGGGTTAATCTCGATATTATGGCTCTTCAGAAAATACCTGCCTCCCGTCGCGCTCAAACGGGAATTAAATACGGCCCGATGACGGAAAGGAACACCGAAATAATCAATGGATATACGCTCTACCCAGCTCTGAAGCTCTTCGTTGCTCATGGGCTGCATTGCTTCCGGCCCACTCCTTTCCTTGTCATGTTCTCTCTGGTCTTTTACTATGTTGAATCATAACCCTTCCCTACACGGTCCTGTCAAGCATGTCTTTCTGGAACATATCAGGGCAGTTGCCCATATGCTAACCATACATACGATCGAGTGGGAGGGGATTACGTTGCCTCAATGGCTCAGAAATCAGTTAATGCGTGCCTTTAATAAAAGAGACCGCAGTCAGATTCGCTTGTTGAACGACTGCTGGTTCTTCTATGTTAAAAATCCCGGTAAATCGCTGGAATCACGAAACGGCAAGACCGTCTGACACTAAAAGTGCATGTTCAAAAAGTCAGGCTTTCAGCACCGAAGCTTGTGCTTCCGAAGTGCGTTTTTTCAAAACGCTGGAGTTGAATGAAGCTAGGGACTGAGGAATTCTACCTCTAAAAGAATAAGCCGGCGTTCCTAATGGACACACCGGCAATATGATTTATTTGTATTTCAGGAAATCAGGCATGTGCCTGTTCTTCGGCTGGCTCTTTCATGGTAAGACCGACTCTGCCTTTTTTCAAATCTACGTTCAGCACCCAGACGGTGACGTTATCACCCACGGATACGACATCCATCGGATGCTTCACAAATCCATGCTTCAGCTGTGAAATATGCACAAGGCCGTCGCTCTTGATGCCGATATCGACGAATGCGCCGAAATCAATAACATTTCGCACCGTTCCCTGCAGCTTCATGCCTGGAGTCAGGTCTTCGATCTTCAACACATCCTTGCGGAAAACCGGCAGCGGCAGTTCATCCCGCGGATCTCTGCCAGGACGCTGCAGGCTGTCCAGAATGTCGCGCAGCGTAGGCACGCCGACACCCAGCTTCTCAGCCAGCCGCTCCGGCTCCTGTGCAGCCAACAGGTCAGCAACACGCTTGGAGCCGAGCTCCTGCTTATCGATATTCAGCTCCTGGATCAGGCGGTTCACCACTTCGTAGGATTCAGGGTGAATCGGGGTGCGGTCAAGCGGATTGTCTCCGCCTGTAATACGCATGAAGCCGACACACTGCTCATAAGTTTTGGCTCCAAGGCGGGGCACCTTCTGCAATTGGCGGCGGTTGACGAACTTTCCGTTCTCCTCGCGGAATTTTACGATATTTTTGGCAATCGTCGCATTGATACCTGCCACATAGGACAGCAGCGATGGCGAAGCCGTATTCACGTCAACCCCGACATGGTTAACGGCTGATTCAACGACAGCCTTCAGGCTTTCTTCCAGATGCTTCTGGGATACGTCATGCTGGTATTGACCGACCCCGATGGCTTTCGGATCGATTTTGACAAGCTCGGCCAATGGGTCCTGTACCCGACGGGCAATGGAGGCCGCGCTCCGTTCCGCCACATCCAGATCCGGGAACTCGTCCTGCGCCAGCTTGGACGCCGAATACACGCTGGCACCCGCTTCATTTACGATCAGGTATGACAGCTTGTCATTCTTCAGCTCGGCAATCAAATCGGCGACGAATTGCTCCGTTTCCCGTGAAGCGGTGCCGTTGCCGATCACAATCAGCTCAATATCGTACTTGTCAATCAGCTCCTTGAACTTCTCGGCAGCTTCCCTCTTCTTGTTGTTGGGCGGAGTCGGATACGTAACAGCCACCTCCAGCAGCTTGCCGGTATCGTCAACCGCGGCCAGCTTGCAGCCTGTGCGGTAAGCAGGGTCCACACCGAGAACCCGCTGTCCCTTGATCGGGGCCTGCAGCAGCAGGCTGCGCAGATTGCCGGAGAAAATGGAAATGGCCTGATTTTCCCCTTTTTCCGTCATTTCCGCCCTGACTTCACGTTCAATGGACGGAGCAATCAGCCTTTTATATGCATCTTCAATGACGGCTGTAATCAAATGATCAACAACAGACGGGCTTTTCTGGATCTGGCTTGAAATATAACGGTGAACCGATTCCGGCGCAATTTCCAGACCGACCTTCAGAAAGCCCTCGCGCTCCCCGCGATTGATGGCCAAAATCCGGTGTGGCGGCATTTTCTTCGCCAGCTCGCGATAGCTGTAGTAGTTCTCGTAAACGGATTCCGCTTCCGCATCCTTGGCCTCCGAGGTCAGTATGCCATTATCCAGCGTATAGCGGCGCACCCATTTGCGGATGTTTGCATCATCGGCAATATTCTCAGCCAAAATATCCAACGCTCCCTGCACTGCCGCTTCAGCCGTATCCACACCCTTTTCCGGGTCAGCATAACGCTCTGCTTCCTGCATGACATCGCCCTTCTTCGGCTGATTCCAGATCCATACGGACAGCGGCTCCAGCCCTTTTTCCTTGGCGACGCTGGCCCGTGTCTTGCGCTTCTGGCGGTAGGGACGATACAGATCCTCCACTTCCTGCAGCTTGACTGCGTTTTCAATGGCGCTCTGCAGCTCCTCCGTCAGCTTGCCCTGCTCCTCAATGATCCGGATGACTTCCAGCTTGCGGTCCTCCAGATTGCGCAGGTACTGGACCCGCTCTTCGATTTGACGGAGCTGGTTCTCATCAAGCTCTCCGGTCATTTCTTTGCGGTAGCGGGCAATAAAAGGGATCGTATTTCCTTCATCCAGCAAGCCGGTCGTCGTCCGAACCTGCTTCAGGGACAGCGACAGTTCCTCTGCCACCTGTTTAATAATGCGTTCCTGGCGCTTTTGCTGTGCCTCATCAACTACATTAGACATGTTACTAAAACTCCTTCCAGCCCCATACAACGGAGCTTATCCATCATACTAACCCGATTGTGGCGGCTGCAACTGTTAGTGACAAAAAAAGAACCGTACTTGCCAGTACGGCCCTTGATATTCTTCATCCATCCGATGCTAAAAATCAATCAGTCCCAAACTGATCTGAAGGGCATCGCTTACCTTGCGCATGGTTTCCTCATCCAAATGGGTGATCTTGTCAGTCAACCTTTGCTTGTCGATCGTCCGAATTTGTTCCAGCAGGACGACAGAGTCGCGGTCAAAGCCATGCGTCGCCGCATCAATTTCCACATGCGTCGGCAGTTTTGCCTTCTGGATTTGGGCAGTAATCGCCGCTACGATTACAGTAGGACTGAACCTGTTGCCAATATCATTCTGGATGATCAGTACCGGCCGTACTCCTCCCTGCTCGGAACCGACAACGGGTGAAAGATCTGCAAAAAAAACGTCGCCGCGCTTAACGATCAATATCGATTACACCCCGCTAACTGTGCGGCCCAGAGTGCTGTCTGCATCTTCCTCCGCGTGAAAAGCCTCGGATGCCATGGTTAAATTGATCTTAGCCATTTCCATGTATCCCCGCTGCATCGCTTCACGGATATACCGTTTCTTCCGCTCGCTCAAATACAGCTTCATGGCCTGCCTTATAAATTCACTGCGGTTGGAATTCTCCATAGCTACGATCCCGTCCACTTCCTGAAGAAGATGATCAGGCAAACTGATCATAATCCTTTTGGTGTTCTGCAAGTTAGCCAACTTTCCTTCCACCCCCAAAACCTTGTCGCCATTGTACCATTATAACGTTATTCCCGGTAATTTATACAAGAGATATATATGTTGCCAGTATATCAACTATGCTGCATCCCATTATAAACTAACCTGGGCGTTTGCGTACAGGGCGTTTCCTGCCAAAAAACACCCCGCTGCCGACCTCATGCTCCCGTTTATGGGCCAGCATAGTGTTTTCTTCGCCTCTTAAATAACATATTTCGAGACGCTCTGCGCAAACTCCTGCCTGTTTATATCGTTTCTCTTGTCATTCCCTCGCTTTTTGCTTCTAATTGAAGAAAAAACCGGTAATTCGTTATTCATTGGCACAAATTGCTACAATAACGGGTTTCTGCGGGTAACCAACCGGCCTTCGCGCATATACAGCCGTGGAACCCTGTTCGCGATCATGCAGACCACCTCATAGTTGATGGTACCTAGCCAGGAAGCCAGCTCATCCGCGGAAATGCTCGCGCCGGACTGCCGGCCGATGAGGACAACCTCTTCGCCGATATGAATTTCCTCCGCCTCATCGGCGAAGGATTGCAGAGATACCATACACTGGTCCATGCAAATGGTGCCCAATACCGGAATGCGACGGCCGCGTATCAGCACTTCCGCTTTACCGCTCAGCATCCGCGAATATCCGTCGGCATAACCGACCGGAAGTGTGCCGATAAGCTCATGGGAAGCTGTTGTGTATTTGGTCCCATAGCTGATGCCCCATCCGGGGGGAAGTGTTTTGACGTAGGACAGCTCCGTTTTCAGTGTCAAAACCGGGAGCAGTTCAACAGCCTGACGGTTTACCTCATAGGATGGATATAAGCCGTACATGGCGATGCCGATCCGAATCATGTCGAACGACAGCCCCGGCATGTCCAAAGCCGTTGCACTGTTTCCCGTATGTATGATGGGAATGGAATAGCCTTTCCCTCTCAGCGCCGACGCCACATCCTGAAATCTCCGGTATTGTTCCAGTGTATAGCTTTTATTTTCTTCATCCGCCCGGGCAAAATGAGTGTACATTCCTTCCAGTTCGGCCTCTTCTGTATTCCAGACCTTCTCGATAAAGGCAAGTGCGCCATCATCCGGCAGCAAGCCGAGACGTCCCATGCCGCTGTCAATTTTAATATGCACCTTCAGCCTGCGCGGGCTGTCTTTACGATCAAGCGCCTGAATGGCCTCCAGTACCTCAGTCGTGAACAGCGTCAAAGTGATATCGTTCTCCCATGCCGTCTGCACGGCCTCCGGTGACGTATAACCCAGAACCAGGATAGGCAAAGTAATTCCTGCCCTGCGAAGTTCAAGGGCTTCGTCCAGAAATGCCACGCTGAGATAATCAGCCCCGAGCTGCTCCAGCTCTCTCGACACCTCTACCGCTCCATGACCATAAGCATTGGCCTTGACGCATACCAGCAGCTTCATCTGCTGCGGCAGAGCATGACGAAAGCCCTCATAATTGGAACGCAAATGATCGAGATTGATTTCCGCACGGGTCGGTCTGTATTGTACTTGCACTGTAGGTCACCTTCTTCAAAGTCTTGGGTCCGAGCCGGATCGCGCAGAGCGATGTAAGCTGAATAGTATCATGGTAATGTTCCGTGCTGCGGCTGTCAATGAAGCAGGGCCGGAGAGCTGCAAATACAGGAAATCAGCGGATGAAGAAAAAGACGGACAGCAACCTCGGCAGAGCGAATAACTCCACCAACCGTCACTATCCGCCTACAAGGATTTATTTACCCGATTGATCCTGCATAGACGCGGCGATTTGAATCATTTCCTGAACAGGCAGGTCGGCACTCGTAATTCTGAACTCCACCCCGTCCATCATCCAGGTCAAGGTCTGCTGCTGATCCCCTGTCAATACGCCTACAACACCAAAGCCCATATCGATCGGATCGCCTGCGGCAAGAGATACAGCCCGGTCCAGCGGCCGGCTCTCCACAATCGTGTAATTGTACTGTCCGGCATAGCGCAGCATCACCGCATGGGTCTCGCTGTCCGCGATTTCCGGCATATCCCTCATCTGCACGCCTGCTGGCATGTAGCTTGGCTCAATAATTCCGAATTCACTCATGGCCGGGTCCTCGCTGCCCTGACCTGACTGCCCGTCTGCCCCTGCATTCGGTTCTCCGGCACCGGCATCCGCATCACCAGCCTGAGTACCATCCGCCGCAGGTTTCTCCTCTGTTCCGTTAGCCTCACCCGCGGCTGATCCGCTTGAGTCCGTTCCGACCTGATTCGTGTTTCCTGTTTCATTAGAAGTTCCTGTTTGATCCGGATTCTCCGATGACTTGGCCCCCCCGGTCTCAGCCTGCGGCTGCGCGTCCTTGGCGTCCCCTGAACCGGATGGCGGAACAGCAGTGCTGCCTGCGGCCATGTTGCGTTCCATATCAAAGGCATCCTTGTCAAACTCCGTGCCGAATTTGAAATCGTTGAATTTCAAATCAACCACAACCTTGGCATTGGCATCCGATACCTGCACCTGCTGCGGAGCGTAATTGTCCTTGGCAAGCCAGATTTTTTGGCGGACAAGCGCGTGGCTGTTGTAATTGGCGGCAACATCGAAGACATAGGCTTTGTCATCGTCAGCCAGCTGACGGGTCTCATCGCCTATGATGCTGCGTACCAGTGTTTCGTACAGATAGACCTGTCCCTGGTTATCCGGCCAGTCGCTTTTAAAGCGGAAGCTTTTGTTCAGGCTCGGTGTAAGGACGAATACCCCTTCATCATTCCGGAGCACAATCTGGGTAATATCCTTCTTCTCATTGGTCATGGCTATACGATAATACGAGGGTTTGCGGTAGGATACATCCACCAGATATTCCTGCGGCGTCTGGCCGGTATGCAGGGTCATCAGCGCCGTACCGTGATAGCTGTCCATCCCGCTTACCACATCACTCAAATCTTTAACCACATCGTCCGCACTCTTCTTGCCGCAGCCAGCCAGCAGCACGGTCACGCACATGATCATGGCAAGTATCCATGAACTCCGGCGCATATCATCAACCCCTTCAGCATGTTTTAATTCGAATTAGTACATGTCTATGAGGGACTTGTTCGATTTATGCTGACTAGCCTGACAAGCAGCCGTTAAATACTGGCGGTTTCTACATTCCCCAAAAGCTTAGCGGCTGACCGGGGCGTATCCCGTTTTTTCAATCAGCTCCTGCCCTTCCGGGGAGAGAATCCAACGTATAAGCTTGGCAGCGGATTCGTCCTCTTTCTTCTTGCTGGCCTTGTCTTTCCCATACCTGGGCTCCACCGTAACCGCATAGAACGGTGCTGTAATCGGGTAGCTGCCGCGGCTGATTGTATCCGCATTGGGCATTATGCCGTCAACGGCCAGCAGACGGATGCCTTCATCAGCATTCATACGGGTCGCAAAGTAATTGAAGGAAAACCCGATGGCATTCCTGTAATTATGGTAATCCGCCGTTTGCTGCATAATTCCGCCCATCCCTGCTGCGACATCCTCTGTCACGGGTTCAACCGGCTCACGTTCCCCCATCCATTTGCGCAGCATGGTCTGGCTGCCGCTATCTTCCGGCCGCTGGAACGCTCGGATCTCCTCATCACGACCACCGACCTCCTTCCAGTTCGTAATTTTGCCGGTATAAATGTCCTTCAGCTGCCCGCTCGTCAAGCCTGTCACAGGATTAGCCCTATTTACAAAAAACACGAAGCCTTCCCGGCCAATGGGAGTAAGCTTCAGATCCAGGGAATGCTCGCCTGCCAGCTGCAATATCCCTTCCGACGGAGCTGCGGCAAAGATCAAATCCGCCTCCCTGGTGATCAGCCGTTTATATGCTATGCCAGTTCCGCTGGACATGACCTCACTGTCGTGTACAGCATAGCTTTTCTCCGGATATACTGCCTGCACAAAAGCAGAATATACCGGATAGAGCGCGGTTGCCCCGTCCAGGCGGGGGAGCACATCCTCGCTGCTTAATCTGAAGGAGGATGGCTTGGACAGGTTCACTGTTTTGCTTCCATCCGTGAAGGGCTCGTACATTTCCAGATTTACATCCTGCTCACTGGCGATTTTAAGACTGTTGTCATACGCATGGTTCGCTTCATATCCCGCAGCGGCCAGCACACAGCAGCCAAGGCTGATGACAATCCCCAGCCGATACCATCTATGACGTCTGACAGCGGTAAAATTAAACAAAATAATGGCAATCATCACGATCCCCAAAACAGCAAAAAACAAGGGAATATAAAATCTCTGCCCGTCCACCGTAAATGAAATGTAAAGCAGCACAATAAAACCGAGCAATAGCGAGAATGCCAAAGCAACTAAAGTCAAAAAGATATGTACAACCGTTTTCAAAAACAGCCCAATCTCCCCCTTCTATTCTTATCCTTATCTCCTGATATTTCCATCACATTATAGCCTGAGCTGGTAATATGGGCCATGTTTTTATAAATTCTGAAAACTCTCGAAACACCACTGCTTCCTTCATGAAATTTTCACTGGACGAAGCATACTTGCAGCTGTAGAATAGATACTATCTAAAAAAACGGAATAAGGATCTTCGGGGTAGGGTGAAATTCCCAACCGGCGGTATGGCTCCTGGAGCCGAGCCCGCGACTCCGCTGCCTGCCATGCAGACAGCGGACTGATTTGGTGAGATGCCAAAGCCGACGGTACAGTCCGGATGGAAGAAGATCGCACAATAAACCACGTTCAGCGTGTTCCAGGGGAATAATCTGCTCTTTTTTGATGCATTCACATTCCCATGGCTGCCGCGTATGTTCAGGTTTATTTGATCAGCCCCCGTCCGTGTTTAACGACACGTGAACGGGGGCTTTTGCCTCTACGGGTCCTTTATCCACAAAGGAGCTAACAATCATGAGTGAAACTACAGCTTCATCCGGAGCCATTTTGCGGCAAGCTCCTGTCAAAAGCGGTTTCTGGCTGGTCGTCATTGGCGCGGCCTTGTGGGGTGTTGATCCCCTGTTCCGCATCCTGCTGCTTGATTATCTGACTTCCACGCAGATCGTACTGCTGGAGCACATCATTCTGTTTATCTGCGCCGCACCGGTGCTGTGGCGGCACCGCGCAGAGCTGAAGCGGGTCAGACTGCGCCACGCCATAGCCCTGCTGTTCATCTCCTGGGGCGGATCGGCGCTCGCTACCGTGCTGTTCACGATGGCCCTGTCCAGCGGCAACCCGAATGCGGTGCTGCTGCTGCAGAAGATGCAGCCCCTTTTCGCCATCATCATGGCCAGAATCATTTTAAAAGAGCTGCTGCCCCGCTACTTCAGCATTTTGCTGCTGGTGGCGCTGGTCGGCACCTATATGTTGACCTTCGGCTGGTCGGTGCCTTTCAGCCATGTCAACGATTTTATTCAAGTTGGCAGCCTGCTCTCCCTGGGCGCCGCCGCTTTATGGGGCGGCTCCACCGTCATGGGCAGATATTTGCTCGGCACCATGAAATATGAGACGGTAACGTCTCTGCGCTTTATGCTGGCCCTGCCTTTGCTGCTCGTGATGACCTCTATGGAGCACGCTCCCTGGCAGCTTCCGTCAGGCACATGGGCCGCAGGCGGAGTGATCCTTAATCTGGTGCTGCAGGCGCTGCTTCCCGGACTGCTCAGTATGGCTCTTTACTACAAGGGGCTGAGCTCAACCAAAGCCTCCTATGCCACGCTGGCCGAGCTCAGCTTCCCCATGATTGGCGTACTCATTAACTGGATCGCCTTTCATGAGCTGGTCACCCTGCCGCAGCTTACAGGCTTTATACTGATCTGGGTTACGCTGTTCCTCATTTCCAGACAAACAAGAGAAATTTCCGCGTGAGATGAAATTTGGCCTAATAATAAAAGGACCGCGTCCCCATAACCGGGAACGTGGTCCTTTTTTTCAATATATACTATTTCACTTTGGAAATTCATGCAGCACCAATGCGGCGAACTTGATGCCTTCGATGTAATCGTCCACATAAATGCTTTCATTCGGCGCATGATTATGGGAAGCAGCATGACCTACACCGAAGCCCAGCGACGGGATGCCGAATTTCTGACACAGGTTGTACATCGGGCCCGTCCCGGCCTGGGAGCGGATCACCTGCGGCTTCTGCTCGAAAAAAGCATTGGCGCTGCCAACCACCTTCTGCACCAGCGGATCGTCGATAGGGGTAACTGCCGCATGTTGTCCCTTAAGCGGCACAATTTCAATATCCGCAAAGCCGTGCTTGTCCAGATGCTGCCGCAGCAGCACTAAAATCTCCGCAGGGTCCTGCTCGGACACAAGGCGGAAATCCAGCTTCACCTTGGCCGTGGACGGCAGAACCGTTTTTGACCCTTCCCCCGTATAACCGGCCTCTATTCCGCATATGGTACAGGTCGGCTGGAAGATCAACTTCTCCTTCAGCGCAAAACCGGACAGCCCGTTCACATACTGCTTCAGTCCGAGCTGCTCCAGTTCCTTCGCCTCCTGGTAGTCCATTTCTTCAGTCAGCCTGCGTTCTTCCTCTGTCAAGGGGAGCACGCGGTCATAAAAGCCGTCGATCAGGATTTCCTCACGCTCATTTTTGAGCGTGGCAAGCGCCCATACGAGCCGCCATGCCGGATTCTCGACAATCGCTGCCTTCGCCGAATGCAAATCCGTATTCGCCCCATGCGCATGCAGCTCAACATACAGCATTCCTTTGCAGCCGAGTGTAATCTGCAGCCGTCCATCAATGCTTTTAAATCCGTTTTCCCAGATGTTCGCATCCGCCCACAGCTTGTCCGGGTGCTGCGAGGTAAACTCCTCCAAATGCGGGCTGCCGATTTCCTCTTCCCCTTCAATAATGAATTTCAGATTGAGCGGCAGCTCGCCGTATACGCTCTGATACGCATGAACCGCGCAAATTCTGGACATCAGCGTTCCTTTATTGTCCGCCACACCCCGGGCATACAGTCTGCCTTCCCTGATTTCCGGAGAAAAAGGCGGGCTGTCCCACAACTCAACCGGTTCCTCCGGCTGCACATCGTAATGGTTATAAAAGGATAAGGTCTTCGTCTTCCCGGTATGAATCTCCCCGTACAAAATCGGATTTCCCGAGGTCGGAATCCGCTCTACCTTGTCCGTCAATTTCTTTAAATGGGTTTCAACCAGGACAACGGTTTCTTCAATCCCCCTGTTTTGCGCGGCTACACTCGGCTGCCTGCATAATTCGATCAGCCACTCCAGATACTTTTCCTTATGCTCTTCAATAAATTGATAGACTTTTTCCATATCCTTTACCTTTTTGCCAGCAGCGGTTCGGATACACCCTCAAGCCCCACCAGTCCAAGCACGGTCAGAAATACCTTCTGCGCTCCAAGGTAGGAATCCTGCGGGTCAAAATATTCGTCAAGGGTATGTACCCCGCCATAATCGCCTCCACCACCCAAGGTGACCGCCGGGATGCCCAAATAAATCGGAATGTTGGAATCCGTACTGCTGGCCTCATCCAGAACAGGCTCAAAGCCGATCGCTGCCGTTGCTGCCGCGGAAGCCTGCACGATCAGCGCATGCGGGTCCTGCAAGCCTGCCGGACGGTCCCCGACCAGCTTCCTCACCACCGTAATGGTCCCTTCCCGGTTCCAGCGCAGATTTTCCTGCTCTGCCGCATTTTCAATCAGCGCCAATACCTCGGCTTCCAGCTTCAGGAGTTGCTCCTGTGAAGTGGAGCGCATATCCAGTACCATTTCTCCCGTTTCCGCAATCGTATTGACCGAGGTGCCGCCCTGAATAAGCCCCACATTGAAAGTTGTCTTCGGATTGGCAGGTGTGTGCACATCCGCCAGAGCCGCAATGGCCCGGCCAAGTGCATGGATCGGGCTTGGCGTGCCGAAGTCGCCGAAGCTGTGACCGCCCGGCCCCCTGAAGGTCACCTTGTAGCGCTTGCTGCCTACCCCCAAATACGTAATCCGATCCGGTTCGCCTGGCTCGATGGAAATAAATCCGTCCAGATCGTTTCGTCCTTCAAACAGCGTCTTGACGCCGCGCAGATCTCCCAGACCTTCTTCCCCGACCGTCGCCCCGATGATCAGATCGCCTTTGGTCTTGATCCCGGCGTGATTCAACGCTCTGACCAGGGTGAGGACAACGGCCAGACCTCTGCCGTCATCGGAAATGCCAGGAGCGTAAATTTTTCCGTCTTTTCGTTTGGCAATGACATTTGTGCCGCGCGGAAACACCGTATCCAGATGAGCGCATACGACGAGTGCAGGTCCGCCTCCGCTTCCGGGCCGGATGCCGAACACGTTGCCGACCTCATCAGTCTGAATATCCTGGATGCCAAGCTCCTCCAGCTTCTTTTTATAAAGCTCCCCTTTTTCCGCTTCCTCAAAGGTCGGCGCTTCGATCTCTGTCAGTTCAATTTGCTCTTCCGCTGTACGGTCATTGTCTGCTTCCAAAAAGGCAAGCCCCGTCTGCACGCCGGAGTCGGCCATCAGCCGTTTGTATACCTCTGTAACCTGCGGCAAAATCTCATACTTGTCCGCGTTTGCTTCCACTTGTTTGCCCATCGACCGTCTCTCCTTCACCTAAAATAACTTCTTAAACCGAATGTTTCTAAACCGAAAAATTCTGGACCGAAGATTTTTTAGTTCAGATGTTTTCTAAAAAATTCAACGGTTTTTCGGTGCATCGTTATATGGTTTTCCAGCTTTTCCGTCTGATGTCCTTCATCCTCAAACACAATAAGCTCCACTTCCTGCTGCCGTGCCTGCATATCCCCTACCAGTTGCTCCGCCTCACTGACCGGAACGCGGGTATCATTGCGTCCATGAAAGACAAGCAGCGGTGCCTTGATTTTGTCCGAATGATGCAGCGGCGCAATTTCGTCGAAAAAATCGCTGTGCTCTGCCAGACTGCCGTATTCGCATTCCCGCAACCGCCGCCGCCACTCGCCCGTATTCTTGAGCATCGTCTTCAGATTGGAGATGCCCACGATATCCACTCCGGCTGCCCATAAATCCGGATAGTGCGTCACCGCCGCCAGCACCATGAATCCGCCGTAGCTTCTGCCCATGATGCCGATTTTGCCCGGGGCGACCCCGCGGTTTTCGGTCAGGTCCTTGACCAGCCAGGCCAGATCCCGGACGGAGTCCATCCGCTTCCTGGCATCGTCCAAACGGATATAGGTCCTGCCGTAACCGCTGCTGCCGCGCACATTCGGGGCCGCCACCGCAAAGCCCTGACGGACCAAGTACTGCATGACCGGATGATACTCCGCCTTCGTCTGGCCCTCCGGCCCGCCATGCACATAAATGACTGCAGGTTTCCCCTGCTCTGCCGTTTGATTATAGAAAAAATACGGGACCTCCAGTCCGTCAAAGGAACGATATGTGCAAATTTCCGGCTCGGCCCAGCGGCCGCTTATGCTATCCGCGCGGCTGATGAAGGTTAAACGGCGGGCCGCCCGGGATGACCGGCTGTATTCCCAAATGTCTCCGGGCATGACCGGGGATTTCAGGCTGAACAGCAGGGCTTCGCCGCTGAGCCAGGACAGAGAGTCTATGACGCCTGCAGGAATTCCGGCGGTCATCTCATGCTCTGCCGTGGCGATGTGATAAAAGCCCAGCCTGGAAACGCCGCCTTCATTCACCGTAAAGGCCAGGATGTCCTCCTGCGGTGAAAGTGCGATCTCTTCAATATCCCATCTGGGGAAATGAAGCAGCTTGGTCAGCCTTTCAGGGGAATCCGTGGAATATTCACACAAGTAAAGTGTCTCTTCCCCAAGGTCCGTCAGGGCATAGCCTTTTTTCCCGCCGTCCGCCATCCGCACCGCTTCATATTTGGCCAGCGTACCTGCCGGACCGATCCGCACCTGCTGGCCTGTCCTGATGTTGATGTGATAAATCGTGCTGTCCAGGTTCGTTTCCCGGATGCGGATAAGCAGACTGTCATGATCCGCCCAGCCAAGCGGAACGCAGTTGCCATCATGGGTAAACACGGTATTGACTTCCCGGGTCGCGATGCTGATTACAAAAATATCAAAATACCCCGGATGCCTGCGGTTGCTGCTGTAGGAGAAAAGCTGCCCGTCCGGCGACCAGCCGCCCGGATAGTGAAAATGCTCGGCAGATTGCATCAAGGGCTCAAGCTTCCCCTCCCCCGCCAAAAATAACTGCTGCTTTTCGTTGCCTTTGCAGTCGACGCCTACGACCGCCCGTTTTCCGTCAGGAGCATGCAGCAGGCTTAGAATCCGGTCCTCCGCCCGTACAAATAAGATGGGATTTTGCTCTTCATCCAAAGTCCAGGCCTCGGGGATTCCGCTCATTTTCGACAGAAACGTCCACTTCCCTGTTCCGGGAATGGCACTACACGCATAAGCGCTTTTTACAGTCAGATACTGCAGCAAAATTTCCTCTTCATTCATATGTTCGCTCCCCTTCACGCCTTGTTGCTTTCATCATACCTCAATCGTACAGGTGGCAGGCAACAAAATGCCGGTCTTCCATCTGTTTTTTGGCTGGAGCCTCCTGCTTGCAGCGGTCCATCACATAAGGACAACGGGTATGAAAAATGCAGCCGGCAGGCGGGTTGAGCGGGGAAGGAAGCTCACCTTGCAAGCGGATACGCTCTTTCTTCACCTTCGGATTCGGCAGCGGCACCGCCGAGAGCAGCGCCTGGGTATACGGGTGCAGCGGGGAAGCAAATAACCGATCCGTCGGCGCTTCCTCCATCATCTGTCCCAGGTACATCACGCCAATCCGGTCGGAAATATGCCGGACAACGCTCATATCATGGGCGATAAACAGATAGGTCAGCTGAAACTGCTCCTGCATGTCCTCCAGAAGATTGATAATCTGCGACTGGATCGATACGTCCAGCGCAGACACCGGCTCATCGCAGATGACCAGCTGAGGATTGGCGATCAGCGCCCGGGCCAGCCCGATCCGCTGCCTTTGCCCTCCTGAAAACTCATGCGGATACCGGTAATAATGATCCACCTGCAGCCCGACCTTTTGCATGATGTCCATTACCCTGTCGGCATGGTCCTTTTTATCCCCGATCGAGTGAATCAACAGCGGTTCCTCCAGCGTGCTGCCGATCCGTTTGCGGGGATTCAGGGAAGAGTAAGGGTCCTGAAACACCATTTGGATTTCCTTCCTCGTTTTGCGGAGCGTCTGGCCCGATTGCTTGAAAATATCCTGATCCCTGTACATCGCGGTACCGGACGTCGGCTCGGTCAGGCGCATGATGGAACGGCCGGTCGTGCTTTTGCCACAGCCGGATTCGCCGACCAGGCCGTAGGTTTCACCTTCATACAGCCGAAAGGATACGTTATCGACCGCTTTCACCTGCCCCTTTGCTCCTCCCAGCCGACCCAGCGGCCCGCGCAGCGGAAAATATTTTTTCAAATCCCGGACATCCAGCAGCAGCTTGGGTTCTGCCTCCGCTGTGTTATGCATAGACTCCTGCCTCCTCTCGCCCGATCCGCTCAACATGCCAGCATCTGACCTTCCGCATGTCCGCATGGCTGAACAGCTCCGGCTCCTGCTCTCTGCACTGGCTGTCCGCATAGGGACAGCGCGCCGCGAACCGGCACCCTTGGGGCACATTCTCCAGCGATGGAACCATGCCTTCAATGACATGCAGCTTGGCCGTCCGGTCTCCGTCCATCTGCGGAATGGAACGGATCAGCCCTTTGGTGTACGGATGCAGGGGATGCTCAAACAAATCCTCCACCGGGGCTTCTTCCACGATTTGTCCGAGATACATGACCACTACACGGTGACACAGCTCCGCCACGACCCCGAGATCATGGGTAATGAACATGACGCCCATACCCAGCTGCTGATTAAGATCGGAGATCAGATCGAGAATTTGCGCCTGGATGGTGACATCGAGCGCGGTCGTTGGCTCATCGGCGATCAGCAGTTTGGGCTCACAGGCCAGAGTCATGGCAATCATCACCCGCTGCCGCATCCCGCCCGACAACTGATGGGGATATTCGTGAATCCGCCTTTCCGGCGCCGGAATGCCTGTTAAACGGAGCATGTCCACCGCTTTGGCATAGGCTTGTTTTTTGTTCATATGTTGATGCAGCATCAGCGATTCCGCAATCTGAAAGCCAATGGTCAGCACCGGGTTGAGCGAGCTCAGCGGGTCTTGAAAGATCATTGAGATCTCATTCCCGCGAATGTCCTCCATTTGCGGCCTGGACAGCTTTAAAAGGTCCATCTCCCCATTAAACCGTATTTCACCCTCGTACTTAACGAGATGCTTTTCGTCAAACAAGCGCAGAATGGATTGGGAGGTCACACTTTTGCCGCAGCCCGACTCACCAACAACCCCCAAAATTTCTCCTTTATTAATATGAAAGGAAATGCCGTCCACAGCCGTCACCCGGCCCCGTTCCGTAGCAAAATGTGTTTTCAAGCCGCGCACTTCAAGTAAAACGTCCGCCTGCATGCAATGCCCTCCTTCCTTTAGTGGCTGCTTTTTCTTCCCTTTGACAGATGCGGATCAATCAGGTCTCTCAAACCGTCCCCCAGCAGGTTCAATCCAAGCACGGAAAGCATAATGAGCGCCCCGGGGAACACGGTCATCCACCAGGCTTTGAAGATGACAACTTTACCGTCTCCCAGAATGTTGCCCCAGCTCGGATTCGGGGCGGGAATGCCTGCGCCCAGAAAGCTCAAAGCCGCCTCCGTAATGATCGCGTCCGCAAAGATAAAGGAGGCCTGAACCACCAGCGGGGAGATTGTATTCGGCGCAATATGCAACACGATGATTCTCCAGGGGCTCGCCCCTTGTGCCCTGACGGCCTCAATGTATGTCTCCTCCCGGATGACAATGGCGGCAGAACGGACGACCCGGGCCACATTCGGAATGAACACAATGGTCAAGGCGATAATGACGTTCTGCTGCAGCGGGCCGAGGGCCGCGATCAGGGCAATGGCCAGCAGCACGCCGGGAATCGCCATAAGACCGTCACAGATGCGCATCAGAATTTCATCCAGCGTTCTATAATAGCTTGCAAGCAGTCCGAAAATCATGCCGATCAGGCAAGCCAGAAAAGCAACGGTCAAACCTATGCCCAGCGACACTCCCGCACCGTACACAATTCTCGTCAGCAAGTCACGACCAAAATTATCGGTACCCAGCAGATGCTGCGAGCTCGGAGGCTTCAGCCGCTCCTCGACCACCATCGCAAACGGATCGTGTGGGGTTACCAGAGGTCCGATTAAAGCGAGCAGTGTCAAAGCCGCCATCATCAGCCCGCCGATGACGATGCCTTTGTTGACCAGGACTCGCCGCCACAGCAGCCTGCGTTTTTGCTTCTTCAGATTTTGCTTCACACGGACCAGCTCCGTGCTGCTCCCGACCAGGCTCATGGGCTCCCTCCTTTATTTTTTCCCCAGCCTCACACGCGGATCGACCACGCCATACAACAGATCCACCGCCAGGTTGATCAGCACATAGAGAAAGGTTACAAATAACACGACGCCCTGAATAATCGAATAATCCCTTCGTTCCACGGAATTGATGATGAGCTGGCCGATCCCCGGAATGTTAAAAATCGTCTCCGTTACCACCGCGCCGGCGATCAAGGCACCGAAGGTCTGCCCGATCACCGTTAAAATGGGCAGGAATGCATTTTTGAGCGCGTGCCGATAGATGACCATCCGCTCTTTGACTCCCTTCGACCTGGCGGTTTTGATGTAGTTCATGTTCAGCACCTCCAGCAGGCTGGAGCGCGACATGCGGGCAATCAGCGCCGTGTGCATGGCCCCAAGGGCAACGGATGGCAGGATCAAATATTTCAGATGCTGCCAAAGTCCGGCGCTCAGCGGCTGATAACCCGCAACCGGCAGCCACTGCAGCTGTACCCCGACCAGCAGGACGAGGAAGAGGGCCAGCAGAAAGCTGGGCAGGCACATGCCGAGCAGTGATATGCCCATGACGGTCTGATCGGTGGCGGTCCCTCTGTGAATGGCCGCGAGAATGCCCAGCGGGAGGGAAAACAATACGGACAGGAGCCCGGCAAAAACCGCAACGGAAATCGTTGGCGTAAAATGGCTCATAATGGCGCTCATGACGGGCATTTTCATAAAATAGGAGATTCCGAGATCCCCCTGCAGCGCCTTCCCGACCCAGTTGAAATACTGACTGATTAAGGGCTGATCCAGGCCCATTTCCGCCCGCAGCGCCTGAATTTGCTCTTCCGTGGCTTCATCCCCGAGCAGCACAGCCGCCGGATCGCCTGGAGTGATATGGACAATGGAGAAAATCACGACCGAGACGATGAACAATACGGGAATGAGCGAGAGGAGCCTGTTCACCAAATACATTTTCACGATTGATTTCCCTCCCCGAGGATTGGTTAACCCGCTTTCTTCACGCCCCAAAGAACGGGTCCCTGAAACATGGTCAGATCCTGCAGCCCGCTCGAAACAGCGTCGATCGAGGCATAATGACCGAACAGCGTATATGGCAGGTAATCGTTCCACATATAAGCCTGCATCTCACTCCACAGCTGCTTGGCCTCTTCCTTGGTAGGAGCGACCCGGATATCCGCAAGCATTTTAAAAAGCGTCTCATCATCCGTCCAGCCGACATATTCAGGATTGACCACCAGCAGCTGAGAAGGGGTGGTTACATAACCCGTTCCTACAATGAGAAGGTCCCAGTTGGCCGGATCGGAGCGCCGTTCGGTCAGCGTCGGCCAGTCGTAGATTTCCAGCTTGACGTTAAGCCCCATCTCCTGAAGCTGCTGCTGCAGAACGACAGCCGAATTGTAATGATGGTCATAGTCGCGGGTGGCATATAAAATCAACTCTTCCCCGTTATACCCGGCGTCCTCCAGCATCTGTTTCGCCTTCTCCGCATCGCCAAGGTTAAAGGACTCCTTGCCGGCATCAGTCGCCCAATCGGCCTGTTCAAAACTCATGTATCCGGGATCAAGCTTGTACAGATCCTCGCTGCCGAAGCTCGCCATCATGATGGCGTTGGCGTTGATTCCCGTGTTGATGGCGGCCCGGATTTTCGGATCGGTCATCAGGCCCTGCTTTTTGTTGTAAGCGACATTCAGCGTGCCGGAATCAAACGTGGCATGAGTCGTCAAGTTCGGCATGCTCTTTAATTGCTCATAGTTGTCGAACGGCATGTTCGAGGCGATGTCGTACTCCCCGGTCTGAATGCCCGCAAGCCGTGTGGAGGAATCGGTCACAATATAGTAGTAGACATCATCCACATAAACCGTCTTGCTGCCGGACAGCCCGCTTGTCTCGCGGCTATCAACGCTGTAATCGGCAAATTTGACGAGATGGATGTATTGGTCCTGCGCCCACTGGTCAAAAGCAAACGGCCCTGTACCGATATATTCGGCAACTCCGTCTTTCCCCGCCCCTGTAATGACCTCCGACGGCATGATCGCCGGGAACTGCCCTTTGCCTGCCATAATGTCAAGCACGTCCGTCACTGGCTCGGCGAGGGTCAAGGTTACGGTGTAATCATCCACTTCCTTGAACGTCGATCCGCTCAGCAGCAGGGTGGCCCGTGACGATTTTTCCAGCCACCGGTTCATGGAAGCCACCACGTCCTCGGAGGTCATTTCTTTGCCGTTATGAAACTTGACCCCTTGTCTGAGCTTGAACGTATAAGTCAAGCCGTCCTCGCTGGCCTCAACGGATTCCGCAAGCATCGGCACCGCCTGCTGATCGGCATTTTGCGTAACCAGTGTCTCGTAGATGTTCCGCATCACCAGAATCGCGTCCGAAGAAGTCGTCAGATGGGCATCCAGCGTAGGCGGCTGCACGCTCATTGCGATCTTGACCGTGCCGCCCACTGTCGCCTCTGCGGAAGAATTTGTCGTTGTATTGGTGCCTGCCGTGCCCGCGTTCCCACCGCAGCCTGCCGTCAGTACGGTAATCAGCAAAAGAGTTATCAGCATTCCGATATTTTTCATCCGTTTCTCATCCTCCGCTCCGTTGATTGAAAACCAGACACTCCGCCATATCACCGGGCTCCTCAGTTTTGCGAAGTCACACCCCCGCTAACGCTAACCCTTCCGACGCCTCCCTCAATTTCGATGCTTGTCCCATAGGGAGCCGACAATTCCGCAAGCTCGGCCAAAATTTGCCCATTCGCGCTAATCTCAGGCCATCCCCGCTCGTAACGCGGTTTGCCGTAGCCCAGCTCAACCGGATGCAGGACAAGCTCCGTCAGCTCGCCGTCCCGCATCTTCCATACCGGCAGCACGCTTTGCCAAATTTTCGGATTGACGCCAAAACCGATAGTGTTGTTCTGGCTGCGTTTTTCCAGGGCTCCACCAACATGCTCTGTATGGCTGAGCCCGTATTTCTCATAAAAGTCGGCAGGCAGATGGGTTATGGTATCATTCTGAAAAATAAAATTGCCCAGACTGTAGAAAATTGGCCTGTTCCTATAGATTTCAATGCCTCTGAGGATGTGAGGGCCGTGCCCGATCACGGCATGCGCTCCCTCATCAATGCAGTTTCTTGCGAAGATTTCCAGAAATTCAGCCGGCTGGTTTTTATGCTCGCCGTTCATTTCATGCGCGTGGATGCTGACAATGATGTGCTCGGCCTGCAGTCGAGCTTCCCTGATTGCCGCAATGATCCGCCTCAGATCACTGGCGTGGGGGCGGCTTGTTACGCCTTCTTGATCGTCCTCCTTAAAAAGATAATTTCCAAAAGAATACAAATCATCATTTCGTGGCAATTTAAAGCCTTCTTTAATGCTCTGCTCCTGGGCTGCGTTGATTTTGACGATGGATGCGATGGATTTCAGCTGCTGCATGTTATAAGGGGAAATTTTATGAATGGTTTCGTAACGCAGGGGATTCACACCGGGCCGGCCGATCATATCGGGGCGCTGGTCGCCGGCAATGGCGGATTCATGACAGGTCGAGGTGGCGGATATGATGGCAACCCGGCCGGCGGCCGTCTCCAGATAGCGCGGTTCACTTGCGCTTGCGAGATTCATTCCCACGCCTGCATGGACAAAACCGTGCTTGTTCAAGTATTCCTCCGTAGCCTCAAGCCCGCCGTAAGAGTAATCAAGCGTGTGATTGTTGGCCCATGCAATGAGATTAAATCCGTAAGCCCTCAAATCACATAGCGCGTCCGGCGGTCCCATGGCCCAGGTTCCGCCACTTACCGCCGCCGGAATGCCTTCATGCTGGTGCAATGTCACTTCCAAATTCGTAAACCGGACATCCGCTTGCTTGAGAATCGTTGACAGCCTCTCAAAGGCCTCATCCTGCACAGGCAATCTTCTCGTGATAAAAGCGTCGCCGGTTGCAGCAAATGCAATCTCTCTAATCATCAAATCCCTCCTTTAGGCTTTTCTTCCCTAGCTAGAAAACGAGTTGATGAAGCAAAATATATAAGGAATTATTCCTTAATTGTTCCTTAAACAAAGTATAGGCAGGCCATAAAGTGTTGTCAATAAAAAACACGTTTTGCGTAATATAAAATGACTCAAACTTTCAAGAATTAGAAATAATTCAGCCTTTATCACAGAATTTCTTTTTTAAACCTGGCTATAAACGCAGTTCCATCAATATAATGCCACTAATGCGTTATATATACTGACATAAATTCAACATAATCGTTGTATTCAAATTGTGCAGCCAAACCATGTTTTTTCACCTGCAGCCAAAAGGTATTGCCTTGAGGAATTTCGGAAATACGGTTTGCTTTCCCTACAATTCCTATTGTATGGTTGAAGAAATGAGATTGTGGAGGCTAGACCTGTGAAAGCAAGAGTTGGGCTGCTGGGGCCGAAAGATTCAGTGCAGAAAATCAAGGAAATCGGCATGGATTTTGAAGCTAAAATGGACTTGGTTCCTTATATATATCAGGATTCGGGAGACATTTCCGCTATTATTGAAAAGCATCAGCACTCGGTTCATTTCTGGATTTGTTCCGGATATACACCGTATGTGCTGTCCCAAAAATATCATCATACGCAGATGTTCTTTTATCCGAAATTCAGCGACGGAAGCATTACCAAGGTTCTGCTCGAAATCAGCTACAAAGACAAGCAGAACATTGAACGGATCAGCATAGACAGCATCTTCCGGCAGCAGTTTGTGGAGATGTATCAGGAACTGGGAATTTCAACGGAGCAGATGTACCTGTATCCGAGATCAGGCGACACCTCCGCGGAAGAGATTTTTGCGTTTCATATGGAGCTGTACACCGCCGGCAAAGTCAATATTTGTGCAACCGGCATCCTGTCCGTGTATCAGAGGCTGCGGGCTCACGGCGTCCCGGCATACCGGATCACAGCTACCAAGGACAATATCCGGCAGACAATTCGTTCCGCCTATGAGCTTTGGGAAAAGCAAACGTACCGTCAATCCCAGATCGCCATCCTGATGATCAAAATCGACGAAATCGAGAGTCTGGCCGCCAAGGACGCCGTATCCTACGAGCTGCACCGCCTTGATTTGAAAATTCAGAATACAGTGCTCGATTTTGCCGAGACGGTTTCCGGGTCGTTCATGTCATCAGGCATAGGCAGATACACCGTATTTTCCACCAGGGGCTCGCTGGAGCAAAAAGGTGGCCAGGGCCTGCCTTTGCTCTCCCAACTCTCCCTCATTACGGACCTGGCCTCCAATATCGGCATCGGATACGGGGATTCAGCTACGGTTGCCGAGAAAAACGCGCTGCTTGCCTTGAATCACGCGGAAGCGTTCGGCGAATTTTCCAGCTTTCTTGTGGATGACAGCGGCAATATCGAGGGTCCTCTTAAAGCCAATCATGAGATCGGCTTTAACTACCGGGTTACAGATTCGGAGCTGGGCGACAAACTCAAGCAGGCCGGGGTGACGGTTAGCACCTTCAACAAAATCATTTCTGTCCAAAAAAATTTGGGTATGAACGCGCTCTCTGCTAATGACGTGGCTGAATGGCTGAAAATGACGCAGCGCAACGCAAGGCGCATTCTGACCAGCCTGGAGGAGAAGGGAATTGCCAAAGTGATCGGCGAGGAGGCTCCAATGCTGAGAGGAAGGCCACGCAAATTGTATCAAGTGGGTTTTGAAAGCAGCGATGCCTGATATCCCCCAATGTCTTGACATGACTAGAAGCCAGAACCGCTTTCGGCGGTTCTGGCTTCTTTTCCCATTTGGGCTAGGTCCGCAAGCTCTTTAATTCAAGTCGAATTTGGTCGAATAACATAACAGAGTTCAAATTTGAAATAGGAGAACGTGTATGGACAATATTCATTCAAAAAGCTTATTCGCCAGGTTCAGGAGACAAATTGGTTTAATGAGAACCAAGCTGATTGCTTCATTTTTGATCGTACTTCTAGCTCCCAGCCTGCTCATTGGGTATTTCTCGTACAGAAGTGCCAGCAACGAACTGCGCGGCAACATTTCCGAAGCGGTAACGACCAATATCGGATTGATTGATTCCAATATAACGGAATATGTGCAGCCTGTCATAAATACGCTGAATATGTTTGTAAATGTGCTCTCTTCAGAGGATGTCGCCGCTCATCCGGAACAGGTTCAGCAGCTGCTGGATCAGATGATGGCCACATACCCCATGCTTGACGGAGTCATTCTCGGAATTGAAGATGGCAGTTATGTCAAATCACCTGCCCAGGACAACCCGGATTATGACCCGCGTGAGAGAAGCTGGTACCAGGAAGGCATGAAACTGAACGGGGACATTTTTATCGGCAAACCTTCAGCCAGCGCCTCTACCGGCAATCTGGTCGTCACGATTTCCAGATCCCTGCCTGACGGCAAGGGTGCGCTTACCTTGAATCTCAGCCTGCAGAGCCTCACGGATAATTTGAAGGATGTCAAAATTGGCGAGCACGGCGGATTGATGATTATGAACGATGAAAATCTGATCGTAGCGGGTGCCGGCCCTGCATATATCAACAGCAAGAAGAAGCCGGGAGATGTTCTGGAAGGACTGCCTGCAATCAAAACAAAGGACGGAATTGAAGTGGCTGACAGCAGCAGCTTCCTCGGTCAAAAGGCAGATATCTTTTCTGCCAATCAACCGCTGACGGGCTGGAATATCTTCGGTATCTATGACAGCCGGGATTATGATCAGGCGGTCAAGCCGATTCTGATCAACAGCCTTATTGTCATTGTCGTATCCATTGTCGCAGCGGCGGTAATTATTTTCTTCACGCTCCGCAGTATTATGGTTCCGCTGGGCAAATTGCAGAAAGGAACCAAGGTCATCAGTGAAGGCAACCTGACAGAACGGATCCAACTGCAGAGAAATGATGAATTCGGCGAGCTCGCCCGCGATTTTGATCAGATGACGCAATCCCTGCATGCGATGGTGGTGGAGGTTAATCAAACCTCAGGGCATTTGGCTTCATCGGCTGAAGTTATTAAGGAAAGTACAGAGCAGACCACCCTCTCCGTTCAGTCTGTAGCGGAAACGGTGCAGGAAGCGGCAGAAACGGCATTAGCGAGTGCCGAGTCCTCGGAGCAAACCGCCTTTGCCGTGGAAGAAATGGCACGGGGAGTCAGCTCCATTGCCGAATCCGCAACTGCCATCGTGGACTCCGCATCCCGGACGGAAGAGGACGTAGCCAACGGGAGCCGTAGAATCACTACGGTGCGAAGCCAAATGGACCGCATTTTACAGGCCGTACATGAAACAGGCAATTCCATCAATGAGCTGTCGAAGCTTTCGGATCATGCACGGGAAATGAACGACGCCATAGCTGACATCGCCAAGCAGACGAACCTGCTCTCGCTTAATGCCTCTATTGAAGCGTCCAGAGCAGGTGAAGCAGGCCGCGGATTCGCCGTTGTAGCCGAGGAAGTTCGCAAGCTCTCCGAGCAGTCCAAGCATACCGCCAGTGAAATCAGCTTAATCATCGGACAGATGGTGGAGCTGATCGAGCAGTCGACCCGGCAAATGAACACGGAGGTACGCAGTCAGGTCAGCGAAGGCCTGCGGGTCAGCGAAGAAGCGCAAACGGCGTTCAACAGCATCGAACGCTCCACTGCTCATATTGTGGACCAGATCCAGACGGTATCCGCTGCTGCTGAACAAATTTCGGCAAGCACACAGGAGGTATCCGCTACCGTCACTGAGCTGGCCAACATGTCCAAGCAGTCGGCCGCCAGCGCGCAGACGACATCGGCTGCCGCAGAGGAGCAGATGGCTGCGATGGAAGAAATCTCTTCTTCCACCCAGGAGCTTGCGCATATGGCTGAAAGTCTGCAGCAGATGGTCAAGCGATTTACGATATAATAAAAACATTATCGATGTACCTTCTCAGAAGACAGACCGCGTTTAGCGGAAGTTTTGCTTGAGGGTATAGAATTGTTCAGCTCCGCTGAAAACTTGCTTGACAGTCAAGCATCCCGTCGACCGTGGCAAGGCATGTGAACTCGCTGCCCGGAGCTTTGCACGATTATCCCATTGGATCAGGTAAAGAAAAACAGAAAACCGGGAACCGAAAATCGACTTTAGGCGCGTTAAAGAAAATAACGGATCAAGTGTGGCACGAAAATGCCTGTTGTTACGCTATTCAGGACCATCGAATGGGTCTATTATTTTTTTGATCGTGCCTTATGGGGAAGCAGATCGGTTCGAGATCATGAGGCGATCTTAGGAGAAAGCGGAGCGTTTAGCTGATGTGAAGCAGACCGAGAGTCTGAGCGAAAGGGATAATCATGCAAAGCTGTATGGAGAGACAACGGGCATCAGGTAACGGACACCAGACACCAGATACCATACCCTATAGACACCCGTCTCACTCTGAATACTAAACTCTGAGCGGGGCGAATCCCTTTCTTCCAAGAAAGCTAGAAAAAAGGAAAGCAGCGATTGCAGGAATGCTTCGTTCTTGGAGCGTCTCACAACACACGAAAGGAGCACCCGGTTAATAGACTGTAGGGGCGCTCCTTTGTTGTTTACTTAAGTAAGTTCAATTGTTTACCACAGAAATGAAGAGGCTTCGCTTCTCCGCATCCGGGTCCCGGACAACTGCAGTATCACTGTTAAATATGACGGTAGCCCGTTCATCCGGATCATACTCGGGCCAGTCCAGCTCCGGAGTGGAGGGATTCCCTTGGCATGCAAAAGACACCCAGGCCTCCTGCATCAATCTGGAAAGACGCTCCATTTCGCCAGTCACCGTAATGTTCAGATCCTTCAAAATCTGCATGTTATTGAATACAAACGCAATCTCCGCTCCATGCACGGACTTGTCGAGGAACGGATGTCCCGGCAGACACCAGTCAAACCGGTACATCCATACGGAGCTGTGGCCTGACTGGGCTGAAGCGTATCGTACAGCCGAGCGCCAGAAGTACAGGTCTGTCATCAGCTGTGCCTGCCCTTCCACGCTAACAGGATACCGGCCGGAAAGCTCTGCGGCATTGGGCAACCCTGTCATCGCCTGAATGGCTTTCGCAGCAGCCTCGGCGCTAATCAAATGCTCGGGTCCCCTCACGAAGTATGCGCCTTCGTCCCGGTTCGTACCGATCATGACTGCCACATCTTTAGCTGCTCCATGTTCAATGGCTTTTTGCGGCTCCTCCGGAAGCGTGCTGCCGTCCACTACAGGCTGAAAGAGCATCGCAACCCCGGTGGAGCCGAATTTCTCGTACAATTTGTACGAAGCTGCGGCTATCGCCTCGGTGGACAGTTCGAACAGCCGCTCCCTGTTGGATGCGTCCACTCCCAGCTCATGCAGCAATGCGGCCGCAATGCCTGAAGCGTGAACCGGACTGAGCGTCTGGGATGCCCCGCTTTGCAGCACGGCCTTGTGAAACAGACCCTTCGCAGCCGGCATCGCCAGCAATGCCGCTATACTCATGGCACCCGCGGATTCACCGAATATCGTCACATTCCCAGGATCGCCGCCGAATGCTCGGATGTTATCCTGAACCCACTGCAAAGCCGCAATTTGATCCAGCAATCCCGCATTGGAGGCCAGCCCTTCTCCAACAGGCGACAGATGGAGAAACCCGAACGGACCCAGACGATAGTTGATGGTAACGACCACCACACCGTTTTTTGCAAGCTTCGTTCCATCATAAAGGGACATGCTTCCGGAGCCTGTAACGAAGGCGCCTCCATGAATCCATACCATAACGGGACATGGGACACCCACCTTTGGTGCCCAAACGTTCAGATACAGACAGTCCTCCGATGGAGCAGGCTGTCCCGTACGTGATCCAAAGATGCCTTCAGCCGACCGTTGCGGCTGGGGACAAACCGGACCAAACTGTGAAGCGTCCCTTATTCCCTCCCAGGATTGCGGAGGCTGGGGAGCGCGGAATCGAAGCGGCCCCACCGGCGGCTGCGCATAGGGTATGCCCTTCCAGGAAAAAATACCGTCCGCTTCCATGCCATGAAGCTCGCCATTCTTCGTACTGACCCGTATGTTCGCCACCCGAATCTCTCCTCATTAATAAACATGACGATGCTCCCTCCCTTTTCCCGGGACAAGCACCATGCCTTATTTAGTTTTTGTCTTCTGCCTTTATTTTATCATCTTCTTCCTTCGGTACCAGTTCATAAATCTTCTCATCCTCCATCGCATCAATGAGACGATCCAGCCATTTATAATACGATTCGGCCTGCTTCATTTTGCCGCGGTCGCGCTGCAGCACCTCTTTCACAGCCCCGCTCGCATCCTCATCCATCAGCAGCTTGTCTACTTCCGATATCGCCTTCCGCAGTATCTGCAAATTCGTTTCTACCGCTTTGCGCCACTTGATGGCAAAATAATCGGTAAATGTCTGATACCAGTCAAACTCGACCTCATATAAATCCTTGCGCGAACCCTTGGTCCATACCTTGTTCACCATTTTCAGATCAAGCAGCGTGCGCATACTGGTGCTCATGCTTGTTTTGCTCATCTCCATTTCACGGCCCATATCATCAAGCGTCATCGGTTTATCGGCAAAAAAAAGCAGGCCGTACAAATGCCCCGTAGAAAGTGTTACTCCGTATAAATCCATATTTTTTCCGATCGCTTCTATTACTCTTTTCCTTATTCTCTGCAGGGATTCTTGCTGTTTCTCATCCAAATGGTCCAAGCTCATGCTTGCAACCTCCTGTTCATATCTTAGACGGGAGCGGCTGCTTAAATTAGGCGCAGTATCATCCGTTATAAGTTTAAATCTTTGTCTATTTTAAAAAAAGCTGATTCTGTTGTAAAGAAACGGACTATGGAGCATCCTAAAGGATATTGGAGCATTATACAGCATTGGTTTGTACAGTTTTTTCTGTACGTTCATTACGAACAGAATTTTCATTTGATAAATTTACAAAGGCTCTGTTACAATTGTTTACGTTGTCAGCCGAGTCCAAACGCTGACCGTGTAAAATCCATTGACTTGTGTCAATCGCCATACAAGCACCGTGGGGTTAATGGAAAGCGAAAGATAGAGAGAAGAGGTGGATTACATGACCATTTTGGAAGTAAAGAATGTCAGCAAGCTGTTCGGTCCGCGGGCAGAGCAGGGCGTTGCTCTCCTCGAAAAGGGCTGGAATAAGGAACGGCTTGCCAAGGAAAAGCAAATCACTGTCGGTGTGAACCGGGCGAATATGCAAATCCAGCAAGGTGAAATTTTTGTCATCATGGGTTTATCCGGCAGCGGGAAATCGACGCTGGTACGGATGTTCAACCGTCTGATCGAGCCGACCTCCGGGGAAATCCTCGTTCATGGCAAGGACTTGCGCAAAATGAACAAGGAGCAGCTCCGTCAGGTCCGCCGCAAAACGATCAGCATGGTTTTCCAGAAATTCGCATTGTTCCCGCACCGCACAGTGCTCGAAAACGTGGAATACGGGCTGGAGATTCAGAAGGTGGATAAAACCGAGCGTGAAGAAAAGGCCCGCCAGGCGCTTGAGCTCGTTGGTCTAAAGACCTGGGCTGATAAAATGCCTGATGAGCTGAGCGGCGGCATGCAGCAGCGTGTCGGTCTGGCCCGCGCTCTTGCAAACGATCCTGAAATTCTGCTGATGGACGAAGCCTTCAGTGCGCTCGATCCGCTGATTCGCCGGGATATGCAGGACGAACTGCTGGAACTGCAGCATAAAATGCAAAAAACGATTATCTTCATAACCCATGACCTGGACGAAGCGCTGCGGATCGGTGACCGGATCGCTCTAATGAAGGACGGGGCGGTTGTGCAAATCGGCACACCTGAAGAAATCATGATTCAGCCGGCCAACGCCTATGTGGAACGCTTCGTGGAGGATGTGGATCTGTCCAAGGTGCTTACAGCCGCCCACGTCATGCGCAGACCGGAAACCATTACACTGGACCGGGGACCGCGGGTTGCACTGGAGCTCATGCGTGAACGCGGGATTTCCAATCTGTTTGTTATCGACCGTTCCAAGAAATTGCTGGGCGTCATTACGGCCGAGGATACATCGGCTGCCATGAAGGAAAATAAAAAGCTGAACGACATTCTGATTACAGACGGCCCACAGGTGACGCCGGATACCGTCATGAATGATTTGTTCGAAATCACAAGCTCGGCCAAAGTGCCTCTCGCTGTTGTCGGTGACGACGGCAGACTTCAAGGGGTCATCGTGCGTGGTGCGCTGCTCGGCGCGCTTGCCGGAGAAGTATCCATCAAGGAGGTGAATGCCGATGCTGCCGAAAATACCGCTCGCTGAATGGATTCAGGCCATCGTCGATTGGATGGGTCTGCATCTTGGCGGATTGTTCAATGTCATCTCAACCGTCATTCAGAGCGTGGTCGGGTTCTTTGCAGGACTGTTCCTGATGCCCCATCCGCTGCTCTTTATCCTGATTATAGGGATTATCGCTTACCTGATTGGAAGGCTGCCGCTCACGCTGTTTACAGTCATCGGCTTCCTGCTGGTCGACAATCTGGGCTACTGGACCCAGACGATGAATACACTGGGGCTTGTTATTACCTCCGCGTTGATCTCCATCATTCTGGGCGTTCCGCTTGGAATATGGTGTGCCTACAGCAGAACCGCTTCGCGCATCATCACCCCTCTGCTTGATTTCATGCAGACGATGCCTGCCTTTGTATATCTGCTTCCTGCGGTAACCTTCTTCAGTCTGGGGGTCGTTCCCGGCGTGATCGCTTCCGTTATTTTCGCCATACCGCCAACGATCCGTATGACGAACCTGGGGATTCAGCAGGTATCCGGCGAGCTTGTGGAAGCCGCTGACGCTTTCGGCTCCACACCGGGCCAGAAGCTGTTCAAGGTACAGCTTCCGCTGGCAATGCCTACCCTGATGGCGGGTATCAACCAAACCATCATGCTGTCCCTGTCCATGGTCGTGATCGCGTCCATGATCGGCGCACAGGGCATCGGTGCGGAAGTATATCGTGCCGTAACCCAACTGCAGATCGGTAAAGGTTTTGAAGCCGGCCTGGCCGTTGTAGTGCTGGCGATCGTGCTTGACCGTTTTACACAAAATCTGTTCAAACCCGGGAAGCGCGGCAAGAGCCGGGTAAAAGGCAAGCAAAAGGCCTGGATCGCTGCTGCTGCCACCGTGCTCATTCTTGCTCTCGGATTTACTCAGTATATTGACAGATCCGGCACCTCCGCCAGCGAAGGCCACACCGCTTCAACTGTAGGTGAAGAAGTCGGATACCAGATTATTGGGATTGATGCCGGTGCAGGCATTATGAAATCGACTGCACAGGCCATCAAGGATTATGGCTTAACCGACTGGACACTGGTCGAAGGTTCGGGCGCAGCCATGACCGCAACTCTCGACAAGGCTGTCAAAAATCATGAGCCGATTATCGTTACAGGCTGGACACCACACTGGATGTTCAACAAATATGATCTCAAATATTTGGAGGATCCGAAAAAGACCTATGGTGAAGCCGAGGAGATTCATACCGTCGCCCGCAAAGGGTTGAAGGCCGATCATCCAACCGCCTATGAATTTCTGGACCGCTTCGCCTGGACCTCCGATGAAATGGGCGAAATGATGATCGCCATTCAGAACGGCACAAGCCCTGAGCAGGCGGCACAGGATTGGGCGACCAAACATGCCGACAAGGTTGCCGAATGGACGAAGGGCCTGCAGCCGGTCAACGGCGACACGATCAAGCTGAGCTATGTGGCCTGGGATTCGGAGATTGCCAGCACGAACCTGCTCAAATATGTGCTTGAACACGACCTTGGCTATAAGGTGGAGGCGATGCAAGTCGAAGCCGGACCGATGTGGACTGGCGTAGCAAGCGGTGATGTCGACGCTTCCCCTGCCGCCTGGCTGCCCTTGACTCATGCCGATTACTGGGCCGAGTACAAAGATAAACTGGATGACCTGGGACCGAACATGAAGGGTGTCAAAACCGGACTTGTCGTTCCTGCCTATATGAATATCAATTCCATTGAGGACCTCAAAGGTACTCAAGCTCCTGCGGCGAATGCCGTTGGAGACGAGGTGAATCATCAGATTGTCGGCATTGATGCCGGTGCGGGCATTATGAAATCGACCGCGCAGGCCATCAAGGATTATGATTTGACGGACTGGACGCTTGTTGAGGGCTCCGGGGCGGCGATGACCGCCACCCTCGACAAAGCGGTCAAAAATCAGGAGCCGATCATCATCACAGGCTGGACACCACACTGGATGTTCAATAAATATGATCTTAAATATTTGGAAGACCCGAAGAAGACCTACGGGGAAGCTGAGGAAATCCATACCATCGCCCGCAAAGGGCTGAAGACCGATCATCCAACCGCCTATGAATTTCTCGACAGGTTTGCCTGGACATCAGAGGACATGGGTGAAATGATGACCGCCATTCAGGGAGGCGCAAGCCCCGAGCAGGCGGCACAGGACTGGGCGACCAGTCATGCCGACAAGGTTGCCGAGTGGACCAAAGGTCTGAAGCCTGTGAACGGCGAACCCCTCAAGCTGAGCTATGTGGCCTGGGACTCGGAGATTGCCAGCACCAACCTGCTCAAATATGTGCTTGAACACGACCTCGGCTACAAGGTAAACGCACTCCAGGTGGAAGCCGGACCGATGTGGACCGGGGTGGCAAACGGTGATGTCGATGCCTCTCCAGCCGCCTGGCTGCCACTGACTCATGCCGATTACTGGGCTGAGTACAAAGATAAATTGGATGATCTTGGACCAAATATGACAGGCGTGAAAACCGGACTTGTTGTTCCTTCTTATATGAATATTAACTCCATTGAGGATTTGAAGGACGGAGCAGCGGCGGATACCGCTGCCTCCGGAGATTTCGGCAAGAAAGTCAGCTACAAGATTGTCGGCACCGATCCTGGTGCGGGTTTGATGAAGCTGACCGCAAACGCTATGAAAGATTACGATTTATCAGATTGGACTCTGATTGAGGGCTCGCCTGCCGCTATGACTGCGGCGCTGGATGACGCCATCAAGAAGAAGGAACCGATTGTTGTCACGGGCTGGTCACCGCATTGGATGTTCAACAAATACGACCTGAAGTATCTTGAGGATCCAAAGAAATCGTACGGTGATCCGGAAGAGATTCACACCATCGGCCGCAAAGGGCTGAAGGAAGACCATCCTGTTGCCTATGAATTCCTTAGCCGGTTCAAATGGACTGCTGAGGATATGGGTGAAGTCATGATTGCGATTCAGGAGGGGACACCGCCCGAACAGGCCGCGAAGGAATGGGCAGATGCCCATCCTGAAAAGGTGCAGGAATGGACCCAGGGCCTCAAGCCTGTGAATGGTGATGCATTTAAATTAAGCTATGCAGCCTGGGATTCGGAGATTGCCAGCACGAACGTCCTGAAATATGTGCTTGAACATAATTTGGGTTATAAAGTTACGGCCCTGCAAGTAGAGCCGGGGCCGATGTGGATCGGTGTCGCTACCGGTGATGTGGATGCGAGCGCAGCAGCCTGGCTGCCCCTCACCCACGCTGATTATTACGCACAGTATAAAGATGATATTGTTGATGTGGGTACAAGCATGACTGGTGTATCTTCCGGACTTGTTGTTCCTGCTTATGTTGACATCAATTCCATAGAGGACTTGCACTCATAAAAGAAACGTTTATCGACATAACTTCAAAGAAGACAGACCGCATTTATTCGTTAAAAAAATTCCCCGAAGGTTTCATCACTTCGGGGAATTTTTGTGATCCTATTATCCCTTTACAACTGCCTGCTCTCCTGCAACCTCCGTTTCACGAGCCTTCCGGAACTGCAGAGGAAAGACGATGAAGGAAAGCAGCAGGCAGACCAGTCCAATCAGGCCAAGGGCTAAAATATCCTTCATTATATATGCCATGTCCAGGCCTTTTAATGTAATGCTTCTGATCGCATCCAGATAATAAGTCAGCGGCAAAACATGAGCCACCCCTCTTAAAAAGGAAGGCATTGCTTCCAGCGGCCAGGTATAACCTGAAAGCATAAAGGCCGGAACGGCGAACAGCATCAGCGTTTGCGTGGCGTCCACTCTTGTTTTCGAGACCATGCTGAACAGAAAACCCAGTCCGCACAAAGCAAAATTAAACAGCAGCGATACGAGTACGAACGGCAGCAGCTGGCCCTTGAACGGTATGTCGAACACAAACGCGCTTAGACCGAATACTGTCACTACATTCAGCGTGCCTGCGAGGTAATAGGGGACAAGCTTGGCCAAGGCCAGCTTCCACGGCGTAAACCGCCAGTCGGAATATTGTATCCAGGTTCCCCGCTCCTTATCTCTCGTGCAGGACAGGGCAATGCCGAGCAGCAGGCACTGCTGCAGCGCAGCCGATAACACCCCAAGCGGCATGAATAGCTTATAGTCATAGGTCGGATTGAACAGCACGCGTGAACGGAAGGGAATCGCGCTGAATGTGGATGAAGCCTGATCCTCGTTAAAACCCTTCATTTCCAGCGTTTTCGTCGACACCCCCGCGCTGATGCTGCTGATCACCTGATTGGCGATCCGGCTCGCACTGTTCGAGTACATCATGTTGCTGCCGTCAATGAGCGTCATGACGGGGATATTTTCACCATGCTTAAGACGTGTCGAAAAATTGTCCGGTATAATAAGACCGACCTTGGCTTCCCCCGTTTCCACCTGTCGTATGGCATCCTCCTCATTGCGCGTTTGCTGTACAACATTAAAAGTGTCCGTAGCGTCAAAGGCCTGAATAATCTGCCGGCTGAGCTGCGAATGATCGCCATCATACACCGTTACAGGCATTTCCGTAATCCGCTGATTGGCATACAGGAAGCCGAACATGACCGCATAAATCACAGGTGTAATGATTAAAACCATCAGCAGCCTGCGGTCTTTGACAATTTCACGCCACTCCTCGCGAATTATGGTGCGGATTGAGAGGTGGTCATTCATTGGCCTGCGCCCCTTTATCCAGCAGGAAAACTGTTGCGCCTGTAGGAACGGAAGCAGGCAATCCGGTCAGTTCCACCTTAACTCCAAAGGAACGGATGTCGGTATCCCCTGAGCTTTGGCTCGGCTTTTGTACCGCAAAGTCGGCAGCCGCGTCTATGACCTTGACCTTGCCTTTGAACTGGCTGTTATCCGCGAGAAGTTTAAGCGCCACCTGATCGCCAGCCTTTAACCCGTTCAGTTCCGTTTCCGGCACATAAAACTTAGCCCAGCGTTGGGAAGTCGTTTCTATGGAATATACCGTAAAGCCTGCACTGGCCAGTTCCCCGACATTTAAGGATTTGGAGCTGATGACGCCGTCAGCCGGAGCTTTCAGCTCCGTATAGCTCAAATAGGTGCGCGCTTCCTCCAGTGCCGCTTCCGCCTGCGCCACCTGCGATTCGGCCGCCGTCACCGTGGACTGCGCCTGCTCCACTGCCGATTGCGCCTGCTTTACGGAAGCCTGGGCAGCCTTCACGTCCTCCTGCTGCAGCGCAACCTGGCCCGCTCCGGCCTGAGCTTCCTTCACGGCTGCAAGCGCCTGATCATACTGGGCTTTGGCAGCCGCAATCTCTTCTTCGCGGCTGCCTGCCTTCGCCAGCTCAACCTGCTTCTCAGCTGCTTCATATTTCGCCCGTGCCTGCTCTTTGTCCAGATTCGCCTGATCCAGCGCTGCCTGTGAAGCCGCGCCGGCGGCAAACAGCTCGCGGGTACGCTCCTGCTGTTTTGTCGCCAGATCATAGGCATCTTTGGCCGCTTTCATATTAATCTCAGCCTGCTGGATTTCCTGCGGACGCGCGCCTGCCTTTAACGCCTCCCATTTCGCCTTCGCCGCATCAGCAGCTGCCTGGGCCTGCGCGATCTTGCTTGTTGCCGTCTCGGACGTGACCTTGACGGCCTCGCTGCCCTGGCTCTTCTTGGCCTCAGCCGCACTGACGGAAGCCTGGGCCTGCGACACGCCGGCTTTCGCCTGCCCTACATTGGCTTTGGCTGCCTGAAGCGCTGCTTCCGCCTGCTTCACCTTATCCTGCAGCTCCTTGCTCTCCAAACGGGCAATCACCTGGCCCTTCTTCACCTGATCTCCCTCGTCTACCAACAGTTCAGCAACCCGCCCTGCCGTTTTAAAGCTGGCGTTGATCACATCGGATTCCACATAGGCCGTCGGCGCGGAGCTGCCGCGCCCTTTCTCCGCTCCGGTGGTTTCTCCGCCGCGCTGAAATGCCAGCAGTCCGTAAATGACGGCTGCAATCAGGATGATCATGATTCCATATATCGAGGCGTTTTTTAGCTTCATAATTCATCACTCCATGATTTATTGGGGGCCTTCAGCCCCAAAGCATTATAAATAAACTCTTTAACCGTGCTGCGGACCTCGGGCAGGTTGCTCGTATCTCCCCAGACGATGATCCGCATCGGCATAAAAATAAACAAGCCGAAGAGGCAGTTTGCCGTTGTCTGCGTATCCAGCGTTGGCGAGATATACCCCTGCCCTTTGCCCGAGTCAATCTCTGCCTCCATGAATTGAAAATAATCCGCCAGTACCTGCCTGATGTCAAAATGCTGATCCTGCGACACCCATCCTTTGCTGGTCAGCAAGCGGCAGAAATCCTGTTCTTCACGCGTAAAATCATAATGCACTTTGATCAGCTGCTCGACCCGCTCAACCACATGCTCCCGCGGAATCGGGTCCATCACCTCTCGAATGCGGCAGACGAATTGCTCCATCCCCATTTTGAGAATATAAATGTACAGCTCCTGTTTATTTTTGAAATTGTAATACAGCGTTCCCTTGGCAATCCCGCACACCCGCGCGATTTCCTCCATATTGGTTTCGTTGTAGCCCCTCTCCGAGAACGCTTTGAGCGCTCCGTTGAAGATGAGCTCCTGCGTCTGCTTTTTCATACAACCTCCTTTTTGAACTGACCGTTCAGTACAAAAAATCATCTACTGTGCTCTATTATAGACACGTTCAAAGTGCTCAGCAATACAATAATTGCCTGCAAGTGCATTTTAGAACAACCGTCTAAATGGTGTGTTCAAAACGTCTATCGATGTACATTCACATCAAGAGAAAACCCCTACTTAAAAAGCAAAAAAGGCCGAGAACAGAGTAAATTCCCCTGTTCTCGGCCTTTCGTCTTTCACACCAGCGTGTACTATTGCGATTTTCATTATTCGATGCTGCTTGATGTCGTTCGAAAACTACTTGTAGTGCAAGTACCTGCCGGCATTTTGCCCCCACACGTTTATTGCTTATCCAATGACTTGGAGGCAAGCCATTCCATAATCGTTGTTGTTTTTCCGTCAATTACGTTGGAAACCTCATTATTATATACGTAAATCCAGGACCAGTGGCCATTGTATTCGAATGGTGTTCCGTCGCTTTTCTTGTATAAACCGGAAGTGTCCACTACGTTATCAAATAAAGATAAATGAACGTCCTTCGCTCCTGCATCGATCAGACGGTTGTAGGTTGGAACCGCGTATTCGTGGGGCGGAACCACGGTATCGGTTTTGGCCGCCACAAACCAGATCGGCAGATCCTTCATTGCACGGATTTGTTCATCCGTGATGAGCGTATCCTTCAAGGCCTCGCACACGGCCATGGCTCCGGCAAAATAATCCTTGTAATCACGCATCATCAGCATGGTCATATACCCGCCGTTGGAGTCTCCGCCAATGTAAATCCGATTCGTATCAATATCCTTGTTCTTGGCCACATAATCCTTGATCAGGGCCATCAACGCTTCCTCATACTTGGAGGTACCGTCCCCAAAGCCTGTAAAACCGTCCATCCAGTAAGTTGGTGTCTGAGGCGCCAGTACATAAGCTCCACCAAAATAGGATTGAATGTCTTTGGAGGCAAAATTGACGGCTTTGTTTCCGGCAATTGCAATCGTCGGGGCGGTGCCTCCCTCTCCCATGCCATGCAGCCAGATTATCAAAGGATTTTTCCCTTTATCTTTGGCCGGGGCATAGTCGGCATAGGTTAAAGTAACCCCATTAAAAGCAGCTTTGCCTGTTGTGAATTCATCAACAAGCTCTCTTATTTCTCCGGCGGACGAGTTCACTGTCAAACCGGAAATCGTGCCTGTGCTGGTTTTTATTGCTTTTTGCTGGATAATGGTGTACTGGTTGTCATTCCAGTCGTTAAATCCTGATCCCGCGGAGTCATAATTTATGGCTGAGCCCAGCGTTAATGCCGGTCCGATTTCCATTTCCAACACTGCGTATCTTCCGGTTTGCTTTACGGGGTTCCCGTCTTTGTCCGCAACATAAGCCCTGGTGACCTTGCGTTCTCCCTCCTCTAGAAAAGGATCTGCCAGTCTGCTGTCGCTTCGTTTCACATGAACCTTAAACGTATCCCTGGCTATGGCATTTTTAGGTACCGGCTTTCCCAAATCCACGATTACCTTCGTAATGGTCGGTCCCCAGTCCTCAACCTCCACAACCGTCCGATAGGACGCAGGCCGGTTTTTTATATCCTTGGCCAATGCACCGTTAGCGAAGGCAAACGTTGTTCCAACAGCCAGTGTGCAAAGCATGGTTATTCTGGCGGCTTGTTTCAGTCGTTTCAACATGGTGTCTTACCTCCCGAGTAATTTATAGAGCGCTTACATATCATATTGTGAAAAATTTGATTTATTCGTCTTCCCCAATAACAGCAATATCGTAAATGCAAAAAAATGGCTTCAGCGAAGTGATCGCCAAAGCCATTTTGTCCCAAACCTGCCACCTGTTATCTATTCACTACCCGTTCAATATGGATCGTTAAATAGAGCATTTCTTCGTTCGTCAGCTCGTGGTTGTACTCCTTTTTGACGAACTTTTTGATTTTCTCCGTGCATTCCGCGGCATCCGGATGCTTCTCTTTGATAATCTTATATAAATAGTCATAATTATTATCATAATGCGTTCCTTTGAAAATACGCTGGGCAAAAAACTTCAAGTGTGTGATAAACCGGAAATAGCTTAAAGAATCTTCATCAAATTCGGCCTTGAAATGATATTTCACGATCGTCATAATTTGCTGGATGAACTTTGTGATATTCATGGTATTCACGACTTCTTCGTTCATTTCCGCATTAATGATATGAATGGCAATAAACCCGGCCTCATCCTCGGGCAGCTCGATATTGAATTTTTGATTTATTTGCTCGAGCGCCTTCTGACCGACCTGAAATTCTTCTTTATATAACTGCTTGATTTCCCACAACAAGGCATTCTTGATTTCCAGCCCCTGCTCATGTCTTTCTATGGCAAAGTTAATATGGTCCGTCAAGGATACATAAATATTCTCGTTCAGCTTTTTACCCAAGGTGTTCTTGGTATAATCAATAATTTCTTCAACGACAACAACCAGCTCGATGGGCACCTCGCGCAGAAGCATTTTGAAATTGTCGGATGTTTGTTTGTTTTTCAAAGCAAAGACCTTTTCGATCTTGTCTTCTTCCACATCATCGCCAGGCTTTTTCTTAAAAGCAAGCCCCCGTCCCATCACGACCAGCTCAGCGCCATCCTCCTGAATTACGCTTATTACATTGTTGTTAATGACCTTTGCTATCTTCACGATCTTTCGCCCCCGTTTTTTGCCCCTGCAAGAGTCGCCGATCCTATGATCATACCCTGCTTTCTTTCTATATAAACACATAAAAAACCTAAGCATTACAAAATAAATAAGACCCTTTGATCTTATATTTTGCAACTTAGGTTTTGCCTGCGCACAGTAACAATCCCAATGATATTCGGTTAACTAAGTTAAGTATATAGCGGGCTCATGCGCCTGTCAACGCTTTCAATTCATACGAAAATAAAAACGAAAATCCTTCTGAATCAAGGATTTCCGTTTTCGTTTTCATGCAACTTTACTCCTGGTTTGAAGTGCTGCTCGTCCCTTAGAGATTTGCACCGTTGGATTGAATCACATTTTTGTACCAGTCAAAGCTCTTTTTCTTTTTTCTTTCCAGAGTTCCTTTGCCTTCATTATCCCTGTCCACATAAATATAACCGTACCGTTTCTTCATCTCGCCGGAGGAAGCGCTGACGATATCGATCGGCCCCCAGCTGGTATATCCGATAATCTCCACACCATCCTTGATGGCCTCGCCCATTTCAGCGACATGCTGCTTCAGGTAGTCGATTCTGTAGTCATCATTGATTTCCCCGTCAGGCGAAACCTCATCGTTAGCCCCGAGCCCGTTCTCCACTACAAACAGCGGTTTTTGATAACGGTCATGCAGCTGGTTGGCCGTGATGCGGAAGCCCTTCGGATCGATCGTCCATCCCCACTCGGATTTGGCCAGGTAAGGGTTGGCCACGGAGCCGAATACGTTGCCGCTGGTCATGTTTTTCACGACTTCAGGATCTGTGCTTGTCGTCCGGCTGGAATAATAGCTAAAGCCAATATAATCGACCGTATGATTTTTCAGAATGGCTGCATCTTCCGGCTCCATGACGATGTTGAGGTTATGATCCTTGAAGAAACGCTTGGCATAGCCCGGATACTCCCCGCGTGACTGGACATCAATGAAGAAATAGGACTCGCGATCCTTCTCCATCCCCTGGAAGACATCTTCGGGGTTACAGGTATACGGGTAAAAGCTGCCCGCAGCGAGCATGCAGCCGATTTTTCCGTCCGGAATGATCTCATGGCATGCTTTCGTGGCCAGTGCGCTGGCAACGAGCTGATGGTGCGCGGCCTGGTACTGGATTTCCTTGACGTTGTCCCCTTCTTTAAATACAAGACCCGCACCGAGGAACGGAAGATGCAGCAGCATATTGATTTCATTGAAGGTCATCCAGTATTTTACCTTGTCTTTATACCGGTTAAAGACGGTCTTGGAGTAGGTTTCAAACAGATAGACAAGCTTGCGGTTTCTCCAGCTGCCGTATTTTTCGATCAAATGCACCGGTACATCAAAATGGGCAAGGGTTACGACCGGCTGAATGTTATACTTAAGCATTTCATCGAACAGATCATCATAAAATTGCAAGCCCGCTTCATTCGGCGTCTCATCTTCTCCAGTTGGGAAAATACGCGCCCAGGAGATCGAGACACGCAAGGCCTTAAAGCCCATTTCAGCAAACAAGGCCATATCTTCTTTATAACGATGATAGAAATCAATCGCTTCATGAGAAGGATAGAATTCCCCTTCCAGCGGGATGAAGGACGGAACATTGCCCTTCATAATCGCTCTTCTGTGTTCGCCCGTAGGCAATAAATCAACAATGGTCAGCCCTTTGCCGCCTTCAAGATAAGCTCCTTCCGCCTGATTGGCGGCGATGGCTCCGCCCCAAAGAAAATCACTAGGAAAGACACTGTTGGACATGGTTAAAACTCCTTTGCTAAGTATTTGCCAAATTGGCAGGGCCGGATAATGAAAAAACCTGAGCCGACATTGAATACACGGGTAGTGTAATCAAGTCGGTCCAGGTTATGCCCTCTCGGTAACATTCCATGAAACTTATTCACTTGCTTATAACTCTAACAACTATTTTGGGCAAAGTCAATAAAGAAGCGGATACACAACTATGAACCTCTATGCTTTATACAGTGTATAATATAGAGGTCCCAAAAGGGTACTATTATCATTTTTCCCAACAGATAGGGAATGTAAAGAGGAGGTGTTTCTTGTGAGTGAAAGAGAGCAATAGGAAAATGTAGCTGTTAGGCTTCGTCTATTCCATTTTTACGATACTCGTTCAGGATCTTATTCCATCCTTCTGGGCCGTAATTATAATGAATTGGACGGTTTCCATTTTGTTTGGCATGTGCGGCAATGCTATGTATCTCAAATATGCGGAAAAGAAGATCACCCGAATCTGCGAGACATATGCCGACGATTCTGCACGTATTCCGGAATTCTATGATCAGGGTGGCACCAGCTTAAGAGCAGCTATCCTTATTCCGCTGGGGATTGGCATCATCCATTATGTGATTATGCGAATTTTTTAAGCCTAAGGTTTACATGCTGTTATATTTTATTTAGCACAAATGGGAATACCATTAAAAACAAGGATAAAGTCTTATATAATCTAGCTACACAGTAAAGGAGCTGATACATATGAGTAAATATGGAATGCAAGCCAAATTTACCGCCAAGCCCGGCCAAAGGGATATTCTGGCTAACATGTTATTGGAAGCTGCCGCTGGCCTGCAGTCTATAAAAGACTGTGAGCTATACATTGTTAGTACGCCTGAAACGGATCCAAACGCGGTATGGGTAACGGAGGTGTGGAGCAGTTCTGAAGCACACAAGGCATCCCTTTCCCTGGAAGAAACAAAAGCTGCAATTCAACATGCAAAACCTTTAATCGATGGAGTAGAAGCAGTAGAATTAACCCCCCTTGGAGGAAAAGGGATCAGTTCCTGATAGTTCGTTCCTGAAATTCGCTTCTAAAAAGGTACCCCTTAGAACATCGCAGAATCCCTCAAGGGTTTTGCAAATGTTTATTCTAAGGGGTACACTTCATTTTTTACCGCTATGATCTATTCATTAAAAATTCCAATCACTTAGAAATTATGACTTCGTGGCCTCGTCTGGCTTGGTTCCTGCTGACTTGGTAGACTGGCCGTCTACATAGGCTTCGGACAGCATGTAGATGGCAATTGAGCCAAAAGCGCCGATCAGCCCGATGATTTTCACTGTTACTTCTGAATCACTAGCGTAACCAAAAACCGTCAGCGCGGAAGTTGCAAGACCGGCGAGAAGCGCCCAGAACTTCCGGCTCGCCACTTTTCTTTTCCAATCAATCATGATCGTCCCCTCCTCAGCCGAAGCAGCCCCGGCTTGTCTTATATCATTCTATTGAGCATTGCTCATGGTTATTGTATTCATTCGGAATCCCATTGCCTTTGCTGCTGCCTAATTTAAATCCAAAAAATAACAAATGGGTGCAGCAAAAAAGCACGCCTTGTTTGGCGCGCCTTCTGGATAAAAAGAAAATTTGTGATTTTATTGAAACAGGCTCCCTCGCGGGAGCCTTTAAAATTGAGGTATTACAGGGTTTTCATACCCTTTATTACATCATGCCGCCCATTCCGCCCATGCCGCCCATGTCAGGCATTGCAGCCTTTTCTGGTTCTGGCTTGTCAGCGATAACAGCTTCTGTAGTCAGGAACATAGCAGCAACGGAAGCTGCGTTTTGCAGAGCGGAACGTGTAACCTTGGCAGGGTCAACGATACCTGCTTCGATCATGTTCACCCATTCGCCAGTCGCAGCGTTGTAGCCTACGCCAATTTCTTCGCGCTTCAGGCGTTCTACGATAACAGAGCCTTCTTCACCAGCGTTGGCAGCGATTGTGCGGACTGGAGCTTCCAGGGCGCGCAGTACGATGTTCACGCCTGTTTGCTCGTCACCTTTCAGTTGAACACCAGCAACAGCGTTATATACGTTCAGCAGGGCTACACCACCGCCGGATACGATACCTTCTTCAACCGCAGCGCGGGTTGCGTTCAGGGCGTCTTCGATGCGCAGCTTGCGCTCTTTCAGTTCAGTTTCCGTAGCCGCACCGACTTTGATCACTGCTACGCCGCCGGCCAGTTTGGCGAGACGCTCTTGCAGCTTCTCTTTGTCGAATTCGGAAGTAGTCTCTTCCAGTTGAGTGCGGATTTGGCTTACACGTGCATCGATATCGGCTTTGTTGCCTGCCCCATCAACAATGATCGTGTTTTCTTTGGTTACGCGCACTTGACGTGCAGTACCCAGCATATCTACCGTAGCGGTCTTCAGTTCCAGACCGAGCTCTTCGGTGATCACTTGGCCGCCTGTCAGAGCAGCGATGTCCTGCAGCATAGCTTTGCGGCGGTCGCCAAAGCCAGGAGCTTTAACCGCAACTGCGTTGAATGTTCCGCGCAGCTTGTTCAGTACGAGCATAGGCAGCGCTTCGCCTTCCACGTCTTCAGCAATCAGAACGAGCGGTCTGCCTTGCTGTACGATTTTCTCAAGCAGCGGCAAGATTTCCTGTGTATTCGTGATCTTTTTGTCTGTGATCAGGATGTACGGGTTATCCAGCACAGCTTCCATTTTGTCCGTATCTGTAATCATGTAAGGGGAAATGTAGCCGCGGTCGAATTGCATACCTTCAACCACTTCCAGCTCTGTAGCGAAGCCTTTGGACTCTTCTACAGTAATGACGCCGTCTTTGCCCACTTTTTCCATGGCTTCTGCGATCAGTTCGCCCACTTCTTCGTCAGCCGCGGAGATTGCCGCTACCTGAGCGATGGATTGCTTGCCCTCGATTGGCTTGGAGATGGACGCCAGTTCAGCAACAGCCGCTTTAACCGCTTGGTCGATACCTTTGCGGATACCGATTGGGCTTGCGCCTGCAGTTACGTTTTTCAGGCCTTCTGTGATCAAAGCTTGAGCCAGAACTGTAGCTGTAGTTGTACCGTCACCAGCTACGTCATTTGTTTTGGTAGCTACTTCTTTAACGAGCTGGGCGCCCATGTTCTCGAAAGCGTCTTCCAGTTCGATTTCCTTGGCGATGGTAACACCGTCATTCGTGATGAGCGGGCTGCCGAATTTTTTCTCAAGCACTACGTTGCGGCCTTTAGGTCCGAGCGTTACTTTAACAGCGTTAGCCAATGCGTCTACACCGCGCAGCATGGAGCGGCGAGCGTCTTCACTGAATTTAATCTCTTTAGCCATTATGGTAAAACCTCCCTGTGGATTATGGAATATTCAATGCGGGTTTCGCAGAAATCCCGTCATGCTATAGTTCAGGTCTTGCGGGTTCGGCCCGATTAACCGATGATGGCGTGGATATCGCTCTCTTTCATAATCAAATACTCTTTACCTTCGTATTTGATTTCTGTTCCGGCGTATTTGGAGAAAATAACACGGTCGCCTTCTTTTACTTCAAGAGGAATGCGCACACCGTCCTTCAATGCTCCCGACCCAACCGCAATGACTTTGCCTTCTTGCGGCTTTTCTTTAGCGGAGTCCGGAAGCACGATACCGAAAGAAGTTGTTGTCTCCTGTTCGATCGCTTCCACCAATACGCGTTCACCCAAAGGTCTGATCATGAAAAATAGCCTCCTTATTCAAATGTGTATTCGGATATGCGGTTGTTCTCGTATGTATTAGCACTCAACTCAGTGTAGTGCTAACAACCAACTTCATGATACTCAACTTGGGAATTAATTTCAAGTCCCCACGACAATTTTTTCTAAGTCTTTATCGAGAAAAATAACTCCCCTGCCACAAAATTTGCCAGGTTGGACACGCCCTCTTCCATTCTATCCAGTTAAAGAGCAAATATGCCAACCCGTATAAGCTTAAGGAGGGCCTCAGCCGTCTGTCGAGGCGCTGCGCTGAAGCTGCCTCCGATACACAACAGCCGATATAAAGACACTGCACTCGTAAAGCAGGACCAGAGGAACCGCAACAAGCATGTCGGAAATAAAATCGGGGGGTGTTATGACTACGGCTACAAATACCAATAAGAAATAGGCAACCTTGCGCCATCTGCGCATGCGCCGGGGAGTGAGCAGGCCGACACGGGTAAGGAACATGACCAGCACCGGCATTTCGAACAGCAGTGACACAGGCAGCACAATATTAAATACGAAGCTGAAGAACTGGGCCGCACCGTAGGTTTCATGAAGTCCCATGCTCCGGTTTACTGTAGCCGTAAAATAAAGCCCCATCGGCACAACAACAAAATAGGCAAACACGGCCCCGGCAGCAAACAGAAAAAACACGTAAGGAACACAGCGTAGCGCCGCTGAACGCTCAGCCTCCTTCAAGCCGGGACTGACAAATTTCCAGACTTGAAAAAGCAAAAAAGGCAGCGATGCTGCAAGCGCCAGTATAAACGCAATTTTCATATAAATGCCGATGCCATCCCACATGGAGAAGGCATGCAGCTCAATGCTGACTCGCTGCTGCCCGGCCGCCAGTATCCAGCGGTAGACTGGCTCAGCTGCGGTCAGACCCGCAATGAGCGCCGCAGCAAAGACAAGCAGAACCCGTATAATACGGCTGCGCAGCTCGTTCAGATGACCGGCAATCGTCATTTCCTGTTCCTGCGGTTCCGACATGCATTCACCACCTTGCGAATTAACAAGAAAAGCCCTTCCTGAAGAAAGGGCCTATAGAAGCCGTCATGGCTGATCCGTCGGCCGTTTATCACGGGTTCGGGCAGCATCGTCAGTTTCCCGAACCGGGGGAGAAGGATTTCTGCCCGCGGATTCATCCTCCGACATCAGATCCCTCGCTCCATTCTTGAACTCGCGAAATGTACGCCCTACTGCCCGCCCCAGCTCGGGGAGCTTGTTCGGGCCAAACAGCAGCAGCGCCAGCACAACAAGCAAAATCAATCCGGATGTTCCTATGCCTCCGAATCCCATACGGTATTCCTCCTCGGTAGCTTGGAATTGGCGAATCCGGCAGGACAACAGGCTGTTACAGCATCAGCTATGGCCCGATCGGCTGCTGAACTGCCCTGTTACCATCAGCAGGGCTTCCGGCAGCTGGTCCATAATGGCAGCCAGATTCTCGTGCACACCCTTCGGTGTTCCCGGCAGGTTCACGATCAGCGTGCGTCCGCGAATGCCTACTATCCCCCGAAACAGCATGGCGGCCCGGTTCTTCTGCATGACCGTCATCCTCATCGCTTCAGCCATGCCGGGCACCTCCCTTTCGATGACCCGGCGGGTCGCCTCAGGTGTAACGTCACGGATCGCAAGCTCCGTCCCGCCCGTCGTCAGTACCAGATCCGCATGAAAATAATCCGTCATTTCTATTAAAGCGGCAATAATTTCATCAGGCTCATCGGGAACGATTCTGTATTCGACAATTTCGCCACCCAGCTCTTCCTCAACCAATTCCCGGATGACCTGTGCGCTCGTATCTTCACGTTCTCCCCGTGCCCCTTTATCGCTGGCCGTCAGGATCGCTGTTTTCCACACCATATGATCACCCTTCTCCTATCTTCATCCTCTGATTATGGCCAGGCCATAAATCAAGGCCCGATTAGATAACCACATTTACTAGTTGCTGCCAGTTATATCGCGGGTGTCGTCACGTCTGAAGTCGCCGTTCTTGCCTCCGGTCTTGGACTCCAGCAGAGTCGGTCCAATCACCATATCCTTCTGCAGCGCCTTGCACATATCATAGACAGTCAGCGCGGCAGCCGAGACGGCAGTCAGCGCCTCCATCTCAACCCCTGTTTTACCTTCGGTCTTGACCTCTGCTTCAATAAAAAGCTTATCTTCCCCATTATCCGTAAATGTGATATTTACGCCGGTTAAAGCAAGCGGATGACACATGGGAATCCAGTCGGAGGTTTTCTTCGCTCCCTGAATTCCGGCAATCTGCGCTACAGCCAGCACATCTCCTTTGCCAACAGCGCCCTCCTTGATCGCAGCAAGCGTCGATGGGGCCATTGTAACCTGTGAAACCGCAACAGCAGTGCGAACACTGGCGGCTTTATCCGAGATGTCCACCATCCGCGCCCTGCCCTGTCCGTTAAAATGTGTAAATGATTCCATACAGATAATAACACCTACCCTTTTCCCGTGCTAATGACGCCCTCTGCCGTGATCAGCTTGTCTACCTTTAAGTCGCCGGGCTCCAGCGGAATATGGCCGATGATCTGTCCGGGCAGCGCAAGCGCAACAAAGGCAGGTCCGGCCGCTCCCGTCCGGACGAGTTCATGCAGAAGTGTCTCGGTAAAACGATCATAATACCCCCCTCCATATCCGATGCGCCCTCCTGTCAGGTCAAAAGCCAGCCCGGGCACGACCACCCAATCGAGCTGCACCCACTGCTCTGCAGGCCACAGCGGGCAAGCCTCGCTTGGCTCAGGTATTCCCCAGCTGCCGGATGCAAGCTCGCTTGCATCCTTGATAACCCGCAGCTCAAATCTGCCGGCTGTCTTGTTCACCCTGGGCGCAAGCACACGGTCTCCGCGCGACCAGCAATGCTTGATCAGCAAAGTGGTGTCAAGCTCGCTGCCGAAGGAGAGGTAGGTAAACAATGTAAGGCGCTCCTTCCCGCCGCCTGCCCGCAGTTCTTCCCATTGCCGAATGGCATGACCGCAGGCCTCCCTTGAAGCCCGCAGCCGCTGGGCAGAACTCATTTCATTCCGCAGACCCCGCATTTCAGCCCGCAGTCTTGCTTTGATCGTACGAACATCCACATCTTTTCATCCTTTCGGACGAAGCCTTCCAAAATTGCGCGCGGGCGGGTGCATGGCACGCATTCCGAATCAGCCGCGCTTTTTCAACATACTTGTTTTAGTTTATCATTGATTATAAAAATTGACTACAAGCCAAGGGGCTCATGCTTTAAACTGCTGTCCACGAGTACGATTTTCATGTAAACTGAGTGTGTCTGCCTGCTGCCCTGATCAAGAGCGCTGGCCAAATTGTAATGGAGGATATAAGCTATGCTGCTGCAAGTAACAGGAATTGTTAAAGCTTACGAGGTGGATCCCGTCCTGGACGGAGTGAATCTGCAGATTCTGGAACGCGAGCGGATTGGACTCGTCGGGGTAAACGGCGCAGGCAAATCCACCTTGCTCAAGATTATCGCCGGGGAACTGTCTTACGACAGCGGTCAAATATATAAATCCAAAGAAACAACGCTGGGGTATCTGGCCCAGAACAGCGGTCTGAACTCGGAGCGTTCCATATGGGATGAAATGCTGCAGGTGTTCCAGCCCCTGCTGGAAGCGGAGACTGAGCTGCGCAAGATGGAGCAGCAAATTGCGGACCCGGCCTCCATGACAAATGAGAAAGCTTATGAAGATCTGCTTGAACGTTATGCCAGACGTTCAGACTGGTTCAAGGACCGGGGCGGTTATGAAATGGAAACACGCATCCGCAGCGTCCTTCATGGCATGGGCTTCGGGTCGTTCGATCCGCAGACACCGGTCTCCACATTAAGCGGCGGACAGAAAACGCGGCTGGCTCTGGCCCGCATTCTCCTGCAGGCCCCTGATCTGCTGATGCTGGACGAGCCGACCAACTATCTGGACATTGAAACGCTGACTTGGCTTGAGGATTATTTGCGTGCTTATCCCGGCGCATTGCTCGTTGTCTCCCATGACCGCTATTTCCTTGACCGGCTGGTGACGACCATCGTCGAAATCGAGCGTCACCGTTCGACAAGGTACACCGGTAATTACTCCAGATATATTGAGCTGAAAGCCGCGGAATATGAGGCACAGCTGAGGCAGTACGAGAAGCAGCAGGACGAGATTGCCCGCATGGAAGCCTTTGTACAGCGCAACATCGTCCGCGCCTCTACGACCAAGCGCGCACAGAGCCGCCGCAAGGCGCTTGAGCGTATGGAACGCATCGACAAGCCGATGGGAGAGCTGAAGAAGGCTCATTTCTCATTTGAACCCGCCTTTATGTCAGGCAAGGAAGTGCTTGACGTGGACGGTCTGTCTGTCACCTTTGATTCCGGCAAGTCGCTCTTCCGGAACGTGGCCTTCAGCCTGCGCCGCGGCGAAACAGCCGCGCTGATCGGACCAAACGGGATCGGCAAATCCACTCTCCTGAAATGTCTCACCGGTTCGCTTAAGCCTTCTGCTGGTACGATCCGCTGGGGAACGAAGGTGAAAATCGGGTATTACGACCAGGAGCATACCAGCCTGAACCCGGCCAATACGGTGCTGGAGGAGTTGTGGAGCGAATATCCGCATCTGGAGGAAGTGCGCATTCGGACCGTGCTCGGCAGCTTCCTGTTCAGCGGGGAGGATGTGCTAAAGAAAATATCCGCGCTCAGCGGCGGGGAGAAAGCGCGTGTATCGTTGGCCAAACTTATGCTGCGCGAAGCGAATGTGCTGATTCTCGACGAACCGACCAACCATCTGGATCTGTTCAGCAGAGAGGTGCTGGAATCCGCATTGGTGGATTATGAGGGCACGCTGCTGTTTATTTCACATGACCGTTATTTTCTGAACAAGATGGCGGAGCGGGTCATCGAGCTTCATCCCGGAGGCACCGAGCATTTCCTAGGAAATTATGACGACTACATTGCCAAAAAGGAAGAGCTTGCCGAAATCGCTAATGAGCAGGCCCAGCAAGCAGGAAAGAGGCAGGACAGCTCCACGGAGCGGCCGGACCGCCAGGAGACGGAGAAAAGCGGCGCTGCCGCCTATGCCGCCGGAAAGCAGGCTTCGCGTGAGGAACGCACCCGCAAGCGTAAGCTGGAAGCATTGGAAAAAAGAATCACCGAATTGGAGGAAACCATCAGCTCGCTGGAGGAGCAAATGACCCGTCCGGAGATTTATCAGGATTATACGGCTCTTCAGGAAATCCAGGTTCAGCTGGAGGAGCATAAACAGGAGCTTGCCGGGGTTTATGAATCCTGGGAGGAATTGATTGAGGAATAGGGGCCGCAGCATCGACATTTTTTTTGGATTGGCGGCATATGCTTATTCACAAGGTTATACACAAAATCAGAGTATACCATATCTTAAAAAAATGGCCTTCAGGGTCATTTTTTTGTGATTGGACCGCCACTCTTCAGGGTTACCCATTATTATCCACTTTTTTATCCACATTATCCACACTCCTCACTCTATGTAATATCAACGATGTGACAACAAAATGATTTCGACAAAATTCCTTATCCAGCCTGTATTCCTCAGTATTGTCCACAAAATGGTGTGTGTATGTGGATAACGTTGTTAACAACTTGACAAATGTTAATAACCAAATACATCCAGGCTGCCATCAACGGAAGCCTGGATGATTTTTAGTGAAACCTTTCTAGACCACTGCAAGCTGGGCCGCATTGCAGGCAGAGAGACAAGCATTGCCTACTGCCAGCAAATGATCCCTGTGGGAGGCTGAACCGTGGTACGTTTTCCCCATACAGCACACGGTTACAAACGCCTCGGTATAGGCTTGTTCCCCGCTGCCCATCGTATGGATTTCCACGTCCTCAATCCGCGTATTCCCCTGAACAGCCTGCCCGATGGCGGTGATGACCGCTTCCACCTGGCTGTCTGCTCCGGCTGAATACATTTTTGCTTCCGCTTCTCCCTGATGTTTGATCAAGACCGATGCCGTGAACTGCTTTCCGCTTTCCGCAGCTGCATGAATACCTGCCAGTTCATATGGCTGAACATTTTTGTGAAAAGTTTGGTCTATCAGCTGCAGCAGCCGATCGTCACTGACGGTTTTTTCCCGGTCCGCCGTTTCCTTGAACCGCTCATAAAAAGCATTCAGTTCCCCGTCTGCGAGCTCAACTCCGTATTTCTGCAGCCGGTCCTTCAGGGCATGACGGCCGGAGTGCTTGCCCAGAATAATCATGCTGCGCGGAATGCCCAGCGCTTCCGGGTCCATGATCTCATACGTATTGCGGTTCTTCAGCAGACCATCCTGGTGAATGCCTGATTCATGCTGGAAAGCGTTTCTGCCAATTACGGGTTTATTGTAACTGACCGGAAAATGCATGGCTCTGCTCACCGCCATGGCTACCTCGTACAGTTGGCCTGAACGGATGCCTGTTTGTGCACCCATCGTTTCTCCCCTCGTTTCAAGCGCCATGACCAGTTCTTCCAATGCGCAGTTGCCGGTACGCTCCCCGATGCCGTTCACAGTTACTTCGACCTGATCAGCTCCGCAGCGGATCGCTTCCAGGCTGTTGGCGACCGCAAGTCCCAGATCGTTATGACAGTGGGCGCTGTACCGGACGTTCTGTCCTCCCCGCGCTCCCTCCCGGACACGCAGGAACATATTGCCGTACTCTGCAGGCAGAGCGTAACCTACGGTATCCGGCAAGTTGATGATGGAGGCACCTTCCCCGATCGCTGCCTCTACCATTTCAATCAGATCATCGATGTTCGTACGGGTGGAGTCCATTGCCGTAAATTCCACCGTATCGCAAAATTGCCTCGCATAGGCAACCATTTCTTTGGCCTGCTGCACGACATCCTTGCGCCGCATGCGAAGCTGATGTTCGATATGGATGTCGGAAGAAGATATGAACAGATGGATCCGGCGGCGAGCCGCATCGCGGGTCGCTCTGACAGCCGCATCGATATCTCCCCTCACCGCACGCGCGAAGCCACAGATTTCTACATCGCGTGACAGGCGAGATATTGCTTCAACCGCTGCAAATTCCCCTGGACTGGACACCGGGAAGCCCGGCTCCAGGACATCCACTCCCAGGTCAATCAATCGGGAGGCAAGCGCAATCTTCTGTTCAGGCTTCAGGCTGGCCCCCGGCGCCTGTTCGCCGTCTCTTAACGTCGTATCCATTATGCTGATTCGTCTTTTCGTCATGGATGAAATCCCCCTCATTGGTATTCCGGGGCATGTCGACCTGCTCCGGATGTGCTGTTCTTATCCCGCCCTGCTGCCGGCAGCGCAAAAAGCCCGCCGTCTCCGCACGGGTCTTCCGCCTGCCGGCAGAAATTTTCCCGTGCTGCAGCTCTAAGCTGCCAAGAGACGGCGGGCTTAATATCCCATCCGCGGTACCACTCTTGTTGGATCTGTTCGCCTGAAACGGCAAACCTATCCCTCTCTTGCCCGGACGCTAGCTGATCAGACTTCGTCCGGGCGGGCCCTGTAACGGGGGCCAACACCGCCGGAAAGTACCGAAGCGTTAAACCACTGACTCAAGGTTTGACGCACCATTCCCTTCCGGTGCTCACGGGCGAGATTCGAACGGCTCCAGCCACTGCGTCGCACCATACCGCAGCTCTCTGCAGACCTCACCGTTCTACTGCTCCCGGTCATTGCTTGTATGTATTTCCCGCGAAAAACACAAAAGCCTGCCGTCTCCATGAAGAGACGACAGGCTGTTCACCCTCGCGGTACCACTCTTGTTGACCGTAATATACGGTCCACTCGTACGCTGCGCTCCAAATAGAGCACAGCTGCCCGCTCACGGGGGCCGTCCGTAACCGTGTACCTCCGCTGCGGCTGCTTTGACCTGCCGCACGGTTTCCACCGTTCCGCTTCCAGGCGAGATTCGGGGTTCCTTCGTCTGCGTCGCACCTACCCGCAGCTCTCTTGATCCGGGACCATCCCTACTGCTCCTGTTCATCGCGTTTGCTGTATAACTACAAATTTTTGTTAATTATAATCAGCTTGCAGCAGAGATGTCAATAGGCATTTGCCGCTTCCACTGACCAATCCTCCAGAGACAGACCGGGCTCTGCTTTCATATCCAGCGGTGTGAACTGCCCCTGCCGCCATTTCAGATGAGCAGCCGCTCCGATCATCGCCGCGTTATCCGTGCAGTATTTCAGCGGCGGAATCAGCAGCGGCAGCCCTTCCCGCTCGCAGCGTTCGCTCAGTGCTCTGCGCAAGCCCTGGTTTGCCGCGACACCGCCGCATAACAGCAGCTGCCGTCCGCCGAACTGACGCATGGCGCGTACGGCCTTCTCAACAAGCACCTCGACGACCGATTCCTGAAAGCCGCGCGCAACAGCCCCGGCGTTTACCGTCTCGCCGCGCATCTTCATCTGGTTGACTGCATTTAATACGGCCGATTTCAAGCCGCTGAAGCTGAAATCATACGAATCCGGCTCAAGCCATACCCGCGGGAGCGGGATCGCCTCCTTCGACTCAAGCGCGGCGCGGTCCACATGGGGACCGCCCGGATACGGGTAGCCGATAGCCCTGGCGACCTTGTCATAAGCCTCGCCAACCGCATCATCCCTCGTACGGCCAATCACCTGAAACCGACCCGGCGCTTCCAGCAGCACCAGCTCCGTATGCCCTCCGGACACCACCAGCGCAATGCAAGGATAAATAATTTCATCCGTCAGGTTGTTGGCATAAATATGCCCCGCAATATGGTGGGTGCCGATAAGCGGCTTGCCAAAAGCCAGCGCAGCGCTCTTGGCCGCAACGATCCCTACCAGCAGCGCACCGACCAGGCCCGGCCCCTGCGTCACAGCCACAGCGGACAGCTCGTCAGGAGTAATTCCCGAAGCGTCCACGGCTTCTTCCAGCATGTACGTAATGCTCTCGACGTGCTTGCGGGAAGCCACCTCGGGGACGACCCCGCCAAAGGCCTGGTGGATGGCGACCTGGCTGGAGATCAGATTCGAGAGCACCTCCTTGCCGTCCTTAACGACGGCTACCGCTGTTTCATCGCAGCTTGTCTCAATCGCCAATATGTAGCTGTGCCCGTCTGTATCCTTTATTTTAATATCCTGCTGTGTTCTCATTCCTGCTCGCTTCCTTCCTCTCCGGCCGAGCTCTCAGCGGAAGGCAAATCCGCCCACATAATCAGAGCATCTTCATGGTTATCCGAGTAGTAGCCTTTTCGGATGCCGGACGGCGTAAATCCTTTTTTCTCATATAAACCCTGAGCGACGGTATTCGACACCCTCACCTCAAGGGTAATCCGCTTCATGCCCACATAAGCAGCCGTCCGCATCAGCTCGTCCAGCAGCCGCTCGCCAAGCTTGCGTCCCCTGTATGCTTCACGGACCGCAATGTTCGTAATATGAGCTTCATCCATAATCGTCCACATGCCCGCATAGCCGATCGGCTTCCCGTCCAGCTCCATGATCATATATTTGGCAAAATGATTGTTGGTCAGCTCGTTTCGGAACGCCTCCTGCGTCCACGGCAGCGTGAACGATTCATGCTCAATCACCATCACGTCCGGTATATCCTCAATCGTCATTAACCGGAAAGACAGCTCTCCGGGAAACTGGTTCGACTCCTCCATCCCGCTTCAACGGCTCCCTTCAACGCTGGCGAAGCAGGTTCGCTTCCGCCTCCGCCAACTGGGTATAGTTCGGAACGAGCGTATGCAGCTCGTCCTGTTCTCCATTCAACAAACGTTCAGCACCCAGCCGGCCCACCCAGCAGCCTTCCAGTTCATAAGGCACCGCTTGTACCAGTACCTTTGTCAGACCAGCCGCCGCTTGTGCATGCAGCTCAGTCTCTCCAACAAACCAGAGAACTTCGGGACGGGTGCTTTCATCTGTATTCGCCAAACGCTGCGCGAGCTCCTCTACCCAGGAAGTCATTAAACGGATGCCATCCGGCTCCAGCCGAACGGGAGCTTCCTCTCCATTGGCCGCAAAAAGGCCGGTATACACCTGGCCCCGCCGTGCATCCAGTACCGGAATGATCCATTGATTGACACCGTCCTGCAAGGTTGCCTGCTTGTCTGCCAGCTTGCTCCGTCCCTGCGCCCAGCCTCCCCAGGCCAGCGCATGCAGTGTAGATACACCGGCTACCGGCACCTTCCATGCCCAGGCCAGGGTTTTTGCCGCCGTAACTGCAATTCTGACCCCTGTATATGAACCCGGCCCTACACCAACCGCCAGACCTGTTATGTCACGCCCGGAAACCCCGGCATCCGACAGCAATCCTTCCAGCTCGGTAATCACATGAACGGAATGATTTCTCTCCCCCCGCACATTTACCTCTCCGGTAACCTTACCGCCCTCCATCAAAGCTGCAGCCATCACGGCTGTTGCTGTATCCAACGCCAAAAACCGCTGCCGCGGCCGAACTTCCTCATCATTCATATGATTCATACTCCATTCTCTCGCAAACTCCGGCACCATTCACCATACACTTCGCCGTTGCCTGTCAGATGAATCAGCCGTTCATCCGGCGAGGCCGTGTGTTCAATGACGATATGCAGACGCTCCTCAGGCAGGAGAGCCGGAATGCGGCTGCCCCATTCCACCAGACAAACACCTGTACCATAAAAATATTCATCCAGACCGAGCTCCCCTGCCTCATCTTCGTCGATCCGGTACACGTCCATATGGTATAAGGGTAATCGGCCTTCATATTCTTTGATCAGGGTAAAGGTCGGGCTGTTGACCACTCCTTCTACCCCGAGATGTCTGGCGAACGCTTTGGAAAAAGCAGTTTTGCCAGCGCCCAGCTCGCCGTCCAGCACAATCACGGAGCCAGCGAACGACCGGGCGGCCAATGCCGCCGCCAGTCTCTCCGTATCCGCAACGCTCTGCGCCAAATATGTGAAGTGTTCCTTTGTCATCTGTACATGCCTACCTCTCGGCGGCCCCTCAGGCCTTGCAACTTGTTCTTTATTATATAGCCCTTCAGTACCTTGCCGCAAGAAAAGGGAAAACAAGCCTTCTTGACAAAAAAACCGCTCTTACCGTGAAACGGCGAGCGGTTCTTCCCGGCAAGGCGTTATTTTTCCTCCAGCCGGGCGGTTTTGACGGTTTGTGTATTGCCAGGGTTCGTTCCTACCTGCACGGTCGCCATGCTGTTCTCCATATCCACATGCTCGATCCATACCGGTTCCCCCTCAAGCTTGACCGCTATCATGTCCGGCGATTCCAGGATCGCTTTGGCTCGTTGGGCGTCCATCAACTACTCCTCCCTTCAGTGAAATTTCCCTTTATTCATCATCCTTCATCATCCGGTCTATATCCAGCATGACGGAAGCTGCTGAACCTTCTTCTGCTTCCGCACCCGTTACCTGCTCCCAATTCACATGAGAGCCTGCGACTTGAACTGACGGCTCTGTATCATGGGGGAAGGCAAATTCGGGCGGAAGCGCAGCTTCCTCTCCTGCCGCCGGCGATCTGAAAGGGATGGGCCTTCTGCTAAGTCGTCCCGGGCCTTGAGCGGGAAGCTTGTCTGCCATTGCATTCTCTTCCTCTCCGCGTTAATTTCCTAATTTCCCTGTTACTATGCGCCAAAACGAAGTCCGCCATGCGCTACATACAATATGCCGGGCTACGCATACTACGTATGGCAAGCATACAGCCGCTCAATAAAGGAAGGTGACTATCGATGCATACCGTCTGGAAAGGAGCTATCAGCTTCGGACTTGTCCATGTTCCTGTCAAAATGTTTTCCGCAACAGAAGACAAGGATATTTCCATGCGCTACATTCATAAGGAATGCGGCAGCCCCCTTAGCTATGTGCGGAAGTGTCCCGTATGTGATAAAGAGGTGGAATGGGAGGAAATCGGCAAAGGTTATGAATATGAAAAAGGCCGTTTCGTCATGTTCGAAAAAGAGGAGCTAGAGCAGCTGACAGAGCAGGGCAACAAAAATATTACGATTCTGGACTTCGTCAATTTGACCGATATTGATCCGATCTATTTTCAGAAAACATATTACTTGTCTCCGGATCAGGCAGGCGCCAATGCATACAGTCTGCTGCTAAATGCCATGAAGGATACCGGCAAGATCGGCATCGCCCAAATCTCCATCCGTTCCAAGAGCAGTCTGGCGGCCATTCGGGTGCTGGAGGGCTGTCTTGCCATTGAGACGATATTTTACCCGGATGAAATCAGGCCTGTCTCGCAGGTTCCCAATCTTCCCGGGACGACAGCAGTCAACGAGAAAGAACTGTCCATGGCCAAAATGCTGATTGAACAACTTTCCACTGAATTTGACCCTGAAAAATATACGGACGAATACCGTGCACGGCTGCTGGATCTCATCTCTCATAAAGTAGCAGGAGAAGAAGTGAAAATTGCTCCAGCCAAACCGCAAACGAATGTAGTGGACCTGATGGCTGCACTGCAGGCCAGCATTGAGGCGGTCAAACCTATAACGCCTGATCCGGGTCCGTCTCCGACCCGCAAACGCTCTGCCAAAAAGCCGACTGCCCAGGCCAAGGCCGCTGCCGGCGAAGCGCCATCCGCCGCTCCCAAGCGAAAAACCGCAGCCAGAAAAACTAGCAAGTCATGAATGTTCGATAAGGAGGGTTGCACATGGCCAGAACGGTGAAAGGCAGCATCATGATCGAAGGGCATGAAATTACGATTACCAATCCGGACAAGCCCCTCTGGCCGGAGGCCGGCATCACCAAAGCGGTATATTTGACCAAGCTTGCCGTTCTGGCACCCTACCTGCTGCCTTACTGCCGTGACCGCCTGTTAACCGTGATCCGCTGGCCGCACGGCATTCACGGCGAGTCTTTTTACCAGAAAAATGTGCCTGAACCCAGACCCGGCTTCGTCAAAAGTTATGTGCATCAAGGGATTGATTATATGGTGCTGAATGATCTGCCTCAGCTGCTATGGCTCGGCAATCAGGCAGCCCTTGAGTTTCACCCTTCCCTGCATAAGGCAGGCAGTCCGCTCCCCTGTGAATGGATGATTGACCTGGACCCCTCGGTTGAAGATGAACCGCGAATCATGGAAGCCACAAGCATCGTGGGAGAGGTGCTGGCTTCACTCGGCCTGCAATCGATCCCCAAAACTTCCGGCGCTACAGGTGTACAGATCATCGTCCCCGTGCCAGAAGGCATTACATTCGACGAGCTGCGGAGCGTCGGCCATTTCGTCGGAAAATACGTGACCGAGAAGCATCCGTCCCTGTTCACGCTGGAAAGGCTCAAGAAGGACCGCGGCACCTGCATTTATTTCGATTATCTTCAGCACTATCATGGAAAAACGCTGGCCGCCCCCTATACCCCGCGTGCCAGAACAGGCGCTACCGTCTCCACTCCCCTTACATGGGAGGAGGTTCGGCGGGACGTGTCCCCCAAGGATTATCACCTGCTTAATATCGGGGAACGGCTTGAAAAGATAGGGGACTTGATTCGTATGATCCCCCCTCAGCCCATCCGTCCACTATTGGATTATTTAAACGGCAAAAAACCTGTACAGATCCAATGACCGTACAGGTTTTTTGGAATTTATGCCATACTGCCTTCCCTTACTCATATCTCAGAGCATCAATCGGTTTCAGGCGCGAGGCTTTAAGGGCGGGAATAACCCCAAACAGAATGCCCACAGCCATACAGCTCAGGAATGAATACAGAACCGGTTCAACGGTATATACGATCGGCATATGTGCCATGCTGTTCAGCAGCTTGGCCGCCCCGATTCCGGCGAGCACGCCGAGAATGCCGCCAAGCAGACTGATGAATATTGCCTCCGTCAGAAATTGCAGCATAATATCGCCACGCTGGGCTCCGATGGCCTTGCGGATTCCGATTTCCCTTGTCCGCTCCGTAACGGCCATCAGCATCATATTCATGATACCCACCCCGCCAACGAGCAGCGCAATCCCGGCCACTCCGATAATCAGCAGATTCATGGTAGCATCAACACCGGCAGTCATCTCCAGATAGTCGGTCTGGCTCATCATTTGAAAATCGTCCGGCTCCCCTTCCTTGATCATATGCCTGGTGCGCAGTGTCTGCGTAATATCAGCACGCGCGCTGTCCATCAATTCGGGAGCCGCAGCGGAAACATTCAATTGCTGAATGCTCATATGGCTCATCCGGTCCATGCCGGTTGTGATCGGAATATAGATCTGGTAGGCGCTGTTGTTCATCATGGTGTTTTTATACGACAGCAAACCTACGATTTTAAAAGGCAGATTGTTAATCAATACCGTCTCGCCGACCGCATTGGCGCTGTTTTCCCCGAACAGGTCACTGGCAGCCTGCGACCCGATGATGGCCACGTTCATCCCTTTTTCCACCTCATAATTCGTGAAGGTTCTGCCATCTGTGAAGAAAAGCTTTTGCACCCTCGCAAATGAGGCCGAAGTGCCCTCGATTTGCAGATTCACCTTTTGCCTGCCCCAGACGACATCGGCACTGCTCATCCCGCTCGGAGCCACATCGGCAACGGACCCGAGCTGCTCCAATTCGGCCACATCCTCCATGGTAAATTCCGGCGGCGCCACAAATTGGGTGCCATTCGCCTCATCATATTGGTAAAATGGGTAGATCATGATTAGATTATTGCCCATATTATTAATCTCCGAGGTGATCTGTGCATTGGAGCCCTTGCCGATCGCCGCAATGGCAATGACCGCCGCAACCCCGATAATGATGCCGAGCATGGTCAGCAGCGAGCGCAGCTTGTTGCTTTTCAGACTGGAAAAGGACATCTTCAGCGTTTCCAGCGGGTTCATGCGTTCACTTCCTCTGCCGACATTCTTTGCGGTGTAATCCGCTCATCCTTCTCGATCCGTCCGTCCCGGAAATAGATCAGACGCTTGGCACATGCTGCTACCTCAGCATCATGCGTCACGAGAACGATCGTGATCCCCTGATCATTCAACCGTTGAAAAATGTCCATAATCTCCACGGTCGTGCGGGAATCCAGCGCGCCTGTCGGCTCGTCCGCCAGCAGAATGACCGGATCGTTCACAAGCGCGCGGGCGATGGATACACGCTGCTGCTGTCCCCCCGACAACTCGTTAGGCTTGTTCTTTAGCCGGTTCCCGAGCCCTACATGAGTAAGCGCCTCAGCCGCCCGCCGCTTCCGCTCCCTTGCAGGCACCCCGGCATAAATCATCGGCAGCTCGACATTTGCCAGCGAGGTGGAGCGGGACAGCAAATGAAATTTCTGAAATACGAAACCGATCTTGCGGTTGCGAATCAGGGCCAGCTCGTAAGGCTTGGCTCCCAGCACCGGATATCCATCCAGATAAAACTCGCCGGAGTCCGGCAGATCAAGACAGCCGAGCACGTTCATGATCGTGGATTTCCCCGAACCCGACGGTCCCATGATGGCGACAAATTCCCCCTGCTCGATCGAAAGATCCACATCATGCAGGGCATGAATTTCCTGGTCGCCAACCCTGTAGGTTTTGCGGACATGCCGAATGTCAATGACGTGGCTCATCCCGCACCTCCCATCATGGGATCCTCCGGCATCACAGCAGGCGCAGGGATCACCACCGTATCCCCTTCCTTCACGCCGGACTTCAGTTCAACCCGGTCAGGAGTGTAAAAGCCCTGCTCAACCGGCACAAATTCATAAGCCTCCGGAGCTGCCGGATTGGACGCCACGTATACGCCGTCCTGCCCTCCCTCGGAGCGGATCGCCATAGCCGGAACGAACAGCACGTCTTTATGCGTGCCCAGCAAGATGGATATTTCCATAACCATCCCGGTTTTCAGCTTGCCATCCGGGTTTTTGACAGACAGCTCGATCGGATAAGCGGTGCTCCCATCCTCGGTGGACGGTTCAGGCGACACAAACTTCACCTCTCCCTGAAATTCCTCACCAGGATAAGCGTTGGTACGAAATACAGCCTTCAAGCCTGTCTGCACCTTAACGATATCGCTTTGTCCAATTTTGGCTGCAATCATCAAATTGTTGGCGCTCGCATTGTTCATCACAATGAAAGGAGCAGTCGGGCTTGTCCCCACGTCGCCGTTTACTTTCAGGATTACACCGTCCCACGGGGCCTTGATTTCCAGCTTCGTCAGACTGTCCTGTTTTTGCTTCAGCACGGTTTCGGCCCGCCGCACATCAATCTTCGCCGCCTCAATCGCGGAGTCATCCGCGGGAGTCTGGATTTTTTTCAGCTCGGCCAGCGCCTGCCTGTACGATATTTCCGCATCCTCGATCGCTTGTTTCTGCTGATTTTCAATCTTGCGCATGTTCCTCTCTTGCGCTTTGTAGTCCTGTTCAGCCTTTTCCAGTGCCTGCTCGGCCTGCTCCATTTCATTGGCGGGAACAGCCCCTTCTTCCAGCAGAAACTTCTGGTCATCATAAGCCTTACGGGCCTGTTCGAGCTGCTTGGAGGACTGCTCTTTCTGGCTCTGGGCCTCCTCAATATCAAAATTCTGCTTTGCCCTTTCCAGCTCTGTCTTCGCACGCTGCACATTGACCTGCTGAATTTCCACTTCCTCCGGCTTCGGCCCTTTAAGAGCCTCCTCCAGTTTGTTTTTGGCCATGGCCAGATCGTCCGCAGCGCTCTGTGCCTGATTGCGCGCCTCCGTATCATCAAGCCGGGCCAGTACCTGTCCGGCCTTGACCCGGTCCCCCGGCGCCACATTGACCGCCGCCAGCTTATCGGTGCTTTCGCCTGTGAAGTTGAGGTTGACCTCCTTCGACGCTTTGACCGTTCCCGTGGCGTCCAATGTCTCCGTGACGTCCCCGCGCTCCACCTTCAGCGTCTCGTTCTGAGGCACGGCCGCTACTTCTTTCTCAGGCCACTGCCAGTATACCACCGCTCCCGCCCCGCATAATGCAAGCACAATAACGGTTCGAATGATCCATTTCCTTCTCCGTTTCTTTTTCCATTCCACGATTGCATCGTTCGCAACGATTTCACTCACAACCTGTCCCTCCTAGACACTCCACGGCTTATTCAGCGTATATTCCAGCTGGCTTATCTCTATCGCCAATTCCTCAAGCTGACGGCGGAGCTGGTCGGCATTCAACTGGCTCTCCTCCAGCTCGGACTGAACGATCATGCCTCTAGCCCATTTCTTGCGGGACAGCTCCAGCGCTTTTTGGGCAATATCATAGTTTTCCTTCAATCGTATGTATTCCTGACCCTTGTCCATCAGCGTGCTGTAGACCGTCCGCAGCGATTCGGCAAAATCCTCCTTCCCTTTCGTCAAGCGCTCATTGGCATCTTCCAGATCCATACGTTTCAGCTTTTTATCAGACTCACTGCCCTGGAAATTATCGTATCTGATATCCCATTCACTGTTCTTGACCGCTTCCTTCAGGTCAATAATCTCCGGGCTGTCTTCCACAAGCTTGCTGATATGGGCCTCGATATCCAGTTTAACGGGCTCACGATACTCTGGCGGGTTCTCCAAAGTATATGTTGCGCCCTTGGGCTTGCCTATCAGCGTATTTAACGCGTCATACGCTTTTTGCAGATCCGAGCTGCGCTGTCTGACAGCTTCCTCCGCTTCCGTCCGGCTGTGTACGGCATCATCGTATTCATTTTGTGCCACAAGACCGCGGGATGATTTGGCGGCGGCGATGCGCTCTTTTGCCCGTGCAAGCTCCAGCTGCTGCTGCGCGGTTTCAACATTGTTTTCCGCAACATAAACGGCCTGATAACTTTTCATGACCGAGAAATAGACCTTATCCTTGGCAAACTTGGCATGCCTTACAGCCGTAAGATAAGCTTCATTGGCCGAATTATAGCTCTTCCAGCGCGGATTGCTCTCCGAGGCATCCACGTTCCCGTCGACATCATAAGGTGAGATATACCCCAGATCTTCCGCTGCCTCCTGCAGTGTAATCCCCTTGCGCTCCAGGTCCCGTGTCGAACTTCTCAACAACTCGTTGTTAGCCTCTGCCAGGGCTACGGCCTGCTCCAGGGTAAGCTGGACTTCCTTCTGTCCGGCAGGCGCATTTACTTCAACATTCGATTGCTGCGGCTGCTGATCACTCCCTGATGCGGCATTTACTTCTCCGGCCAAAGCGGCGGATAAAGAAACAACAAGCAGCAAGGCAGCCGTTTTCTCTTTCATCATGAAACCTCCCTTTGCACATGCTTCTAATTTCCTCTCACACTTTCTCATGACGAGGAGATGGAAAAAAATGAATCTTCCTCCCCATAGGTATTGTAAGTGAGGAGGTTATGGTAGATAAAGTTCTAAAAAAACACATTTTTGTAACCTAACTCGACAAATTGTGAATTGTAGCAGTTCATGCTGGCAAACGCACCTCGAATTCGGTACGAATGAGATCGCTTTGTACCGATATTGAGCCTTCATGCTGCTCTACAATGTTCTTGGCGATAAACAGGCCAAGCCCGATGCTTCCCTCCTGATGGGTTCGGGCACGATCCCCGGTAAAAAACATGTCGAACACATGAGGAAGCTCGTCCGGAGGGATGGAATCACCGTAATTGATGACTTGAATGACGACTTGACCCTCATCCAGGCGGCCGCGAATATCGATGTATTCGCCGTCTTTGCCGTAACGGACGGCATTGGACAACAGGTTCTCGAACACGCGTGCAAGCAGGTCGCCGTCTCCGGAAGTCATCAGCTGCGATGGGACCTCAAGGCGCGCGGTCAGCTTGCTTTTTTCGCATACGGGATACATTTCCTCGGTTAATTGGGTCAACAGCTCGCTCAGGTCAAGCAGTTTGCGATTGATCCTCAGCTTGCCGTAATTCATCCGCGTAATTTCGAACAGCTCGTCGATCAGCTTTTCCAGCCGCAGCGATTTGGTGTAGGCAATTGTCATGTAATGCTTCATCTGATCGGCGGTCAAATCTTTGCCTTGAAGGATGAAATCCAAATACCCGATGACGGAAGTCAATGGGGTCCGTAAATCATGGGCGAGGTTTAGCACCAGCTGCTCCTTGCTGTTCTCGGCGAAATCCCCCCGTTCCACCGCCTGCTGCAGCTTTTCGCTGGCCAGGTTGATGTCCCGGGCAATGTCCCCGATTTCATCATTGGATTGGATATGGACCCGATGGGAAAAGTCGCCCCCGGCCAATTGGTTGATCCCGCGGGAAATCTCCCGGAAATAAGCAACGTAACGCCGGGTAAGCAAATAGAAGTAGAAAAAAGAAATCGGAAAAAAAAGAGTCAGGAACACGTTAATATCGCCGATCTCTCTAATGGTTTCCCGGACTTCGAACATCGGGTCTTCGCGGTGCAACGTATGGTAATATTGCTGCAGTGCCAGGTAGATCAGAAAAGTAGTACCGGCGGATAACAGCATGCTGAGCCCGAACAGCCGAATCACCTGAAATCGGAAGCTGCGGAATTGGGGTTTAGCCATTGGCCGATCTCATCGGTTCAGCAATGATTCGGTATATCCAGAAGCCAAGAAGCCCTCCTGCGGAATTCAGCAAAATGTCATCGACGTCAAATTGGCCAATCCTGAACAGAAGCTGGGCGGTTTCCAGGCACAGGCTTAAGGCAAACGCACAGATGAATACTTTCATCCCCGGCATCTCTTTGACTTTGAACATAAGAGCCAGCAAAATGCCCAAAGGCATAAAAATCACCACATTTCCGAACACATTAAATAAAGCGTGGTCGGTTAACGAATACAGCGATCTGGAGATTTCCCGGAAGGGAACCAAATTACCTGTATGCAACTGCTGCGAGATCAAGCCGGGCTGCCGCAGACCGGCCAGCAGGCGGCCCCCAAGAAAACCGAGGTCCAAGGAATGAAACTTAAATAAGATGACTTTAACCAACACATATATATAAAGGACGAGCAGGGCTCGAAGACTTAGAACGCTCACCTTCATCTTGTTTCTATTCCCGCTCGCATTCGTCTTCATCCCGGCTGTCGTCACCGTCCGCATTTTCGTATTCATCCTGCGCCGATCCCCTCCTTGTCCATATCCCCGTGAATACCTTGTCCTTCTGCTTCCTTTCCTCATAAAGTTCCGAATATCCCGGTTATTCGTGAACCGTAACAATAACGCCGTCCTCATTATTGCCGGATATCTCGTATTTTCCTTGCACAGGCACGGTGATCGTAGTATCTCCGGTTACAGGAAAGTAAAAGACTTTATAGTTCTCCCCCCCGATCGTGATGCTTACCGACTTCTCCTGTTTCAGTAAATCCAGATACTGTTCCAGGACAAGATTCTTTTCCTGCATGATCGCGCTGTGCGGCAGACCGACGTAACGGAAATGCCAAGGCTCAAATTGAATGCCTGTCACCGCTGTTTTATCCTCGGGATAGCGCAGAACAAACCCGTATTTCCAGGAGTTATCTTTCAGCCACCTCCCTTCCGGGGCCTGATTCATTTCCGCCTGTGAGGAGCCGATGTCCATCGATAAACCGAGGTTATGCTCGCTATACCCCGCCGGCAGGGCGTATCTCGATCCCATATCGCGATACAGCTCGTCCTGCTTGGCTTTGTTCCGATAACCGCTGCTGATCAAGAAATGATTGACCCCTTCCTGTGCCGCGGCCTTGATCATGGTACGAAATTTGTCCGCCAGCCAGGGTGAAAGCTGAACAGAGTTATCAAGCACGCCGAATCCGTCGATCAGCTCGGAGTTCTTGACCAGGCTTACCGCTTCCGACTCGGGGTGCAGCCCATCCGGAACGGGATGGTCCTTGTTGACGAGCAGCAGATCCCCCTGTGATATCATTTCTTTCGTCACTTTTATCGTAAAACCGTCCCCTTGAGGAACCGCTTCGGGAATTTTTATACTTTCGTCGAAAGGTGTTGATTCACCGGGCAGCTCGGTCATACCTTCCTTAAATTTCGTGAACCCGTAGCCCAGCAGCAGCAAAACGATAATACAAAAAAACCATTTCTTCATGCTCCAGCTTCCTCCTAATCCTTCGTATGCTTACAGGATAAAGAAAACTATTAAAGAAGAAATGAGGTTAAAAATAAAGTTTTTCTTAAATTGAATTTTCCAGCACAAAAAAGCCCCCTGAAAATATATCAGGGGACTGGCTTTGCCTTATGATCTATTAGCCTCACTAATGTATTCCTTTTTTCTTGAATCTTCCGCCTTTAACATCATGGATATTGCCGATGGCTACAAAAGCTTGCGGGTCCCAGTCCTCTACAATGGACTTCAACTTCGCTTCCTCCAGCCGCGTAATGACTACGAAAATAACTTTTTTGCTTTCACCGGTAAAGCCGCCTTCGCCCTCCAGATAGGTGACGCCGCGGCCCAGACGGTCGGTCAGCGCATCGCCGATATCCCGGTATTTATCGCTGATAATCCATACGGATTTGGACTGATCCAGACCTTCAATCGTAATATCGATCATTTTCATGGCAATATAATAAGCAATCATGGAATAAAGCGCGTTAGGCCAGCCGAATACGAAGCCGGCGCTGCCCAGAATGAACACGTTCACGAACAGCACGATTTCACCCACCGAGAACGGCGTTTTCTCACTGGCGATAATGGCAACAATCTCTGTGCCGTCCAGCGACCCCCCCGAACGAATGACGAGTCCTACGCCAACCCCGAGAATGACTCCTCCGAAGATAGCGCCCAGCAGCGGTTCACCCGGCGTCAACGCCGGAACCGTATGCAGCAGCGTAGTGCCGATAGACATGATAACTACACCAAGCAACGTGGAAAGCGCAAAGGTCTTTCCAATTTGTTTGTACCCCAGAATAAGAAAGGGCAGGTTAAGAAGAAACAGAAATATGCCGAGCGGCAATCCGAACAGTTTTGAAAACATAATGGATATGCCGGTAATGCCTCCATCGATGACTCCATTGGGCACAAGGAAAATTTCAAGCGCTACCGCCATGAGCGCTGCCCCAAGAGTTATAAAAGAAACCCGCTGCAGCACTTTCTTGAGCTTATTTTTCCGACTGACCGGAAACTTTTTTCCCATTGCTGCGGCTTGTTGTTTCTCGATCGTTTCCATCATCCTTCCCCCTAAATCTATATGGAATAATTTACATATTACTGGATAAAAAAGGGGACTGGTTTGACAATCCCCTTCTCCGCAGCATCATTAACTTATATACATTATATCATATAATGGTCGATTTTGGTCAAAAAAGTTAGCTGCGCGCAGAAAAACATCAAAATAGCGCGCTTTCCCGCCAAATTCAAGCCTTTTTGAGCTTTAAAGGAGCGGGGAGAGCATGCGGGTCAACATTTCTGCTGCCTTATGGATTCTTGGCCGGTTGGAAAACTCTTCGTTATCAATTGGACTGGAGTTGTGCAAGTCCTCCTCAAAGTCCCGCACCAGCCGGTTGATAGCCTCCTTTGAAAACAGTACAGCGGTCAGCTCAAAGTTATAAAAGAAGCTGCGCATGTCCAGATTGGCCGTTCCTACGGAAGCCAGCAGTTCATCCACAATCATCACCTTGGCATGGATAAAGCCTTTGCGGTATTGGTAAAACCTCACCCCCGCCTCAAGCAGCTCCTCAACATAGGATAAGGAAGCAAGATGCACCAATCTGGAATCCGATTTATACGGAATGATAATCCGTACATCCACTCCGCTGACGGCAGCTGTCTTGAGCGCTTCGTAAATGCTGGGGTCAGGGATGAAATACGGGGTCGTCAGCCATATCCTGCTTTTGGCGACCGTCAAGGCACCAAAGCACATTTCCTGAATCGCATCCCAATCCTGGTCCGGACCGCTGGCGAGCACCTGCACCTGCTCATTTCCCCGGCAATGATGCGGCGGGAACAGGCTTTTATCGATAATCCGTTCACCGGAAGCAAGCTTCCAGTCGCCAAGAAACGTATTTTGCAAAAAATAGACCCCGTCCCCTTCAATCCGCATGTGCGTATCCCGCCAGAATCCGAACTTGGGGTACAGTCCCAGATAATCATTACCAACATTGATGCCGCCGACAAAACCGACGACACCATCCACCACCACGATTTTACGGTGATTCCGGTAATTCACCCGCCGATCAAGGGTCGCTATCAGCGGAGGCAGAAAAAAGTGAAATTCCACCCCTGCTTCCCGGCAACCACGGACAAAGGAGCGGGGCAAATGATAGCTTCCCAGCCCATCCGCCACAAAACGCACCTTAACCCCTTCCCGCGCCTTGCGCATTAAAACCTGCTGAAAACGGACACCGATTTCATCATTGCGGAAAATATAAAACTCGATATGAATGTGATGCTTTGCACTCTCCATCGCTTGCAACATATCGGGGAAAGCCTCCTCCCCGTTCGTCAGCACACGCGTCTTATTGCAGCCTGTAATGGGGCTTTCCGACAGGCGGGACAGCAGATTGAACAAGCGCTCCTGATCGTGGAAAGCCGGATTTTCCATCTGCTCCAGACGCTCGATCACCCTGGCCTGCTTCCAGAGCTGGTCTTTGAAGCCGCGAAAGAGCCGCGAACCTCTTTGACGCATGAATTTGCGTTTTTTATAGTCTTGGGCCATGAAATAGTAGAGAACAAAGCCGATCAGCGGAAAACAGAACAGGATAAAAAGCCAGGCCACAGCCTTGGAGGGCTTGCGGAATTCAAGAATCAGGATGGTTCCGACCTGGAAAATAAAAATCAGCAGAACAATCACCAGCCAGAGCATATGGCACCCCCTTTACGGAATCACCTTGATGATGGGCTACTCTTTACATTTTTGTCATATAACGCGGAATCTATGAATACATAGTTAGCAATACAGGCATTTGGCCGGCGATACGGCTGCGGCCGCCGCCTGCTGTGTATCTGCCGGAAAGGAGCTGTTATGAAAAAAGGAGACATGAACCGACGGATGACCCTTCTTTTGCTGCGTGACGCACAGCGCCCTGCCCGCCAATTCCAGCTGTCCAGACCCGTTGTCATTTTAGTGCCCGCCATTGCTGTTCTATCCATCTCCACGCTCATCGTATCCCTTCAGGTCCGTTCCTCCCAAATCATATCCAGGCTGGAAACAACCCTCGCCGCCCAAAGCCTGCAACTGGAGGTCACCGTGTCTGACAAAGAAAAAGCCATTTCCCTGCTGCAAAACGAAGTGATGAAGCTTTCCAGCCAGGCCGTTGATATGAAGGAACGCATCCAACGGGTTAACGAGCTGGAAGAGCAGCTTGAGGAGTTCATCCAGAAGTATGACCCCGATTCCTCCGCCAAGAATGCCGGGAAGAACGAACCGATCTCTTGGGACATATCCGGCAGCAAGGGCGGTCAATGGATCGCAGTTCACGACCAGCAGGTGCTGACGAAGGGCCGGGAGCTGAAGGATGATTTTGAAGAGATTCAGGATCTGCTGGACGCCATGGAGAAAAGCGTGCCCAAGACGCTGGAACGAGCTGAAGACGCACGGAAGAACTGGGAAGAACAGAAACAGGCCAAACTGCTGCAGGCCAGAAAGCTTGAGCTGGCCAGGGAAGGCAAGCCTTCGCTCTGGCCAACCTCGGAGCGCCGCCTGACCTCCAGCTTCGGTTACCGGCGTGATCCGTTTAACGGCCGCAGCGCTTACCATGCAGGCATTGATATTGCTGGCCGCATCGGCGATCCGGTCTACGCCGCAGGCGCGGGAACCGTTACCGTTGCCGATCAGATGAGCGAGCGCGGCAAATATATTATTATTCAGCACCCGAACGGGCTGCAGACCTGGTATATGCATCTAAACGGAATGAATGTATCCCCCGGTGATCAGGTGGACAAGGGCGACCTGATCGGACAGCTTGGCAGTACCGGACGAAGCACGGGCCCGCATCTCCACTTTCAGGTGGTTAAACAAAATATTCCCGTTGATCCGCTGCTATATGTACAATGACAAGCCCTGTAGATTGGCCGTTCATTGTGAAATGAAGATCAGGGAGGTTAGAACATGTTTAAAGCCATTACCAAACCCTCACAGGCCGGCACTACGACAGATACGCTGCTTTCCAGCGGCTCCTTCTTTGAAGGGACTTTGCATTGTGAAGCTCCGCTGCGAATGGAAGGCAGATACCAGGGTGAGATCAAGAGCACGAATGTTGTCGTCATCGGCGAATCCGCCGTGATTAAGGCCGACATCACTGCCGCTGAGATCATTATTGCCGGAAAGGTCTTTGGAAATATCCAAGCCGACAAACGGATTACTCTCACCTCCACGGGAGAGCTGTATGGCAATTCGGCCTCCGGAGCGCTTGTCATTATGGAAGGCGGCATTATGAACGGCCTCAGCCAAATGAAAGGCACAGAGGATTCCCCGCTTGAAGAGCTGTCGGAATCTGAGTCTCCGGACGATTCCCTGTCTGCCGAGCCTGCCGCGGAGGCAGGATGATCTTGGTTATGTATGCCGGTCCGGAGACCGGCTTTTCTTTTTTTAACATTATCATTCCTTCCTTATTCTGCCTATCCGTCATCTGCCATTTTCTCCCCGTGCCGCTCCAGAAGCAGATTATATATTTTGCGGACAAGTATTTTGGCGCACATATACAGTGGAATAGCGATGATGATACCCAGAATTCCGCTCAGATCCCCGCCAACCAGCAGCAGGATTACGACGGTAAGGGGATGGATATCAAGCTGTTTGCCAAATATATACGGTGACAACACATTATCCTGAATCTGCTGTGCGGCAATGATGACAACGAGAGACCACAGCGCCATTGCGGGACTTTCCAGAAAAGCAATCACGATCACGGGAATGGAAGAAACGACGGCCCCGATATACGGTATAAAATTCAGCACAACGGCAATGCTGGCCAGCAGCAGCGCATAGGGCAGCCCGATGATCAAAAAACCGATGTACATCAGAATGCCAAGCGCTACATTGATCACCGCACGGCTTACAATAAAGCCGCCCAATGCCGAATCCATGTCCTGAAGCACTTCACGTCCATCCTTCTGATATCTCTTGGGGATAAAGTTCATAGCAGCGGCGCTGAACTTGCTGCCTTCCTTCAGCATGTAGTAGAGGACGAGCGGGAAGGTCGCGATGACAATGACAAAATTGGATATGAAGGCAACAATGCTTGTCATATAGTCCGAAAGAAAGGTCACGCCCCGATTCAGAGCATCCGACAGCTGCGACAGCGGATCAGAGCCGTCCGGCAGCATCTGCTGAACCGGCCTGCTGCGCTGCAGCCTCTGCAGTTCTTCCATAAGGGAATTGATCATATCCGGCGCACTGTCGATCAAATTAAACACCTGCTCCCTCAGCGTGGGCCAGACTCCCCAGGCGAAAGCAGTCATTAGCAATGCGCCCAGCAAATAGATCAGCAGGACGGAGACCGCTCTCTTGACCTTCTGCTTCTCCAGATAATCGACAATAGGACGCAGCAGATAATAAAAGAAAACGGAAAGCATCAGTGGCACGATCATCAATCTGAACAAGGAAACCAGCGGCTTGAATATAAAATTGACCTTCCAGCCCAGGAAGATGATCAGCAGGATCATGATGGTTCCCAGGGAAACCTGAAAAAAGCGGGTTGTCGGCAATTCGCTTCCCCCTCTCGGCTGTTACTCTCTCCCTGCTTTCTCACTTCGTAATTAAACGAAAAAGGCCTTGTTGATTGATGAACGGGAAAAAATACTGCCTTGGCACAAAAAAGCCCCTGTTACCCTCCATGACCGGACGGATAACAGGAGCTCTGTCTAACTCAAGCCGTTACATCCCTTTTGACGAATACGATCCAGCCGATCGCAATAAATAGGACATAATAAACAGCTAAAACCGCAATGGAAAAACCGAGCGTCATGCCTCCCCCGCCAACAGGGGAAAGCATATACTGACTGAGGCCCATGTTATTAAACAATGCATACTTGGCCCAACTGTAACGTTCAGGTGTGAAAAACACGGACAGAGTATTCTGCATAAACAGAATAAACAGGGACAGCCCGATCGTCAGACCGCCGGAGCGAAAAACAGCCGACAGCATAAAGGCAAACGTACAGATGATAAATAAATCGGCATATCGGCTGAGCAGGCTGAGTACCGTATATTTCCCGACGCTCCAGCCCGGCAGCATCATCTCCGACATGCTTCCCGCCCCTGGCAGCAGCAGCAGTGAAAAAACGGTGCCCAGAACAATCAGCAGCACGGTAGCGGCCAGGCTGAACAGCACGACGGACAGATATTTGGATAAAAGCAGCTTGCCGCGGCTCCAGGGACGGATCAGCAAAAGTTTGATGGTGCCCGCCGAGTATTCTCCGGCCACGGAGTCGGCCGCCACAATGACGGTGAATATGATATTCAGAAAAAAGGCGACGGAAGCCGTCAGCAGCATCCCGTCCCAGGCGCCTGCCGAATCGGAAGCCATATAAATAAGAACAGGCACAATCGCCGTCACAAACGCCAAAATCCCGAGCATAACCCAGGTTCGGACACGGATATAAATTTTCAGATTTTCATTGTGCACAAGTTTAAAAAAGTCAGCCAATACTTCCGCCTCCCGTCATCTCCAGGAATTGATCCTCCAGTGTTCGAACAGACCGGTGTATCGCATATACCCGGATCCCCGCCGCCGCCAATCTGGCATTCAGATTGGCAGTGCCTTCCCGGTCCAGATCAAGAACAAGGCTGCCGGCCTCAATCTGGCCGCTGCCGGCAATACGCTGCGCCTGCTGCGGGTCGTCTACCTCAAAGGCCACGCGAGCGGTCTCTGGCGTCCCGGAAACAGCGTTCAAATCCCGCACTCCCATCAGCTTGCCGTTCTGGATAATCGCCACGCTGTCACACATCAGCTCCATTTCGGACAACAAATGGCTGGACACAAAAATCGTCGTACCCTCGGTACGGCTCAAATGCCGCAAATAATCGCGCAGCTCGCGGATTCCCTGTGGGTCCAGCCCATTCGTGGGCTCGTCCAGAATAAGCAGTTTCGGGCGGTGCAGAATCGCCTGCGCCACACCAAGGCGCTGGCGCATGCCGAGCGAGTAGGTCTTCACTTTATCCCGGATTCTTCCTTCCAATCCAACGAGCTTGACTGCCTCTTCTATCCGCTCCCGCGTCACACCCGGATTCATGCGGGCATAATGGAGCAAATTCTGGTAGCCTGTCATAAACTTGTACATTTCAGGGTTTTCCACAATGGCACCCACATTGGCAATGGCGCGTTCAAAGTCTGTTTTGATGCTGTGGCCGCAAATATGTATATCCCCTTCGGTTAACGAAATGAGACCAACCATCATTCGGATGGTTGTCGTTTTCCCCGCTCCGTTCGGACCCAAAAAGCCGAATACCTGTCCTGCCGGTATGTCCAGTGTCAGGCTATCGACAAGCGTCCTGGAGGATTTGATCTTGGTAACCCCCTGCAAGCGTACAACGGGATCCATCTGCATGTGTTTACTCCTTCCATTCGGAAATAAGCCCCCAAGGGAACCAATCCGATTTTAAACTATTGTACCATATCCTTGTATCTCTTCTCTTTTTCGCAACCATGAATGAAAGTTTACAGAGAATGATAGATTAAATATTATGATTTACTTATATTGCCACAAAACTAGTTGCTTTAGTCACAATTTTAAATAATATGGCTGTATCGTTTCCGCTACCTTATAACTATATATGCTCAGAAATCCCGTCGTACCGCGAAAAAACTGTTCATTCCTCATCTATTTATAGTAAAATGCTTATATGCTAATACTTTAACCCAGTAAAGATACTATCAGTATCTTTATATTTTTGTACGTATCACAAAATGTAACATTTGATTCATAGGACTCCTTACCCTCTCTAAACAACTTGCAACCAGGAGGAGATACGATGGATTATGGCACCCGCATTGCAGAACTACGGGAGAAAAGGGGTTGGAAACAGGAAGAATTGGCACAAATTCTGGGAATTACCCGGGCCGCACTCTCACATTATGAGAAAAACCGGCGTAAACCCGACTTTGACACGCTAACAAAGCTCGCCAATCTCTTCGGGGTATCGATCGATTACTTGATCGGCCGCATACCGCGCACACCAAATGACATGGATCCGGAAGTGAAGCAATTTATTGATCATCTTGAGCTGTCCGACAAGGATATTTTAAGCCGCTTTAATCTTATGATTGACGGGCGCAGCTTAAGCGAGGAGGAAGCCAAACGCTTCATTGCTTTTATCCGTATGGAACGCATGATGGAGTAATGTAGGGGAGTCCAACGGCTTGCCAGGCTGTTGGTTTCCCCTTTCTTCGTTCTCTCTGCCCGTAAGCGTCAATCAGGATTCACGGCGTACAAGCCATTCACGGAGCCATTCCGGTTCCTCCAGACCGCACTGCCTCAAAATATCCTGCACATCAAGTCTGATGACCCCGTCATGGCCGGTTCTCGTCTTTGACCGCGACGGTCTGTCTATCTGGAATTCCCTATGCTCGTCTGCCAAATCAAATCCTCCGTTTAGTTGAAATCTCCGGATGCTTCTACATGCCTCTATAAAACTATATTATTTTATACCTAAATATTATAAAAGAAGAACAAAGAAATGTTGTTCTCTTCTGCGCGCATACAAAAAAATAAAAGCTTCCCTCCGTTTTTGTCAGAGAGAAGCTTTTTCGTTTGGTTAGGGCAATTGGGCATACACCTGCATTTCATGAATGGACCAGAACATGGACGCGCCTTCAGTCAGCACAATTTTCACATACCTGGCTTCGATTGGGTTAAAGCGGATGTCCGTCCAGCTTCCGCTTCCGCGCCCGGAGCTGATCTTGGTCCAGTCCGTGCCGTTGACGGACACCAGCACGTCATAGGCGCGCGGATAGTCGTTTTCCGAGGTTGCTCCGTCCAGTGTAATTTGCCCGATCCGGCTCATTTTCCCCAAATCGACCTGAAAATAGGCGCCCGCACTCTGTCTGGTCCCCGTGTCCCAGCGAGTGCGCGTGCTGTTATCGATGGCCAGTCTGGCATTGGCTTCATTCGGGCTGGCGCTTGCCTTCCAGACTGTCCGGTCAAGTGCGGCAAGACCCGTGTATTCCACTTTGGCTCCGGGAGAAATTTTCCCGGAGCCTGCCGCACGTATTTTGTAGGTGTAGGAAGTGCCTGCTTTGACCGATGTATCGGAATAATTGGTTGCTTTTACCGCTGAAGCGATGACCTGATAAGGGCCGTCAGTGCCTTCCGCACGCAGCACGTCATAAGCAAGGGCCCCCTCGGCTTCCGTCCAGTCCACTTTAATGTCTCCATCCTGGGACACATTAGCTGTTACCCAATCAGGGGCAGAGACGTCAGCCGTGCTGACACCATCGACCACCTTGGCCGGAGTGAGAATGTATTGGACGGATTCGCCCGGACCGAGTGTTTCTTCAAAATCCAGGGTTGGGGAAGCCTGCAGACCGGGCAATGTGGTTTGTGCTTCGGCATAGGTGGCCCCGGGACCGAATCGTTCTCCCTGATAGGTACCCTGATTCGGCATCGTTACACGAACCTTAATATGCTGGGTTGTCGGCTCGAAGTTCACCAGATTAACCAGCAGCTTGTTGGATTTCGCACCGCTCCCCGGCAGCGGATCAAGTGTGGATGTGTCCACCGCACGCACATAAACCATTTTGTCGGCGGTCTCACTCTTGTTCAGCACCTCATAGGTTAACGGCTTGCCATGAGTGGCATATGCCAGGCTGAGACGTCTCATGATATCAACGCGTGAATCCTGACCGCTTGCAAACTCATGAATTTTGGTATTCGCAGGATTGTGATTGTTCAGATCAAAGCCTGTTTCAAATAAAGTGAAATCCTTGTAGAAAGCGGCATGCTGGATGAGCATATCGGCATATCCAATCTGTGACCGCATGATCCGGTCGAAAACCGCTGCCTGCGGCTGGCTCGCCCCATAAGCCGGGTTATCCGTATGGGAGTCGGAGGTACCGAACTCCGTGTTCAGCATCTGCTTGCTGAGCCCATCCTTGGACCCGCTGAAGGTCTGCAGATTTTCAACAAAGCTGCCCCCCCGTCCCTGCACATACGATTCACCATAGGCGTGCCCGTTGGTCAGATCCGTCACATTCTCCAGCTCAAGGCGCTGCTGGGGGTCCCTTTCCCATCCGTCCGGATCGCCGCACTCCTTCTTGTCTCCCGTCTGATTCTTGCATGATTTGACGGAATATGCCGGCCAATAAGCCCATCCGGGAGCTACTGTTTTCATATGTGGAGCCATTTTCTTTCCTTCACTGTTCAGCCAATTGGCCACCGCCAGATTGACGGCTTTGGACCGGTTGAACAGCCCCGGTTCGTTGTCGACTTCAAAATACTGCACATACGGACCGTAATTTTGCAGATATGAAGCCAACTTCTGCTTGGCGGACTCCGGCAGCGTACCGTCCGCATTCAGCTTGATGTCGCCTGTATACAGATACAGGGCAACAGCCTGCATGTTGTACTGCTTGAGGGTTTTGTAATAGTTGTCCAGATCAGAGCATGCATTGCCGACATTGCTCGCACAGGTGACCCGCATAATATTTCCGCTGTAAGCGATCCCCAGCCATTTCATCACGGCAGGCAGATGACGGGTAGCCCCTTTATCATAATAAAACTCGTTATTGTTTACATTGGTTCCTGTACGGATGTAGCTGCCATGAATCGGTTCCGCAGCCGGGGAAGCAAGCTTCTCAAGACTCAGGCTGTCCCATGTCCACCAAAGGCTCGAATTCTCCGCCTCCGAGCAGTACAAGCACCGGGCCACCCGGAGCTTGAGCTGATTTACTCCTGTCTGCAGCTGTTCCTTCGGGATATATAATTGATAATTGCTCTTGAAGGTATATTGGCTTCCGGTTCCCGCCACACCCGCAATCTGAATCAAGCCGGAAAGCTGGTTGTTGGAAAACACGGCCATCTGCGGCACAGCCTTGCTGGCGTCCAGAATGCGGACATTAAACCGGACACCATTGGCCGGAATGGTGTCCAGCTCATATTCGAGCACGAGCTCCGGATTGGTCTCGGCATTCAGTCCTGGGGGAATGGATCCGTTAAGTTGAATAACAGGGGTGGAAGTCTTAACGGCCTGCGCCGCTCCTCCCGCCGCCTTTAACGCCGTTGCGCTCGCCGCTTGAACGTCCAGGGTGGCCGATTCCTTGCCCGCCGCTCCTTTGAATTCAGCGGAGGAATCATCGCTGACGCCAAGCATCCACAAGGTGGTAGCGGCGTTCTTCTCATTTTCCTGATTGCTTTTGTTGGCATAACCCAAAAGCGAAAACAAGATAACCAAGCCAAGCAGGCCCAGAAGCAAATATACATACTTGTTAGCCAACCAATTTTTCATTGTTCATGTCCACACTTTCTGTACAGGGTTGCCGGAAAGAGAGAGCTATTCCACAGTATGGAACAAAGCGCTCGAAGGAATGACCGCTTTGGCCTCCTGCTCGCTCTCCCACATCAGGCGTGCCATGGCATCACCTGTTCCTTCGTAATATTCCACTTTGAGGTCGTAGAGCTGATCCGCCGCAAGGCTGATGCTTCCCTTACGCTCTGTCCAGCTTTGCTTGAACCAACTGTCAATGATCTGCTGCCCGTTCACCCATACCCGGATTCCGTCATCGGAAATGGTCGTAAAAGTATAGGTGCCGCTGTATTTCGGTTTTACCTTGCCTGTCCAGCGTACGGAGAATTGATCGGCAGGTACCGCCGGATCCGGCGCGGCACTGCGCCAGTTAAAATCCAGCTTGGCATCCGTGCGCGTAAGCACAGGTGTTCCGCTTAGCTCGATATTGTTGAAGAACTCGGCGTGCAGTCCCTCATATACCGCATCTGGAACAGGCTCGGGGGCAGGTTCCGGGTCAGGCTCCGGATCAGGTTCCTCCCCGACCGGCGGTGTTCCCGGAGGAGCAGTATCAGGCGGCTCCACAGGAGGGGCTTCAGGAGGAGCGGCCATATCTGCAGCCAATTCATCCCGAGTCAGTGTTCTGTCTTCATTCATGTATGCAATAATCTGATCGTTCGAATTGTTTTGTGTCAGCATGTTGCCCCAGGTCATGGAGTAGACCCATTTCGGCTGGGCAGACAGCACTCTCTCGGAAGGCATCTCGCCGTGCTCGCCAATGGCAATCGGTTTTTCTCCGGCCAGACTCAGCAATCCGTCGTAGTAGCTCTGCTCGAAATCATTGTCATAGATGTCCGCAGCCAGAATGTCGACCTTGGACAAACCGGGAAACGTACTGACATAAGGAGCTGACCAAGCATTCGGAGCGTTGGGATTCCAGACCCACAGCAGATTGTTCAGCTGGTGGACATTCACAAATCGGTCATACATGATATCCCATAATTTCACAAAGTTCTTCTTGTTTCCCCACCAGAACCAATCCCCGTTCATCTCGTGGTAAGGCCGCCATAGAACGGGCACACCCGCATCCCGCAGCTGGCCAAGGGACACCGCGACTTGATCCAGATCCGCGATCAGCCGTGCATATTCCCTGGTACCTGGTGTCACGTACTTGTCAAATTGCGCCTGGGTAATCTTGGCCTGTACATTGGCCCAGGTCAACGGTTTGCCGGGAAGCGCCTGATGAAAGGTTATGGCAACGATGCCGCCGGCATTGTGCCAATTAATCGCGCTATACACTACATTGCTGCGCTGGGCCTCGGCCTCTGCAGCCGACTGGTTGGAGACAGCCCCCAGCTCATAGCCGTGCAGGCCGGCATACTGCCCGCTGATTTTCTTCAGTTTGATGTTCAGCTCATCCGGGCTCTCCAGATAATCATGCTGACCTGTAATCATCCCTTTTCCGTCCAAACTGGACAAGTACGCATATAATTCGCGCGCCCCGGCCGAAGCAGCCGGATTAATGGGCGCTGCTTCGGCATGGGCAGTGTGTTCCCGGGACAGGCCTGATGGGAGCAGAGAGCAAAACAGCACGACAGGCAGCAGTTTTTTAAAAAATCGATACATAGAATAAGTTTTCACCAATTCTCTCCCTCTCGGTAGCCAGGCTGCCAGCCCTCGATGGGGTAAGGCCCTATAGCTTTGCGTTCACCTGTCTTTCGACAGGGTTGCCATTTTTCGTATGAAGGTCTATGAAGCTCCTTCTTATCCTAGAGTATCGACTCCGATTTACCAAAAATTAATAGATCATTTATGCTGAAACCCATTTTTTCAGATATTATGACAAAAAAACCTGTAAAACAACATCATTTTTTGCAATGATATGCGTAAAAACGCAACAAGTGCGTTTTTCAGGAAATGAACTGTTGCAGAGAAATTTCATTCCAATCCATGCAGAAACGGACGGTATCTTCTTCCACCAGCTCCGATCCTGCTTGTACCTCAATCAGTTCCACATCGGTCACCGCCAGAATGCTGTGCTTGGTGCCTTCCGGAATGCGGACAACGTCGCCGGCCTTTACTTTGTGCAGCTTCTCGTTCAGAATCACTTCCGCTTCGCCGCTGATGATCGTCCAAATTTCGCTCCGCTTGCGATGAAGCTGGTAGCTGATATTTTTGCCCTTCTCGATACAAATCCGTTTGGTGAGCACTTCATTGCCCTCCGGATATTTCACATAATCCACAACCCGGTAATGCCCCCAACGGCGCTCCTCATACATCGGACGCTGATTGTGAGCCTTCAGTACTTCCTTGATCCGCGGGCTCTCCGCCTTGTTGGTTACAAGAATGCCATCCGGACTGGCCGCTACGATCAGATCGCTGGCCCCGATAATGGTAACCGGAATGTCCAGCTCGTTGATCAGGCTTGTATTCACGGAATCCTCAGTCATTACTCCCTTGCCCACCTGACGCTGTGACATTTCCTCCGTCAGCGTGTTCCAGGTGCCGAGATCCTTCCAGAAGCCATCATATGGAAGAACTACGATATTCTCTTCCTTCTCTACCACTTCATAATCAAAGCTTATTTTAGGCAAAATATGATATTGTTTCTGCAGTTCTTCATAATTCAGCGGAAGCCCCTTCCCTTCCAGAATGTTCAGCAGATATCCCAGACGGAAAGCAAAAACTCCGCAGTTCCAGAGCGCGCTCCGCTCAATCAGAAGCTCAGCCTGCTCTTTGCTCGGTTTCTCTTGAAAATGGCTGACCTGCAGGCAGCCTGCAATTCCGGCCGGTCCTTCTTTCGGAATGATATAACCGTATTTTTCGGATGGATAGGATGGAACGACACCCATCAGAGCCAGATTGGCGCCCGTTTTCTGCAGCGTATATTCCATGCGTGCCACCGTATGGAAGAAGGTCTGCTCCACATACGGGTCCACCGGCAAAATCGCAACAACCGTATCCGGAGATACGCCGGCGATGCTGTACAAGTAGGTAGCCGTAAGCGCAATGGCCGGGAAGGTATCCCTGCGCTCAGGCTCCACGATGATGCTGACGTCGCCGCCGATCTGGCTCTGAATCATTTCGACCTGAGCTCTGCCAGTTGCAATATATGAGGACTCCGCCATTCCGGCGTCTCCCAGCTGTCTCCATACCCGCTGCACCATGGATTCAGGAAGCCCCTCCGGGCTTTCCAGCACCTTCAGAAATTGTTTGGAACGGGAATCGTTGGACAGAGGCCATAACCTTTTACCGGAACCGCCAGACAAGAGTACCAATTTCATAACTCCACTCTCCCTCCACGAAGTAAATTTCCTTAAAAGGGCAAATTTTCCTATACACTAATATTATACTGCACCCGCAACGCTTGGCGAAAGGCCGTTCAGCCCACTCATGCGTGGTCTGCCGACCGAATAATACTCCAATCCGGATTCGGCGATCTGCTGTTCGGAAAATACATTACGTCCGTCAATGAGAACCGGCTTGCGCAGCACGGAGCCAAGCATGCGCAGGTCAACCTGCCTGTAGTGATCCCAATCGGTCAGCAGGCAGACGGCATCACAGCCAAGCGCCGCTTCTTCGGCCGTGGAGCACCACTGAATATGCTCGTGATCAAACTGCTCCCTGAATTTGTCCATCGCGATCGGATCATGGACTTTGACAAACGCGCCTTCCTTCACCAGAGTCTCCACGATTTCAAGAGACGGCGCCTCCCGGATATCATCCGTGTTCGGCTTGAAGGACAAGCCCCAAATGCCTACATGTATACCGTTTAACTGCCCGAGGGATTCGCGCAGCTTGGAAATAATCATATAGCGTTGATCTGTGTTGACTTCCACTACGGATTTAAGCAGCTTGAACTCGTAATCCACATTGCCCGCGATTTGAATCAGGGCATTCGTGTCCTTGGGGAAGCACGAACCGCCATATCCGATTCCCGCCTGCAGGAAGGAGGAGCCTATGCGTTTGTCCATACCCATGCCAACCGCTACATTGGTGACGTCAGCGCCCACTTTTTCGCAAATATTTGCGATCTCATTAATAAATGAAATTTTCGTGGCCAGAAAGGCGTTGGAGGCGTACTTGATCATCTCGGCGCTCCGGATATCCGTTACATAGATATTGTCCGTAAAATCCTGGTGCAGCTCGACCATCGTCTCACGCAGCTCTGGATTGTCAATCCCGATAATGATGCGGTCAGGATGCAGCGTATCGCTGATCGCAGATCCTTCGCGCAGAAACTCGGGTGCGGATACGATATCAAATGCATGACGGGTATGCCGCGCAACAACCTCACGGATTTTTTCGTTCGTTCCGACAGGCACGGTGCTCTTGGTCATAATGATTTTGTAGCCGTTCATCGCCGCGCCTACATCGGCCGCCGCCTGCTCAATATACTGCAGATTGGCTTCCCCGTTTGGCAGGGATGGTGTCCCGACCGCCAGAATAATAATATCGGAACGGCGAACAGCTTCACCCAGGTCCGAGGTGAACTCAAGCCGCTCTTCGCGGAGATTCTGCTCAATCAGCTCCTCAATACCAGGTTCGTAAATGGGCGACTCGGCCCGCTTCAGCTTTTCAATTTTCTCTTCAGCCATATCCACACAAATGACCTTGTTATCCTTCAGCGCAAAGCATACTCCCGATACCAGACCTACATATCCCGTTCCGATCACAGCCAGCTTCATCATGGCTTCAATCCCCCTTTAAGAAAGTTCACATAGGCTTGCTCCACATACTTCTTGAACTGTTCCTTGAACGTGTTTTCGTCAAATTTACGCGCATGCCGTGTAATGTCGTCCACGTTCCATTCATGCCTTTCCACGGCTTCCACGGCTTCCAGCACATCTTCCACTTCATGCCTGCGGAAGAAAACACCGTTCAGATACGGCACGATCGTGTCGAGCGCCCCGCCTCCCTGAAAAGCTATGACCGGCCGGCCGGCCGCGTTGGCCTCCAGCGGGGTGATGCCGAAGTCTTCAATGCCCGGAAAAATCAGCGCCCGGCACTCCGCCATCAGCTTGTTAACCTCGCCGTCCTCCAATCTGCCAAGAAATTGAACGTTGGATTTCGCCATGCCTTCCAGCCGCTTCCGGTCCGGTCCCTCGCCAACAATGAGCAGCTTCAGGCCGTTGCGGTTAAAAGCCTCTATGGCCAGATCGATCCTCTTGTACGAATTGAGGCGGGACACGATCAGATAATAGTCCCCGATATGGGTGGATCTCTCAAAGCGGGATGTATTAATCGGCGGAAAAATAACGTCAGCATCCCGGTGGTAATAGGATTGAATGCGCCGCTTGACAACCGAAGAGTTGGCGACAAACTGATTCACGTTGCGTGACGTTTTCTGATCCCATGATTTCAGACGGTTCATATAAATTCTCAGCATGCTCTTGAACAGGTTTGAACGTGATTGTCCGGCCATGTAAGTGTCGTAGTCCCAAGCAAACCGCATCGGCGTATGACAGTAACAGATATGAAAAGTATGCTTTGGCACCTGAATGCTTTTCATAAAAGCGCTGCTTGAGCTCAATACGATGTCGAATTCTCTGAAGTCAAAATCGCGGATGGCAATGGGATACAGCGGAAGCACGCCCTTGAAATTGGCCTTCACTCCCGGAATGTTCTGCAGCCAGGAGGCCCTAATATCCGCATCCTTCAAATTGTTTGATAAGCGGCTGTCACTGAACACCGTTGTGAAGATGGGAGCATTAGGGTACATGCTGTGAAATACCTCGACTACTCTTTCGGCTCCGCCCATTTGGATCAAATAATCATGTGCTATCGCTATTTTCATCAGTACCATCCTTTTAAACGCATGATCGTTTACACACCTGCCAGCAACCCTTTGTAGTAACGAACGATATCTTTGACGGTATTTTCGATGACAAAATGCTCCTTCACCCGGGTCATTCCTTTCTGTCCCATCAGCTTCCGCTCTGCCGGATGGTCCAGCATCCACCGGATCGCCTCGGTCAGCTTCGCAGGATCACCCGGCTGAATCAGCAGCCCTGTCTCGCCATGCACTACCGTCTCTGTCGGGCCTCCTTCATTGGACGCAATCACCGGCAGGCCCGCAGCCATCCCCTCCACGATGACCTGGCCAAACGGCTCCGGTGTGATGGAGGTATGAACCAGCAGGTCGCAATGTCTCATCAGGCCTTGAATATCATCGACATGTCCCAGTAAATTGACGTTTTTCAGCCCGTAACGGGCAATCGTGTCTTCAAGCTGCCGCTTGTAATCCTGTTCACCGAACAGCGCATCCCCGGCAAGCCAAAACTTGATCCGCGCATCCTCCTTAAAGGAGCGGGCCGCTTCCAACAAAATATGCTGTCCCTTCCAGTGGGCCAGCCGGCCCACGAGGACCACGTTGAACTCGCCGCTGTCTTTGCCAGCCGGCTCCCTTTCATCAGCGGGCCCTATTGCTTTCGCGAAGGCCGAGTATACGACGAGCGTTTTTTTATTCGCGGGCAGCTCCAATGCCTGCAGCGTCGACTTGGAATTGGCGATTACCCCGTTCGGCAAAAAGCGGGACATCAGCCGAATGGCCTTCGCGACTATCGGCTTGAGGTACGGCGGGCCGATATGATCACGGATATGCCAGATCAGGGGGATTCTCGCCGATTTGGCGGCTACGGCCCCATAGATAGCTGATTTCAGCGAGTTGGTATGCACGCACTGCACATTTTCCTGCTTTAACAGGGGAGCCAGGTTTTTGCCATAAGACAGCATCTTGAAAGCAGCCGCAGGCGCTCCGAAGTTAACCGCATTCCGGTTCCGGTTGCGGATCTCTTCATCCATGGGGACAATGCGGACGTCGATGCCCTTCTGGCGCAGCCGGTCGGCCAGATCCCCTTCCTCCGCCAGAATGACCAGCGGTTCAATGTGCTCTCCGATATGGGTCAATATGTTGTATAATGCTACTTCACCGCCGCTCCATCTGGCGGTATGATCGATATATGCCACCTTCAGCATCCTGCCGCCGCCTTTCTGTTCACGACTTGATCGAATACATCCTCCACCTGCTCCGCCACCCGTTCCCACGTGTAATTTTCCAGCACGTGCGCCCGGCATTCTTCACGTCCAGGCAATAAAGTCCGTTCCCCCAGGATGCGCAGCATCCCGTTTTTGATGGCTTGGCTGTCCGTCCCGCTGAACAGGAGTTCAGGCCGGAACTTGCTCAGAATCTCTTTGCTGCCCCCAACCGGTGTCGCCATCACCGGCAGCCCTGATGCCATAGCCTCCACCGTGATCAGCCCAAAGCCTTCCAGAGCCTGAGTCGGCACAATGAACATATCCGAGGCCTGGTGATATAAAGGAAGCTCCTCGTCGGAGACATAACCCAGCAGCTTCACCTGCCCGTCAAGCCCGTACTCTCTGATCTTCGCCTCAAGCTCTTCGCGGAGCGGCCCTTTGCCGCCGATCAGCAGAATATGATCCGGATGCCGCTGGGCAACATGCCTCCACGCTTCCAGCAGCTGAACCAGCCCCATCCGGTTGACCAATCTGCGCACGGTCAGTATGATCGTCGCTTCCTGCGGCAGCTGCAGGCGGGTACGCACCTCGCTGCGGTCTGCGGGGGGATGGAACCGTTCGACATCAGCGGCACCGGGGATAATATGAATTTTCTGCAGCGGGACTCTGTACTGCTGGTGCAGGATGTCACGGAACGTCTCGCTGAGGACGATAAACTTGTCAGCCAGGCCGTAGGCCTTCATTTCAATCGATTTTGCCATCGTTGTTTTGAGCAAGTGTTTAAGCCCCTGGCCTTCAATCTTCATTTCCTCCGTCCATGGACCGTGAAAGGTCATGACAACCGGAATTCCGCGTTTTCTCGCTTCCAAAGCCGGCCCCACGCCATAAGGGGCAAAATGGGAGTACAGCACATCCACCGGCTGGCGATTGAAGAAGTCTGCCGCATAGCGCTGCATCAGATCTCTGCGCTTCCAGAGCGAGAGGCCGTTGCTGCCGATATTGTGAATCTTGATCCGATCGGGCGCCTCAGGCTTATTCTCGTTACAAATCAAGGCATCCAGCTGATTTCGTTTGGACAGCTCCTCGCAGATGGACTTGAAGTAGGTGTTCAGCCCACCCGGCTGCAGCGAGGGCCAGCTTAGCCCTGTCGCCGCGATGCGGAATCCGCCGCTACTGTACGACATAAGTGGTTTCCCCCTTTTTTTTCTCGGCAGGCTCCTCTTCTGTAATGGTCAGCTGTTTCTGCCGCCGGGTCAGTTCATAATGCTTGAAGCAGACGAGAAATTCATACATGACCCAGAAAAAAGAGACGGCAAAACCCGCAAGCCCCTTACGGTACAAGCCATGCAGGAAATATTTCTGCACGAAACGGGCAGGCGGCCTGAACAGGAGGTTCGTAATCCGGAATGGCTTGCCTTTGTTATAGGCGGTCTGGGCCTCCAGATCCGTGTATTTGTTAAATCTCATCACATGGTCGCTGATGCTGCGGAAGCCGTAATGCCAGAGCACGCCGTTCAGCTTGACCGTATGTTCTTCCGATACATCAGGCATTTCATGAACGAGACTGTTTGTAATTCCATAGATCCGGCGGTTAAACATCCGAACCAGATATTCACCCCTATTCATCCATTTGCCGAGGAAGTCGCCAATCCGGAACAAAGAGTATGCCTTGGCAGGATCATACAGCGTTTCTTTATGCTTCAGAATATCGGCCGCCAGTTCTTCATCGACGACCTCATCCGTATCAATCAGAAAAATCCAATCATAGCTTGCGTGCTGTACGCCGAACGTCCGCTGCTTGGCATAACCCGGCCAAGGGTTGGTAAACACGCTGCAGCCCAAGGACTCGGATACCTGGACTGTATTGTCTTTGCTGCCGCCGTCGATGACGACAATTTCATCAGCAAAGACTTTACAGGACTGAATGGCATTCGCAATTCTGACTGCGTCATCCTGGGCAATGATAACAACCGATATTTTGTTATCCGCCGGAACGCTCGACATGTGGTTCATTAGGGGGTGCCTCCTTTTTTCTTTAACCGTTCTCTGGTTTTCTCCGAATATAATTTGACATCGTTGTACGGAGCCATTGAATATCCTGTCTGGAAATCAACAATCTCGGTATTTTGGTCTTCAGTACAAATCTGACGTTGAACAGAATGCAGATAAATCTGAGAATTACCGATGACAGCATGGCTATGCCGGCCCCCGTGAGACCGTATGCAGGTACAAGTATAATCAGCAGCGGAACAACCAGAGCCAGGCCGAGTCCTTGAAGAATGGTAACAAGCTTGGGCTTGCCGAGCGCCATGAATGCCTGTGCCAGCACCATGGTCCCCCCTCCGATGGAAACTTCGAGCACCAGCAGCCTGAAGACCGTTAGCGCTTCTTTAAATTCGGGTCCGTACAGCAGTGTAAATACAAAGGGAGCAATCAGCATCAGTACGATCGCCGCCAGAATGGCCGCGGTCGAAGTAATGCGAAAGGCTCTGAACGTGATGGCGATCGCGTCCTCTTTTTCCAGGCTTGAAGCTTTCGGGAAAAGAACGACGATAATCGATGTCGAGAATACGTTAACCATTCGGGCCAGGCTGACGGCCACCGCATACAAACCGAGTTCGGCAGGCGCCAAAAGCGCGGCGATCAGAATCTGATCGATATAGTAGGAAACCTGGCCCATCAGATCATTGCCATAAGAGCCCATTCCGTAAGTGAACAGGCGCTTGAAATGCAGCCAGCCGTTTTTAATTTTCGGCCTGTACTCCCGAACGAGCCGCACCGTGACGGCCACATACACCGGCACCGACGGAAGCAGGTAAGCCAGTGCAGAGGTATAGGGGGTCATATAACCTGTTAAAATTAGAAGCCCCAATAAAGCAAGCGTGCTCAGCGGAACAAGATAACGAAAAATATTGTATTGCTTATACTCGCCGCGTACCTGCATCATGGCATTGTTGATTTGCGAAATGGCAATCAACGGGCACATCACCATGGATATTTGTGCAAACAGGATAACGTTTGGACTAAAAGCGTCGAGCCAGAACGGAATCAGCACAACCCCGACGGTTGACGCCAAACTTCCGAAGATGACGGCCAGCAGCAAGGCAATGCCATACAGGCTGCCTGCATCCCTTGGATTTCTTTTGGCATTGTAAATCAGTGCCGAAGGAACACCAAAGGTCATGCAAAAGGCGAGGAATTGCGACCAGTTCACCATGGCCGTCTGCTCACCGCGCCCGGTTGGCCCCAGATAACGCGCTGTCAGGATGCCTGTCAGCATATTCACAACCAGGATCAGCATGCTGACGATCATGGTCTTCACGGCGGCCGAGCTGTTGTCTTTGCTTCTGGCGAAACGCATGATGGTTCCGATAACTGTCCGGATCGGATTGGACAGCGTCTGTAAATTTTGCACCTGTTGTCACCTTCTTTCCGCCATCGCATCTTTGGCCCATAATCCAACCCCGATCAGCACCCAGACTACATACCCCCGCAAGCCGGGAAAGCCGTTATCAGAGATCAGATTGGCACAAGCTCCGACCCATGCCGCAAACCCCAGCCGAGCGTAAGACTGAAAAGAATTCCGTGTGGCAATCCGGGAAAGCAGCTTCTTCACTATGAGAAACAGGCCTGCAAAGAAAAAGACGACGCCCGGAACACCAAAAGTCAGAAGCAGCGCGATGAACCCGTTGTCCATAATGCCATGCTCGCCAAGATCTCCGCCGTTATCCAGCTTCGTTCCGGTGCCTACACTGCCGAGCCCCTGCCCAACCGGGTTGCCTGTCACGGCGGGAAGCATCGTATTCAGCAGATCCAGCCGGTCATTGTAGGACCGGTCCTCTTCAAGGGCCGTCAGTGTCTCCATCCGTGCGACCAATCCTTCAGCCCCCGGAAGCTTGGGAACGATGTACACCAGCAGCGCTCCCAGCACGACCAGCTGCAGGATCGTCTTCCACTTCCCATTGGAGGAGGAAGTCAAAATATAGGCTAGCAGCATGATAAACACCAGCAGCCATGCCGAGCGTACAAGGGTGGTCATCAGACACACCAGCGTCAGCACCACGCCGAACCAGCCCAGGGCACCGCGCCAGCGCTTTTCCATCAGCATCGGCATCAGCGCTCCTGCCAGGAAGAAAGCGCAGGGACCGGGAGAATTCAGGGTAGAGAAAACCCGGATCTCCAGCGGATAAGGCAGGCCGATCGAATTCATCTCCACATGATTCATCCAGAAGGCGTCCCACGGCGGCACGGTCATATACTGGATAATTCCGTATACGGACACGGCGACCGCGATATTGGCATAAGAAGACAAGAGACGATCGATGTCTTTTACATCAAACGGCCGTACTGCAAAATAGGCCAGAATCATTAGCGGAATGATATAATTCGCCAGATCATAGGCAAAACCCGTGCCATTTTTGACGACTCCGATCAGGCTCCCGTAACCCAGCGCCACTCCAAAATAGAGCGCTATTCTGGCCAAGGGCTGCTGCGCCTGATGGATGCCGCGCAGCACAGGAATCAGGATCATGGTGCTTGTAAGCAGCGGCGCGATGCTCAGCAGTGACACGGAATGGTAGGTCCCTTCCATCCAATCCGCAATCCGCCGGATCTCCGGTCCTATGGCCCATACCACAAGCGTGTAAGGAATCAATGCCCTGGACTGGATCACCGCAAGTACGAATGCCGGAAATACCAAGGCAAGTACAATGGCGCCCTGCTGGCTCATGGTCGGACTCATTTTGGCGCTGATAAAACCGATAATAAACGGAAGCATGCAGGCTGCCGCCCCCATAGCCAATAAAGAAAGGTTGCGGCTGCTCCACATCGCGGGCGATTGATTTAACAAACGGCCTTCATTTCTCATTTCAGGCCTCCCTTTCAGCCCAGGCTTCTGAGGAAATCGTCATTCCGCATTGCCTCCCTTCAGACGGTTGCGTTTGAGCATTTCTTTGGCTAGCAGAAGCACAAACTGCGAATCCTCGATCAGGTATCTTTTCCACAAGCGGCGCGGCTCCTGCGACAATCTCCAGAACCATTCGAATCCGGCCTTTTGCATAAAATCCGGGGCCCGCTTCACGGAGCCTGACAGGAAATCGAAGGTGGCGCCCACCCCGATGGAGACCGGTGCACGGTACGTTTCATAATGCTGGTAAATCCATTTTTCCTGCTTCGGCGCTCCGACACCGACAAATACGATATCCGGCCGGGATTCAATGAGCATCTCAACAATTCGCTTGTTCTCCTCTTCATTCTTCTCAAAGCCGTAGGATGGAGAATAACAGCCCACAATGTTCATTCGCGGGAAGGATTCCTGCAGATTTCGCATCGCCTTTTCAGGCACCCCTCGTGCCGAGCCGAGAAAAAACAGCCTGTAATTCCTTTCCTCAAAAGCCTCGCCGAGCTTATGGAACAAGTCCGAGCCGGATACCTTCTCCTTCAACGGTTTTCGCAGAAGCTTTGATGCCCATATGATCGGCATGCCGTCGGCAACGACTGCCCCCGCATCCGAGTAAACCCGCCGGAATTCATCATCCTTGCGGAGCTTGATTACATGATCCACATTGCAGGTGAGAATATAGGAATGATGCTGCGTCCGAATGGCTCTATCAATAAATTCGAGTAGATCATTAAAATCGTAATTATCAAAGTTGACATCAAACATGTTCACTCTGCTCATCGTATCACTTCTCTTTTGCGGAAATCGTATTGATTGGATGTCTGGTAAAGACAGTTCAGATACCAGCAGAACGGAATGATCATTTGAACTGTCGACAAGGTGTTATCGGAAAAAGAATAGATCAGAAATCCGGCAATTAAGCCTGCGTAGTACGGCTTGATCAGCTTGGGAAGAGATCTGTAAATGAGAACAAACACGATCAGCAGCGAGAGCATCAGCAAACCGCAGCCGATATACCCTGTATCAAAATAAAAGCGGATATATTCGTTATGCGGAACGACAAAACCGCGGAACAGGGTTCCATCATTCGCTACGGTTACGGCGCCCAGTCCTCTCCCCGACCACGGATAATCCTGCACCCTGTTCAGAAAATATTCCCAGGCCTCCGTTCTCCCTGACAAATCGATACCTTCGGATGTCTGCCGTTCGAAGGAACGCTTTTGCAAGTTATCCCACTGCAGGGCCAATGCACCAAGGACAAGCACGAACGATCCTGCCAGTGGAATCAGATAGTTGATTTTCCCTTTGAGATACTGCCGTGAGATGTCAAACAGATACACCAGTAACATCAGAATCAGTGCCAGGATCGGTCCTCTGGTGCCGGTAGCAATCAGAATCAGAAAATTCAGAGCAAGCACTGCATAAAAAAACACCGTCTGCCGAGGTCTGCGCTTGAGCTCAATGAGCGCAACCGCGATGCCAAGAAAAGCAAGCATCGCCAGATGCGGCGGTATATTGGCTCCCTGCACCCTTACAGCTCCGGTAAACTCAACATCCGTAAAAGAATGAAGGCCTGCCACTGACAGGAGAAGGCCTATGCCTACACTGATGATCGGCAGCAGACTGATCATGGTCATATGCTTCTGCGCCACTTCCTTCTTCCACTTGATCAGCAGAAAACAAAAAGGTAGCGACAATCCGATAAACGCTTTAATGGCAATAGAAGCCGTCAAGGTCGGCAGCCATACCGAAACGGTGAAAGTGATGCCCAGCATGGCGATTAAGGCAAAGATCGGATAGCTGAATTTGAGCCGAATGCCATACACCAGCATACACGGCACAAGCAGCGCCAGAATTCCCAGCTTGTAAAGGGACAGAATCTCTACTCCAAATACGCTCCCGGAATACAAAACATCGACGGACACCGCTGTGCTCAGCAGCACCACATAGCTGATCCGTTCCGGATGCCGGAGGGAAACCACCAGCAGCAGCAGCAGACATACTGCGGCAAGACTGACGATCGGCTGGTATGTAGCCGCGACCCCTACAAGCAGTGCGGCCGCAAGAAAAATAAAACCGTACTGCAGGGTGTTCATTCTTGCAAGCCATGGATAGTTACTCATCTTTCAACACCTCTCACCCTGCAGCAGATTGACTTTTACGATTGCGTATCGTATCCATGGTTCCACGGATGCTTTCCAGCCTGCAGCGGATCAGCATTTTGCTGCCCTCAGAGCGTGCTTTCAGGGAACTGACCGTAATATACAGCAGCTTGGCTGCTGTCTTGCCCATCAGCATAACCCTCTCCTTCAGACTGGTGCACTGAACCGCATGGGACATCCCCTGACAGTAATAGCGGTTCATAATCCATTCTTTGGTCAAGCGAGCGGCAGGCACGAAATGGTCAACCGCCATGTCCGGATGGTATTTGACCAGACCGCCTTTTCCACGGATTTGCTGAAACACCCAGGATTCTTCTCCTGACAGAAGAAGATTTCCCTTTCTCCCCAGATGAAGCGGGAAAAGATTCTCTTCCAAAGCCTGCCTGCGCATGGCCATGTTGGCCCCGAACGGATTCAGGCTGCGCGGGTATTCTCTCTCCTCCGTGCCAAGATTAACGATCGTGTAAGGGAGCTCAAGAGGGCCCGTTAACCATGCCGGACGTTCGGATTCAAAGATGGGAGCAATAGGCCCGCCCATGGCGCTCATGTCCGGATTCCGCCCGAAAGCGGAAATAATCGTGCGAATCCAGGAAGGCGCGGGAATGGCGTCATCGTCCAGAAAGGCGATAATATCGGCAGCCGCCAGCCTGATCCCCGCATTGCGTGCCGCAGAAAGCCCCTGCTCGGCTTCAAAATGATAGGTTGCATTAACGAATTCACCGTGCGCAGCAATAAAGCGCCGAACGACCTCTGCCGTATGATCGGAAGAGCGATTATCGACCACGATAATTTCGGCCCGATGCAGCTCATGCAAGCTCAGCAGGGAAACGAGCGTTTTGTCCAGCAGATCGGCGCGGTTATAGGTGCAAATAATGACCGACAGCTCTGGCCGGGGAAAGTTGGGCTTCTCCATCAGTACGCGTCCCTTGAGAAAATCATCATGAAGGCTGTTTTGACGATGATTTTAAGATCAAGCCAGATGCTGCGGGCCTGGATGTACTTCAAATCCATCTGCACCATTTCCTCAAAACCGACGCTGTTGCGGGCCGTTACCTGCCAGTACCCTGTACAACCGGGAGTGACCAGCAGTCTCTGCTTATCATAATCGGAGTACTGCTCCACTTCACTTGGCAGCGGAGGACGCGGACCGACCAGACTCATGTCGCCGATCAGCACGTTCCAAAGCTGGGGAATTTCATCGATGCTCGTTTTGCGCAGAAATTTGCCCATTTTGGTGATGCGGGGATCGTTTTTAATCTTGAACATCGCTCCGCTGACCTCATTCAGTGCCATTAAATCCTTCTTCAGCTCCTCCGCATTGGAAACCATGGAGCGGAATTTGTACATATAAAACGTCTTTTCATTTTTACCGACTCTGATTTGCTTGAAGAAAACCGTTCCTTTGGGGTCCTCCAGCTTGATCAGAATCCCTACAACCACAAACAGCGGCAGCAGTACGATCAGCCCGATCGCACTCAGAATCATATCCAGCAAACGCTTGGTAACCAGATAGGACGTCTTGTCCTGCATTTGTTTCGTTCCATATGGCATGTAAAACGTCGTACCCGGCATGACAGCCTCATAGTCGTCCGGCAGCTTTTCCATGCTCATGCTTTAATGGCCTCCTCTCAACCGACAGTTGTTGGATGTTCAGCTTTAGCCAGCCATTCCGACATGGCTTCCAGCACCGGCTCGCGCAGGTCGCCGCTTTTCATGGCAAATTCAAGTGTAGTCAGCACAAAGCCCAGTCGTTCACCCACATCATAACGGACGCCTTCAAAGTCATAAGCGTACACACGCTCGCTTTGATTCAGCTTCTGAATGGCATCAGTCAGTTGAATTTCACCGCCTGCTCCTCTTTCCTGCAGATCCAGGTATTTAAAGATTTTGGGTGAAAACACATATCGGCCCATAATGGCCAGATTCGATGGCGCTGTTCCTTTTGGCGGCTTCTCCACAAAATTGTTCACACGGTACAGTCTGCCGTCCTGAAGATCAGGCTCAATGATCCCGTAGCGATGTGTCACTTCATCCGGAACACGCTGTACACCGATGATCGAATTCTGCGTATCTTCATATTGTTCAATTAGCTGGCGCAGGCACGGGGTCTGACCTGTGACAATATCATCTCCCAGCAGCACGCCAAACGGCTCATCCCCGATAAAACGTCTTGCGCACCACACGGCATGTCCCAGGCCTTTCGGTTCTTTTTGACGGATATAGTGAATATCCACTTTGGAGGAGCGCTGCACTTCCTGTAAAATTTCAAGCTTGCCGTCCTCCAGCAGTCTGGATTCCAGCTCGAATGCGTTGTCGAAGTGATCCTCAATAGCGCGTTTGCCTTTTCCTGTTACGATGATGATATCTTCAATGCCGGATTCAATCGCTTCTTCCACGATGTATTGAATGGTCGGCTTGTTAATGATCGGAAGCATTTCTTTAGGCATGGCCTTGGTCGCAGGCAGAAAGCGCGTCCCGAGACCAGCAGCTGGTATAATCGCTTTTTTCACTCTTTTCATCGCACTCGTCCTCCTAGCGTTTATGTTGGTGTGTTATTTCATTTCACCTGGTTCATTACGATGCCCAGCAGTGTAGCTCCGGCCTGTTCCATGAGCTGTTTGGTCTTGCGCAAACTTTCCCTTTTCGTTCTGGCATGCTTCGCCACCAATATGACACCGTCGGTGCGTGCGGCAAGCAAACGGGCATCCGCGTATTCCAAAGCTGAAGGGCTGTCAAGCAGGATGAGATCATACTCGTTCTTCAATTCATTCAGCAGCGCCGCCATCCGCTCGCTGCCAAGCAGGTCGGGCGCGTTGTACAGGTTTTCTCCGCCAGGCACAACGTACAGCTCCTGTCCGCCCTTGCGCAAAATTTCCTTGGAAGTTGCTCCTCCGCGCAAATATGCCGACAGACCGTTGGTATTCTCCATCCCGAATGCCTCATGAAGCGAGGATTGACGCAGATCACAATCAATCAGCACCACCTTGCGTCCCTCCTGGGCAAAGGAAACTCCCAGATTGGCCAGCAGAGTTGTTTTTCCCTCTCCTTTATCCGGCGAGGCAAACAGCAGAACGGTCCCTTGGTCTGTGCGACGCAAGACCTGCTGCCCAATATAGGTACGAAGGGAACGAAAAGACTCCGAGATATAGGAGGCCGGATTGCTCTCGGCAACCAACGTGTCATTCAACTGCAGCATAGGTTCGTTCCCCCACTCGTTCTTTTGAATTTACTGTGCCGCCCAGGTCTTTCTTCCGCATCATGGGAATGCTCCCGATCACCGGGAGACCCAGATCGGCTTCGGCTTCGCGCTCACTGCGCAGTGTGCCATTAATGCTCTCCAGGAAAATAATCGTTCCCAAAGCAACCATCAAAGACACAAGGAAGCTGATTGCAATATTCATGACCGGGCTGCCGTTAATCGGCTCCGGCTGATTGACAGTATCCGCCAGATTCAAAATTTTCACATTATTCATATTCATCAATTCAGGAACGGAACGAACGAACGTCTGGGATATGGAATTTACCATAACAGCAGCCGTCTGGTAGTTCTCCCCTTCGATGGTCAGACCGATGACCTGGCTCTTGTCCGAGGACTGGATCTTCAGTTTTTCAGCCAGCTGCGCTGCGTTCAGCCCGAATTCCGGATGATCGGCCACGACTTTTCCCATAATCGCAGGAGATGTGATAATTTGCTTGTAGCTCTCCACCAGATTAAGGCTTGTGTTGACTTCATTCAGAACATTGCTGCCTTCTGCTCCGGTAAAATTATTAATAAGCATTTGACTGGAAGCAGAGTAGACCGGTTTCACGAAATTTTCACTGACATAAAACGTCGTGATACATGAAATCAACACAAATGCCGCGATGAGCCACAGCCTTTTCCTTATTAATACTAGATAGTCCAATATCGTCTTCTCCACAGAAATCCTCCCTTCCGCCTTTTTTGTCTACTTATAAAAAATATATTTTCATTTTATCAACGGCATCTGCAGCGCACATGGACCATTACGGCACTTTGATCGGAACGGAAGTAGTGATTTGTTTGCCACTTTCGTTCATTCTTTGGTATACTTTTGGACCATCTTTTTTAGAAAATAAAAAAAACACGGAATCGCTTCCGTGTTTTTACTTTCATTTAAAATTTTATTTGATTTTTAATAACATTCCGCGCATAAACATCAGATGGTGGTAATCGGTTCATATTTCGCAAGACCAATGGCATTGGCATAAAGCGCTGCCTGCGTCCGGTCCGCCAAACGCAGTTTGGCCAGAATCTGGCTGACATGTTTTTTCACCGTAAATTCACTGATAAACAGCTTCGCAGCAATTTCACGGTTGCATGCCCCCTGTCCCAGCTCAATGAGAACTTCTCTTTCTTTGGGCGTCAGCTCGTCGGTAAGTGATCCGGCGTCCTCACGCAGCTTGTTCTCCAATATGGTCGGATCATAATACTTGCGTCCCTTGCTCACCAGCTGAATGGCATACAGCAGTTCTTCCGGAAGAGCCTCTTTCAGCACATATCCGTCTACACCTGCTTCCTCCGCTTTCAGAAAATCTTCACGACTTGCAGAGGAAGTCAGCAAAATAAACTTGCCGCTGAAGCCAATACGGCGTGCGGCTGTGATGATATCCAGACCGGATTCATCCGCCAGCTTCAGATCCAACAGAACTAAGTCCGGTTGTGTTTCTTCGAGGACCAGCATCGCTTCCCGCTGATTTTTGGCCTCTCCGGCAAATTGTACATTCGGCTGCATGGATATTACCGCAGCGAGTCCTTTTCTTACTAAAGGATGATCATCTACAATGACAATTTTCATCACACGACCTCCTGTTCCCAATGGAATGATTCAGTTCACTGAATTCGTTCGGCTGCCTGGACGGGAATCCTGATCACAATCTCGGTTCCTTTCCCGACTGCGCTGGAGACACTAAACTCACCTCCCAATGAGCGTGCAAGATATTCCATATTCTCCATACCAAGTCCACCCTCCGCTCCAATCTCCTCCCCTCCTGCGGCAAGCTTTTCAGTCCTGAAGCCGATGCCGTCGTCCCTGATGGTTAACTCGATCTGCCGCAGGGTCAGCGCAAGATGAACGTGGATCTGCTTGGCATGACCGTGACGGATCGCATTACCGGCAGATTCCGATATCATACGAAACATTGCTTTCTGGTATGAATAAGGCAGTGTGTATTGTTCTCCCGTGTTGTGCAGCTCGATCTGAACATTATTCAGCCTGGACAGCATATGTAAATGGCTCTTTACCGTGGCCATCCAGGTCGGTCCGCCGCTCTTCTTGGAGCTCAGACTATGAATGGCAAGCCTTAATTCTCGTACCGCTTGATTCGCTGACTCCTGAATCAATTCAATCTGTTCATCTACCTGGGCTTTGCCCAGCTGATGCCACGTTTGCCGCAGCGAGTGTGTGGCATACACAATTCCGAACAGACTTTGCGATACATTGTCATGCATTTCATTGGCGATCCGGTTCTGCTCATTCGTCACCAGCAGTTGGTTTTCGACCCGTTCCAGCTCGTAGCGTTCGAGGAAAATCGCGCTCAGCTCGGCAAGAAATATCAGCTGCTGCACGAGCCAGCGTCTTCTCTCCATCCCTTGCTCAGGGTCGAGCTTAACACCGATCGCCGCTACAAACCGTGTCGTCATCGGCACCGTCATCATCAGAAAATCTCCCCATTCCGGGAAGCTTTTGAAAAAAGGGTCCCGCTCAAACCGGAATTGCTCACGATGACCAGCCAGCGTCTGGAATAGCTGCCGCTCTTCCTCCGCTGTCCAGCCCGTCTGGCTGCTCTCCGGCGCATCTTCAATTTCCCTGTTATCCAGCCAGAAGAACGCTTTGCTCTGCTTGGTGAGCTTCACTGCATAGTCCGAAATAACCTGCCCCATATTCATGGCTTTATTATGGCTTGCCGTTTCCATGATGTGATACAGCGATTTGATGTGGTCCATCGTTTCATTTGTGCGCTCGTTCGCTTTTATAAGCTCCCTCTTCATCGTGCCGATCACCTGCATGGCCATGGTAGTTAAGGCAAGCACCAGAATCATATTCATATTCTGGAGCAGCACATCGAGAAGGCTGATGCGGCTCACATTGAAGAAGGCATAACAAAGCGTAAGCTGGATGCCGATATAAGATACAAGCAATGACCAGCAATACAGGGCGTTCAAATATACTCCGGCTGCCAGGATCGGATTCATGACGTACCACTTGTACGGGCTTCCCATCCCGCCGGTAAGAAACTGCAGAACTACGATCCCCAGCGCTTCTGCGGCAATGAATAATTTCAGCACCGTCCCATGCTTGCGATATCTACGGTAAATGTACGTAAACACCGTCACAAAAAAGAACAACAAAAAAATCAATGCCAGCTTGTGACTCAGCGTGCCCGAGTCATTTAATGCATAAGCAAGTGATGTGAAGGCCCAGGATGCATACCTGTATATAAAGATCATCCTGCCTTCCGCTGTAGCCCTCGCTTTCATCCTTTCACCCTATTCTTTGATTAGTAGGGAAGATGAAACATCCGATGTGTTACAAAAATGATAACGAATAAAAAAAGAAATAACAAGTCATCTTGATTCTAGTAAACGTTTACATCGAAAATATTTTGGTATATTTTATGCCAAGTTTCATGTTTCAGTAAACTTTAAACGGGGTAATGTCGCAATTTGTTGCAGTTGTCAATAAGAATTTTTTTCATTCTTCAAAAAAAATAAACCTGCTGTCAGGAGACATAAAAATCATCCTGCAGCAGGTTATTTTTTTGTAATTATTTTTCCATTCCAAGGAAATCACGCTGTCGAATCAGATCAGTTCGTGCCTGTACGGGCAAGCTCACGCATGTTGGCTTCAAATGCGGCCAGCAAAGCCTCATCTCCGGTCAAGCCGGCTGCTTCCACCTTCTCGATCTGCTCCAGCATTCGTTTGTAATCCTTAGGAATGACACGGACAAAATACTGAAGCGAAGCTTCCCAGTCCTTCAGAATACGCTGTCCCGCCTCACTGTCTGTATGAGCGACATGGCGCTCGATCATACCGCGTAGGTCTGCAGCCTCAGCCGTGTCTTCCACACGCTCAAGCAGCACCATCTCCAGATTGCAGCGGTCAAGGAAAGAGCCCTCAGGATCATATACATAGGCAATACCGCCCGACATGCCTGCCGCAAAGTTGCGCCCTGTACCTCCAAGCACTACAACTCTGCCGCCGGTCATATACTCGCAGCCATGATCTCCTACACCTTCAACAACAACCCTTGCTCCGGAATTCCTTACAGCGAAACGCTCACCGGCTATACCGCTGATATACGCTTCACCGCTTGTCGCTCCATAGAAGGCCGTGTTGCCGATAATGATATTATCCTCCGCCTTAAAGGTCGCCTTGGCAGACTTCTTGACGATGATTTTACCGCCGGACAGACCTTTGCCCACATAGTCATTCGAATCGCCCTCAACCGTAAGGGTAATGCCCTTCGGAATGAACGCTCCGAGGCTTTGCCCCGCCGAACCGACAAAATGAAAGCGGATCGTATCCTCAGGCAAGCCGGCAGCACCATATTTACGCGTCACTTCACTGCCGAGTATGGTTCCAGCGGCACGGTTGACATTGGTGATCGGAAGCGTCGCTTCGACCGGAGTTTTATTCTCCAAAGCCGGAGCAGCGATGGAAAGCAGCCGCTGTTGATCCAGCGTTTCCTCCAGACCATGGTTCTGGCGCTGCGTGCGGAACCGTTCGCTTCCTTCCGGAAGCTCAGGCGTATGCAAGAGCAGGCTCAGGTCCACACCGCTCTTCTTCCAATGCTCATTCGCAGCGGATGCATCCAGGCAGTCCGTACGTCCAACCATCTCCTGGATGGTACGGAACCCGAGCTCAGCCATAATTTCACGTACATCTTCCGCCACAAACCGCATAAAGTTAACGACATGCGCCGGATCTCCCATGTAGTTCTTGCGCAGCTGCGGATTCTGGGTAGCCACGCCTACAGGGCATGTATCCATTTGGCATACACGCATCATGATGCAGCCGAGCGCAACCAGCGGCGCTGTAGAGAAGCCGTACTCTTCCGCACCGAGCAGGGCTGCTACGGCAAGATCGCGGCCTGAAAGCATTTTGCCGTCCGTTTCAAGCACTACGCGGTCTCTCAGATTGTTCAGAATCAGCGTCTGATGCGCCTCGGCAAGACCGAGCTCCCACGGCATGCCCGCATGGCGGATGGAGCCCTGCGGAGATGCACCGGTACCGCCGTCATAACCGCTGATCAGAATGATATCTGCACGGCCCTTGGCGACACCGGCCGCAATGGTGCCAACGCCCACTTCGGAAACCAGCTTCACGTTAATGTCCGCACGCGGATTTGCATTTTTCAAATCATAGATCAGTTCAGCCAGATCTTCGATTGAGTAAATGTCATGGTGCGGCGGCGGGGAAATAAGGCCTACGCCCGGCGTTGATCCGCGCACTTCCGCTACCCATGGATATACTTTGCGCCCTGGAAGCTGTCCGCCTTCGCCCGGCTTGGCTCCCTGCGCCATTTTGATTTGAATTTCGTCAGCATTCACCAAATAATTCGAAGTTACCCCGAAACGGCCGGAAGCCACCTGCTTGATGGAGCTGCGTCGGGAATCGCCATTCGCATCCGGCACGAAACGGGACGGGTCCTCGCCACCTTCGCCGGTATTGCTCTTGCCGCCGATACGGTTCATGGCGATGGCGAGATCTTCATGAGCCTCCTTGCTGATGGAACCGAAGGACATGGCCCCTGTCTTGAAGCGGCGCATGATCGATTCGGCAGGCTCCACTTCCTCAAGCGGCACAGGCTGGCCGTTTGGTCTGAGCTTCAGCAGAGAGCGCAGCGTAAGCTTCTTCTCATTTTCACCCTGAACGAGCTCTGAATATTTCTTATACAGCTTATAATCGCCAGTTCGAACCGCCTGCTGCAGCAGATGGATGGTCTGGGGATTGAACAGATGCTCTTCCCCGTCATTCCGCCACTGGTACTCGCCGCCGGAATCGAGGACTTTATCGCTGCCGTCCTTATCCGTAAAGGCACGGTTATGATGAGCCAGCGCTTCCGCGGCAACCTCTTCAAGCCCGATGCCGCCAATACGGGACGGTGTCCACGTAAAGTATTTATCCACAAATTCCTGCTTCAGGCCAACGGCCTCAAAAATTTGCGCGCCCCGGTAGGACTGAATGGTGGAGATGCCCATCTTGGACAAAATTTTAACGACACCCTTGGTTGCCGCCTTAATGTAGTTCTTGACAGCCTTCTCGTGCGAAACCCCGCGCAGCATTCCCTGCTGAATCATGTCATCCAGCGTCTCGAACGTCAGGTACGGATTGACGGCGCTCACGCCGTAACCAAGCAGCAGCGCATAATGATGAATATCGCGTGGTTCCCCGGATTCAAGCAGAATGCTGACTCTGGTGCGCGTTCCGTTCTTAATCAGATGATGATGAAGCCCGGCAACAGCAAGCAGCGCAGGAATGGCCGCATTTTCCGCATCCACGCCACGGTCGGACAGAATGAGGATATTATGTCCCTTGGCAATGACGCGGTCAGCCGACTCGAACAGCTCTTCCAGAGCTTTACGCAGCCCCTCAGCTCCTTCCTTGGCCGGGAAGAAGATCGGAATGGTCATCGATTTGAAGCCAGGACGATGGACATGGCGGATCTTGGCAAAGTCTTCATTGGAAAGCACAGGAGTTTCCAGACGGATCTGGCGACAGCTCTCCGGTTCCGGATGCAGCAGGTTCCGTTCCGGCCCGATCGTCGTGCCGGTCGATGTAACGATCTCCTCACGGATGGCATCAATCGGCGGATTGGTTACCTGCGCAAACATCTGTTTAAAGTAGTTATAGAGACGCTGCGGTTTATCGGACAACACGGCCAACGGGGCGTCATAACCCATGGAACCGATCGGCTCAGCCCCTGTGGCGGCCATGGGTTCCAGCAGTTTGCGCAGCTCTTCGAACGTATAGCCGAAGGAAAGCTGAAGCTGGTTCACATTATCATGCTTCGGATCCGGCAGCTCCGGCGCGTCAGGCAGCTCGTTCAGATCGATGAGATGCTCGTCAAGCCATTCCTGATAAGGCTGCTCGGAAGCGATTTGCGCCTTGACCTCCTCATCGGAAACAATGCGCCCTTCCTTCGTATCGACCAGCAGCATCCGTCCCGGACGAAGCCGGTCCTTATACTCCACATTTTCCGGCTGGATGTCGAGCACGCCCGCTTCGGAGGAGAGCACGATCAGATCGTCCTTCGTTACATAATAACGCGCAGGCCGAAGTCCGTTGCGGTCCAAAATGGCGCCGATCTGAATGCCGTCCGTAAACGCCATTGCAGCCGGTCCGTCCCAAGGCTCCATTAATGTGCTGTGATATTCGTAAAATGCTTTCTTCGCCTGGTCCATGCTCTCATGGTTATTCCATGGCTCAGGAACCATCATCATGGCTACATGTGGCAGCGAACGGCCACTCAGGTACAAAAATTCCAGCGTATTATCAAACATGGCCGTATCCGAGCCGTCCGGGTTGATGACCGGCTTGACCTTCTCCATGTCCTCACCGAACAGTTCACTCCGGAACTGTGCCTGGCGGGCATGCATCCAGTTCACGTTGCCGCGCATCGTGTTGATCTCGCCGTTGTGGATCATGAAACGGTACGGATGCGCGCGCTCCCAGCTTGGAAACGTATTGGTGCTGAAGCGGGAATGGATCAGGGCTATGGCCGAGGTTACCCGGCTATCGCGCAAATCCAGATAGAACTGGCCAACCTGGGCTGTTGTCAGCATGCCCTTGTATACGACCTTCCGGCAGGAGAGACTTGAAATATAGAACGTTTCGCCATGCTCTTCATTCTCGCTGTAACGAATGGCAAGCTCAGCCCGTTTGCGGATGACATACAGCTTCCGTTCAAAGAAGAGCTCATCCTCAAAATCAGCGCTGCTGCCAATGAATACCTGACGCACATGCGGCTTGGCAGCCTTGGCTGATTTGCCCAGCATGCTGTCGTCCGTCGGCACATCGCGGAAACCCAGCAGCTGCTGGCCTTCCTCAGCAATGATGTTCTTCAGCACTTCTTCGTGGCCTGCACGAACAGAGGCGTCCGTAGACATGAACAGCATGCCTACGCCATAACGTCCGGCCGCCGGAAGCGCAAAGCCGAGCTCCGCCGCTTCTTCCGAAAAGAATGCGTGCGGAATCTGCAGCATGATGCCGGCACCATCGCCGGAATTCGGCTCGCTTCCCTGACCGCCGCGGTGCTCCATATTCTCAAGCATGGTAAGCGCCTGACTTACAATTTCATGCGAAGCTTTGCCCTTGATATGTGCGACAAAGCCCATCCCGCAGGCATCTTTTTCAAATTGAGGATCATAAAGCCCTTGTTTTGGAGGTAGTCCAGTCTGTCTCATAGAACGCAACCTTTCTGTATTGAACTCATAAAGCCGGGACCTGCCCGGAATGGGACCTGAAGACGGTGGCGACAAACTAACATTCAGCAGGAGCTGAAAATGGGGGTACGACGAAACGCCGCCTCTTGGACACCAAGGGCGCGGCGCCTGACAGATTGAATGCGGGTCAAAGCGGCGGAGACCGCTTTAATAGATAGAATGCAAATTCAATAAATATGCACTTCACGCTTTTGTTATAGATTAGTTCTATCATTTTAACACTGACCTAACGCGTTAGCAATTCAAAGTTTTTATGATTGTGATAATAAATTTTTGGAAGCAAAGCTTTACCGCAACAGCGCGACAACCAAAGAAAGATATGTATAAATATACGATAAAATGAAGCTTTTATTATATTGCAGGATTCAGGCGTGGATTCCAGGCTTCAAAACCCTTTTTCCGGCTCATGAATCCCTTGGGAATTTCATATTTTAAACTAACGATGAAACCAGGTTTCCAGCATTTAAACGATCTTAAAAAGTAGGTGCATTCATGTTATCCAAAAGATTCCTGATCTTGTCCGAAGGCTTCGGCACGGGCCACACCCGTGCCGCTGCCGCTCTCGCCGACGGTCTGCACCAATTGTACCCGGGTGTCAGCACGCAGGTGATGGAGCTCGCTGCGATGCTGAATCCTAAAATAGCTCCGGTCATATTCTCCGCCTACCGCAAAACGGTATACAAGCAGCCCAAAATGATCGGCCGGCTGTACCGCAGGCAGTATCATAAACAGCTGAATGAGCTGGCCCGCATCGTTTTGCACAAGCTTTTTTATACAAGGGCCGTGAGAGTGATCGGAGGCTGGGAGCCGGATGCGATTGTCTGCACCCACCCGTTCCCCAGCGCGGTCGTGGCACGGCTGAAAAAGCTCGGCCTGGACATCCCTCTCTACACCCTGATTACGGACTATGATGTTCACGGAGCCTGGGTCAGCCAGGAGGTGAATCAATATCTGGTTCCTTCATCTGAAGCCCGGAGAAAGCTCCAGGCCAGGGGTGTGGAGAGCAGCCGCATATCAGTCACAGGCATTCCCGTACATCCCGATTTCTGGGATCGCGGCGACAAGTCCGAGGCCCGTGTACGCTTTGGCCTCCGTGATATGCCTACAGCCCTTGTCATGGGCGGAGGCTGGGGCATTCCGCTTGAAGAGAGCATGATGAACGTGCTTGTTCATATGGCGGATCAGCTTCAGGTCATTGTGTGCACAGGCAGCAACGACAGGCTGCTGGCCAAGCTTGAGGCAGCTCCGGCATTTCGGCACCCCCATATTCACGCACTCGGCTTTACCCGCGAAATCGGCACGCTGATGGATGCATCCGATCTGCTGATTACAAAACCTGGCGGCATGACCTGCACGGAGGCGATAGCCAAAGGGCTTCCGATGCTGTTCACATCCTTGCTTCCTGGTCAGGAAGAAGAGAATTGCGGATACTTTGAAAAAAACGGGTGCGCCAAAACGGTAACCGGTCCTGTTCAGCTGGAGCAAAGTCTGCGTAGTGCAATACATAATATTCATGAAAATAAGGGCAATGCTCGTTACACTATGCAGTCTGCCGTGACGGAACTCAAATACGATCCGTTATGCTGTCCGGCAACCGTATTCCGTTTAACAACCGAATCCGCCTTTCATGACCGGTCCGAACTTCATTTGTCCGGTACGTGAAAGCCGCCTGCTCACTTGTAAAACGTATGCCGGCCTATCGTTTTCACTTTAGTGCGCGAATGATGAACCGTAAGATCATCAGCTAAAGTCAGGGACAAAAAATAATAAGTATTATCCGGGACGGCTTTGTGCCCTTCAAGCGCTTGGTTGACTGCTTTCACAGTTTCCGCGTTCGGATGGACACGTTTAAGACGCCCGTTGGCTACCGGACTGAATTGGGCTTTTTGATAAATGACTTCGCGTATGGTATCTGGGAAATTGGCTGACCGCAGCCGGTTTAAGACAACGTTGGCAACTGCCACTTTGCCTTCGTACGGTTCGCCTTCTGCTTCTGCCATGACGATTTTTTGCAGCAGAAGCACTTCTTGCGCGGTGATGCTGTAACTCCATGTTGCCCTGGCCTGATCCGCCTGGGTCAACATGGCAGTCCGCGTAAAGAAGAGTTTTTTAGGAGGGGATTGGGATTGGATTTTAGCTTTGCTGACGGCTGGAGCAGCCTGTTTTGCAGCAGAGCGGGTGTTCTTTGCAGCTTGTGCCGCTTTTGCGTCCAGTGCCGCCTTTTCCGCGTGATTTTGCAGCAGAAGGGTGGGCATGACGCTTTTCAAGCTGTGCAATTCATGTATGGACGGGCCGGTTTGGTCCACAATATGCATGGGCCTGGACCTGTCCTGTTCCAGATTCGCAGCTGTGGCAGCCGACCACTGCAGTGAATCGGCTGTATTTGCCGCTGTTCCAGTCTTTTTATTCTGACTTTCCACAACCACACTGATCCCCAATATACATACCATAAGCACGCTCATAAGAGGTGCGATCCAACGATGCTCTTTAATGATTTCCATTTTGTTCCTCCCGTTATTTAGGCACATTCTTCAGTTATGTAACCTAAAATCCACCTTTTGAATAACGCTGAACAATAGTATCACTAAGTTGACACCATTTCAAGGCCGAGAATATGGAATCGGAAATGTTTGCAGAATTTCATACATCGGTTTCCTGCCAAATCTTGTCGCAAAAAGCACGAAATCAGCGACGGTCCAGGAGCTGTCACTCCCATCATTTTCATGATCAGGAATGGGTTCTGCGGGTCCTGACCCGGTATATGATCTTGCAATGGTAATGTGAGGGCTATAGGGCCGCTCTTCCGGCACGAAACCAAGCGGCATTGTGTGATCTGCCACGGTTTTCTGCAGCAGCTTGAGCATATCCCGATCCCCTTCAACTCCTCTCCACAGCACCCTTGGAAAAGCCGGTCTCCCGAAGGTTCCCGCCCCGCCCAAGCGAAGCTGGAACGAGCCGCATTTGGCTGCCGCCTCCTTCAGAGCATCTGTTACGTTTGGTATGGTGTTTATATCCACGTCACCCATAAATTGAAGAGTAATATGATAGTCGCGCGGATCGGTCCATGTGCGGAAGGACATAGTCCTCTTTATGCCATCCCGCCAAACTTTTACCTGTTCCTGAAGATGCTGGGGAAGCCGGACGGCTGTAAAGAGCCGCTCGCTTGCAGCGTTTTCTTTTCCTGGTTTTGACATTATCTGCCGCCTCCTTTAACAAAAATTGATATGATTCATCATTCCACAAAGGCCGGTCATTCACACCCGCATTTACATTCATGCATGTTAAGCTCCCTAAACCTCTGCAGATGGGAGAATTTGCTTTCAAAAAAACGAACATATGTGCTATAATTTCTGGGATGTACTTAAAACCGGATGTATTGTATCGACGATTCGCGTCATGGTGACTCCATATCTGGTATTCTGATTATAGATAATGTTTAAATAACACATAAAAGCACGCTCGGGAGGTAATGATTGATGGGCAAAATCGTTAGTATGCAGGTTCTGTCACCCGAACAGGAATCCCTTATCCGGGAAACGGCCCCAGGCTATGAGATCATTCAGGGAAAGGCCAGAGAGATCGACCCCGGAACGATCAGGCAGGCAGAAATTTTGCTGGGCTGGTCCACGAGATATGAAGAAACCGCGCTTGATCCGGAAAGTCCCCTTCGCTGGATTCAGACCAGATCGGCAGGGGTAGATACGCTGCCGCTGGAACAGCTGGAAGAAAAAAATATTATGTTAACAAATGCCAGCGGCGTGCACGCCATCCCGATTACGGAAATGATCTTCGGGTTTCTGCTCTCCCACACCCGGTATATGCAAGCCTCCACAAAGCTGCAGCAGCAGCGGACCTGGAAAAAGCCTGGCTACAACTCGCTCCAGGAACTGCAAGGAAAGACGATTCTGATTGCCGGTGTGGGGGAAATTGGTACAGAAACCGCCCGCATCGCCAAAGCATTCGGCCTGAAAGTCACGGGAGTGCGCCGCTCCGGCAGAGACGTTCCCCATGTGGATCAGATGTACACCATGGACGGGCTTCTGGATGCCGTGGCAGATGCGGATATTGTCGTGAACATTCTGCCGCTGACGGACGAGACGTTGCATATTTTTGATGAAAAGGTGTTCGCCGCTTTCAAGCGTGGCATGTTCTTTGTCAATGTCGGACGCGGCCAGACGGTCAAAACCAGTGCCTTGATACAAGCTCTGGAAAATGGCCAGATTGCTTTCTCCGGCCTGGACGTTTTTGAGGAAGAGCCTCTGCCTGCCGACCATGCGCTTTGGACGATGGATAATGTGCTGATTACTCCCCATGTTGCGGGAGATACGATACGTTATGATGAGCGCGTTTTTGATATTTTCCTGGAAAATCTGAAGGCCTACACAGCCGGACGCGAGCTTCCGCGCAATTTGGTGGATTACAGAGTAAAATATTAAAGAGGTAGTTCAAAAAGTCATCTTTTGATCACGAAGTAAGTCAGGAAGCGGACTCGACATCGAATCTTGAATTCAGCCGGGCCTTCCGGTGCTCACGTACACCAAACGTACGCTCCGCTCCTCAGTCCCTAGCTTCATCCAATCTTCTCGGTGCTGAAAACCTGACTTTTTGAACTTGCACTTAATGAAAAAGGAGCCCGTCCCGCTGCAGAAAATTCTGCTGATGGGACGACTCTTTCATTAATAGTAGGCTTGTATGCTCTATCTGCAAATATAGATCTCCCTGACCATGCCAGCACGCTCGCCTTTATATAACCTGCATTCCGCCTCAATCTGCCAGCCTGCAGCAAGCAGCGCCTCACGGATCGGTTCAATGCTTACGACAACGGCTTCGTCGGCAAGCCTTCTGAGACTTGCCAGCATCCGGTCCCTCTCCGGTTGTGGCAATACTGAGCAAAGATTGTAGGGCATATCCAGGATAGCGGCATCATAATGCCCTTCCAGCAAATTCATATCTCCAAGCGTTACCAGCTCTTCCGGGAAGCCATAGTGGCGCAGATTTACCCGTGCCCCTTTAACAGCCAGCGGATTCATGTCATTGCCGCGAATGCTGATGCCGGTCATCAACCCTTCGATCACCACATTGCCCATGCCGCAGCAGGGGTCGATCAGCTTCCTGCCCTCCGGATAGGGGGCAGCCAGATTCACAAGCGCTTTAGCCGCCAGCACAGGAAGACCTGTGGAATAATTTTGCGGTTTATGCCGGCGATCCAGCCAGGAACGGCCGCTGTACACACATCGGCCCAGCAGCCATTGTCCTTGCAGGCGGACGATGCCAAAGACGATGTCAGGCTCCTTCATGTTAGCTTTGCCCCGGATACGCCAACCGATTTCACGCTCAATCTCTCTTTGTCTTGTGTAATCCTCCGTGCTTTCCCCTTCTTTGATAAAAGTTACTTTAAAAGTGTCTTCTTCCTCTACGGTCAATTCTGCTGCGGCAGCTGCCAGTTCCGCCAGGTCCCCGGCCGCGGCCAGCACATCCAGCCTGAGCCGGATAAACGGGCTTGTATCCGGATCAATCAGCCGGTCGGCTGCAACCAGCATGGATGTAAGCGGCCGGGTACCAAATAACCGCAGCATTTCCAGTTCACACAGCTCTCGCTCGGTTTCATGACATGCATACAAATATACATACCGGAATGGTTTGCTCAACCCGCTGCTCACGATGTCTTCCGAATCTCGAATTGGGATACCGATTCCAGCAAAATATCCGACAGCTCCTTCAGCGAGCTGATGCTCTCCGTAACCGTTTCAATGTTGGACACCTGCTGCTGCACCGATGCTGATGTCTGTTCTGCCCCGGCAGCAGCCTGCTGGGAAACGGCGGAAATATTTTGACTCTGCTCATTCATCTGTTCGCTGGCCTCCTGCATGCTCTGCAGATTGGAAGAGACCTGCGCGATCACCTCCACCATGGAGGCCACCGATTGATTAATCTCCGTAAATGCCTGGCCGGTGATGCTCATCTGCTTGTTGCCCTCCTCTGTCTGCAGCACTCCAGCCTGCAGCAATTCTACGACTGCGCGCGAATCGTTCTGAATATCTGCGGTAATACCCGTGATTTGGGACACCGCCTGCCGGACCGCTTCAGACAGACTGCTTACCTCCTTGGCTACTACCGCAAAGCCGCGTCCGCTTTCCCCGGCTCTTGCCGCCTCAATCGCCGCATTGAGTGATAGCAAATTGGTCTGCTGGGCTATCTCGCGGATGGTCTGTACCAAACGGTCGATATTGCGGTTTTTGCGGTCCAGCTCCATAACCTTGTCCATGGAATCGGACACCAGACGGGAGATCACTGACATTTGGCTGACAGACTGGTCCATAGCGGCCTTGCCAATATTTCCTTTATCAAGCACTAGCTCGGAATTACGCTGCAGTTCCTCCCCATGCCGCGCATGCTGTGCAATCCGCTCATTCAAATGCTCTACCGAAGCCGCGGAATCTGCCGCCGTCAGTGCCTGATCCTCAGCCCCCTTGGCCAGCTCCGCTGCCGTAATGGCAATCTGCTCGCTGCCTGCCTTTACCTCCAGAGCGGACGCGGCCAGCTCCGCAGTCCGCTGATTCATTACTCCGGAGATATCATGGATGCTTTGCACCATGGCTGTAAAGTTACGCTTCATCAGATTCACTGACTCGGCAAGCTCTCCGATTTCGTCCTTATAAGCAACAATTATATTGTCACCGGTCAGATCCCCTTTGGCGATGACCTTAACATTGGAAGTAAATGTACGTAATGGGGCAATCACCCGCCTTGTAATTTGCCGGTTCGCCGTGAAAGCCAGGGCAACAGCCAAGACAAGACAAATGCCTGTGATCGCCTGCGCCCAGACAAAACTGCTGCGCGTCTCGCTTCCTGCCGACGCAGCCTTGTCCCGATTGAATGAAACGAGATAATCCAGATCTCCCTCCATGGCGGTAAAAGCATTGGTGCCCTTGGATGCGACTTCTGCAGCCAAATCGCTTTGCTCATCATTGCTGAGGTTGATCGCCTGCATGTTCAATTTAAGGTAATTATCCCATTTTTCATGAAGCGCCTGCAAATGCTCCGTCTCTCCGGACGTCAGTGGCCGCGCTTCAAGTCTTTTAAAGCTCTGCGCCGCCACCCGCACCATTTTATTGCGTTCTTCTTCAAGCAGGCTTTTTTCACCAGGGTCGCCTGTGGCGAAATGACGGAAGCTTAATGTTAATACATGCTCGGTGGCATATCGAATGCTGTTGACATCCTCCAGGGCAGGCATTACATTGTCCACAATGTTAGATGAATTCTGCTGCATTTTGTTCATTTGCAGCAGGGATACGACACCAAAGATCAGCAAATAGACAATCAGGCCGGCAAAAATAAGAGCAGTAAATTTACCGACACTCTTGTTGACCCCAAACCAGGTGTCCAACCGCAGCCCTTTGCCCGGTTCGGGATGACCCTTCCTTTCCGGGAGCCTGATGCCTTTAAGCTTGTCTTTGATTTCAGACCACTTCACAAGTCGACTTTTCCCATCCTTCTTCTTTGTGAGCTCTCCACGTTTGTCCAAAAGTTTACGATTATTCATCTTTTCAGACATCCCCCTTCATCCTACTCCTCTTCTATGTATGGCCTGTGAAGAAATCCTGACGTGGATCGCGCTGCCGGGATTATATACCTGTAAATATGCGGCTTATCCATAGAAAGGAGTCAGCTGTACAATTACGTGTATATCTGTTTTTTCGGAAGTCCGGGAGTGTCTTTTTAGTTCTTTAGTCATAAAAAAGATGAATTTTCACTATTTTTACGAAAATTTAACGGTAATACATGAAAATTTACTTTCATTCACGAAAATATTCTGACAAGAGACGGTAGCTTTTCAACCTCTTCTCATAATCCGCGATTTCTGTCACAAGCAAAAAATCATCGGTTTGCAGGCGCTGCTGCAGTTCCCGCAGCTTGTCCCCCACCTGGGATGGGGACCCGATCAGCCAGCCGTCTCCTTTCCGCTCCGGTCCCGGCATCTGCTCCCCTTCCCGGCTGCGGCGGGCCTGTTCCGCCAATTGGTATGCTGCTTCTTCGGTTTCCGCGCAAATGACACCAACCGCCACCATCGTCCGGGGGGCAGGCAGATTTGCTGAAGGCGAGAATGCTTCACGGTACGCCTCCAAAATCCCGCGCCCATCCTGATCGCTCATAAACTGCCCGAACACATAACCAGTCCCGTAGCGGGCCGCATACTCCGCACCCTTGCGGTTGGTACCCAGCATCCACAGGGACGGCGGAAGCTCGGGCAGCGGCTGTGCGGTTACCGGCACATCCTCGTAACGGTAGCTGCCTTCAAGCAGTGCTTTTAATGAAGCAATCGTTTCGGGCATCTTCGCCACCCGCTCCAGAAAGTTGCCGCTCAGCGCCATGGAGGCATGCGCTCCACCGCCAGGCGCGCGCCCGATTCCAAGCTCTACACGGCCTGGATAGAGCGCCGCCAGCAGATTGAACCATTCCGCAACTTTAAGCGGGCTGTAATGCGGCAGCAGGATGGCCCCGGAGCCGATGTGAATGGTAGAAGTTACCGCGCCGATGTGGGCGAGCAGCACCTCAGGGCTGGCGGAGGCAAGGCCTTTTATATCATGATGCTCGGAGGTCCAATAGCGGTGATAGCCCCAGGCTTCCGCCTGGCGTGCCAGTTCTCCGGCTCTGCGCACCGCTTCCTCGGCGCTGCAGCCGCCAAGCAGCGGCACCAGATCCAGCACTCCCAATCGGATCGGCTGTTTTGTCATGTCAGATCCTCCAATCATTTTCTTGATGGTTTACCTTTCACTACTGCTTCTCATACGAAAAAAGCAGCCCTTCAGGACTGCTCCTTTCTCTTCAATATAATGCATCGGCTAATCCGCTTCAATCCGCCTTAATCCAGATCGTAAATGGACCCCACCTTCAATCCGTATAATTCATTGTAAATCTTCTCCGCAAACGCATCCGTCATACCGGCAATATAATCGATGATCATATGCTCCCATGTCCACATGGGCTTCGGCTTCGCCTGATCACGTTCAAAACGGAGCAGCCAGTCACTCGGAACAATCGCTTTGGAGGTCTCCGGATCCACAAAGGCCTGCCACAACCGCTTCAGCATCCATTCGCTGCGCTTTTGCAGCCGCTGTACCCTGAGATCGCGGATCATCGTAACCCAGGCAAAACTCTTGAGCACACTCACTGTTCTCAGCATATCCTCATCCTCGGCGCCTTCATTGACAAAGGTCACCTTCTTCCAGTTCCCGTCATCAATGATGCCGAGGCTGTTCACAAAAAGGCTTACCCAATACGCCTTGACCTCACGCCGAGTGCGGGAATAATCATTTTCGCAGAACGGCATTTTTGCATTCCACACCTTGAGAAATTCCTTAAGCACCGCTTCAACCTTGCGCGTAATCTGCCCGGGGGTCCACCCCTGCCAGAAAGGGTCCTCCAGGGTAGTGATTTTTTCGGTAATGAGCTTGTTTAATAAAGGATCATATAAAAAATGCTCATGCACCTCAATTTTCCCCGCTTTGATACCATCCTCCAGATCATGCGCGGAATAAGCAATATCGTCGCACAGGTCCATCAGCTGCGCTTCTAGCGTTTTTTTGCCGTCCGGAATGCCCCAGTCCCTACGGATTGCTTCGATATATTGCCATTCATGGAGGTACATGCCCTTCTTGTTCACCGTTCCGGGATAAGGATATTTATTAATGCCCAGCAGCACCGCATCCGAAAGGTTCAGCCCGTCAATATCCTCCCGCTTCTCCAGAAACATGATCAGCCGGAAGTTATGGGCATTGCCTTCAAAATGCTCATATTTGAGCCGCATCTCCTTATGAATCTCCAGAGCCGGCTCCGACAGGGGAGGAAGTCCAAGCGCGTCGGCTGCCTCCCTTGCTCGTTGCTCAATCAGTTGGTCCAGGATGCCGTCCAGTACTTCCTCGCCCTTATGGCCGAAAGGAGGATGACCGAAATCATGGGCGATGGCTGCGCATTCCACAACCTCGGAATCAATGACCAGCCCGGGATTATCCGCCCGTTCGAAAGCCGCGTCAGGATATGCCCGGATCAAGCTGCGCGCCGCTTCACGGGCAATCTGCGCAACCTCCAGCGAATGGGTGAGACGTGTCCGGTAATAATCGCCGGTGCCTGCACCGAATACCTGGGATTTGCCCTGCAGTCTGCGGAAGGTCGGCGAATGGATCAAACGTGAATAATCTCTTTCATAAGCCGCACGGGAAGCATCGGAACGGATCTGCTCCGGATGCTGGCGGTGTTCTCTTTTAGCGTTCCATGTCATGCAATTTCACTCCCTACATAGTTGGAGTGATTATACACATTTTTGGCCTGCCGGAAAAGACAGTTATCCATTCATGTTGCAGAGGGATTACCTGCTCATTTCGGTTTCATACGCGGATCCAGCACGTCCCTTAATCCGTCCCCAAGCAAGTTGAAACCGAGTACCGTCAGCATGATGGACAGGCCCGGGAAGAAGACGGTCCACGGTGCGGTCTGAATAAATTGTCTGGAATCGGACAGCATTTTGCCCCATTCCGGCTCCGGCGGCTGTGCCCCCATGCCCAGAAAACCCAGCGCGGCCGCTTCAATGATAGCTGTACCGACTCCGAGCGTTCCCTGTACAATAATGGGCGTCAGACTGTTAGGCAAAATATGCTTGATCAGAATCCGGGAGTTCTTGACCCCGATTGCCCGCGCCGCCGTGATATATTCCTCTGTCTTCAGACTGAGCACCTTGGAGCGCACCAGGCGTCCGTAAGTCGGCACGTTGACGATGGCAATCGCATATAGAGCATTCTCAAGCGAAGGGCCCAGAATGGCGACGATGGCAATCGCCAGCAGAATGCCAGGGAAGGCCAGCAAAATATCAAACAGCCGGGAGATGAGCATATCCCACCATTTTCCGTAAAAACCGGCCAGAATGCCAAGCGCCGTCCCCAGAATAATCGAACCTACAACAGATAAAAAACCAACCCAGAGCGAGATGCGCGCACCAAATAAAGTCCGTGTGAAAATATCCCGTCCCAGATCATCCGTGCCAAACCAGTGCTCGGCGGACGGCGCCTGCAGCCGATCGGTCAGCGACGGTTCCTTATAGTCATAAGTGGATAGCAGAGGCGCGATGATCGCGATGATGATGAATAAAATAATGATGGACAAGCCAACGACAGCTGTCTTGTTCCGCCGGAAGGCCTTCCAGGCATCCCGCCACGGTCCTGATGCCCGTTCTGCGGCCGGGATGCCTGCCTTTCGTGTATTCATTGAAATTTGACTCATAATTTCCTCCTGCCTGTCATTGCCTCACCGGAGTGGCAGTCATTTAAATGAAGTTGCGCCGGATTACTAATAACGTATACGGCGGTCGATCACGGCATACAACAGATCGACAATAAGGTTGATAATGACGAACAAAAATGCGATCACGAGAATACCGCTCTGAATGACCGGATAGTCCCGCGAGCTGATCGCATCATAAATATAACGGCCTACACCCGGCCAAGCAAAGATGGTCTCTGTCAGCACCGCACCGCCAAGCAGAGAGCCTGTCTGCAGGCCGATGACCGTCAGCACCGGAATGGCAGCATTTTTGAGTGCATGCTTATAAACCACGCGAAATGGCGCAAGCCCCTTGGCACGGGCTGTCCGGATATACTCGGAATTCATGACCTCAAGCATGCTGGAGCGCGTCATTCTTGCAATGACGGCCATTGGAATCGTACCTAAAGCGATGCTCGGCAAAATCAAATATTTGATAACAGTCCAGATTTGGTCCCAGCGTCCGGCAATAATGGCGTCGATCACGGCCAAGTGAGTCACCGCCTCGATCGGATCACGCGGATTCATGCGTCCGATGGAAGGAAGCCAGTGCAGCTTGTTCGCGAAAATCCACTGCTCCATGAGACCGAGCCAGAAGATCGGCATGGACACACCAACCAGCGCAACCACCATACTGGCATAATCAAACCAGGAATTTTGCTTCCAGGCGCTGATGATGCCTGCATTGACACCAACGATCAGCGCAAACAGCATGCTGGCTACCGTTAGTTCCAGTGTAGCCGCCAGATAAGGCAGCATTTCCCGGGCAATCGGCTCGCGCGTGCGGATGGAATCTCCCAAATCCCCGCGCAGCAGTTCCCCTAAATACGCTCCGTATTGCTGCAGCCACGGCTTGTCCAGTCCCAGCTGCTCCCGCAGCGCCTGCTTGGACTGCTCTGTGGCTTTATCCCCAAGAATCGTGTCCGCTGGGTCACCTGGAATGGCATGAATGATGGAAAATACGATTAACGTCATGCCCAGCAGTACAGGGATAAGTACAGCTATTCTTTTAATAATGTATGCACTCAAATCAATTCACCGCCCGCTTGCTGTGGGTATGAACATATCGGCGGCTGCCCCAAACGGCCAAACTTCAGGCCGCGGAACACACCGCCGGATGTTCACTCCTATTTGATATTTTTCAAACTACAATGGAGACCATGCACTTAAGCCTATTCAAAATAAATACCGGAGTATGGCTCAGTGCCTGTTGGCGAAGGAGTGTACCCTTTCAGGTCTGCTCTGGCAGCCAGCAACGGAGTTGTGTGCACCAGCGGAACCCAAGGAGCGTCTTTCTTAATAATTTCCTGCGCCTTTTCATAAAGTGCCGCACGCTTATCCTGATCCGTCTCCTGCTGCGCTTCAACCAAAACCTTGTGCAGCTCTTCATTTACATAGAAGCTGCGGTTGTTGCCCGGAATGGTATCCTTGTCGAGCAGCGTATAAATGAAGTTGTCAGGGTCCCCGTTATCACCCGTCCAGCCAAGCATGTAAATGTCGTCTTTCTCGCCGGCCTTGAGGTCATCAAGATAAGTTGCCCATTCAGGGGACTGGATGTTGACTTTCACGCCGATTTTTTCAAAATCCGCCTGGATGGCTTCAGCCACCTTCTTGCCGTCAGGCATGTAAGGACGGGAGACTGGCATCGCATAGAATGTCACCTCTTCAGGCAGGCCGTTCGGATATCCGGCTTCGGCCAGCAGCTGCTTGGCTTTTTCCAGATCATACTCATAATCCTGAATGCTGTCGTTGTAACCCCACAGCGTCGGCGGCATCGGGTTCTTCGCCGGGATTGCGCTGCCTCCGAAGAAGGCATCCACGAGCGCCTGTTTATTTACAGCATGGTTCAGCGCTTGTCTTACGAGCGGGTTATCAAACGGTTTTTTCTTAACGTTGAAGCCGATGTACGAGACATTAAAGGAAGGACGCTCGATCTTCTGCAGATTCGGGTTGCTCTCCAGCACCGCCAGATCATCCGCGTTCAGATCCTCCATAATATCGATTTCCCCGTTCTGCAGCGCGTTAAAGCGGGCAGTATTATCAGGGATGGAGCGAATGATGACTTTATCCAGCTTAGGCAATCCCTCTTGCCAGTAGTCCGGGTTCTTCTCCAGCGTTATGGAGTCATTGCGCTTCCATTCGACGAACTTGAATGGTCCAGTTCCTACCGGTTCACTTTTGAAGTTCTCTTTCTTCTCTTCAATGGCCTTAGGGCTGCCAATACTGAAGGAAGTCATGGCGATATTTTGCAGGAACGGCGCTTGCGGCGCATTCAGCGTAAACTGTACGGTCAGGTCGTCAACTGCTTTAACTTCCTTGATTACTCTATTATCGGGAGAACCAAACATGGAATCGTAATAATCGAAGGAGTCCCCTTCAAACTTGTACGGGCTGTTCGGATCGGACCAGCGGTTGAAGTTGAATACAACAGCGTCGGCATTGAAGTCCGTTCCGTCATGGAATTTCACTCCAGCTTTTAATTTAAAAGTATAGACGAGGCCATCTGCGGAAACTTCATAGCTTTCAGCCAGTGAAGGTTTGACCGTTGTTGAACCTTCTTCATAAACAAGCAACGTATCGAATATCTGCTTTGCGACTTTCGAAGATTCGCCGTCTGTAGTGATCGACGGATCCAATGCCACCGAATCCCCGCCGCGTCCGAAGATCAGCGTATTATTTTTCGACCCATCCCCTTGATCCGCCGGCGGATTGGCAGCCGGATCAGCACTTTCCCCCGCTCCTCCTCCGCAGCCGGCCAGAGCTATCACTGCCACCAGCATCATAACAAACATGCTGTACCATCTTTTTTTGCCCATTCTGAAACCCCTCTCGATTTGTATGTTTATGTTATAAATGTGTTGTTACCAGATTGAATAAAAACTAACTTTTTTGGTAATATAATACAGAAATTCTCTAGCAAAAAGTATAAATCCAGTGTTAAAACAAAAACAGAGTTTAATAATTTCATTGGGCAAAATTGATAAAATTCGCATGGAAGAAAAACACAGGAAGTTATTGAGTGTTATAATTAATAACATTATCTCGTCATGTGGTATGTACTTAGAGGTTATTTATGGATACTTTACAACAGGAAGGCGTTTTTAACAAGCGTTTTTTAGAAGATTGCGATATTTAATTTTTCTATGTGTGAACTATTATTACAAGTAATTATATGGAAAATGTAATCACTATATTAATTTCTAATTAAATAACGGTCAATAAAAATCACGCTTTACACGAGTGCAGAGCTATTCAAGAACCGATTCACAGGGATTTTTATTCAAAACTAAAAAAGAGCACAGACCCCATAGGCCCGTGCTCCTACCGCTGGCAAACTATTATTTTTTATCAAACAGACCCATCCGGTGCATCACCACAAGCAAGCGGTACACATCATAGCTGGTGGCGCTGTTTACATCAATAAGCGGCTGCTGCGGGTTATAGGCCGCCGCGGCCGTTACCGCTTCTTTCGCCCAATCGGGAACGGGCATGCTGTGCAGGGACTGCAGTGCCGCTACCTGCTGCTGCAGTGCCTGAAAGGCTGCTTTTTCTTCATTCGTCATCGGTTCTTCATCTCCTCCGCCTTTGGTAAATTCCTCACGCAGCTCTGCTTCCGTACCGCTGTACACATTTAAATCCACAGGGCCCGAAATACCGTCTACCCGCCCATTATCCGAATACTGCCAGAAGGCCCACTGCTTCCAGGCTGGTGTATCATAAGGGGCACTGGTACTGTATCGCGCAACCCACAGCTTGTACGAGCTGAGTGAAGCGTCAAAATTAGCGGCAAATGAATTGCCTGAATAAATGATCGGCCGACGGCCCGTTATTTTTTCAAGCTCGGTTAGAAAAGCATTGGCAACACTATTGATCGCCGATTTGCTGAGACCGGCGGGATTATTTTCATAATCCATCACCGGTGGAAGGTCCAGTGCGGCTGCACCGCCAACACGACTCAGCACCTCCGCAAAGTGGCGCGCTTCCAGCCTGGCAGCACCTGCGCTCGCCGCGTCCACAAAATGATACGCGCCGATCAGCACCCCGGCCTCCTTCGCCCCTTTTACATTGGCCTCAAACGTGGGGTCAACATACCTTTGCCCCTGGCTTGCTTTGACGAAAGCAAAAGCTTTGCCATCCGCGCGCACCTTCTTCCAGTTGATGCTGCCCTGGTATCGTGAAACATCAATACCTTCGGCATTCGTAGAACCGCGATTCTGCATGTGACATTCCCCCTTTGTTCATCCGCAGAATCTGGATTGTTGGATATTCTGAAAATCTGGCAAGGATGATTATTGATTTAAGATTATTGATTTACTCTATATTGTATGCTTGTCTTCTTTTCTTGTACGGGCCTCTATCCTTGCGTTCGGACAGAGGCGAATAAAATAGGCCGTTCGGTTTTTACGAAGGCCTTGTTTCTTTGGGACGGGTATTTTGATGCTGGATGTCATTTGCTGCTCGGATAGCGACATGGTGTTTTGCTTCCGGCGCCGTCTCCGGGTCTATGGTCAGTGGGTGTAAAAGCTCTTCTGTACTACTCTGATCGGATACGTCAGCTTCTTCGGATCTCTGCAGCGGATCTTTTGTTACTGTAGCACCGTCCTGTACCGTTTTAGCACCATTCTGCTCACTCTTACCTTTGTCACCTTTATTTACAGCGGATCTCGATTGAAAAATGGCCACCGCATTGCGTAAAATATCTGGCATCGGAACGCCCATTCTTCCCACATTTTCAATAATGGACAGCAGCTCGTTCGCCAGATAAAAGAAAACGACCGCATCCCGGAAATAGTGCTCGTCTCCAAGGATACCGTCGATCAAATGAGCAATCGTTATAAGCAAAAATACAGTAACCTTCCGAAAAACGCCATAATATCCGGACCGGCTCTTGAGCTCGCCATTGATCCAGGCCGCCGCCCAACCGGTGAAAAAATCGATAATCACCATCCACCACAGCAATGTCAGCATCGTCGTCCAGCCGCCGAAAAGATATCCAACCACACCTTCGGTGGACAGAGCCACAGGCATAAAAGCTGTATATTCAATCATAGCTTCTCCCTCCTTCTTGCGCCCGGATTGTTTCGCATATAACTCACACCGTCAACTAGCAAACCTTATTCGAGATATACTCTCCCTCAAAAATGCACCTCCTTATAAGTCGCGCATGCATGCACATACTAATCTTTATTCTACCAAGCTTTGAATTGGGCTTATATCGACTTGAACTGATAGCCTGGATTAGGATAATATCCGGCATGTTAACCTTTCGTATACTTAAAAAAGTAAAACGGACCAGCATATTGCTGGTCTCAGGATGAACTATATCATGCGGTTTCAAATCGAACGAACTAAAAAAAATCGACCAGCGTTCTTTGGTATCAAGTTTTTATAGTTCCTCAAAGGAAATAGAGTATAAGTGACTTCACTTACACAAAGAAATTCTTATTCAGTCAATAGATAATTTCTCCAAATTGGAGTAACTTCTCTTTTTATTCTGAAAAGCCTCGTGGTTAAGGGGTGGCAAGTTATACAAAGATGTTAATTTAAAGAATTTGACTAGAAGATTGAAACATCTTGCACTTTTAATGTGTTATTCCTGCTCGCATAATCGTCATATGCAATGATAATATAATAAACTCCATCCGGTACACCTACTCTCTGCACTCTGTTTGACTCGTTTTCAAACATTCTCGCTCCGTTTCCAGGTGAGATATTAAAATCCTTAGTGCTGACAAATCCTACTGTTCTAGTACCACCGTTATAGCTGTCTCCAAAATCTACAATCATTGTAGAGTAAGGAGTTAGGTTGACTGGATTGGATGTAATCATATATGCTCTGTTTTCCCCGCCAGCTTTCACATTGAAATAGGTACTCGTAGCTGCACTATCCCAGTAACCATTACCTTGAACAACGTATCTTTCCCACCCTACACCTAGGACATTTCCAGCCCTGTTGGAGTAAACAGCACTTATACCTCCTTGAACGATTCCGGATATTTTATTAGCAATTGTTTGCCATGAATCTGCTGTGGACGCTCCTGCCCCCTTGGAGTTGGCGGCGCCCACAATTAAGTTCTTAGCGTCAACTCCAGATTGCTTTGCGTCTTGTAAACCTGTGTACAGGCCATAAATACTGATGCCTAGCCCTCTTGTCTGTACGACCACATCCCCATCAGGATATTCGTTCGCAATGTGCATGTTATTTGAGTTTGGATCTCCGAACCCGATATAGCTTTTCCTTCCTACTGCAGTTCCTTTCGGGAATAATTCCATATACACGTGAGTGGAACCGATCAGGTCAAGGCTATTAGCCCCTTCCCCCGTTATACTCACCGAACTCGCCCTAACACCACGGGCATTAAAGTCCGTCAGGGCGTCTCCATTTTCATTTAAAACAGACACTCCTCCACGAATGTGGTCACCTGCAATCTGCTTAGCAACGCCTGCTCCTTCTGAATGTAAAGCTATTCGAGGCATGTTACTTGATGCAGATGAACCGGGGTTTCTTATCTCGACATGTGCACTCTGCCAACCGTTACTTGTTGTTGCTGCTTTTTCAATGGTCCCACCCGTTGAATCGATATCCCTAATGAACGGCTGCCAAAAACTATTCGAATCTCGTTTGACACGCATCGCCCTTCTTTGATAGACCTTATCTGTCGAAGATGCTCCCGTATATATTTCTTGAACAGTCTGAAAGCCCCACGCACCTGATCTGTAGGTTATGACCATGCAATATTGTGAGCCTTGATCACCAAAGGCGGCAGTTAGCCAACCGGGACCGATGCTGCCTGCTGCAGCAGCAATGAAGACACTCTCGCCTTCCGGGTATAGGTCGATAGGACTATTAGAAGCCGCAAAGTTATCGATAAGCTTCAGCCTATCTTGTTTGCTATTCGCCAAATCATACGCAGCCTTCACTGCTTTAGGTGTTGCTGCTAATGCCTCAGACGTACTGTTGGTAGCATTGCTTAACTGTACAATTCCTTTTTGCACTGTACTTCCATCCGGAATTTCGGGATCCAGGTTAGCGATTTCGTCTTTAAGACTTCCTACAGCTTCGTCTATCTTATCCCAGTTATCATTCAACATTGTTTTGATATTAAAAGTTTCATTACCGTCTGTTAACGGGTCTTTTTTAAGCAAATTTAAATTCTCCGTATTACTTGCCATTTCAAACACCTCCTGCAAACTTGGATAACAAGATTTGTTCCATTTCAGTCAAAGTCATCACTTCATGAATATCACGAATAAGCAGATATCTAAACGCGTATCCAATGGCCAAATGAGCAGGTTTAATCTCCTCCAAAGCTGCCTTCAAATCATTAAGGTTCGGAGGAATACCTATCGTGTCAATAAAATGAATGGTAAAGGTGTAGTCGGCAGGCTGAACGCTGACATCTACCTGACCGCCGTCGTACGCTTCAGCCATCTCTTTAATTAACTGGGCGGAAACTTTGCCGCTGCCGCGCATCTTGGAGATGATGACAGAACGACGCTGCTCAAAGGGCTTGTTCGGAATCGTATTGATTTGCAAGTCCTTTTCGTAACGTTCCAGCCCCCAGGTTGCCGATTCCGGGTAATACTGATCCAAGAGCTCACTGATTTGCTTTTCCAGCAACTCCAGCTCGGCACCCTCACTATCGGTTAATTGGCCCATTTCCACAAAATCGTTATAGTAAGTTGGCAGGTATCCTTTTAATGTCAATGCTTTACTCATACCTTGTTCACCGTCACTGTGCCAAGGACAGCTACCTCATCCTCGTTGATCTGTATATTTTTCCCTTCAAGGTCACCGACCTTTAAATTCTCATAATCGATAACTCTTGGAATATCCAGAATTACGTTAGCGATGCGGGTATAACGAACCAATGTATCATTGAACGCCAAGCTCTTCAGGTAATCACTGACACCCGTTTCAATTGCCTCCTTCACCGATTCTGTGCTGGCTCCTTCCGCCAAAGTCACATTAACGGAAACGTCTATAGCAATTTCGGTTGCCCCCTCTACAGTTACAACCGGGCCAATAGGCGCAACTCCTTCACCTTTACCATCTCGAGTAGGGTCAATATATTGCTGAACCTCCTGAATCACAGCATCCGCTGGTCTTCTCATGTTGTTATCCAACAAAGCAACTCTTACCGTCCCTGGTCCCTGCCAGAGCGGGAAAGCTCTAGCTTTTCCTACACCGGAAATTTCTCTAGCCCAGAGCTCATATTGATAGCGATTAGCGCTTGTAATTGGCTTGGTAATTTTGTCCTGATATCTCTCATATAAGCCTTCATCGTTTTCAATCTCTTCGCCTGGCAGAATCAATTCTGTCAGTTCTGCACGAACCAGGCCAGGGATATAATCTAAAGGTAGAAGCTGGCCGAAAAAAGAATTACCGATACTTCCCGCTCTTTCGCATTCAAGAATAAAATTCCCTTTTTGGATTTTCTCAACGACCTTATAATTGAGATCACTTAGCGAATAGCGGCTGCCAGTCGGAACATCGAGTGGTTGATTGGCCTTATCCCAAAAGAATCCTGATAATCTTGCCTTTGTAGCCTGTTTCCGTTGAATTCCTGACCAGGCGATGCTGCGGTCCAAATAATCTCCTGAAGCCGTATCGGGGAATCTCAGATTAGCGTTTATATCCAATTCGGTATACATTTGAGCCAATTCTACAGCAGCAGGAGCCATAGCATCATAAATAATGCTCCCTTCCCTCTTGTCGATCGTGTCCGGTATTCGATCGAGCATACGCTGCAATATTTGTTCAAACGTCTGTGACTCATACATTTGCAGATACCTCCTTGCTCATTGAAAAGTCGCCAAAGCTTGAAACTACGGTAAAGCGGGCAATTGCATCATTCCCCTGCCAAGATAGCCGGAAATTAACTACATCTTCTACACGGTCATCCTGCATTAAAGCCTCGGTTATCACACGATTCAGTTCTGATTGCACCCACAACCTGTCTTTCCCTAGAATATTTGTCCATTCTGTACCATAATCAAAACTGTAGATAAGATGCTCGTATCTTTCCGTTAATAGGATTTTTAACACAGCCTGCTTCACTGCTTCCAATTCATCAATTCGCCCGGCAATTCTATTCGTATTCCAATCAAGACGGTAGGTTAGGCTTGGTCCTTCCTGCAAGCTTACTTCAAACTCCTCCTCATTGGCATCTGCCGTCAACTGTCCACCCTGAGGAATCATGATTCATCCACCACCCGATCAAGAATAACGTATCTTTCTCCACCCTGGACACGTAAAAGCAGGACCTTATCCCCGCTTTCCCACTCCTGATTCACAACGGATTCTGGAAGGATCAGAAGCTCGCGAGGGAGAGTAAATCTTTGGTCTATATTGATTTCTAATGGATTAATCCCTACCACGCTTCCAAATAAAACATGAACAGGGTTGGCGCTTGATACGGCTCCCAGACTTGCTTTTTTGATAATATCCAGCATTTATTACACCACCTTGAGTGTGAGAGACATCGTATGCTCCCCGCCTGCGAATTTGTGCGTACACTCCTCAACCCCAAACAGCTTCTGCTCAGGAAAATCCTCCAAGATAATAGCAGCAACATCCCCGGCTCTTACATTCAGATCACCGATCGAGTCAATGGAAAAGGTTGTTTTTTCCCGGTTATGCAAGGTCAGCAGCTTGGCGGCTCCTTCCTTGATTTGCGCTTCATTCCAGTTATCGTCTGCCTTTTGAAACAACTGCAATTGCCCCCATTTGGCGATATTGGCGCTGTCCTGTACGATATAGACCTGCCTGCGGCCCGTATCTTTATCGTCTTTGTACAGCTTGATCCGGTTATAAGTTTCATCATCAATGCTTTTCTTTATGGAATAACCGGTCAGATCCTGTTTAGGTCCGAGTACTACCTTAGGGGTAAAGTTCATTGCTTTAAGTGTCAGCTTGCCGAAGTCGTCATAAAAGGTTAGATATTGCGTCTTGTAAGCCAATGTATAATTAATGGCTTTCAAGATTATATCCAAAAGTTTCTTGTTATCTTCCACCATAGATGGAATCACATATTCTCCTTTATCAAGGCTACCTACGACAAGCCCATTATCATTAGCTACTTTGCGAATGACCTCATCTGCCGTGACATTTGTAAAAACATAGGTTCCCTGACCCATCAAGTACCTTATTTGATCATAGGCTTTAATCTTGACTTGCCTGTCATTTCCCGTATCTACCGTAAAAACATAGCCATAAAATAAATTATGGTTATCTTTAGTTATACGAACGATATCACCGTTATTGACGGTGAATGCTTTGTTCCGCCGTGCTGCATCATTGATCAGAGTAATATCTGCTGTAGACGGATTACCTGTGCGGGTAGTTTTCCAGGAAACTTCGGAAGTCATGGTAGAGATATCCCAGACTTGACCATTACGATTGTCAAGAACAATATTCACTTGATCCCACCTCCCTCTCAGTTGGATGGAAGCTTCAGAACTTTACCTACTGGCAGTTTTTTCAATTCACTGTCTGCAATATTGTTCATTTTCTGGATCTCTTTGTATCTGCTTCCGTCTCCCAAAGTTTTTTTAGCAACGCTCCAAAGGCTGTCACCAGATTTCAACGTATAAGATTTAGGAGTATTTTTATCCGATGCCCGCTTCTGAGTAACCGTTGTTTTGGCTTCTGTGCTGGAGGTAGATATCGATACCTTGCGCGGCTCGTAAAATACATACTCTTTAAGCGAAATCGAGTAGTCTACATCTTGAGAACCGGCAGTAATGCTCCAGTCAAAGCTTTCAATACTTGCGGCCATGTTAATGGCAAATGTCCCAGTACCCGTAAGTCCTGCGTCAAGCAGATCATCTTCTGCACTATTAGTTGCAGCAGGCGAAGTAATGCCCGAAAAAACAAAACGGATGGGGTTCCTGGACTCCATCCATTTCTTGATCATGTTAATATAGTAAAGTGGTTCTCGAAGTTCACCAACGACAAAGGGATAGCTTTGCGCAGGAAAAAAACTGCTAAAACTAATCTCACGCAATTTGGAAAACTGAATCGTATTGATATCCCCAAAATCTACTATGGAGTAGCTTTTCCCGTTCACTCCGGATTTTAACTCCAATGACTCGGGATTAACCGGCAGACGGATAACTTCGCTTTGATTGTTATAGGTTAGAAAGAACCCGTACTCTTCCATTACGTATACACCCCTTCAGCAGTGGACACAAACTCTTCCTGCAGCATGGTACTGATTCCAGTAATGATTGAGTTTAGGTCCGCACCACTGTTTATATCTCCCGTTGTTACCTGTACAGTTGGCGTAAGGCTTACAAAATTTTGAATAGCATTCATTTCAGCCAGTTCGCGCATCATTTTTAGATCTTCACTTGAAACATCAACCTGGTTCTCCACTTTGCCGACACTCCCCACATGTCCAACGTTAGGAATCGTATTCGCTCCCAAAGGGGATGTCGTAGGAAGATTAGTGGCACTTATTGCTTTCTCGGCTTTGACGGTTTTACCATTCATACCGTCCGTGGAAAAGCCTTTCATATAGTCAAGACTTTTATTAAACCCATTACTAGCAAGATTAAACCCTCTCATTCCAGCTTCAGTAGGATTCCGATAACTCATCCGATCGATTCCAATAGTGCCTTTATCACTGGTCGGCTTTTCCTGGGAGTTTATTATATCTTGAATTTTGTCGCTGACAGCGTGAACATTATTTTCATCTAGTAATTTAATAGACTCAAAGTTTGTGCCAAAAATTTTGTTAATAGCAGGCAACGCTTTATTGATAGCCTCAAGAACAACGTTAATGCCTTTATTGACACTAACCATAAACACTCCAAGGAAATCTTCAATTCCTCGGAATACGGTATATATACTAGCTAAGAAATCCTGAACAAAATCATACAGCAATTTCTTAACAGCATAGACAGGGTCGATAAAGAGATTTACCAAAAACTCTGCCAAGCTAGCAAAAGTGTTCCATACTTTTGCCACCAAATTCATAATGACAGCGCCCAAGGCAAAAAATGCGCCACCGATGACCCCTATAATTGTTGCCCCTGATACGCCCAGCTTTTGCAAAATCATAATAACGAGTGCAATAGCAGCCACCATTAGTAGAATAGGCCAGTTGGCAGCCAACCAGGCTGCAGCCATTGCGTATAACTGAATTATAACTGCGACAAGATATACCCCAGCAATGGCAGCAAGAATCGGGGCAAGCAAATCCCAGTGCTGCTGAACAAAAGAATTCAAATTGAGCAGCCCTGTCACAACCCACCCGATTGCCTCGGCTATAAACAAAAAGGTTCCGCCTAATGCACCAAGCAATGTATCAAATTGCCCTGTATCCAAAGCGGTAATCAACATGTCCATGACTGGTCTAAGGGACTGCATAGCTCCTTCCCCTGCCTTAGCCAAAGAACTATTGATTTTATTCCCAATGTCTTCCCATTTTTGTTTATCGGCTTCAGTTGCCGCGCCGCTAATCATTTTCTCTCCAAGGGATTGGATTTGCGAAAATATTCCTCCAATATCTACACTCTTGAGGGAGTCAACAGCGCTGCTTAGAAAGCTTTTTTTTGCTTCCGCAGCCGCGTCAGCAGTGCCGGTTTCACTGTTTACTGCTTCAGAAGGTACACTCTCGGAGCTATTATTTGAATTCAGTGCTTGAAGACCTGCTCCAAGACCTGCACTAGCTATGGTATTAGGTAACCCCGGAATAAAATCCTCCATAGAGTCAATCACCCTGGAAAACCTGCTGGCTTGCTTGGTCCCCTGCTCCATGTTTTCATTTAACTCTTCTTGAGATTTTGCTGCATCCTGAGTGGCCTGATTTAGTTGCTCTTCGGCCAGTTTTGCAGCTTGTGCAGCCCTTGTTGCTTCAGCATGTCCCTTAATGAAACCATCCATAAATGACACTGTTTTTTGCTGATATAAAAAATCATAGAATCTTTGCATATTCCGATACAGTTTTTCTATTTGCTCATTTGCGGAATTCCACTCTTCTCCGCCAGTATAAGGAACCACAGACATTTCATCCGCCATGCCCCCACCTCCTTCTCACTCATTTTTTTCTGGCTCTCTTCTTGGCTTGCTCGCGCTTCTCATTTTCGATTCGGACTGCAATCATGGCATAAATGGCGGCTCGTTCATGCTGAGAGAATGACATTAGGTGATGTGGGAGTATATGAAGCTCGTGGAGGGCATAGTAAGCCAAGTTTGCTTCACTATCGCCCTCTTTGATCAGTTTTTTACTTCATCTACCAGCTCATTCATGTCCCGGTTAAACCCGTTAAGCGCCTGTACTTTTTCACCAAGAGCGGCAAACTCGCCTGGCAAGAGCATTTTTCGAAGGAGGGACTCGGCTCCAAGGACACCATAAGAACGCTGCAATTCGGCATCCTTCAGATCCGGGTAAACAATACTGGCAGCCATCAGCTTACCCATATATTCATTTGGATCAATCTCTTGTGTATACGTTCCGTTTTTACCTTTAATTTTGCGGGTAGCCGCTTTACGGCATTCCTGGTTTTCTTCCTCAGTCATGCTGCGAAGCTTCCATGCTACCGCATTTCCATTCTCATCTTTAAAACGCTCCGAAACGATGAATTCCTCGATAGTATCCACAGGGACATTTTGTGCGAAAAAGAGACTCAGATTACTCATAATTACCTCCGTAATTTATAATTAATTTGGCCCGCAAGTTCATCTTACGGGCCATTTTTTATTTTAACGTTCCAACAGCTTAAGCAGGTGCATTAAAGGCGTTGGCAATTTCGACGTCTTCAAATGTAAAGCTTACCTCTTCCTCAAGTGCATCTGATTCGGTGTCAAGAGAAGCCATAATGACACTATCCAGGTTGACTCCTTTAAGAGTCACAGTTTGCTTGCCGATAGAAGACGTAGGATCCTCATTTGTAACCTCAATATCAAAATATTGATCGACACCTGTTTTCATATAGTCCAGCATCATTTGCCGGAAGCGTGTAGTCATATAAAAAATCGTCATCGAGCCGGAACCAGACCAGCCGGTAGCCTTATGCTGAACGCCCCGGCGCCCAAGCGTCTTTACTTCAGCCTTCTGTTTCTCAACAGTAGCTTCCAACGTTTTTACATAGAACATTTCTTCGACTTGGCCATTAATTGTGGCGTATGCGCGTCCTTCTTGTCCGGAAATCGTATCACTAGCTTTCAAAAATGCCATCTTAAGCCACCTTCACTTTCATGTATACTTTTTCAACAGAATCCACCGGCTGTAAGGACAGTTCCACTACGATACTGTCACTTTCAGCACCTGCCAAAACCTGAATATCCGTTTGAGAATTGAAGTTTTGCACTGCACCGATGTTTTGCAGATCGTTCAGATAAGAAACACACTGAGAACGGAACAGGTTCCGGCCGTCATCGTTATTATTGACTTTACCAATAAAATAGGATTCAAAAATTCGCTTCAAATCGTTCGCAACACTATCCAATACCCGCACTACACGGTTTTTGGAAAAATGTTTAGCTTTATCAGGGGACAAAGACGTAAATGTATTAATGTCCTGTTCTACTACCGCTTTACCGTTGCTAGCAGTAAACACAAACTGACCTTGCTTCAGCGCTGCTTCCATTTCAGCATTTGTCAGCTTGCCGTTAACATCTGCAGCATCATCATATGCCTGGTAGGTAAGGGACTCATTCACAGCTGCTCCTGCCGTTGCACCCGCAACCCAAGCTGTTACATGTTTGGCATACAAAACAGTTCCATCCGTCAGAGTTACCCCGTTTTTAACACTGATAATACCTTCATGGTCAGCAGCTGTATAATCAGCCAGCACTGCCTGAATTTTTTTGCCTTCCGTTTCGCGCAATCTTTTAACATACGCAGAGTAGACAGATTTGAGGGCAGCATCATCAGATACCAATGCGATCGCTTGGAAATCCATGACTTCAAGAGCTTGCAAATAGGAAGTATGATCCTGATTCGAAACGGTACCATCCGTGCCATCCTTAAGCGGAGCCCCGGCTGTCAATTCAGGCTGACCCTCACCCTGGAATACAACATATTTATTGTTTTCCAGTTCCTCCAAAGATGCAACAGATTGAACATCTACTCGCTCTCCAGCAAGGAAGGTTTCAACATCAAATTTAGTATCATCATTAATATTGGGGGTGATAACAATAGAGATATCATTACCACGAATACCACCAAATACAGCTGTTACCAGCAGCGTACCGATCGTAGCAGAAGCTTTAACCCCTTCGTTTAAGCGATAAAGTAACAGCGTCTTTGCTCTTTTTAGCGTTTCGCGAATGACTAGCATTTGAGAAGAGGTAATATCATAGCCAAGCTTATCTTTAAGATCTTCTCCAGCTTGAATTGTAATAATTTTCTTCGGTTCACCCCAAGACAACGGGAGTGCCATACTTACTGTTCCACGTTCACCCAAGGTCCCCAGTGAATTTGCCTCAGAAACAAAGTTAATATATACCCCAGGTCGTACCTTGTTTTGTACCGTCCATGTTCCTCCAGCCATTAGAATGCCTCCTTAGTCAGAAACTGGGCAAGCATTTTATTTGCCTGCTCCAATGTGTAAGTTTTATCTTCTTGCATAAGTCCTGCCAGAACATCCTTCTCCAGCGTACTAAAGCGGTTTGATGTTACAAACTGCCCTTTAGTGTATTGAGTCTGGGCCGATCCTTCAGTGATGCTGGCTTCAGAAGCATTAACCACTTTTTTAGTAGCCATTTTATGTCCTCCAAATCTTTGAAAAGAAATTATGTTTACTTGATTCCTAACGGTTTCTGATCCATGCTTTGCATTTTCACTGCAGATTCCCGCTGCCTGATTGACCTAATCATATAAACCACGGTAGCCTTTGATGTTGAATTTTGATGTTCCCAAATCACTTCACTCGCTCGGCAGAACAGCTCTCCCTGATCCAGGGTTTCCAATGCCTCAATGAGTCTGTCAACCAGTTGTTCCTGAGAGCTCTGTCCCGTTGAAGAAACGTACACTTCAAAACTGTAAAGTCCCACCAGTCTGTCACTGCGTTCCCTCGTAAATGCAATTTTCGCCAAATGATAACCCAGATCATTATCGCTCGTTTGCCCGCTGGTATAAGCTCCAATTCTCAAATCAGGAAAACTTTTTTCCAAATGAGCTTTAAAAGCCTGAGTCATAAGCTCAGCATTCATGGAACCCCTCCTTTCACATTTTTAGACCGAGCATCACCCCCAGTCATTTAAAAGCTCTTCAACGTGATTGAAAAAGCTTACTTTCGGAAGATGAAGAGTTCACCACTGGTAAAGCGGCTTGCACTAAGCAGCCTTGCGGAATAAGCTTCCTGAACGTTTGGTGTCCCTTGCCTTCATTCCCGATGCTATAATCTTACACCCCCAAAACGTATGCGCTGACGCGAAAAAGCACGAATATCGACCGAATAAGAGACAACAATCGGCGGCAAAAAGTAGAACACATGTTCGCTATTTTGTGATACAATATGTTCAGCCCGGTCCAGACGCGAAAAAACCGGATCAGCCTGTACGGCCAATCCGGTTCTGTTATCTTTCTACATATTATTTTACTGCCGCTTTCTTGTATAAATCGTCGAGCTTCATCCAGCCTAGGTCCGCAAGAGCTAGAGCCATTTTATAAAAAGCACGGGCTCGGATTTTCATATAGGTGTCCTTGCTGACTGGCGGATCAAAGACATGATTGTAAATTTTATAATCGAACACATCGTCCTGCTTCAGGTAGCGTTCTCTGATCAGCAGCTGTTCCCGTTCATTCAGGCGGCTCACGATGCTGTCCACCGTGTCGCAATAAGCGGCTCTTGCAGCAGGGGCATCTACATTATATATCGCGGTGCGTGCAGTGGAATCGGATATCAGATTCGTCGGGCCGTGGGGCCTGTCTGTATAGGATGCCGTTACGGACACCTCGCGGTCCATAAACGTGATCGTTTTATAAATGCGGTATTTTTCAAACACAGCCTCCAGGGCAGTTTGTGTTTTGCGGCGGTCCAGTTCAGGTAAATAAATATTCATCAGCCAGTCTCCTTTACTATGCCTTTTGGCAATGATTTAAGTGCAATGAAGGACCTCTGCTGTCATTCCGAAATGTTGATTCTTCACGAGGCACAATAGAAGGTTTACATTTTGTTCGTATTTTTGTTCGCGTTTAACCATAACATACCACTTTATGGTGGACGAACCAAACCGCATATTAGCCCGTTTTTCCCAAAAAAAAGTGGCTGTTCTTTCATTTACTATGCCTTTTGGCATGATTATTGCCATTTTCCTTTACCTTTTGGTATCAAAGTTTTATTATAGTATTACGTAGGCCGGCCAGCTTGAATGCTTGCCTGCACAATGCTTTGGATCCTGTATAAAGGAGTGTCCGTCAACGTGGAAAACCCTTCATTCGGAAAATACCTGAAACAGTTAAGAGAGCAAAAAGAGGTAAGTATTAATCAGCTCGCTGAAGCGGCGGGCATCAGCAACTCACAAATATCACGGATTGAGAACGGCTTGCGCGGCGTACCCAAGCCAGCCACGATCCGCAAGCTGGCCGATGCGCTCTCGGTGCCCTACGCCGAGATGATGAAGCAGGCAGGGTATCTTGAACACGACGCAAGTGAGGAAGCTGCAGCAGGTTCCCCGGACTGGGCCAGCTCAAGGGACCGCCGGGACTTCAAAAAAATGCTTGAAGAAGACGGAGAGCTGATGTTCGACGGCATTCCGCTCGATGAGGACGACAAGAGGCGGATCAGGGATGTGCTCACAGGACTGTTTTGGGAAGCCAAGCAAATGAACAAGCGCAAGCCTCCATCCACCAAGGGGAAATGAGGCCAAGCCTCCATTTATTAACCGATAGCAGGTGAACACTATGCATGAGATGATACAGAAGCTGGTTAAAAAATACCAAACCAACTGTCCATTTGAAATCGCCCGCTCACTCGGCATACATATCCGCTACTCAGATTTGGGCAAGACGACTAAAGGGCTCTACTTCCGCAAGCTCCGGCGCCGCTTCATCGTGCTTCATAACGGCCTGACTCCGGAATGGGAACGCTTTGTATGCGCCCATGAACTGGGCCATGACCGGCTTCACAAAGGAATCAGCCGTTTCTTTCTGGAAGAGCATTCCTATTTTCAACCGGGAAAATGGGAGCGGCAGGCCAACCGGTTTGCCGTCCTGCTGCTGAGCGAAGGCCAGCCTCCGCACCCGGACGAGCCCTTGGACGCGTATCTTCCGCGCATCGGCCTGCCCCGCGAAGCCTCCATGTTCTGGCCACAGCCTGCGGAGCGGGAATCCGGCACTTCCTTGCTCACAGATATAGATTAAAGGAAGCCTCCATTCAAGCTCCTTTCATCATTTCAAAGAAACCTGGTATTTTGTCAGCTCCATGGCATCTATTTTTACGTAAATCCCAAGATTTATTTACAATTCTCTGATAAAATATCAGCTATGAGTGAGAGTTCAAAAAGTCAGGTTTTCAGCACCGAGAAGGTTGGATGAAGATAGGGCCTGAGGAGCGGAGCGTACTTGGAGTACGTGAGCACCGGAAGGCCCGGCTGAATTCAAGATTCGATGTCGAGTCCGCTTCCTGATTTCCTTCGTGATCAAAAGATGACTTTTTGAACTACCTCTATGGTAGATTTGCATTTTTGTTGTGGGAGGATGATGTATTCAATGAATCAAAAGAAAAGGTTTGCTTCCGCTCTGCTAAGCGCCACCGTACTGTTCGGCAGCTTTGGCGCCGCCGTCTCCGCGGCTCCGGCGACTGATGGTGCCGCTGCCCCCGAAGGCAGCAAGCACATCACGATTTTACATACCAATGATGTTCATTCCCATGCTGTTGAGAACGGGGAAGAAATGGGCTATGCCAAGCTGGCCGGCATCATTGACAAGTACCGCAGCGAGAACCCAGACTCGCTCCTGCTCGATGACGGCGACGCTGTCCATGGAACAACATTCGCCACACTAGTCAACGGCGAGAGTGTCGTGAAAGTCATGAACGAGATGGGCTATGATGCCATGGCTCCGGGCAATCATGAATTTAACTATGGCTGGCAGCACCTCGTGAAGCTTGCCGGCGAGCTGAAGTTCCCAATGCTCAGCGCCAATGTGAAGCAGACCGACGGCAGCCGTTTGTTTGAGCCTTACACCATTAAAGAAATAGACGGCGTGAAAATCGGCATTATTGGCCTTACCACTCCGGAAACGGCATACAAAACCAATCCAAAGAATGTGGAAGGCATTGAATTTGCCGATCCGGTTAAAGAAACGCAGGCTATGGTGAATGAAATCAAGGATAAGGTTGACGTGGTCGTTGTGCTTGGTCATATCGGACAGGATGAGGCCAGTACGGATACCAGCCTGAAGATTGCCCAGCAAGTTTCCGGCATTGACGTGTTCATCGACGGCCACAGCCACACTGTGCTTCAGGATGGACTGGTTGGCGGCAACGGCACACTGATTGCAAGCGCTGGCGAATATTCCAAGTTCCTCGGTGTGGTTGACCTGTATCTTGATGAAAAGAACGAAGTGATCAGCAAAAAAGCAACGCTGGTGGACTCTAAGGAAGCTGCGGATATCAAGCCTGATGCTGATGTTGCTGCTCTAGTGAAATCCATCCAGGATGAGCAAAAGCCCATTCTGGAGGAAAAAGTGGCAACAAGCGCGGTAAATCTGAACGGGGAACGTGAAAACGTACGCGCAGGTGAAACCAACCTTGGTGATCTGATCGCCGATGCAATCAGGGATGTCAGCGGCGCTGATGTCGCTTTGACGAATGGCGGCGGCATTCGTACCTCCATTCCAGCCGGTGACGTAACCAAAGGACAAGTCATCAGTGTGCTTCCTTTTGGCAACCAGGTCGTAACGCTCGAAGTAACCGGTGCGGATATTAAAGCTGCGCTTGAGAACGGTGTATCTGCCTACCCTGAACCAAGCGGAGGATTTCCGCAGGTATCAGGCATGACGTTCAAGATTGATACGTCCGCGGCTGCGGGCAACCGTGTCACTTCTCTCATGATTGGCGGCAAACCATATGATCCGGCAGCAAAGTACACTTTGGCTACCAATGACTTTACAGCGGTAGGCGGCGACCAATACACCATGTTTACGAAATACCCGCAGGCTGGCATGTTCGGCTCGATGGATGAAGCGCTGATCAACTACATGCAGGAGCTTGGCGCAGCCAATGTACAGGCAGATGGACGCATCACCGAAGTAGCCGCAGGCGGAAGCACAGAGGTTGAGGTTGAGCCTGCACCGACTCCGGCTCCGGCTCCGCAACCTGCCCCAACACCTGTACCGGAAACAGCTCCAACACCTGCACCGGTAGTTGAGAAGCCTGCACCTGTACCTGCTCCTAAGCCAAGCACATCAAAAGCTCAGGACACAGCAGCTGGCGAGGTATATGTTGTAAAATCCGGAGATACGCTGTACGCGATTGCCAAGCAATACGGCACAACGTGGCAGCAGCTGCAGAAGCTGAATAAGATCAAAAACGCACATTGGATTTATCCGGGACAAAAAATCAAAATCCCTGCCTGATGTCAAGCATTCATCATAAATAACAGCATAAAGAGAGCGGAGCATGCCTCGTTGCATAAGCTCCACTCTCTTTTTTTCGGCCAGCTCTGTCCGTGTATGCTGACATACGCTTCATTTACATGTAAGATGGATTAGAATAACATGCAAAAGGAGCAGTTCTTATGGTTTATATCATATACGACCTGGAGTTTACAGTCAGCCGCGATCCCCGGTACTCCTCCGAAATCATAGATATTGGCGCAGTTAAGATAGAACAGCAGGAAGCCGGGCTGGAGATTACCGATACCTTTCATACCTTCGTCCGTCCCTCCAATAGACCCGTGCTGTCCGCGGAAACCGTTCGTTTCACTGGTATTACACAAAAGGATATCGATGCGGCTCCCCTTTTCCCGCAAGCGATCAAGCAGTTTAGCGAATGGCTGGGCACTGATCATGCCTACAGCTTATGCGCATGGGGACCGGATGACCGGATGAAGCTGGTTTCACACTGCCGCACTCATCATGTGGATCTGTCCTGGATCGTGAATACCAACGATATCCAAAAGCAGATTTCCCGTATTTTGAGCGGGCAAGGCAAATACCGTCAGCTCAGCCTGAGTCAGGTGCTGGAATTGTGCCAAATCGAATTTGACGGCCGCCAGCACAGCGCCCTCGATGACGCTTTGAATACCGCACAGGTCTTCATGCGTTATTTTGACAGACTTGTCATGGAGACGAACAGCGCCACCGACAATGAAGGCTCAGGGTCCAAGCTGGTGTATTCCAGCACCGATGAGGATGACAATGAACCCTATAATCCGTTCGGCAATCTGGCTGATCTGTTCAAAAAATAAATCATTACCCCAGGACTGCGATTGTTGTCACTGGGGTTCTTTGCTTGCTGCCACCTCATGGCTGTGCTCCGGTTCAACATACAGCCGGACCCATGAAGCGAGCATATCGGCAAATTGCTTGCGCTGAGCGGCGGGTTGCAGGATTTCAGCTCCAGGCCCAAACTTTTTCAACCAGTTCAAAAATTCGTTTTCATTATTCACCACGACTTCGAATAGCAGACTGCCATCCGACAATTGCTGTATATCCGGTTTTACAAACAGCTCTTCAGCCCGGACAGCCCCTGCCCACTCAGGAGAAAAGCGGACAACAAACCGGGTGGCGCTGCCGCCTCCACCCTCCACTCCCCAAGTGTTCCTGAAAAAGGATTCCACTTCCATTTTATCCTTGGAAAAGGTATGGGGAAGAATACGGACATTCCGGAAGCGGCTGATGCGGAACGTTCGAACGGCTGAACGGTAATGGCAGTAGCCAAGCATGTAAAAGCGCCGTTCCTGTGGAATCAGACAATAAGGATCAATGCGCAGAGTAGAGATCTCTTCCTCATGCGACAGGGGATGATACTCTGCTTCTATCGTATGCTGCGAGAGACTCGCCAAAATAATAGGCATTAAAAAATACGGCTGTTCTTCCCGGTCTGCCTGTCTCCCAAGCCGGATAATGTTGGATACCTGCTGGGCAATATGGGCCTGCTCGATCTTTTTCTTGTGTGTCGAAGCCATGACTTTCTCGTACGCCCGTTCAAAAGCCGCAGGAAGCATCGGTTTAATTTTGTCCATAACGCCGGACAGCATGGAAAAGGCCGCAGCCTCCTCTTCTGTCCAATTCGGAGGATATAAGGCAAAATTGCTGATAAAGGTATAACCTTTGCCATGTCCCAGATTCGTAATCGGAATATGCATCGCGCTCAGCGCCTCCATATCCCGGTAAATGGTCCGTTCGGAAGTCTCACATCTTTCCGCAAGCTCTCTGGCAAGTATACCCGGATTAGCCTGCACGATGGTGATAATCCGCATGAGTCGAATTAGTCGATCGGTCAATAGAGGCCCTCCTCTCACACACTCGTTATGTTGCGAATTAGACCTACACAATTATCCTGAAAGTACAATATTAGTCATAATTCTGCGAAGTTATCGGCATTTCCGTTGCCTTTTTTGGACAAATCTTTACATTGAAATTAAGACTTATGAGCTGTGTTTAAAGCTTCTCTTATAGGTCTCGTCCCATTGTCGCTGTAAGCCTAAAAACATCTCCGCCTCATGCAGATAGTCCAAATCACCTGTTCTTGCAGCCATCAACAGCAGCATGTCTGCATGTCTACGCAATATCCAGCTACCTTCGTCCTTCTTTCCTTTTTCGTAAAAACGAAGGGTTTTCTTTAGTACATAGGATGATTCATCCAATCTCATAAATTTCTCTACTCTGGGATCGGCAGCAAGCTGAAGAAGGCCCAGATGATAGGTAAACTGGATGTAGATACGCTCCGAGCGAACCACCACCCGCTTTTCCGACAAAGGTTTGTGCCAGCTCCATTCCATTGTTGCGACAGGCTGCTTCCCGCTGTTATGCTTGTCGAAAAAGAAGACAAAAATGGCATGTCTATGCTTGCCGTTATACAGATGCCCGCAATGAAACACGGTTTCTTGCTCGTAATCTGCCTTCTTTGGATTGATTTTGGGACCGCTCTTATGTATCACCCTAACTCCGCTCTCCGGTATAATACGCAGCTGCAAGTCGAATCCGACAAGTTTTGGTTTGACAGCCGCTTTTCTTTTCGGAATCGCTCCGCAGCCCCATTCTACAAGCAAATGCACCTGGCCGGCACCCTTCGCCAGAACCGCCTCCCTGTCCCATGTGTAATTAACGTTGATAGTTGAATTCATTTTCCAAGTCCCCCCCATTCTGTAAATCACCTCTTACGTTAGCAGGAGACCTCGACACTATATTGTCAGGGAACATATGTTTCATGATAAAAATACCTTTTTTTTATACGAAAAGTATACAAATATGTAAGATTATCTTAGCATTGACGAAAAAACTTGCATAAAAACGAAAAAAGCGACCCGCATAAGCGGGCCGCTTGAACTATAAAAACAGGGGCCGTTTTAGGAAAGGGTAGAGTATCGACTGATTTCTCCCTTATTAACCGCTTTCTTTTGAATTGGAGCATACGTTACGCTGTCGATTACCAGTTTTTTGTCAAGAGGTTTTCCGTTGACTGTAATCATTATTGTTTTGAATGCTTTCTCTGCATTATTCATAGGTTATCTCCTTACACTATAATATTTCATCATGGCATCCGGGATAGAGCATACGCTTGTGAAAGGTGGCTTGCTGCGCCACTTTCTTCATATACCCAATTTAAGGTACACTTAAACCATCCAAATAAAACATTTCTCAAAGCATCCTTGCTTGAATGAACATATAAAGGAGGGGCGTAGATGGAAATCCACATCAGGCGCAGGCTGGCGCCATTCATTCTTGCTGCGTCCCTGCTGGCAGGTGCCCAGCTTACCTTTCCGGACAACGCGCAAGCGAGCTGGAGCGGTATTGTGGAAGAATGGGAGCGGTATTCCAATCTGCCCGAAGAGGTTAACCGGCTGCATGAAAGCTATCAGCAGACCCAGGAGCAATTAAAGAAGGCCCAGGAAAATCTGAAGTCCTACCAGGAGCAAAACGCACAATTACTGGAACAAAACCGCAAGCTGACCGAAACGGTAACTGAGCTGACCCGGCTTCAACAACGGCGGGAAGCGGCCCTGCACCGCAATAAAATCATCTTTTGGACCTCACTTGGCCTGCTGGTCGGTTATTTTGTGTTTATCAGACTGATGCGATATATGATGAAACGCAAATCCGACCGGCTATAAGTCTGATGAGCAGCACAGCATGAAAGGAAGTGCGGATTATGAACATTACGGCTGGTGAATACCAGGACGGCTCCTCGGGTACAGCAGTGACCTTTACTCTGGAGGACCGGGAGCTCGTTCACGTCCTGCATCCGCAGCAGATTATCGCTTACCGGGGCCCAAGCAGCGGCCGTTCCGACAAGCTGATGAATATCAAGGGAATTTACCGCAAACGGAAGCTGATCCAGGGCGATTTTACAGGACCATGCCGTTTCACCGCGGCGCTTCCCCCAGGCTTCTCCCTCAAAATGATCACTCTGGAAGACGGAAGCGATCTGCTGTATGATTTCAAGCATCTTTTTTGCTACTCAAGCGGAATCCGCATGAAGACCAAGGTGCTGAGCATGAAAAATATGCTGTTCACCCGCGATGCCGTTAAAATCAAATTTGCAGGAAGCGGGCAAATCGGCTTATTGACCCAGGGTGTGGTCTGTCAGGAAGTGCTGCACCCCACGGAGCCGTTGTATATCGACGCCCGCAGCGTCATCGCCTATCCGGAGAACGCCAGCCTGGAGCTGACTGTATATGGCAACAATCTGGCCAGTCAGCATATGAACTACCATTTTAAAATGACCGGCCACGGCACCGTGCTGTTTCAGGCAGGTGAATATAATCGGCGGCTGGCGCAGGATCTGGACGACGAAGGCGTGATCAAACGCTTTTTGCGGGAGGCGCTTCCGTTTGGCGGTGTTTTCATAAAATAGAACAAATCCCGTATTCATGATATAATAGCCCCTGTGCCCTTTAGGACCAGAATCCAAAAGGTTCAGAATTGAAGAGAATCCATGCGCCTGCATGGGAGAGGTTCGCGAACTCCCTCTATAAAAAACTAAGGTTGCTTTGCCCCGGATGGTGCGCCATTTCCGGCAAGGCCTGTTTTTTGTTAGATGTCAGTTCAAGAACTCTCTTTCTTCCCTGAGGCAGAGCCGGCGGCTCTGTACAATTTTAAGAAGATGGAGGTTTTTTTTATGCTTAAAAATGAAAAAGCTGTTGTCGTTTTCAGCGGCGGCCAGGACAGCACGACCTGCCTGTTCTGGGCGAAGGAGCAATTTGCCGAGGTTGAGGCCGTGACGTTTGATTACGGCCAGCGCCACAAGCTGGAAATTGAAGTGGCTGCCGATATTGCCCGCGATTTGGGTATCTCCCAAACCGTGCTCGACATGAGCCTGCTGAACCAGCTGGCTCCGAACGCCCTTACACGGAGCGAGATCGGGATCACCCAGAAAGAGGGAGAGCTGCCAAGCACCTTTGTGGATGGACGCAATCTGTTATTCCTCAGCTTTGCCGCCATTCTGGCTAAACAAAAGGGCGCCCGCCACTTGATTACAGGTGTCTGCGAGACCGATTTCAGCGGTTATCCCGACTGCCGGGACGTATTCATCAAATCGCTGAATGTAACGCTGAATTTGTCGATGGATTACCAGTTTGTCATTCACACCCCGCTGATGTGGCTGAACAAGGCGGAAACATGGCGGATGGCCGATGAGCTGGGGGCCTTTGATTTTGTCAGATCCCGCACGCTCACCTGTTATAACGGCATTCAGGGAGACGGCTGCGGCGAATGCCCTGCCTGCAAGCTGCGCAGAGCCGGTCTGGAACAGTACCTGGCCGAACGGGACACTGCCGGCAAAGGAGGGCCTGCTCATGCATGAGCCAGGCACCTTTCGCATTGTCGACAGGCTGCAAAAGTTCGGTGAGGATATCTCGCCGGAGCAGCTTCGCTATCACCGCAAACGCGTGATGGTCAGCAAAGAATTCACCTTTGATGCCGCCCACCATCTGCACGCCTATGAGGGCAAATGCAAAAATCTGCACGGCCATACCTACAAGGTTGTGTTCGGGGTAAGCGGATATCCCCGTGATACGGGGCTTGTGCTTGATTTTGCAGACCTTAAAGCCATCTGGAAGGAACGGATTGAAATCTATCTTGACCACCAGTATTTGAACGAGACGCTGCCTCCAATGAACACGACGGCGGAAAATATGGTCGTATGGCTGTTTGAACAGATGGACACCGCCCTTTCCTCCCCCGAATACAAGGAACGCGTACAGGGCGGTCGTACCGAGTTCGTGCGGCTGTATGAAACGCCGACGAGCTACGCGGAAGCGAGACGGGAGTGGATGCTGGATGAGTAGCAGTGTAGCTAGTACGGCCGCAGCCATCCCTGTGCTGGAGATATTCGGTCCTACCGTCCAGGGCGAAGGCATGGTCATCGGCCGCAAAACGATGTTCGTCCGAACCGCCGGCTGCGATTACCGCTGCTCCTGGTGTGATTCCTCCTTTACCTGGGATGGGAGCGCCCAGGACCAGATTCGCCGTCTGAACGCGGAAGATATCTGGAAGGAGCTGCAAGACCTTGGTAGCAGCCGTTTCTCGCATGTGACCATTTCCGGCGGCAACCCGGCCCTGCTGACGCAGCTCGCCGCATTGGTGGAGCTGCTGCATGGCCAGGGCATCACTACCGCCGTAGAGACACAGGGCTCACGCTGGCAGGATTGGCTGCTGGATATCGATGAAGTCACCATTTCCCCGAAGCCGCCCAGCTCAGGTATGAACACACACTGGGATGTGCTGGACGAAATGGTACACCGGCTTTCCGTGCGCCCGCATCCGTATGCCGTCAGCCTGAAGGTTGTTATTTTTGATGATACAGACCTGGAATACGCCCGCTCTGTTCATGAGCGTTATCCGGATCAGGAATTGTATTTGCAGACAGGAAATCCTGATGTGCATTCGCTCGATACGGAAGGTCAGGCCGCCTCGCTGCTGGCACGTTATGAATGGCTGATTAACCAGGTCATGGAGGATGACCGATTGAACAACGTGCGTGTGCTTCCACAGCTGCACACCTTGGTCTGGGGCAATAAACGAGGCGTTTAACGGCATATAAATGCGTGTTCAAAAAGTCAGGTTTTCAGCACCGAGAAGGTTGGATGAAGCTAGGGACTGAGGAGCGGAGCGTACTTGGGGTACGTGAGCCCCGGAAGGCCCGGCTGAATTCAAGATTCGATGTCGAGTTCGCTTCCTGACTTCCTTCGTGATCAAAAGATGACTTTTGGAACTACCTCTATAACATTTTATTATAAAGGAGATAAATCATGGCAGGCAGAGAACGAGAGGAAATGCAGGACATTACGCTTCTTGGCAATCAGGGAACCAAATACAAGTTCGAATACGATCCGGACATTCTGGAAAGCTTTGATAACAAGCATCCTTACCGCGATTATTTTGTGAAATTCAACTGTCCTGAGTTTACAAGCCTGTGCCCGATTACGGGGCAGCCGGATTTTGCGACCATCTATATCAGCTATATTCCGGATATCAAAATGGTGGAGAGCAAATCGCTGAAGCTGTATCTGTTCAGCTTCCGCAATCATGGTGATTTTCACGAGGACTGTGTCAATATCATCATGAACGATCTGATCAAGCTGATGGATCCCCGCTATATTGAGGTATGGGGCAAATTCACGCCGCGCGGCGGTATTTCCATCGATCCCTACTGCAACTACGGGCGTCCAGGCACCAAGTACGAGGAAATGGCACAGCAGCGGCTGTTCAACCACGATCTGTATCCGGAAAAGGTCGACAACCGATAATTTGCATGGAGGCGGGCATCACCCGCCTCCTTATTTATTTTAAGATGATAGAATTTTTAAATTTTCAGCGGAGCTGAACAATTCTATCATCGCAAGAAAAACTTCCGCTAAAAGCGGTCTGTCTTCTGTGAATGTACGTCGATAGACGTTTTTCATATAGCGTATAAGTTATTCCAAATTGTGTAAATGGGGGTTGCCGGGATGACAGCCCTGCGTTATCTTTAAAAATATACATATCAGCGCTGCTGAAGACGCTGTTACAACCGGAGGTACTCATGTCAATGAAAACTGCTGTCAAAAGCGCCGGCAGCCCGCTGCCCATTCCCGGCCAGAAACCGCAGGCCACGGTATTCGCCATTTTGCTGGCCATCAGTCTCGTGCATCTCTTTAACGACACCATTCAGTCCGTAATCCCGGCGATCTTCCCGATATTGGCGGACTCGATGAAGCTCAGCTACACCCAGCTTGGCTGGATTTCCTTTGCCATTAATTTTACGGCTTCCATCATGCAGCCCGTCGTCGGCTTGTTCTCGGACAAAAGGCCCACCCCTTCCCTGCTGCCCATCGGTATGGGCTTTACCCTGACAGGTATGCTGCTCCTTGCCTTTGCACAGGATTATTCGGCCGTGCTGCTCGCGGTTGTCTTCGTCGGACTCGGCTCTGCAGCATTTCACCCTGAAGGCTCACGAGTCTCTCATATGGCTGCCGGGCCGCGCCGGGGTCTCGCCCAGTCCATTTTTCAGGTTGGTGGCAATGCCGGGCAATCGCTCGCCCCGCTGCTGACGAGCCTTGTGTTTGTTCCTTTGGGGCAGTTCGGAGCCATCTGGTTCACCGTGGTTGCCGGTGCAGGCATCCTCGTACAGCTATTCATCGCCCGCTGGTACGGACGCATGCTGCAGACCGATCTGTACCAACGCAAAAAGAACGCACAGCCACACAAGCTCAGAGCGGACGTCAAGAACCGTATCGTGTTTGCATTGGTCGTTCTCATTGTGATCGTGTTCGTACGCTCATGGTATAACGCTTCGATTGGCAGCTATTATTCGTTTTATATGATCCAGGTGTTCCACCTGCCGCTGGAAAAAGCCATGGTTTACATTTTCATGTTTCTCGGCGCGGGTGCGGTCGGCACCTTCCTTGGCGGTCCGCTGGCAGACCGCTTCGGCAAACGCAACATGATCTTTCTGTCGATGGCGCTCGCCGCGCCGCTGGCCCTGCTGCTGCCGTATGCCAATCTGTTCTGGACCGGTGTGCTGCTCGCGCTGATCGGTTTCATCATGCTGTCCAGCTTCTCAGTAACGGTCGTATATGCCCAAATGCTCGTTCCGGGCAAGATCGGCACCATTTCCGGCCTCATTACAGGGCTTGCCTTCGGCCTTGGCGGCGTCGGCGCGCTTGTGCTCGGGAACTGGATTGACAAGGCGGGCATCGAGAATGTCATGATGCTGTGCGGCTTCCTTCCCCTGCTTGGCGTATTAAGCTTCCTGCTGCCATCCGACAAGCAGTTGAACCGCTGGGCCGAGGAAAATGGTGCAGAGGTATAAGAGCAGACGCTCCGGGAACGAACCATTCCTGCAATCGCTGTTGCCCTCTCCGCTGCGTCGTGCATAACTTCTACGAAAAAAAATCGCAGGAAATCTTGCGTTCCTGCTTGTGCAACAAGGCCAAGAATAGAGGCAGATTATTCTCTGTTCTTGGCCTTTTTCTGCTGATTAGGGGCCGGCGGTCTCCTCCTCCGCAAGCCTCTGCAGAATGCGGCGCTTTTTGTACAGCATTTTGCCTGCCTCCGCCACATCGCCAATGGCGCTGCGGTTAATGAGCGAACCGAACAGCATACCGGCAACAGGCACGAGCTGAAACAGCTTTTTCCAGCCGAAATTGTCCATATAGCTGGTTACAACCTCCCGCCAGCCCTGAATTTGCGCAGCAATCTGATCTTCGCCGTCCCTTGGCTCATCGTAGCGGGCCAGTTCCTCCAGCACCGCCTTCTTTCCAACAATGTCGGAGGAAGCAAACTGAAGGCATTTGATAATGAACACACGCTCGCGCTTGTCTTTCGGGTCGAAGCCGTAGCAAATAGCCGTCTCCTGCAGCACCTTCAGCGACAATCCGAGCACAAGCGGAATATCTGCGGCTAATGTAAAAATACCGCCGATGCCTGTAGTCGCTCCCTGCGCTGTGGCAAAGGTGATCCGTCCGGAAGCGAGCTCGTCCGCACTCTGGTCCATAACAGCTATCGGAAGCCCGGAGACCCGCTCCAGCGTCAGCGGCTCTTCCTTCTTGGCGGCCTTCTGCACCTGTTTAAGGACCGCATTTTCGCTGACAAGGTACTGGCCCCCGCTCTGCACGAAGCTACCCAGCTCATTCAATGCTGCGCCGATTTTGTCCTTGATTGCCTTGGGCGTAATTTTATCCAGCAGCATAAACGGAATGCGCCCGATTTTTTCCCAGAAGAACACATCCTTCTGCTCCTTCTCCCACTGCTCAATTTTCCTGATTTCATCCTGCAGATATTCCCGGCTTTCCGGTCCCCCGGTTTGCTGCTCCATAATCTTGCCCCTCTTTCAGAGATGTAATCTATTCTAGTTATTACGCACATAACATGGAAAAGGAAACAGTCCGCCGTTGACAAGTCCGTTCTTTTTCGCAAGAATATGTAATGGTATACAGAACGGAAAATATTCGCTTGATAGGGCACGGCGCGTCAGGAGGAGCGTCTGCCCTTTTCTTGCCTGGCGGGTTTACCCGTCCGAAAGGAGCGAGCCCCTGTGAACGATAAGGAACTACTTAAAGATTATGTCAGGAAGCATTGGGCGGTATACATGACCGCCGTTCTGCTCATCATCGCCTCCAATATCGATCAGGCCCTGCTTCCGCTGCTGCTTGGGCGGTTTACGGACCGTCTTCAGCAGGAACTGCTCACCATGCAGGATGTGATCCGCTACAGTCTGCTGCTGGTCGCCGTTGCCGTATCCTACAATGTGCTGTTTGCGCTGGGGCAATACACCATTATGAAACTGGGCAGACGGTTTGAATTTTTTACACGTGACAAACTGTTCGGCAAATTTTCCGAGCTTGGTGTGCAGTATTATGCCAAGCAGGGCAACGGCAAGCTGCTCAGCTATGTCATGAATGACGTGACCTATGTGCGGGAAGCCATTTCAAACGGGATCACCCAGACGACAAACGCCGTTTTTTTGCTGCTCTCCTGTGTCGTGATGATGCTGGCGAGCGGAATACCTCCCCTGCTGATCTGCATCAGTGCGGGTCCGCTGCTTCTGATCCCTTTTCTCGTTGTCTATTTCGGTCCGCGCATCCGCAAGCGGTCCAGCCGTGTGCAGGAATCTATTGCGGCCATGACGGAAGCGGCCGAGGAGCAGCTTGGCGGGATACGGGTATCCAAAACGTTCGCCGTCGAAGACATCGCACGTGCGCGTTTTGGAGCAAAGGTGGATGACATCACGGAAAAGCAGCTGAAGCTTGTGCGGATGTCCTCTCTGTTTCAGGCCATGCTTCCGTTTCTGGGCTCTGTCTCGCTCGTCATTTCGCTGCTGATAGGGGGCATCATGGTCATGCGCGGCAGCGCTACACTTGGCAGCTTCGTGGCACTTACTCTGTATTTGCGCATCATTGCGGGACCGCTGCAGCAGATCGGCAACGTCATTAATATGATGCAGCGCTCAGGCGCCTCTCTGGAAAGAGTGAACAGGCTGATGGCGGAAATTCCCGACGTCAGTGACCGCGATCAAGCCGCAGCCCTTTCTTCCGTCCATGATATTGCGCTGCGCGGGTTGACCTTCACTTATCCAGGCAGCAGCCAGCCGGCACTCAAGGATCTGAACCTGCTGATCCGCGAGGGACAGACTCTCGGCATTGTTGGCAGGACCGGCAGCGGAAAGAGTACGCTTATCCATTTGCTGCTGCGCATTTACGACCCGCCTGAGGGAAGCGTATGGATCAATGGCAAAGACATTCATGCGTACACGCTTGACAGTCTCCGCTCCGCCATTGCTTATGTGCCGCAGGACGGCTTCCTGTTCAGCACCACGATCCGCGACAATATCGCGTTCAGTGATCGTTCCGCGCCCATGGGCCATATCGAGGAAGGGGCCAGACAGGCGATGATTTATGACAACATCATCCGCTTTCCCGACCGCTTCGAGACACGGCTCGGCGAACGCGGCGTCACCCTGTCCGGCGGGCAGAGGCAGCGTACGAGCCTTGCTCGCGGCCTGATCAAGAATTCATCGCTGCTTATTCTGGATGACAGCATGAGCGCCGTGGATGCCGTAACGGAGAAGGGCATCCTCGCAAGCCTGCGCAAAATGCGCAAAGGAAAGACAACACTGATCGTCTCACACCGTATCAGTGCGGTCATGCATGCGGATCATATTATCGTGCTTGAGGAAGGAAGAATGGCGGAATCAGGTACACATGCCGAGCTCCTTGCACGGCAAGGAATTTACGCAGCCATGCATAAACTGCAGGAGGAGGGATTACAGGATGGAGCAGACCAGTACCGTGTCAACAGGTCATGAACCCGGGAGACCGGCGGACGGCAGAGCGAGTGCGTTTCGTGCCATTTTAAGCTACGCCCGCCCCCATGCCTGGACCTTCACTGCCATCGCGCTGTGCTCATTGCTCGGAATTTCCGCCGACCTCCTGCAGCCGTATCTCGTAAAAATCGTCATTGATGATCATCTGGCAGCCGGACGGAATGATATCGGCTTTCTTGTCGGCATCAGCCTTGTGTATTTCGTGCTGGCAGCCGTCAGCTTTGCTTTCACTTATTTGCAGAACAATCTGCTGCAGTATGTGGGGCAAAGCATTGTGGCCCGTATCCGCAAGGATCTGTTCGGCCATATTTCCCGCTTGTCCATGTCCTTCTTCGACCGGTTTCATATCGGCAGTCTCGTAACCAATGTCTCCAGTGACACGGAGACGATCAGCCAGTTCTTCACCCAGGTGCTGCTCAGTCTTATCCGTGACGGCATGATGCTGGTGCTTATTATTTATTTTATGTTCAGGTTGGACCCTATGCTGGCCTGGTACGCGCTGTTGATCCTGCCCGTCGTCGGCATTATCGCCGTCTCCTTCCGCACCTACCTGCGGAGAACCTACCAGCAGGCCCGCAGCCGCTTGTCCCGCCTGATCGCCTTCACGGCCGAGAATCTGGCGGGCATGTTCCTGATTCAGGCCTTCCGGCAGGAGAAGGAGCAAATCCGGCGTTTTGACGAGCAGAACCGGGATTATCTGGCCGCCAACATTAAGCAGGTCCGCTCGAACGTACTGTTTAACAGAACGTTTGACATCCTCGGCAACGCTGCGCTGGCGCTCATCGTCTGGCTTGGCGGCAAAGCCGTGCTGGACGGCGCCATTCAATTCGGCGTGCTGTACGCATTTATCAGCTACATCCGGCAGTTCTTCCAGCCGATTAACCAGATTACATCGCAGTGGAATACCCTTCAGTCCACAACTGTCTCCATGGAGCGAATCTGGCGCATACTATCGACGGAGCCTGATGTCCGCGATCCCCATCCGGAGAAGACTGCCTCTCTGCAGCCGGAGGATGTGAAGGGACGGATCGATTTTGAAGATGTCAGCTTCGGTTATAATCCTGATGTGCCGGTCATCGCCCATCTCAACCTGCACATCGCGCCCGGACAAATGATTGGTGTCGTTGGCGCGACAGGAGCCGGCAAGAGCACATTAATCAGCCTGCTCAATCGCTTCTATGATGTATCTTCAGGCAGCATTCGGATCGACGGCTGCGATATCCGCACTATCCCGCAGGAGCTCCTGCACAGGATGGTCGGACTGATTCAGCAGGAGCCGTTCCTGTTCTCCGGCTCCATCATCGACAATGTACGGCTGTTCCGGCAGGACATTTCCCGCGAGCGGGTCATGGAAGCCTGCCGTTTTGTCGGAGCCCACCCGATGATCGAGCGCCTTCCGGAAGGCTATGATACCCTGCTGTCCGAACGCGGAAGCGGACTGTCCGCCGGGGAACGGCAGCTGATCTCCTTTGCCCGGATCGTCGTCTTTGAACCGAAAATACTGATTCTGGACGAAGCGACCGCCAATCTGGATTCTCATACTGAACAGCTGGTGCAGCAGGCTCTGCAGACGGTTTCCTCAGGACGCACTACCATCGTCATCGCCCACCGCCTGTCCACGGTTATGCATGCAGACTGCATCATCGCCATGAAGGACGGGCAAATCGCCGAGCAGGGCACGCATGAAACGCTGATGGCCCTGGACGGATATTATGCGGACCTGTACCGTCACGCCAAGGAAGCTGGCAGCGCAGAGTAGCATAAAGCTTTTTTACCAGAACAGGCAGAGTAGGAGTGAAAACAGCTCCTTAATTGTGTACAATCCAGTTACATTCATAAGCTCATCGTCAAATGAGCCAGAATACAACAAACGGCAAGCCCGCTCTCCCCAAGGAGTGCGGACTTGCCGTTTGTTTCACCTTGCACCAGCTGCCATGCCTATCAGAGCTGGAGATTATGAAGCAAGCAGAAAGACTATACAGACCTTTTATTCTTGTTGTAAATATCAAATGCCACAGCCAGCAGCAGCACAAGCCCTTTAATGCCCTGCTGCCAGTCGATGCCGAGACCGATCAGCGACATCCCGTTGTTCAGCACGCCCATAACGAGACCGCCGATGATGGCGCCGAACACGGTACCGATCCCGCCCGAGGCTGAAGCCCCGCCAATGAAGCATGCCGCGATGGCATCCAGTTCAAAGTTGGTGCCAGCCCGTGGTGTTGCCGCATTCAGACGGGCCGCGAAGATCAGACCGGAGACGGCGGACAGGACGCCCATGTTCACAAACACCCAGAAGGTGACTTTTTTCGTTTTGACACCGGATAAGCCTGCCGCTTTTTCGCTGCCGCCGAGGGCATAAATATGACGTCCCATAATCGTCCGGTTCATCACGAAGGAGTATACCACAATCAGAATAAAGAGTAATACAAGGATATTCGGAATTCCCGAATAGCTGGCAAGTACAACGGTAAACGCGTTAATGATCGCAGCCACAACCACCAGCTTCAGAAGGAACAGCCCCTGCGGTGACAGCTCAAATCCATACTTGCTCTGCGCCCTGCGGTCACGCAGCTCGTTGATGATGTACCAGATCGTCAGCACGATCCCCGCCAGTATGGCTACCATATTCATTCCCGATCCGCCGAAACCCGGAATAAAGCCTGAGCTGATCTTCTGGAATCCGCCAGGGAAAGGAGAGATGGACTGCCCTTCCAGCACGATCATCGTCAATCCGCGGAACAGCAGCATGCCTGCCAGTGTTACGATAAAGGCGGGAATGCGCACATAGGCGACCCAGAAGCCCTGCCATGCACCGACCAGTCCCCCGATGATCAACGATGCGATCACTGCGAGCCATGTCGGAAGCTGCATATCGACCATCATGATGGCCGAAATTGCGCCGACAAAAGCGGCAATAGAACCGACGGACAGATCGATATGCCCCGTGATGATGACAAGCACCATGCCAATGGCCAGCACGAGAATATAGCTGTTTTGCAAAATCAGGTTTGTAATATTAATCGGCTGCAGCAGCAGCCCGCCAGTAAGGATTTCAAACAGGAGCATGATGACGACAAGCGCGATAATCATGCCGTACTGGCGGATATTGCCTTTGAACATTTTCGATATGTTTTCCATGCTTATACCCCTCCCGACTTGGTCATATATCTCATCAATACTTCCTGCGACGCCTCTTCCCGGCTGACTTCACCGGTGATTCGTCCGGCGTTCATGACATAGATCCGGTCGGCCAAGCCCAGCACCTCCGGAAGCTCGGAGGAGATGACCAGCACCCCTTTGCCCTCGGCGGCCAGCTTGTGAATGATCGTGTAGATTTCAAATTTGGCCCCGACGTCAATGCCCCGTGTCGGCTCATCCAGGATGAGAATATCCGGATCGGCGAAAATCCACTTGCCCAGCACGACCTTTTGCTGGTTGCCGCCGCTGAGATTGCCCGTTTTCTGCAAAATGCTCGGCGCCTTGATGTTCATTCTTTTGCGCATATCCTCAGCCACCAGAACCTCTTCACGCTCGTTGACCACCAAACCGTTTGCAAGCTTGGCAAGACCGGTCAGAGAAATATTGCGCTTGATATCATCCATCAGAATGAGCCCGTACTCCTTGCGGTCCTCCGTCACGTAGGCAAAACCGTTGGCGATGGCCTCGTTAATCGTATGGTTGCGGATCTCCTTGCCCTCCTTCAGGAGCGTCCCGCTGATATTCCTGCCGTACGATTTGCCGAAAATGCTCATGGCCAGCTCTGTGCGCCCCGCTCCCATCAGCCCCGCAATGCCGACAATTTCACCTTTACGGATGTTCATGTTCACCCGATCCAGCACCTTGCGGTCCGCATGATGCTCGTGGTATACCGTCCAATCCTTGACCTCAAGGATCACGTCCCCAATCTTAGGGACGCGTTCAGGGTAACGGTGCGTCAGATCACGGCCTACCATGCCGCTGATGATCCGGTCTTCGGTCACCTCATCCTGCTTCATGTCCATCGTCTCAATCGTTTTGCCATCGCGCAGAATCGTGATGGAGTCGGACACCTTGGCCACCTCGTTCAGCTTGTGCGAAATCAGAATGCAGGAGATGCCCTGCTTTTTGAATTCAAGCATCAGGTTCAGCAGATTTTCACTGTCATCTTCATTCAGGGCGGCCGTCGGCTCATCCAAAATCAGCAGCTTTACCCTTTTGGACAGCGCTTTCGCAATTTCCACCAGCTGCTGCTTGCCGACACCGATATTGGTGACCAGCGTATTCGGATTTTCGTTCAGACCGACCTTGGCCAGCAGCTCCCTTGTCCGGACCTGTGTCTCATGCCAATTGATAATGCCGCGGCTGGCACGTTCATTACCGAGGAAAATATTTTCCGCAATCGACAGGTATGGAATCAATGCCAGCTCCTGGTGGATGATGACGATGCCCAGCTCTTCGCTGTCCTTGATCGTTTTGAATTCGCATGTCTTGCCCTCGAACAGGATATCGCCCTCATACGTCCCGTGGGGGTACACGCCGCTCAGCACCTTCATCAGCGTGGACTTGCCCGCTCCATTCTCTCCGCAGAGAGAATGAATTTCTCCCGCTTTGACCTTCAGATTGACATTCTCCAGCGCCTTTACGCCGGGAAAGGTCTTCGTAATATTTCTCATTTCCAGAATCGTTCCGGACATTCCGTCATCGCTCCCTTCATGAAACCAATTGTGCTGCTCCGTTCAGCCGTTTCCCTGCCATTAAAGCCCGATTTCCTCCGCGGTGTAGTATCCGGACCCCACAATATCTTTTTCCACATTGGTCCTGTCTACGGAGACCGGGTCCAGCAGATAGGCGGGAACGACCATTTTCCCGTTGTCGTATGAGGTGGTGTCGTTGACCTCCGCTTTTTCACCCTTCAGAATGCTGTTCGCCATCTTGACCGTTTGCTCGGCCAGCTTGCGCGTATCCTTGAATACCGTCATGGTCTGCTCTCCGGCCACAATCGATTTGATGGACGCGAGCTCCGCATCCTGCCCGGTGATCACCGGCAGAGGCTTGCTCTCCGTTCCGTAACCGACACCCTTCAGGGAGGAAATAATCCCGATACTGATGCCATCGTACGGAGACAGCACCGCGTCAAGATGCTCCGACGAATAATAAGCGCTCAGCAAATTGTCCATCCGCGACTGAGCCAGCGCACCGTCCCAGCGCAGCGTCGCAATCTGTGCCATCGTCATCTGCTTGCTTCTTACGACCAGCTTGCCTGAATCGATGTAGGGCTGCAGGACGGACATGGCGCCGTTAAAGAAAAAATAGGCGTTATTGTCATCCGGCGAGCCGCCGAACAGCTCAATGTTGAAGGGGCCCTTGCCTTCCTTCAGCCCGAGCTTTGCCTCGATATAGGAGCCCTGAAGCTGGCCTACCTTGAAATTGTCGAAGGTCGCGTAATAATTCAAATACTCGGTATTACGAATGAGACGGTCATACGAAATAATGGCGATTCCCTGGTCATGCGCCTTCTTGATCACATCTGTCAGCGTGTTGCCGTCAATGGAAGCCACCACGATCACATCTACACCCTTGGTGATCATGTTCTCGATCTGGGCAATCTGGTTTTCGACAACATCCTCGGCGTATTGCAAATCGGTTTTATAGCCCTGCTCCTGGAACAGGCGCACCATGTTTTCCCCGTCGGCTACCCAACGCTCGGAGGATTTGGTCGGCATCGCGATGCCGATATAACCTTTCTCTTTATCTCCCGCACTGCTTTCCGCCAGATTGCAGGCGGAGCAAACGACAGCCAGCAGGAGTGCGAGCAGCACAACAGCCCCTTTTTTCATATGGAACTCTCCTTTCTTGATACTGACCTGGACAGCAAAATGCACTTCGTTTCACAAAAAGATAACGCTTTCATAAAATTCTCTGTTTAATCTTAACACCGCCTTTCCGCACGGTCTTTGCAGCAAAGCAACCTTTTTTATAATTTTTTAACTTTTCTTGCTCCTCAAAAGGTTAACAGGTTCATTCCTGGCACAACAAAAAGGACGACTGTTACGTCGCCCCTGTTTCACGGTTATTTTACCGCCGATCCCTTACGGTACTGATTTGGTGATACGCCCATTCTTTTTTTGAACGCCGTGCTGAAGTAATGCTGACTGTCATAACCCGCCAGCAGGGCGATTTCATGCACCGGCAGGTTTGTCGAATCCAGCAGCCGCACCGCCTTGGCGATCCGTGCACCGGTGACCAGACCGACAAATGAGGTGTTCAGCTCCTTTTTCAGCACCCTGCTCAGGTACACCGGCGAGACCTGCAGCTGAGATGCCATACCCTCCAGCGTTAATTCAGGATCGGCATAACGCTCCTCGATCAGCTGGCGCGCTCGCCGGACAAGCGGTGACAATCGTGCCTCCCCGTACACCTGCTCCCGGCAGCTGCGGTACACTTCCGGAATGGAGGACATACCGCCGCTTACCTCTGTAAAGCAGGCCTGCACCGCGATATTCAGATATCTGCCAATCTCTTTTTCAATCAACGCCCCGGTTCCTTCCGGTGCTTCCTCCCATAGGCAAATGCCGATCAGCCCCGTCTGATCATGGAAAATGACATGCTGCAGAGGAGACAGCAGCTCCGAAGCGATATTTTCGGAGGCAAACAGGAAGAGCTGTCTGTCGTTCTCCTTCATGAGCGATTCACGCGCCGCCACGGCAGGCCAGCGCACGACGCCGATCTGTGCGGGAAACGTGCGGGGCAGCCGCAGAAAGTCCAGCCTCTCTGCCGCTTCTTCCCCGCCTACAAGCCCCTCCATCCATTCCTGGCAGAAGCGCTGCCGCAGCAGCGGGATATTGCGGTCAATCTGTTCGGAAGCCAGCTTGAGATAATGATCATGCTGCCGCTCTTCATCCAGCTCGCGAGCAACCCGGGAGAGCACGCTGTGAAGCTGCTTCGGATCGACGGGCTTCAGCAGGTAATCCTCCACCCCCAGCCGCAGCGCCTGCTGGGCAAACGCGAATTCATCATGCCCCGAAATGACGACAAAGCGGCATCCCGGCCGTTCAGCGCGCAGACGCCGAATCAATTCAATGCCGTCCATGAAGGGCATATTCATGTCCACCAGCATGATATCAACGGCTTTTTCCAGTGCCAGCTCAAAAGCCTCCTCCCCATCCTCCGCTTCACCGGCCACAGTCATGCCAAGCTCCTCCCAGTCGACGGTATCGCGTATTCCTTCCCGGATAATCGGTTCATCATCAGCGATCACCACTTGATACCCCGCTGTCATTCTGATCCCTCCCTGCACCATTTTTCGACACATTCTCATGCAAAAGGGGATGGACAATCGTTACCCTGGTGCCCTGGCCTGGCTCGCTCTCAAGCCGGATGCCATATTCATCCCCGAAGGCCAGACGGATGCGGGCCTGCACATTCAGCATGCCATAGCTTCTGCCCCCGTGTCCCTCCTCCTGTCCTTCAATCGCCCGCAGCGGATTCTCCAGCATGCCTTCAAGCTCCCTCAGCCGCTCCTCCGGCATGCCTGCCCCATTGTCGGTGACGGCCAGCAGCAGCCTGCCATTGGCGGCTTTGGCTTCGATCCGGATTACCCCGGGTCCGCGCCGCGCCTTGATGCCATGATAGATGGCGTTTTCCACAATCGGCTGCAGCAGCAGCTTCAATACATACAAGCTTCCGATCTCATCCGCAATGTCCAGTTCGCAGGTGAGCCTGTCGCGGTATCTCGTTTTTTGGATGCGCAGATAGCTCTCGATATGCTCCATTTCCTCCTGGACACGAATTATATCTTCGCCCTTGCTCAAACCGATGCGGAACAGCCGGGACAGGGCCTCCACCATTTCCGCGACATCCTCCGCCCCTTTTTTCCTGGCCATCCAATGAATCGTATCTAAAGTATTGTATAAAAAATGGGGCTTGATATGCGCCTGCAGGCTCCTGAGCTCCGCCTCCCGCTTCTGCCGCTCCTTCAGCTCGTTCAAGGACATCAGCCTGTGGATTTGCGTCAGCATGCGGTTGAAGCTTCTTTCCAGCATGCCGATTTCGTCTCCCCTGTCGCTGTGATTGCGGATCGTTAGATCCCCCGATTCGGCATGACGCATGCGAGCCATCAGCTGCCGGATCGGATCTGCGATCGAGCGGGACAGCGTAAGGGACGCGCTGATGCCGATCAGACAGACCGCGAACAGGAAGCAGAAGACATAAAACTGAATTTGCCGCACCTCCATCGTGCCTTCCAGCGCCGGAAAGACGCCAACTGTGCGCCACCCGGTGAAGGAGGATGAACGGTACATAAAGAGCAGCTTTTGTCCATCAACCGTTCTTGTAAAAGAGCCGCTGTCCCCGGTACCAAAAGCTTCCGGCGGAATATGTCTGATCAGTGGACGCTCCGGCATGTATATACTGCTGCCCTCCCTGTCAGTCACCATCAGATATCCCGTCTTGCCCAGCGTTACATCCCGGGCCGCGTGTGATATGGCGCGCAGCTTCAGGTCGATCAGGATGACTCCCAGCACCTTGCCTGTTTCCGGGTCCGTATAAGAACGGGCGACGGATATGATTTCATTGTCCTTATAGCTGACATGGGAAATAATGCTGCGGCCAGCCGGATGTCCAATGATTGTAAATATCCCTTCATTATTCGCTGCCTGGGTGTACCAGGTTTCGCTTGCCAGGCTCTGTGTTCCCTTGGCGTACATTTCATTGCTGATGTAATCCCCGTGTTCATTCACCAGCATGATGCCCGCGATTTCCGGATACAGCGTGGTGAAGCCCTGCAAAAACTGCTTGATTTCATAGACATCATCGCTGCTTTCCGCTCCAGCGTTCTGCCGCTCGGCCCACTTTTTGCGGGCTGCAGATTCTTTCCCCGTGTAACCGTCCGCGGCCGTCATGCCTTCCATAAACCCGGCCACCCGGGGCTGAAATCCGATCAGATACGTCATATTTTGCAAATTTTCCATCCGGCTGTCCAGCGTTTCGTTGACTTTGCCGATCAGCTGCATCGTATGCTCCTCGACCTGACGCTCGACAATGCGCTCCACGGTCCAGTTCACCAGCAGCCCCAGGCCAAGGGATGGAACGATACCAATCATGAGAAAAAGCACGATCAGCTTGTAGCGAAGCGGCATATCCCTAAGGCTGCGCCAGCCGCTTCTTCTCATGACCGCCAGCCTGTCAGTCCATTTGTCATTTGGCATAGTAATCATCCACATTCGCTTTGGTGATCACGGATATGCCCGTATCCACCCTGACTGGAAGCGGTGTATTCTGTCCGGATGAAGATGGCGCGGGAACGGTCAATCCATGATGCAGATGGAAGAGATATTGCAGGGACCAGTAGCCCATATTCCAGGTGCCCTGCCCAATGCTGGCCGAGATGGTGCCGTCCTGAATCATGTCCAGCGTCGCTTTATTCGTATCAAAGCTTACGATCTTGACTGAGCCGACACGCTTCGCCCCGAGAACCGCTTCCCCCGTCCCTGCCCCGCTTGCCGCATCGGTGACAAATATTCCTGACAAATCGGGATATTTCTGCAGCATTTGCGCTGCCGCTTCACGCGCATTCACCTGATCGCCGCGGCCGTCCGCCGTGGCAACGACTTTCATGCCCGGATAGCGGTCATTAATCGTATCCTTGAAGCCCTGCGTCCGCTCCTCATGATTCTGCTGGCCGTTAATCGTTATAATGCCGACGCTTCCTTCCCTTCCCAGCAGCTGGGCCATTTTGTCGGCGGCGGTGACACCCGCATTATAGTTGTCCGTTCCCAGGAAGGAGTAGGCCTTGCTTCCCGGGGATCCAGAGTCAAACAGCACAATGGGAATTCCCGCCTCGACCGCCTTGTTGATGGTTGGCAGAAGCGAATAGGGATCTATGGCCGATACTGCAATGCCTGCCGGCTTTCGTGCGATCGCCTGCTCCAGGACAAGCCGCTGCTCCTGGGCATCGTAGCGTGTCGCCCCGCGGTATTCAATGGATACGCCCAGCGCATCCGCCGCGTCCTCATAACCTTTCAGAATGCTTTTCCAATATTCCATCCCCGACTGAAATGTAATCATCACATAAGTCTCGCCGATATCCCCGTGCAGCCCCTGGTCCTCCCAGGCGCCTTTCTCTCGTCCTTCTGCCGCGTAGCGGAACAGGTACAGCACAAATGCCGCAATGATCAGCACATAAACCAGCAGTGTCTTTTTCATGAAACGATCCTGCCCCTCCCTCAGCCGAAAGTAATGCTTTTTCTTTATCTGCTTCCGAAATAAATTGTAAACGGATTCACTTCCATTGTGAACCAGCTGTTTAGCATCCCTGCCAGTCTGGTGAAAAAAATTAATCGGGACTTAATCTTGAGGGGTTACAATGGACATGCAGATCGTGAGCCAGGCTACAACAATAAGCAAAGGGGCAACGAAATTGGAAAAAACGTTAAGCAAGCCGCGTATTGATGAATGGACAGAGCTGCGCGGACTGGCGTTTCTGGCGATTGTCCTTCAGCACTCTATCGGTGAATACATTTACAGGCCGGACATCGAGAGACCGGACTCTGTTATGCTGGGCATCATTTATCATTTAACCCGCTTTGGCACGCCAACCTACGTATTTCTGTCGGCAGCTCTATTATTTTATAACTTTAAAAGCCGCCCGGCTGCGGAAGATGCACGCTTGCTCGGCAAAAGATTCGGGGATATCTATGTTCCCTTTATGATCTGGACGGCAATCTACTGGATTGTGGCCCGAAGCTGGTCGGAAATCCCGCTGACCGCTCCGGGCTGGTGGCAGAGCCTGCTGCGTGAAATGGTCATTCCCGTCAGCGGCTATCATCTCTGGTTTGTAGTGATGATTTTTCAGTTCTACATTCTGTTTCCTTTATTGGGACGGGCATGGAGCCGAGTCAAACCTTTCTTCCTGACAGAGAACGGTACGGGGAACGCTGTACGGACTGGCATTATGCTGGGTGTGGCCGGAGCGGCTTACGCCGTCCTTATGCATTGGTCGTATTATGATATGTCCGGCTGGCAATCCGGACTGCCGCGTCTACTGCAGTTTTTGCTTGAGCACCGGACGTATATTTTTGTGATGTATTTCTTTTACTTTGTGCTTGGGGCAGTATGCGCGAGCATGATCCGGTCATGGCGGGAGTTCGCACGTCGGGCGCTGCCATGGAACGCAGTCGTTTTCCTGCTGCTTTTTACGATGATGGGTTACATGCTGCTCCAGCAGTCAGGAGACGCCATAAACCTGAATATATCCACCTACCTCAAGCCGAGCACCTTCTTGCTGATCCTATCGCAGATGCTGCTGCTGTATGGGCTGCTGCTCCGGCCCCACTCCGCAGCCGTGCCCGGCAGATTCCGCAGAATGCTGGCCTGGATGGGCAAATATTCATTCGGCGCTTACCTGTGCCATGCGCTGCTGCTGTATGGAGTCGCCTATTTTACCCGCAGCTTCCCCCTGCAGAACCTGCATTTGGCTGCAGCCGGGGCCAGCTTTGTCATCGTTGCCTGCGCAGCGCTGGCATTGAGCAGACTGCTGTCCTTACTGCCTGGAGGACACTGGATCGTCGGCGCAAGCGGGCAGCGGAGAAGAAAAGATGCTTCATCCGGCGGGAAGTCACAGCCCTTGCGGGAAAGAACCGCCTCTGACCTGAACTAATAGGTGGATAAGTGTATATTGTGGTTGTTCCATAAGGGCGAAACGACAGTAAGCAGCCTTAAAGTACAAAAAGGACTCATGACCCGAAATCGGTACTTGCCTGGGAGCAGGTGCAAGTGCATTTTAAAGCGCGAAAACTCTAACGGCTAACTCTAACGGACGTGAGCGACGCTATTTAAGTAAAAACGGGGGGTTGCAAGATGTAACGGTTACCGGCGAGCCTATTTTCGTTTTTTCGCAGGTAATGGGGCTGTTTCGCGTAAATAGGCGAGCATGCAACCGTTATAAAAGAAACCTTGATTTACTCGGCCGAATAAGCGCGATGACAACCGTTAGCGAAGAAATGTACCGGATTGATCGTTCATTCGAGGCAAAAGCGAGTATCCGCACTTGGATTTACATTTTCACTAATATTCCCTCTTTCCCCCTTACATGGCATTAGGGCATGAAGAGTAAAAGGTCGGGAACAGGCACAAATCGCCTGGTCTCGACCTTTTTTTTCAAAATCAGAAATCGCAGAAGATTGGCGATTTCTACTTGTTATTGTTACTCCGCCACTGTCTTCCGTGCATTGGACGGAGTTCGTTCAAAGGTGATCGGCGCTTTACGATTGATCATCCGCTTGAGGTCTCCTGTCATTTCTTCCTTCAGCTTGCGAAGCAGCTCCTCCTCGCCAATACCCCGCTTCTGCGCAATCTCGGCAATGGAATTTCCTTTGCGGAGCTCCGTCTCCAGCTGCGCTGCTGTCAAATTCAGGATGCGGGCCACCGCGGCACGGTCGACTCCTACCCTCCAGCCCCTTGACCATGGTCTGTGAAAGCTGTGCAGCTCCCGCAGGGGTTTGTTCACCGCCTGTTTCACCCAGGCTGCCCCAAGTGCCTTACGGGCCTTGGCTTCATCAGCCGTCAGCTGCCCTTGTTTGACAAGCTCGTCCACACGGGCGTTGAGCATGGGCACCAGCTTGGCAACGAGCTGTTCTTCCGACCAGCCTTGACGCTTCTTCGCGATTTCTGCCAACGTACTCCCCTTCTCCATTTCAGCGGACAGCTCCTGTGGAGTGATGCCCAGCACCTTGGCAACTTCGTTCATGAAATACCAGTGCGATCCCTTGTGCTCAGGGACGTTTTTTTCCCCCGGCCCCGTCTTTACTTCCGGCGCAGTTTTTTCCTTGCGGACATCTTGGGGCGGATGTACCTCCGAAGCATGAATCTGCATCATTGGAGCGGCGCACAGCAAAAGAGCTGCCATACTCATCGTTCCACATATGTGCAAATATTTGTTCATTCTTTTTTCGCATCCTTCCATTATTTTTGCTGTATTCCCCCGTAATTTCTTTGATACTCTGTCAAATATTGAGCAGTTTCTCTCCTTCATTTGTCTTATTATGGGAGTTGCCCGTGAATAATATGCGGTTTTGACGAAAACAAGCTCTTGCAGTCAGGCGGGACAAGGATTAAGATGCTAATAACAACCAGAAATGAGGAAAAAAAATGATGTTATGCGGATGGTGGGGAAATGGAATGGTTCACAAGGTACAGGCATGAGCTTGAGCAGGTTTTTGCCGAAGCGGAAAAGCGGATTTCCCTGTTCCCCGCCCCTTTGAATACGATGGGGCAGGAATATGAAGCACTATTCAATCCTCTGCTGGAGAATAGCACACGCAATTATATCTGTTATTTGCTCCCGTTTTGGGTCAATGAGATTGCCGGATTGCAGCCTGAAACGGTGCGCCGGTTGTCTCTGGGCAACGTATATCTCATGTTATCCTTCCTGCTGCAGGATGATGTGATGGATACGGGTCCCGGCGACTGGAAAAGCCGTCTCGCCCTCGCCCAATTGTTTCTGGCCGAAAGCATGGACATTTACCGCGGACTTTTTCCGGCCGACTCTCCGATCTGGGATTACTACAGGCTCTATGTCGGTGAATGGGCAGCGAGCGTAACAAATGAGGGGCACGAGGACGATTTTCAGGACAATCCGTCCCGCATCTCCGGCAAGGCAAGCCCGCTTAAGCTGGCAGGTACCGGGGCACTTCTGCTTTCCCGGCAGGAGCATCACATTCCGGCAGTCACTGAGATGACAGATCAGGCCCTGCTGGTACTGCAAATGTCCGATGACTGGGCGGACTGGAGAGAGGATATGGAAGAAGGCAGCTACAACTGTCTTCTATCCTTTATCAGCGCCGAACAAGGTGTCGGGTATATGCAGGGAATCCGTGCAGAGGAGATTGAGGGAGCTGTTTATACCCGCAACGTATTGAGCCGTTATGCTGCCATTGCGACCGATCTGGCGCGCGGCCTTAGCGAACAGAAGCCGGTTATCACCGGTCTTGTAAGCTTTGCCGTTGGCGTAGCGGATGATCTGGTTCAGGCTGCTGCTTACATTGCGAGGGAAAAACAGCGTCTGCTGCGCGGAGGACTCCATTACATGTTAGACCAGGGGGGCGGTACTTCCTGACCGCTTCACCAAACCATTTCTAGGGGAAAGGATGATAAGAATGTCTGTAGAACTAACCGCACAAAACCAGCTCATTCAAAAAGCATGGGAGGATCAGGCTTTCCGTGAAAAGCTGATGGAAGACCCCAAAGCCGCGATCCGCGAACTGCTCGGCATCGTTATTCCCGACCATATCCAACTGAAAACTGTACAGGAAACTCCTGACCAGTTGTACCTGGTTATTCCGCCTGCTCCTGCCCGGATGATTCCAGCCGCAAATAAACCAGAAGGCGTGTGGTAATCCCCAGAAAAATACTGTAATACCAAAACAGGGTACTCCCCTGCCGCCAAAGCCAGGGAGTACCCTGTTTGATGTTTATTATGCTAAAGACAGCCTATGGATCATGACTCGGGAGCAGAGTTGGAGCTCGCGGCGGGAAAACGGACGGTTGCTTCCGTACCTATTCCCTTCGCGCTCGTAAATGTAATCCGTCCATCCATGGCCTCTATGATCCGGAAGGTAACCATCATGCCAAGGCCCGTCCCTTTTGTTTTATTAGAGAAATAAGGCTCTCCAAGCCTAGTCAGCGTCTGGGCGTCCATCCCTTCACCATTATCGCGGATATGGATGTAAACCTCATCCCCCGACCTATAGGCACGGATATGAATCTGGCCTTCATCTCCCAAAGCTTCAATACTGTTCTTGATAATATTGATAAAAGCCTGCTTGAATTTGGATGAATTCCCTTTAGTGGCGAGGCCCTCCGGTATATCCATGGTTATTTTGCCGCCCTGCAGGTTGGCCATCGGGCTGATAATGCCTTCGATATGCCTGAATTCTTCGTCAATATGTAAAACTTTGGTGTGCTCAAATTCCGGTTTGGCAAAGGTAAGGAAATCGGTAATGATGTTGGACGCTCTGTCCAGCTCTTCTAGTGCGATCTGCAGATAGTCCTTGTTCTTGCCCTCCTCCTTGCCGCTGATCAGCTGCAGAAATCCTCTTGTAACCTGGAGCGGATTTCGCACCTCGTGCGCCACCGAAGCGGCCAGATCACTGATAATCTCCATCTTCTCCGACCGCTGCAATTCATTATTGAACATTTCCAGTTCCTGTGAGTACTGCACAACCTGCCGGTGATTCTCCGCAAGCCTTCTGGCGAGAATCGAAGCCAGCGAAATGACAAAGCCGACGACTCCCCACTTCCACAAAAACAGATTGTAGTGACCCTGGCGGATATAGAACCATAACAGCTCGCTGACGGAAAGGGCTGCAAAGCAGGCACAACCCACTGATAAAATAATCGCATCACGGTCTCCCTTCCAGGCTCTCTTCAGGCTGGCCACCATCAGCAAAATTAAGAGCACCATCAGCTGCAGTCCAAACAAAATAACGCTTATCCAGTAATATAGCTGATAGTAACGATCCATTGTCAGCCAATTTACGATCATGAGCACGAAGCAGGCAATGGAATAAAACGTAAGCCATTTTCGAAAACGGCGGATATAAAGGATTTTCCCCAGAATTTGCTCGAAAAACAAAGCCAAGGACGGCGGCAGCAAAAACAAGGCCATGTCAAAAAGCAGCAAATACAACTCCGCGTATTCTCTGTAAAACGTAAACAAAAAAGGGGGATAAATTACAATCAGTAATCCTACCGACAGAATAACGGCAGAGAGAGACAACATTACAGAGCGGTTAGGTTTGTATAGGAAAATAGAACAAATCGCGAGTGTCAGTGCTATTAAAATAAACGAACTTCCCAGGATAATATCAAATACGTCCTTGCGAATCATGATGCCCAGCAGATCACGCTGCTCCCCGACAATCACTCCACCGCTGATTCCCAACCGTTCCAGGCGGCTGTCAGCCCAAATATACAGCCTTTTCCCGCTGTCCTCACGGTCCAACGGCAGCAGTATTTTATTTTGTTCATAATTATAGGACTGAAAGGATTCATATACAATAATCCCGTCCTTATAGATGATGACATGCTTGCCGTATATGTTCTCCAGCAGTATGGCCGGTGTCTCAGCCGCCAGCTGCGGAAGAACCATACGGATCCACGCAGAAGAGGAGCCTGGCGGCTTGTTGCCTGCCATCTCATTAGATCCTACCGGCTCCCACTCTTCTTTATCCGGAGGCGGCTCTGGAATGCTTCCTTCCTCCGGTACTCCGTCCCACAGCATATCCCATTTGGTTATGGTCTGAACATTCGACACCGGCATGGCGGCGGAAGCAGGGGAGCCTGCTGCGGCTGCCACCACCAACAGAATCCAGAAGACCGCCGCTATTCTGGGTATGTATTTCATATGTAAAGCACCTCAAACATAATTTTGGGTTACCAGCTTTTATTCCATTTCCATACTTTAACTAATTCTATGAATAGGACCTTCATACCTTCTTGTAAGATTCGTCCGCTAAAATTCTCTGTTTCTCGTGTTCGTTTGAACATCATCATACTGATTTTCAATCATTTCCCGCTCGCTGCGCTCCGCTCGTTCCCTGAATTCGACCCATTGCAGGCTTTCCTCATCCTCATATAGAGTCCAGATATCCGAGAACAGATAATCGCGAATTTCGACAATTTTACCGTCGAGTACCCCCCCGCACCAGTAAAGCCCATCAGGTCGACGGACGACAGTGCGGCCGAACCCCGGTGTAGAAGCCTTCTCTCCGATCCGGATGCGGGCGAGCATATTGGGAAGTGTCAACCATTCCATTGTTCTTACCTCCTCCACCGGTCTTCATCATATCATAACTCAGCCTTTCCGCCAGCAAGAATAGAGTCCGGCAAAGCCACACAAAATAGCTATACAAGTTTAGTACGCCCGGCCAGTGGGTAAGGTCGGAGTAAAGGGCTGTCCAGTACAGCACAACATTTAAGGAGCTGATTCAGTATGGAGGAAACCAACAAAGATTATCCCAGGCCGCTTGGTCCCGTTACCGGTACAGCCAATGAGACAGGTGGCTTTGCCACGCCTGATTTCGAGCCTTCCCTGCAAAATGCGGAAAACAATTGGGAGAATCTCACTGCAGGACCGGATCAGGCTTTGGAGAATGTCCCTGATGCCGATGTAATCGCTCCTGACAGCCCTGTCGATCCGTCTGCTCCGCCAGATTTCATTCATGGTACCGATTTGTTAAACGGCTTTGACGGAGATGAGTAATCGATGCATGCGGGGATAGACGGTTTATAAGTTGTCAAGACCCGCTTTACTCAGTCATTTAACAAGTCTACAAGGAGGGTTCAATCATGATTGATCACAATCGCAATGTGGAAGTGGAACGTACGGAAGTAAGCAAACATTCGGATTCAAGCCGCGTGGCTTCTACGCTCATCAAATACGCGGCATATATCATTATCTTTTTCGGATTTCTTTATTTTCTGGTCAAATACGTATTTCCATTGTTTTAAAGACGGTCTAAAAAGCTCCTGCAGCATGCTTAATGCCAAGGAAGGAGATAAAGTCTATGTATAAAGATCCCATGACTCAGGCAGATATGGCTTATGAGCGCTATAAAAAGCTGGCCCCGACAGAAGACGAAAGCTACATTCCTGACGATGAATTGGAGAATGTGGGCACGGCCACCACACAATTAATCGAACAAGCGGACAGTACCTCCCGTGAGCCTGCGGCGTCAGCCCTTGCCCAAAAGATCGATACAGGCCTGCTTGGTGAAGAGCACCCGCGCGGTGCAGGGTCTCCAAGTCCGGTCAAACGTGAAGAGTAAGCCTAAGACACAGCATCTGTGCAAGCTACCCCAATATGGAGTGGAGGTGCTCATGGTGGAAGAACGCGAAAACCCCGTGTCTGATGATCTTATCACAGAACGGGATATAGATGAAGAGTTTGGCCTGTTCAAAGAAGACAGCTTCCCCGAGGCTCTGGACGACCCGGACCAAAAGGCCACGCAAGAGCATGGGCGTCCCGATTCTGACAGGGCCAATTTGAACAGCCCTGCTGCCGGCGGAGGGAAGTAAGCAACTTAGCTTCTACTCTAACCGGCAGCCCAATACAACTTGAAAATGCCGGAAACGAGATCAGCAGACTCATCGTTTCCGGCATTTTGCTGCAGTTGTATCAGATCGGCAGCAACGCAACCCTATCCTTGGCCTCCAGCTCCGCCACCATGCGGTTCCAGGCCTCCGGCTTGTTTGGCAGCACTGTATAATAGCGGCGCAGGAAGGAAACCACCAGCCTGGTGTCCAACTCGGAGACACTATCATCCTCAGGCATAAAGCCAAGATTAAGGCCTTCCACCGCTTCCCCGTCATTGTTCCACGAAGGATGAACATATTCCAGATCCAGAACCTTATATCCCAGATGCGACAGCACTTCACGCCGCACATATGGATCCATCGGTTTTACTCCGCCGAACTCATGATCATTGCCGCGGTACGGGTCGTAGATTTCGGCAAACATGCCAAACAGCTTCTGTCCGCTCTGTGCCGCAAGCTCATGCAGGTCGGCCTGACGGTTTTTCCAGAGATAACGCCCGATGCCGAGACCGGGTCTGCCGATGATGGTAAAATCGGTCATAGCCACATTAAAATCCTCGTAATAACGGTATTCCGTCGCGCCCACAACCTCTCCCTCATGCACAGCGACAAAAACGCGGATGCCCGGGTCTTCCAGCGGTTCCTTCCACAGACCGTATTCCAGCACTTCCTCAGGCGGAAATACCTCCTGCATCAGGCAGTGCATTTTGGCGAACAGCGGATCTTCAATGCTTGTAATACGATGATATTCCATATCCCCACACTCCTTGCTTTAATTCAATTAAGAGAACTGCTTGTTACAAAAAAGGGTTTCTCCATTCCATCAGCAAAGCGTAATTACAGGATTGCTCGTCTTCGAGGTAATCCGGCAGCACTTGAACGGGCATACGACCGCAGCGGAGCAGAAAGGTCAGCACAGGATCCTTCAATTCTCCCGCGAGCACGGCATCAACGTACTGTTCAGCAGTCAAACGGTCGGCATGGGCTTGGTAGCCTGGCATCCGCCCGGCCCCAAGCAGCCGGTCAAGCTTAAGCTCTACAACCACATCGTACAGCGAGAAAAGCAGCCACTTGCCCAGCCCCAGCTTACGGAAAGCCGGTCTGACAGCAATGTCGATCACATACAGCGCGTTGCCGTCAGGCCGATGGGTGCGGATATAACCTTGATCCGCCACCTCTTCCCACGTATGCTCGGCATGCTGCGGATCGTAATCGACGATCAGACTCGTCACCGAGCCCGCAAGCTGCCCGCCGATTTCCACACAGAGCGCCCCCTGCTGAAACCGCTCCACATGCGAAGCGAGCTGTTCCCTGTTCCACCACAGCTCCGCAGGATACGGCGGGGGAAAGCATTCCTGCTGGATGCGGATCATACCGTCAAAATCCTGCGGACCATAATTGCGGATAACGGCTTTGACGGGACGTTCCCCGTCAAATACGTAGATTTCCTTGTAATACACCCGCTCAGCTCCAATCCGTGTAAAGATCGGTGCGCCGGTCCCTCCACGTCGTCACCGAACCGCGCTCCCGCACCTGATACAACAGCTCCAGGTCCAGGTCCGCCGTTACGATCATATCATCGTTCAGCTCGCCCTCCACCATAATGCCGCGCGGGGGAAACGGAATATCGTTTGGCGTAATGACAGCGGCCTGTCCGTAGTTGGCTCTCATGAAATCCACCGTCGGCAGCGCGCCAACCGTTCCGGTCAGGACGACATAGACCTGATTTTCCACCGCACGGGCATGGCTCGTATAGCGCACCCGGTAAAAGCCATGGCGGTCATCCGTACACGAAGGACAGAAGATGATATCCGCTCCCTTGGCTTTGGCCATGCGCACAATTTCAGGAAATTCAATATCATAACAGGTCAGCATGGCAATTCTGCCCTTTGCCGTATCGAATACCTGCAGCCCTTCACCTGGAGCCATGTTCCATTCATGCACTTCCGTAGGCGTAATATGCAGCTTTGCCTGCTCTGCAATACGGCCGTCAGGATAAAATAAATACGCTGTATTATATAAACGGTCACCTCTTCGCACCACATGGGTGCCGCCGATAATATGCATATTTGTACGCTTGGCAAAGGAAGAAAACAGCTCGCGGTAACGTTCCGTAAAATCGGGCAGATCGTTAATCTTCAGCGCATTGCCCTTGCCGTCACCGATGGACATGAGCTGAGTGGTGAAAAACTCGGGGAACAGCACAAACTCCGCGCCAAATTCCTCTGCTGTCTTAATGTAATGCTCCGATTGCAGCGCAAACTCCTCAAACGAGTGAATCGTATGGAGATGATACTGCACGGCTGACACTCTGATTTTGCTCATAGCTCCTCCTTAACCAATCCGTGTATATTCATGCCCCATTATAACTTGAACGTTTTTGTTATTCCAGAACATCTAGCCGCGATCCATATGCTGTACCCTTCCTGCGGAGGAAGCTGCCGGCCGCGATCCCCCGGCCTTCACCGTTGCGGTCAGAATACCCTTTCCCCTGAACCACAGCAGCAGCGCTGCCACCAGCAGTGCCGCCCCATTGATCACGAATACCCACTGAATATCCAGCAAATAACCAAGCAAGCCGCCGATAATGGGACCAGCCATCATGGCCAGCTGCGAGGAGGACTGGTTCAGACTGAAGGCGCGGCCGCGAAAATCCGGCTCCGTCACCTGCACGATCAATGCGTTGATGGCCGGAAGGACAGCGGCATAGAAGAGCCCGTAACCAAACCGCAGCACCCCGAAGCCGATAAAATCGGTTACAAAGAACTGCAGAATATTACCGATGCCCGAGCCGACCAGGCCGATGAGCAGCACTTTACCGTAACCTATGCGGCTGCCGATCTTCCCCCAGCGCGGCGCCATCAGCACCGTGGCTATGCCGACGGCGGAGAAGACAATTCCCGAGGTCAGCGAGGCGCTGCTGCGGTCCACTCCCATCTCCAGCACATAGACCGTAATCAGCGGTTCCAGAATCATGACTGAAAAAGTGCTCAATGCAACCAGACCCAGCAAAATGACAAATGTCCTGTTGGCAAAAGCCAGCTTCAAATCATCCCTCACATGCGATCTTGCCCCCGAACGGTTGAAGTTTTGCTCCTTGGCACCGAAGGTCCCGATTAGAGCTGCGATCAGCACCACGGCGGCTGAGAAGAGAAAGGCGTTGCGGTTGCCGTAATAATGGCTCACCACCCCGCCGATCAGCGGGCCAATGATGCTTCCCGTTGCACCGGAGGTCGCCATGACGCTTAAGGCATAACCCGTCTTTTCCTCAGGTGTATTGGTTGCAACAAGTGCAATCGATGCAGGAACAAACCCGGCCAAGAGCCCCTGCAGCACCCGCACCACCAGGAAAGTGTATGGATCAGTAACGAAGTAGCTCAGGAGATAAAGCACTGCCAGGCTGAAGCCTGAGCGGATCAGCATCGGCTTGCGCCCGTATTTGTCGGACAGGGATCCCCAATAAGGAGCAATAAGAGCGCTTGCCAGAAAAGTAATGCCAAAGGCAAGGCCCGACCAAATCTCAAGACGGTCCGTCACCCCCAAATCCGTGCTCATGAAGATCGGCAAAAACGGGATGGAGATGGAGTAGGCGGTGCTGCAGAAAAACACACCGGTCCACAGCACCGCAAGATTGCGCTTCCAAGAATATGCCATAAATCACACGTCCTTTCTGTTGCCTTCCATTCTACGCCAGTTTCGGGAAATGTCCACCACCTGACGCCTGTCTGAGCTTGGAACAGATACCGGCAAGCTGGTATAATCATGGGGAATGGAGATGAGATGAATGGCTAAAAAAAGAAGACCTGCAGCCCCGTCGCAACCCGCACAGGACAAACCCGCCACCCTGAAGGACCTGCTCAGCTCGGAAGTGCTTGATAAACTGAAAGCCCAGGCGAATGAGGCCAAGGCGGAGCAGGAAAGACGCCAGGACGAAGAGCGAGCGCGGGCGGTCGAGGCACGTAAAGCCGAGCAGAAGCGGCTGGAAAATGATTTCGAGTACCTGCTGAACAACAGCAGCCTGGACTGGAAGAAGCACAAATAAGCCAGAAACCCCTACCGGGTTTTTGGCTTAATCTGTGATGCGCTTACAATATAAGGCGCAGCCAATCTTGTGCGTGCCTGACCCAATACAGCACCCCGATCCAGACCGGCAGACTGAACAGAATTCCCCATATCAGGCCTTTCATCAGCTTGGTATTCATATCCATGGTTCACTGCCCCTTTTCTTCGGGAATAGCAGCAGTATGGTCAAGATACGGGACTTTCAACCCCGGATTTTTCTTCTCTCCATATTATAAGGTATGATAGAAAACGGAAAAGTTATCAACCATCTCAGATTTCATCGAAGCGGAGGTCATGTCATGATGAAAAAAATAATGCAGCGTCCCCTGCTGCTGAGTTTGTTTGCCGTGCTGCTGATCGCGGTGGCCGGATGCGGCACAAAGCCGGCAACAGGCAGCGGCCAGACAGGACAAGCGCAAACCCAAACGGGAAGCGGCCAAACCGCCAGCGGCGCCGGTCAGGATTCTTCCACGCCTTCCGGCACCGGAAACGTCGATACAAGCGGAGCCACTTCACATCCAGTGGTGACGATCGAAATGGACAGCGGCAAAAAGATCAAACTCGAGCTGTACCCGGAGGTGGCCCCGAATACAGTGAACAACTTTATTTCACTTGTGAAAAGCGGATTTTATGACGGTACTACCTTCCACCGTGTCATTCCCGGGTTTATGATCCAGGGCGGCGACCCGAACGGCAACGGTACTGGAGGTCCGGGCTATAGCATTAAAGGCGAGTTCAAAACAAACGGCGTAGAGAACAACCTGCTGCATACGACCGGCGTGCTCTCCATGGCTCGTGCAGCTGATCTAGACTCAGGTGGCTCCCAGTTCTTTATCATGGTTGCGGATGCGCCAAGCCTTGACGGCCAATATGCCGCCTTCGGCAAAGTCATCGAAGGCATGGATGTTGTTAATGAAATCGTGAACCTGCCGCGTGACGCAAATGACAAGCCGAAGAACCCTCCGGTGATGAAAAAGGTCACTGTAGACACGCTCGGCAAGGAATATCCCGAACCCGAGAAGATTCAACAGTAAAAAGCATCTGTCCACGTACATTTTCAGAAGTCATAAAATCGGAAGACCGTATGCCTGCGCATACGGTCTTTTGCCAATCCTCATTTCAGTTACCATTGCTTGGATCATGATCCGTGGACACTGTCCAGACCCCATCTACGATTCTCTTCTCCACGTCATGACATACTCTTTGGCAGAGGTGTTTTCGTCGATCTGCTCCTCGATAATGGCGAATCCATTTTTCAGATAAAATCCGACTGCCCGGTCATTTTGCTGATATACTTTCAAGTCCAGGCTGTCAGCCTGATCCTTCACGTAATTAAGAAGCTTTTCACCATAGCCTTTGCCCTGCTGTCTTGGGTCAATAAATAAAGCCGCCAGATAGTTGCCGACTACCGAAATAAAGCCTTTAATATCGCCAGCTTCTTCCAAGACATAGGATGTGGACATGGGGAGGTATTTCTCCTTCATATCCGACAGCTGAGAGGCCCAATAATGCTCGTCGATAAAATCATGTGATAATTTGGAGCCCTCAAGCCATATTTCAACCATTCGGCCATAATCCTGTACTGTAGATAGTCTGGTAATCATTACAATTGACCTCCATTTTAGTCGTCTCGCTCCAATCGTCAAATGACATGCCTGAACCGAAGTATTCTTACTCATGACTAAAGTCGCGAGTTTGCGAAAACCCGTTATCAAGCGAGCTCCTCAATTCAACCCGTTCTCAGCGATGCTTTTCCAGCCAAGCCACTGCAAAATCGACCAGCGGGCGGACAGGCATTAGTCTGGCTGCCGCATCCCCGACCTGCACCTTTTTCACATGTCCGGTGATCTGTTCAAACTCCTCACCAAGCTTGATAAAGTCATCTGACGAGATGTCGATATCCTCGAAGGTGCACCACACTCTGCGGCCGTCCTTTAGAATTGGCGCTCCATTGATGACAGTGGCCTTGGAAGCATAGTTTGCCCGATATTCCGCCAAGTGAATTGACGTATTATTGTCATAGCCGACACCGAGCAAAAGAACCATCGCGTTGTCCTCATAGAGCTTCGCCAGCGGCGAGCCTTCGCCAAGCCCATACGCCAGCTCGTGATTCTCCACCAGCCAACCTGCCTTCGGTCCCCGCGCGCAAAAAGAAACCTGTGGATGGTTACTGCGCAGTGTCCCCTCCTGTTTGCGAAAGCATTCTACCACGGCTCCCATGCCCAATGTTGGAGTTAGATCCCGCTGAAATGGCGGCATCTCATCCCGGATGGCCTGCCACCACGTCTCAGGCACAGGAGGATTGCCCCACTTGGAGGGGTCGGATAGATCTCCACTATGAGCCGGCATCACAAGTGTGCCCTCTTCGCCTGCAGCTTCCTCCAAAGCAAGCACAACAGCCGTAGGTCCGCCAATAATCCAACGGTTTAATGCTTTCAATGATGAGTGGACGATCAGTGTCATCCCCTGTTCCACGCCAAGTGTCCGATACGCTTCGGTAAACGTCTTGACGGATAAGGGCCACGCAGCTTCATTCACAATCATATGGTTTAAACTTCCTTTCTAATAACATCATTTACCAGCATAAAAGAACTTTCACAACGGCGTCAACTCCACCACGGTTCCTACTGCAGGCATTCTATTTGGAAAAAGGGGCGGCAAAAGTCATCCTTTATGACTTTTGCCGCCCCTTGGCATACAATGATTTAATACTAATCTTCCCCGTGCACCCGCCGGGCAAAGTCTACAAACTGAAATTTGTCGAGACGGTGCCGGGATTCGGTATACTGGAATTGAGTCGTATCTTCAAGATAGACATAATTTCGGACGACGACGATGTGCTGGTAGTCATGCAGATCCAGCAGACGAGAGTCCTCCTCCGTAACTTCCTCTACGGAAATTTCCTTCTTGGCATAGCTGATTTTCAGCTGCAGCCCCTGCTCCAAATACTCATAGATGGAGCGACCGGCAATTTCCCGGTCCAAAGTCTGAACAACGGAGGACAGAAAATAATCCTTATCCAGAATAATCCGTTCCCCTTTAATTTCCCTCGACCTTACTACCCGCCAGACAGGCTCTCCCGCAGCAATCTGCAGCTGCCTCGCCAGTTCGGAGGAAGCTGGTATCAACTTGACCTCATATACATGGGTCTTTGTGCTCCTGCCGAGTTTTTCCGACATTTCCTTGAAAGATATAAGCCCGGTAACGGGAAAATTCATTCGTCCTATATCCAGTACAAATGAGCCTTTGCCTCTGACCTTATGGATATATCCGTTCTGGGCCAGCAAATTAAGCGCCTTGCGCACCGTCTCTCTTGAAGTTTCATATTCAGCAGTTATATCATGCTCCGACGGGAGCTTCGTACCGGGGGCCAGCTCCCCGGTCTGGATCCTCTCCGAGTAGTCGTTGAAGATTTGCAAGTAGATGTTTTTATACAATGTGATCACCGCATTCATTTTATCATGGGGATTTTGCATAATCCAGCTACCGGCATCAGCCCCGGGGAAACTGCCTTTCCCTGTTCTGTGAACTCATGTAGAAACATTGTCGGAGGTAACCCGGAAAAGACCTCTATCCTTTAAAATGAATTTTAAGAATAGTATCCTGATTGCTTTGAACCTCGCCCAATGCCATCTTCTCCACTTGCTCAATCCGTTCCTGCCCGCCAGTCACAATAATTGGCGTAATCAACGGGAGTCCGGCTCCACGGATCAGTTCACGATCAAATTCCAGCAGCAGTTGGCCGGCTTTAACCTTATCACCATCCTGAACATGGACGGTATAACCGCTGCCTTTTAAAGACACCGTATTGATTCCGATGTGAATGAGAACCTGAACGCCGGAGGCATGCTCCAGCATCACGGCATGTTTGCTCTTGATCACATGGGCCACAACACCATCGAAAGGAGCAGTAATTTTACCCTCTGCCGGTTCCACTGCGATTCCCTGGCCCATGGCACCGGTTGAGAAAGCAGGGTCAGGCACCTCCGCCAGCTCCACCGCTTTTCCCGTCAACGGAGATTTGATTTCCAGAATATGCTCCTGGTTGTCTGCGCTTTCAGCAACAGCAGATTGCCCTGGTTCAATAGTCGCGGCGGAACTTTCGGCAGCTTCCGGTTCTGTATTGGAGCTGTTATCCGTAATGTCCGATGTCTTGCGATTCGTCCATTTGCCATAGAGTACTGTAGCGGTGAACGGAATAATCAATACAATGGCCATGCCCAGGAAGAACACACCCCACTGATTAGGATAAATGGACAGAAAACCGGGAATACCGCCGACGCCCACGGAGGACGCCAGTACACCATTCACAGACAGCAGAACACCCGCGATGGCGGAGCCGATCATGCCGAAGACAAACGGAAACTTGTGCCTTACATTGACACCAAACATGGCAGGCTCCGTAACTCCCAGAAAGGCGGAGACCGATGACGTTATGGCCAGACCCTTGCTTTTCTTTTGTTTAAATACGTACAGCATGCCCAGTGCCGCCGCACCTTGTGCGATATTCGAAAGCGCCAGCATCGGCCACAGAAAGGTGCCGCCCTGGGAACCGATAAGCTGAACATCGACTGCCAGAAAGGTGTGGTGCATGCCCGTAATGACAAGCAGCGCGTACAATCCGCCATAGATCAGGCCGCCAAGCGCAGGAGCAAGACCGAAGATATACACCAGTCCGGAAGTGATTGCGTTTCCAATTGCAAATGTAACCGGTCCGATCACGGTAAAGGCCAAAAATCCTGTAATTAAAAGCGTTACGGGAGCGACGATCAGCAGTTTAAATGCGTCAGCCACCCTTTTATTCAAAAATGCTTCAATCTTGGCCAAGATATAAGCCGACACCAGAACAGGCAGCACCTGGCCTTGGTAACCGATCTTCTCGACATCCCAGCCAAACAGGTTCCAGACAGGAACGGTTCCGTTCGTCTTGGCGTCAGCATAACCGTAGCCGCTCAGCAGATCCGGATGGACAAGGATCAATCCGAGCACAATGCCAAGCAGCGGACTGCCCCCGAAACGGGTGACGGCAGACCAACCTATGAGTGCAGGAAGGAAAGTAAACGCCGTGCTGGCAATCGTATTAATAATGGACGCAAAATCCTTCCACTGGGGATAGACCTGCACCAGGGACTGCCCTTCGAAGAAAATACCCGGTCCTGTTAAAATATTGTTAATCCCGAGCAGCAGACCGGCTGTAACGATCGCCGGCAGAATGGGGATGAAAATATCCGCCAGCGCTTTGACAGCCCGCTGAAGCGGGTTTTGCTTTTTACTCGCAATTTTCTTCAGCTCATCCTTGGATACCCGCTCTCCGCCGGTGAGTTTCATCATCTCGTCATATACCTGATCGACAAGACCAGGCCCGATAATGACCTGGAATTGCCCCTGGGTGGAAAAGTGCCCCTTGACCAGCTCATTGCTTTCAAGTGCAGCTTCATCCACCTCGCTTTCATCATAAAGCGAAAATCTGAGCCGGGTGACGCAGTGGGTGGCCGCCTCGATATTTTCTTTACCGCCGACGGCCTGAAGAATCTGCTCTACATCCTTTTTGTCAATCGCCATATTGCTCTCCCCCTCTGAATTAAGCATACGGTTAAATACTTACCGTATAATCCACATATATGAAGCAAACGGAGTCAGCTTGATCCGCTGCTGCAATTTAAGTTCGATATCTGTGTTGCCCAGCAGAAGTTCCGCATCCCTGTCCTTCATCATCTTCCAGGCACGTTCCGGGAGCCCGAATTCAGCCTCCTTACCGCTAAAGTTGGAAATGACAAGCAAGGTCTCGCTGCTGTTGCTGCGGCTGTACGCAAAAATCTGAGGATGCGCCTCGTCCAGCCGTTCATAGTTCCCATCCGTGAATACCTCGATCTGCTTGCGCAGCGCGATTAATTTGCGGTAATGATGATACACCGAATTCGGATCTGCCAGCTGCTGTTTCACATTGAGCGAAGGGTAACGTTCATCCACCTTGATCCATGGGGTGCCGCTCGTAAAGCCTGCTTGAGGACTGCCGTCCCACAGCATCGGGGTTCTGGAATTGTCCCGCGAGCGCTCCTTGATGATGCCAAACGCCTCTTCGGCGGTTTTGCCCCGTTCCTGCAATATCCGATACATATTCCTGGACTCGACATCCCGGATTTCATCTATGCTGTTCCACTGCGGGTCTGGCATGCCGATCTCTTCTCCCTGATAGACATAAGGGGTTCCCTGCAATCCGTGCAGAGTCGTTGCCAGCAGCTTGGCGCTTTCGGCCAAATACTGCCCGTCATCCAGAAAGCGGGATACGGCGCGCGGCTGGTCGTGATTGTTGAAGAACAAGGCATTCCAGCCCCCGCCCTGCTGCATTCCGAGCTGCCACTTGGACAGCAGGCTTTTCAGCTGCTCGAAATCGTACGTCATAAGCTCCCACTTGTTATTGTTCGGATAATCCACCTTCAGATGATGAAAGTTAAAGGTCATGGAGAATTCCTTTTCATCCGGGTTGGAATAACGTATGCAGTGCTCCAGCGTTGTAGAAGACATCTCTCCGACTGTCACCAAATTGTATGGCGCAAACACCTTCTCGTGCAGTTCCTTCACAAACTCGTGAACACGCGGCCCGTCCGTGTAATAGATGCGTCCGTCCGCCGGCTGATGCGGACCAAAGTCATCAGGGAACTGCTGATTTTTGGAGATCAGGTTGATGACATCCAGCCTGAAACCGCTGACACCTTTCTCCGCCCAAAAGGTCATCATTTTGATGACTTCATCTCTAACCTTCTCATTTTCCCAGTTTAGATCAGCCTGAGTCTTGTCATACAACGCAAGATAATATTGCTCTGTCGTTTCGTCATACTGCCACGCCGTTCCGCCGAATTTGGATTGCCAGTTATTCGGGGGTCCCCCATCAGGCGCCGGGTCTTTCCATATATAATAATCCCGGTACGGATTATCTTTCGATTTTCTGGATTCCTTGAACCATTCGTGTTCTGTAGAAGAGTGATTAACGACAATATCAATCATCAGATGCATACCGCGTTTTTTGAGCTCACGGACCAGCTCGTCAAAATCCTCCATCGTGCCGAAGTCAGGATTGATGCGATAATAATCCGCCACGTCGTAACCGTTATCATTTTGCGGACTGACATACACCGGCTGCAGCCAGACAATGTCAATGCCGAGATCCTTCAAGTAATCGAGCTTGCTGGTCAATCCCTTGATATCCCCCGAGCCCGAGCCTGTCGTATCCTTGAAGCTCTTCGGATAAACCTGATAGACCGTAAGCTTTCTCCACCAGTCCTGTTGCTTTGTACTGCTCATATAGAAGCCTCCACTATCGATGTAATGAAAAATGTAATCCCCAATCCAACAAAACATGTATATACAAGCAAGTTGATTCTATACCTGTATATACAAGTTGTCAATGGATATTTTATGCCATCGTCTGCCCGAATTTTAAGACTGCCGTTTTTTAACCCCTATTATCAAGCAGGTACAAGGCGCAAGTCTTCCTTTACAAGCGCTGGAAATGATGATATTATGCCAACATAACGTTAACGTCATGTTTATCCAGGAGCTGAAGTGAATGAAAGAACGCATGCGTATAGGGGATTTGACAGAACGGGCCGGCGTAACTCACCGTACGGTTCGATATTATGAAAGCATCGGACTGATTCCACGGGGTGAACGCGAGGGCAACGGGCAGCATTATTACACAGAGGAGACAGTTGCCCGGTTGCGGAAAATTGACCAGTTAAAGAAGCTAGGGCTCAGCCTGGAAGAAATACGGGACGTCATCGACCTCTATTTCACTGATGCCAGCGGAGTACAGCCAAAACAGAAAGTCCTCGCCCTCCTGCGCAAGCATCTTGCCGAAACAGACGAGAAGATCGATGCGTTACAGCAATTTCGCGCAGACTTGCAGACCAACATCGAACGCTTCGAGCACTGGTTTAAGGAGAGAGAGGCACACTAATTTTTTTACCCAAAACATGACGTTAACGTAACGTTTTTAATATACATTGAATTGGGAGGTTTATTGAAATGAGTGAAACCGTTGGATTCATCGGTCTTGGCAATCTTGGTTTACCCATTGCTTCCAATCTTCTTGATGCCGGCTATTCTCTCACGGTATACAACCGGACAGCCGGCAAAGCCGCACCGCTGGTTGAGCAAGGCGCCCGGTTAGCGTCCTGTCCTGCTGACACTGTGACACCCGCCGGCATTGTCATGACCCTGTTGTGGGATGATGAGTCTGTGGAAAGCATCGTCATGAGCGATGGTTTTTTGGAACGGCTGGGAACGGGCGGCATCCATGTCGGGATGAGTACGATCTCCCCGGAAATGGCGAAAAAGCTGGCGGCCATCCATGCTGAACATGGCAGCGTATATATGGAGGCCCCTATTTTCGGCAGACCCGAGGCAGCGGTTGCCCGCAAGCTTACGGTCCCTTTTGCCGGTCCAGAACAAGTGAAAGAACGAGTGCGGCCCATTCTAAAGGCAATGGGGGGAGAAGGACTTTTCGATTTTGGCGAAGAGGTCGGAGCTGCAACGGCTGTTAAACTCATCGGTAACTTCCTGATTGTCTCAGCCGGACAATCTATGCTTGAAGCACTTACAATGGCTGAAAAAAATGGAGTCGATCCCAAGCCTGTGGTTGACATGCTCACCCAGACCTTATTTTCTGCCCCAATCTATCAGAGCTACGGCAAAATGATTGCCGAGAAACAGTACAGCCAATTCACCCAAAGCAAGATTCCGCTCAAGGATGTCGGCCTCTTCCAAAAGACAGCCCAGCAGGTACAGTCTCCCACACCTATCTCCAGTCTTTTGCATGATATTTTGGAAAGCGCGCAGAAACAGGCATAGTATTCCATATATTTCTTACAGTCTTCATTTAACAAGATACGCACAGTCCGGGACGCCAAAATTCAGCCCTGGGCTGAGCGTATCCCATACTACCTGTCTCCCTCTTTGAACTTCTCATCCAAAATTTTTCTGAGTTCATGGATATCTTCTTTCGATACCTGCTCATGCTCCAGAAAATTCAGCACCATGGAATTTAATGCTCCGTTGTAGAAACGGTCCAGAAAGGTTTTGCTTTCGTGCTTGATGTACTCGTCTTCTTGAATTAAGGGAGTGTATACAAATACGCGGCTTTCTTTCGTATATGTCAGCGCCTTTTTCTTTACCAGCCGGAGCAGCAGGGTCTGGATCGTCTTCGGACTCCATTTGCTAGTCTTGGTGAGCTTTTCAATCACTTCATTCGTGCTGATCGGCGCATGGCTCCAGATCACTTTCATAACCTCGAACTCGGCATCTGATATTTGCGGCAATTCGTTCATTTCAGGAACCTCCATCGGACTGTGTAAGCTCCATTTATTATATAACTTGTAGTCTCATTCCTCCATTTCATTTGCAGATGTAGTAGAAATTGCATATCCATACTTAAACCACAAGAAAAAGATCAAAGGATCTCGTACGATTCCTAACTAGCAAAAAAGGCCGAAAGAGGAGAAGTTCCCCCCTATCTCGACCTTTTGCCCCTATAGTTTGAAAAAGAGACCATTTCCTCCGTTTCGGATGTTTTGCTGCAATTACTTCAAGGCATCCAATGCCGTCTTGGCCGCCTGGGCGATTAACTCATTGTCATATTCGGCATCCTTGGTATCACGGCTGGACAGCACCGCGATGATGATCGGCTCCCGATCCGGCGGCCATACGATAGCAAGATCATTGCGGGTTCCGTAGCTTGCGGCCCCCGTCTTGTCGCCGACCTCCCAGCCTTCCGGCACGCCTGCCCGGATTAATTCATCACCTGTGGTGTTTCTTTTCATCCAGTCGATAAGCAGCTCTTGTTTGTCAGCAGGCATGGAGTCGTCAACCGCCAGCACTTTGAGGCTCTGGACGAACGCTTTCGGAGTGCTGGTATCGCGGGTATCCCCGGGCACGGCTTCATTCAGCTCTGTCTCATAGCGTTCAGGCATTATTACCGTATCGCCAATTTCTCTCATCGCTTTTTCGAACCCTTCAGGTCCCCCCAACTCCTTGAGCAGCAGATTTCCGGCCGTATTGTCGCTATAGCGGATGGCCGCATCACATATCTCACTAAGGGTCATGCCAGTATCCACGTGCTGCTCCGTAATGGGTGAGTACGTAACAAGATCATCCTTGGTATATTTTATAACCTTGTTCAAATCATCATCAGTTGCTTGCCGTAAAATCGCTCCTGCTGCCAGAGCCTTGAATGTTGAAGCATAAGCAAAGCGCTCATCCTCTCGATAGGCAAGTTCCTTGCCTGTACCTGTATCCAGAGCATATACACCAAGCCGGGCGTCGAATTTGCTTTCGAGCTGCTCGAAAGCGGAATTCAATTCATTGGACGTATCCTTCTCAGGTGTCGGACTCGATGCGCCTGCTGATGGACTCACAGTATCCGCAGACTGATTTATAGCACCCGTTTTCGTACAGCCAACCAGTACAATCAGACAAAGCACCGACGCACATAAAGCCATTTTGTTTATACCCGTTAAGTATTTTTTCAAGATGTAACCCTCTTTTCACACTGATTCCGTTTAAGAACATACTTACAAGCTTTCATAGCATCTGTCCGGCACCACCACCTTGACCACTCTTTATGTATTACAATTGTAATACTTTAATTATTACATTCGTAAGTTTTAATGTCAAGTTCGGTTCTTATGTCCATAAAAGAAGCTAAGTCCAGAACCATTGCCTTATAAAACACAAAAGGACCCTCGTAAGAGAGCCCTTGTAATGGTATGATTTAGCTTGTAGTGGGTGTGTTCCCAAACTTCGTGATTGCCGAGATCCTTCAAAGCTGCTCCCTGTACATTTCAAGCTTGTGCTCAATCATGGACATATTTTTCATGAGCTGCTTGACCTGATTCGCCACCCGCTCCTTCTGCCGGTTCAAAAGCTTAACACGTTCCGGGATTGTTTTGTCTCCTTGAAGGGTTAATTGGGAAAATCCCTTCATTTCTTCAATGGTCATCCCGGTGTCCCGCAAACAGCATGCGAACCTCAGCCATTCCATGGCTTCCTCGTCAAAGACTCGTGCACCGAATTCATCTCGTTTAATAGGAGGGAGAATCCCTTCTTTTTCATAATAACGCAAGGTATGAATGGACAATCCCGTTTCTTCTGCTACCTGGCCGATTGAATAACTTATAAGAACCTCCTCCTTAGCCAAGAACTTGGGTTTTCATGTACGCCTTGAATTCCTCGTCACTTAATTGTTCCCGCTTCTTCAATATTTCTTCGGCATCTTTGCCCGCAGGATATCTTAATTGATCGCTTTCGTCCGTCGCAGCTTTATAAATCGTTTCGGCAACCACTTCCGGCGTGGCCTGAAGATGGGCATTATTTTGAACGAATTTCTCAAATTGCTTATTAAACAAATCTGTGAAACTATTATAGTCTGACAATGCCTCATGATTCAAACGTACGGCTGAACTGTACCACGGAGTATTCACAATACCTGGCTCGATCAATTTAACACGGATATTCTGGGAAGCCAGCTCATAGGACAACGATTCGGAAAAGCCTTCCACGGCAAATTTAGTTGCATGGTATAAAGAGGTCAGAGGGAACGTGATTCTTCCTCCTTGAGAGGAAATATTTATAATCAATCCATTCCGGTTTGCCCTAAAATGCGGCAGCACTGCTTGTGTTACGCGCATGAGCCCGAAAACATTAACGTCAAACTGGTTATGAATCTGTTGTTCGGTAGCAGCCTCAAAGATCCCCACTGCTCCATAACCGGCATTGTTCACAAGTACATTTATTTGCCCAAAACGCTCTATGGCTTCATTTACCGCTCGATGGATTGCTTCAGGCTGTTGAACGTCCATACGAGTGACAAAAACATTGTTATGGTTGGTGAGCTCTGTTTCTTTTTCCGGGGAGCGCATAGTTGCTGCGACGTTCCACCCTCGTTCTGCAAAATACATGGCAGTTGCTTTTCCAAGTCCTGTAGATGCCCCTGTAATCAAGATTGTTTTCATCATATAATCCTCCCTTTCATTAGATACTTTTTTAGTATAGTGCCTAGAGTTTACTCTATAGCAAGGCAAAGAATTTGTGAGGAAAACAGCTAAAACCAGGCGTACACTCCGTGTTACTGAAGACGGTAAATTCACACATGGCAGCGACGGGAATTTTGCTCACTGACTTCAAGACAAAAAAAGATGACCTCCAAGCAAAATTGGAAGTCATCTTTTTGTTTATTTTTCTTAATAAGGGACCTTGAACATATAACGTCTCGTTTCCAGGGGGTGGCCGGTGGCTGCGGCAAGCTCGACAGCGTAGACACGCAGCACGAAGTTAAGCAGAAGCGGTGCCAGGTAGCCCTTCATTTCCTCATCAATCCCGCTCATATCATAATCCTTGGCATCCAGAATGAGCAGCTTCTCGCCGTGTTCCTTCAGAAATTTAAGCGCTCTTTCTTCCATCGGACGTGTTTCGTCCAGGCCCATCAGCAGGATGAACGGCACATCCTTATCCAGTACCTCGAAAGGACCATGGAAGAACTCGCCGGCATGAATCGCATGCGAATGCTTCCACTGCATCTCCATCAGGATGCAAATCGCGAACGAGTAAGCAATCCCGTAGTTCACACCGCTGGCCATCGTATAGATCACCGGCTCATCCTTGGCAGCCTGGGCATACGCTTTGGCGTTCTCAAGCGATTGCTCCTTCGCTTTGTTCAGCACCGTGCTGAGACTGTCCAGGCTTTGCACCAGCTTCTCGTACTTCTTGTTTCCTTCCTTCACAGCGAGCAGCCCCATCGTTAACCGATACAAAATCGCATAATTTGCAATTTCAGGATGAGCGTCCAGTTGTCCTGGAGGCGCCCAGCTGTAGTTGACGATGAAATCCGACTCATCGGCCAGCGGCGCGGTTTCGACGTACATCAGGGATACAGTCAGTGCTCCTTTGCCTTTGGCAAATTTGGCCGCTTCTGTCGTTTCGGGCGTTTTTCCCTTATGGGAGCAGAGAATAACAAGGGAATCGGAGCCGAGGGTGGAAGGATTGCGGTAAATAAACTCGTTGGAGTTATACACCTCCGCCGTAATCGTAGTGGCTTCGCGGTCAATGAAGTACTTGCTCGGATGCATTAGAGCTGAGGAGCCTCCGCAGGCAACAAGGAATACCCGGTTGATCGTTCTTTCCTTATAAGCCTCAAGAATGCGGTTCACCTGCTCCTGTGCGGTCGTCAGTACATTAGCTACGCTCATGATTATGTCCTCCAAAATTTTATGTTGTTATATGTTGTATTATATTTACTTATACATTCAATGGTGTAAAATGTCAACACCAGTTTTTGCATTTTGCGCTGAACTACATCCGCCATGCCACTGGTGCCAATTCGTCTTCCTCGCTAACAGGAAGGCCAATGTCAGGTGGAATACGCCTGGCTGCTCCTGTCTGAATGGCCGCACGAATCACAGCCTCCCTCACCTTGGCAACAACCTGTTCATTGAAGATACTCGGGACGATATACAGCTCGCTTAGCTCGGATTCGCTCACCACCTCCGCAATTGCACCGGCTGCTGCCAGCTTCATCTGCTCATTGATCGTATTGGCGCGGCAATCCAGCGCGCCGCGGAACATTCCGGGAAAGACCAGAACATTATTAATCTGATTCGGGTAATCGCTGCGCCCTGTTGCGAAAATACGTACATGGGGCAGCGCTTCCTCCGGTGTAATTTCCGGCTCCGGGTTCGCCATGGCAAACACGATGGCGTCTTCCGCCATGGATTGAACATCCGCGGCTGACAGTACGCCGGCACGGGATACGCCAATAAACACATCGGCCCCCGCAATGACTTCGGAGAGCAGACCCGGCCGATCCTCGACCTGGGGTTGATCCGCAAGCCACTGCCACATCGGATGCTCGTACACGCCGCCCCGAAGGATCGCACCGAACCGGTCCACTGGGTTCAGACGCTTAACGCCTGCGGCAAGCAGCATTTTACAGATGGCTACCCCCGCTGCGCCAATGCCGTTCACCACCACACGCACGTCCTCCATCCGCTTGCCGGCAACCTTAAGCGCATTCATCAACCCGGCAACCACCACGATGGCCGTCCCGTGCTGGTCATCATGAAAGACCGGAATATCAAGCTCCTCCTGCAGCCTTTGCTCGATCTCGAAGCAGCGGGGCGAGCTGATGTCCTCAAGGTTGATGCCTCCGAAAATGGGACTGATAGCCTTCACCGTACGGATGATTTCCTCCGTATCCCTCGTATCGAGACAGATCGGGAAGGCGTCAACGTCAGCAAGCTGCTTGAACAGCATCGCTTTGCCTTCCATGACCGGCGCTGCAGCCTCGGGACCGATGTCCCCCAGCCCAAGCACGGCCGTCCCGTCGGTTACAACGGCAACTGTATTGCGTTTCAGCGTCAAGCTGTGCGCCTTCCTTGGATCATCCGCTATCGCCCTGCACACCTTGGCGACCCCTGGCGTATAGACACGCGACAGATCGTCACGGTTCCTGATCAGCATGGAGGGCTGAATAGAAATTTTACCGCCCAAGTGGGCAAGAAACGTGCGGTCCGACACGTGAATGACCTGAATTCCATCCAGCGATTTGAGCGCTTCGACCACGCCTTCATAACCGTCCCGCTCCAGCTGCACGTCAATATCGCGTACGGACGAATGAACACCCGACCGGACAACGTCCATGGCGACAATGTCCCCTCTATACTGTGTGATGACAGTAACCACTTTCTCAAATGAGGTTTTATCATGCTGTATCTCCAAACGGAGTATTACACTTTCAAATCCCATGGCTCCTCCCTCCTTTTTCAGAGACCTGTCGATTAAACTGTGGAGTTATGCAGCTTTTCGGTCCTGAGGCGGCCCAGCATGGCAAAACCGACAGCCCCAAGCACACTGAGTGCAGCCGCTCCACCGAACAGCAGCCGGTACCCGCCCGCCTCAATGACAAAGCCGCCGATGTTACTGGCCACGATACCGGCAATATTCGTGTAAACAACGATAAATAGCGAATGGGCCGTCGTCTTCGTATGAGCCGGGCTGTTGTCATACGCATAATTGATGCCTGTTGCCAGGAAGAGCGCGTAGGTGACCCCTGATAAAATCTGGTTCAGCATCAAAATTTCAAACGGAGGTTCAATGGACAGCACATACCAGCGGAGAGCCCCTGCGAGCGAGACCAGCGTAAGCGTTCTGACATAACCGAGCTTGCTGATAATATAGCCGGATAATAGAAACACAGGTATTTCCGCCACGGAGGAAATCGTATAGAGAATGCCGATTTTCCCCGATGCCTCTCCGCCGAAGTGACTGATATACACCGAATAGAACGCATTGTTCAGCTGCGGACCGATGGCGGCAACGAAGACGGGGATCAGAAAAAGTAGAAAGCTCCGTTCCTTTAGGAGGGGCAGCATTTCCTTGAACATCCCGCTGCGGCGTATCGCCAGGTTGTGTTTCTCAGCCTCTTCCCTTTGATTCGTATCGAGAAAAAAGCTGAGCAGACACATAACCAGCATCGTCCCAATATAAGCCGGAAAAAGCAGGGACAGTCCGTATTTATCGTAAAGAATGCCGAAGAAAGTCACGGAAAGCCCAAAGCTGAGCGAGCCAACGACTCGGATCGCACCATAGCCGAGCGCATTCTTCTTCGCATGTCTGACCGTTATGGCATCCACAACAGGCAGAGTTGCGGATGCAAACACAGCCAGCAGAATCGAAATGGCCACATAGAGGGCAAAATTGTGATCCGCAAATTGATACATCAGCATCACCCAGGGGGTAATGCCCATACTGCCGATCAAGACATATTTTGCGATGCCGTAATAGTCGATCAGCATCCCCCACACCGGCTGCATCAGAAAGCCGACCAGAGGCCCGATCGAGAAGATGAATCCGATTTGCTGCGCCGATAATCCGTCCTCTGCAAACCAGTAGCTGAGGAACGGAAGATAGGACGCATAGGCAATATAAAAGAAATAGTTATACACATGCATAAAATATTTGCGTATACCATCCGGCATGAGAGGGCCTCCAAGTCAATTTCCTTCACCCAGCGGCAGCTGGTCAGAATCGTTAAAATGCACGTGCAATTAGCGGTAGGCCCGCTCCAATCTTTTTGCCAACATGGACAGGGGATAACAGATGACGAAATAAACAGCCAGCACCAAGGTATACATCTGGGTGGCGATCGACAGGCCCTGCATCAGCTCCACCCGTTCGATGACGAGCTGGACGGATTTGAGAAAATCCAGATTGCCGATCAGCACCGACAATGATGTCGATTGAACCAGGTTGGACATCAGGCCGATCACGGAAGGCAGCATGCGCCGCACCGCCTGCGGCAAGATGATATAACGCATGATCTGAACCGGACTCAGCCCCAAGGCCAGCCCCGCTTCCGTCTGGGTTGGCGGAATGGATTGAATGGCCCCACGTACGGCTACGGAAATGTTGGCGCTGCTCCACAGGCTGAGTGCGATCATGGCTGAAACATAGTTGTTGACTTCAATGCCCATTTCCGGCAGCAGGAAAAAAACGAGAAACAGGGTGATAACAATAGGGAGGCCGCGAAACAGCTCCGCGTACCCCTTCATAAGCATGGAGACCGTCCGGTTATGCGCTGTCTGCAGCACCCCGACGATAATTCCGAGCACAAGCGCAATCCCGAGGCAGCTTAAGCTCAACAGGATCGTATTAATCAGCCCGTCGAGGAGAAAGTTTAAATTTTTCGATAAAACCTCCACTTAAACCCCTGCCTTTCGTGGTGTTTTTTTTATAATCCAGCTTGCGCTCAATACGTCCGAACAAATATGAGGTACCCCAAATCAGAAGAAGATAGATGGCCGCGATTGTCAGCAGCATTTCGTAGGTTTTGAAATCGTAAGCGATCCGGTCCATGGCCATAAAAGTCATCTCCGCAACCCCGATACTGGTGAGATAAGCCGAGTTCTTGATCACCGACACAGCGGTGTTGCTGAAGGCCGGGAAGCTGATCCTGAACCCGAGCGGAATAATGATATGACGCACGATCTGGCCTGTGCTCAAGCCCAAGGACTGCCCGGACTCGATCAGCGCGTGCGGCACGGCATCCGTACCGCCGCGGAAGTTCTCCGCCGCGAACGCCCCGCCCCACAGGGAAAGCGCGATGATCCCGACGGTTAAAGCGGACAGCTTGATCCCGAAGGCCGGCAGGCCGAAGTAAAGGAAGAATACATGCACCAGCAGCGGCGTATTGCGAATAACGTCTACATACACAGCAACAATTTGCGACAAAACCGGAATTTTCAACGTTCGCACCACAGCACCGCCCATGCCGATGATCAGCGAAAACAGAATGCTGACGACACTGATATAAATGGTCAGCTTCAAGCCCGTGAGCAGCAGCGGAAGGGTGCCGATAATATAACCAAAATCAAAGTTCACGCCATGACCTCCTTTCGCTGTCTATCTACATGGCATTCCGCAGGAACTGACGAGTGCGTTCCTCTTGCGGATTGCCGAATACCTGCTCCGGCGGTCCCTGCTCCACAATGACGCCCTGATCCATGAAAATAATGCGGTCGCCGACATCGCGGCCAAAGCCCATTTCATGCGTCACGATTAGCATAGTGGTCCCGCGGGAGGCCAGATCCTTCATGACATCCAGCACGTCCCGTACCCGCTCGGGATCAAGCGCGGAGGTCACTTCATCGAACAGCAGGACTTCAGGATTCATCACAAGCGAACGGGCGATGGCCACCCGCTGCTGCTGTCCTCCCGACAGTTGGGACGGATAGCTGTCCGCCTTGTCGAGCAGCCCCACCTGATCAAGCAGCGCTCTGGCCTGCGGCAGCACCTCGCTTTTGGCCCGTTTTTGCACCTTCATTGGGGCAAGCAGCAGGTTTTCCATCACGGTCATATGCGGAAACAGATTGTAGCTCTGAAACACCATACCGATCCGCTGCCGGACATTCTGCAGCGCTGCCGGTGTGTACTCTATTTTCTCGTCATCAATGTATACCTCTCCGCCGTTAATGCTCTCCAGACCGTTGATACAGCGGAGGAGTGTGCTCTTGCCCGATCCGCTCGGCCCGATGATCACAATCACTTCCTGTTGGTGCACATCAATATCGACGCCGCGCAAAATCGTGTTATCGCCATAACGCTTCTGTAAATTACGTATGGATAATTTCGGTTGGTTTGTACCCATGCAGTTCCCTCCCTCGTTTATTTGGCGCCGTCAGGTCTTGGAATCATTTGCATCGGGTCGAGATCGCCCGCTCTCGGCATGTATTGTTCGATCAGCGTTTTGAAGTAGTCTTCTTTTCTCATCTGCTCAAGCGAGCCGTTTACAAAGTTCAGCATTTCCGTATCATTTTTACGGACTCCGATGGCCATGGGGGCAAAAGCAACCTGGTCGCCGACAATCGTATAATCAGGTGAAGTTTTAACGAACTCGGACATCAGGACAGCATCATGGAACATGGCATCCGCACGGCCGTCTTTCAGGGCGCGGAACGCGTCCGCATTGCTTTCGATCTTGATCTGCTCGGCAGTTGGCACGTTCTCATCCAGGTACGTGGAGCCTGTTGATCCTTTGATCACGATCACCTTCTTGCCGGCAAGGTCAGGGATAGCCTTGATGTCACTGCCCTTTTTGACTACCGTGATAGCCCCGCCATCGAAGAAACTGGTCGAGAAGTCGACCTGCTTCTTGCGTTCCTCGGTAATGCCAAGCGTTGCCGCGATAAAATCAATTTTGTTGGATTCGAGGTATGGAATCCGGTTGGTGGCATTGACCGGCACGAATTCGACTGCATTCTCATCGCCAAAGGCGTATTGCGCCATCTTCTTGACCACCCCGATTTCGTACCCGGCGTTCTGTCCCGTTTCATCCAGATAACCAAGCGGCGGATAATCGACCTTGACACCTACAACAAGCTTACCCCGCTCCTTGACGGCAGCCGGCAGTGCCGGCACATCCGCCGACGCTCCTGTAGCAGCCGAACCGCTTCCCGCTCCAGTCTTGGCGGAGTCCCCGCCTCCGCTCGCGTTATTGCCGCAGCCTGCCAGAAGGAGCAGCACAATCAAGGAATATACCGATACCCATTTGCCCATCATTGATTTTCGCATCACATTTTTCATGTTCCATCCTCGCTTTCAGCTGCTGAAATTTGAGAAATGCTGTATGATCGCACACTCCGCTTAACGGACAGTGATATTCCCGAACACCTCGGACAAGCGGTTCAGACTTTCCTTTGTAAACCTTTCCGGCTCCCAGTTATACTGCGGACCGATCAACTCCCCGGCCCTGAAGGTTCCTCCTTTGCTTACTCTCCAATGACCTGAATGTACACCTTCCGGCCCTTGGGTCCGTCGAACTCAGCAAGATATACATCCTGGGCATCCCCGGAGATCATTTTGCCGTCCTGTACGACGAACATGCAGCTGTTGCCGGAGAGCATCGATTTCAGATGGGAGGGAGAGTTGCTGCCCGTGGCGCCATATGACGGGAGGAAGTGTGCGTGGGCATATGGAAAATCCTTGGGCACCAGCCGCTCCAGCAGCTCCTCGATGTCTGTTTCAACACATTCCAGCCCTTCGTTCACCATGATGCCTGTTGTCGTATGCGCGGATATCACGGCAGCAAGCCCGTTCTGCACTCCGCATTCCTCGATAAAGGCTCGAACCTCATCCGTAATTTTGATCATCTGGAACTCTGCTGTTGATCGCAGCATAATTGTTTTCAGTTTAACCACGGCCGTTCGTTCCTCCTTTCGCCCAGGAAGACCTGCGCATTCCCGCCAAGGATTTTCTGCAGCGTCTTGGTTCTGAAATTCATCGCCTTCAGTGCCGGAAGCAGCCGCTTCGCTTTAAAGCGGGGGCTGTTTGTGCCGAACATGACCTTATCGTTCAGGTTGCGCTCGATCCAGAGCGGGCCCATGTTGACCTGGAATACCTGCTTGAAAAAATCAAGGGCATTGTCCATATGCAGAAGCGAGGTGTCTGTAAACACGTTCGGATATTTGAGCAGCAGCATGACCGTCTCGTGAACCCAAGGCCAGCCGAAATGGGCCAGGCACATGCGAAGTTCCGGATATTTAATTGCTACCTCCTCGAAGTGCAGCGGGTGAGAATACTTGGCAGGCGCATCCGGTTCCCAGCTCATGCCTGCATGAAACATAATCGGTTTGTTGAATTCCAGGCATTTTTCATAAATGCCCTTCAGCTTGTCATCATTGGGATAAAATTTTTGCTTGGAAGGATGAAGCTTGAGCCCTTGCAGGTCCAGCTCCCGAAATGCGTAATCCAGCACCTCCAGCGCATCGCTGCGATGGGGATCTACGCTGGCAAAGCCGATAAAACGATCTGGTGCAAGCTCTACGAGCTGTCTCACCTCTTCGTTGGAGACGATCCATCCGCTGCTTTGCGTAGTCAGGTCTATGGGAAGGAGGATGGATCGGCTGACCTGCATGTAGTCCATTTCCTGCAGGACTGATTCAATCGGACTTGGGGATTGCTTGAACACACCGAATTGCTGTTTCCGGTAGTCCAGCACTTGCTTGTCCCCGCTGATCGCTTGATAAAAAATGGGATGTGTGTGTACGTCGATGATCAATTCATAATCCGCCTTTCTGCCGGCCCGGCATTAGTAAGGTTCGAATCTGGATACGACTGCAGCTGCTATTTTCGCTCCATGCCTGAGCGATTCGGGGATCGTCCAGCCTTGCAGCTGTCCGTACATAAAGCCTGCACAGAATGAGTCTCCCGCACCGACCGTGTTGATAACCTCTGCCTGGACAATGCCTTCCCGGTAAAGAGATTTTCCATCATAAGCAAGGCTGCCATGCTCGCCCAGGGTAACCACCACCATTCGCGGTCCCTGGCTGTATGCCCATTCAATGAATTCCTGGATATACTCGTCTTCCTGTGTGTAGGAGAAGAAGGCATAGTCTGTATCCGGCAGGATCGGTCCGGCAATTTCTTTCTTCGTGCGTGTCGAGAAGTCATAAATGATCTCGATGCCCTCATTGCGGAAGTAAGCAAGATGCTCATTGATACGTCCGGATAGATTGGTATGAATCGCCTGGTGCTGGAGCACGAACGCCTTGTCTTCTTCCGTCAGCGAGAAATCTGCCATTACGCCTTCGATCTTCTCCTTATGCACCCGGTCGTTGCCGTTCAGCTCCATGATAAAAACGGCCGTGCTGCCCTCACGAATATGCATGTGAGAGACGTCAACCTGTTCTTCCCGCAGCTTATCCATCATCAAGGCTCCATATAGATCATTGCCGACAACGCTTACCATCGAAGCCTGAGCCCCCAAACGGCTCATATGAATGACAAAGTCTACGCTGTTGCCGGTCGGATAATATTGGTTCAAATTCTCATACCGGTCAATGCAATTAAAACCTACGCCTGCTACACGCATACCGTCCTCCTCATCTGCAGTCTCTGCGGTACTTTTGTTATAAGATTGTATATGTTGTTATATTATAAGATATACCATCTAGGTGATAGCATAGTCAACAACAAATTTTAATGAAAATGTTTTCTTGATGTCAGGTGTTGGTGTTCAGCTGCAAAATTTCTGAAAAAAACGGAAATAAAAAAAGAGTATGTGATAATACATCACATACTCTTTTGAAAACGAGCTTATTTTTTCATACTGTAACCAAAAGCTCCATAATGCGCACAAGTGGCGGCAGCCGATCGGGCGGCTTGTACTAGCGCCTCCTGCATCTTCCACGTACCATGGTAGGCAGCAAGAAAAGCGCCGATAAAGGAGTCTCCGGCCCCCATCGTATCAAGAATATCAGCAGGCACCGGCGGCTGTTCATATCGAACACCCTCCACGGAAAACTGGGCCGGCTCCGCCCCGCGAGTAACTCCAACCACCTTAACCCCCAATTCATGTACATATGCCGTAAGATCCCTGATGTCGTCCATACTCATATCACTGCCCGAGAAAAAGGCATAGGCCAGATGCGGACATACTTGTTTTAAATAGTCCTCATTCCAGCGCTTGCTCGTCGAAAAGTCGAAGGAAACCGGCCATCTGGAGAGGCGTTCAAGCTCATGCTCGATGTCGCTGTTTACACTGGTATGGATGAGATCGTATTGTCCGATATAAGTCAGATCTTCCTCGGTAAGTCTAAGCTGAAGCAGGGAGGGCATGCGGATTCCACGATTGGTTCCTACAAAAATCCGGTCCCCTTCTTCATTTAACGCGACGGTTGCCTCCCCATTAGGTCCGTACGCACGGCGGATGCGTGCAGCGTCGATCCCTTCCCAGCTCATCGTCTCAAGGACGTGCAAAGCGGCCGCGTCGTCTCCCGTAATGCCGATATAAGCGCAGGCTTCCGCTCCGTTTCTCTTCGCGGACACGGCTACGTTCAAGGCGTTTCCTCCCGGATAAATCAGACCCTGGTCCAAATAAAAATCAACAACATTATCACCGATTGCAACCAGCTTCATGAAGCAGCGCCCCCAAACTTGTCATCTGTTGTATTATAATAATTAATACAAAAATACAAAGGATACGTCAAGCACAAAAAAGGCTTTCGATTATAAACTCAGCGGTTCACGCTGATGTACATAACCAAAAGCCTTGTTAACTGCTGCTGCTTCATGCACCACGAACCTGCATCGTGAGTACTAGCCGCGTTTTCCGGTATTAATCGTAAAGATCACCTTGCTCGCCATATAGATGGATTGCGAGTAATGGATCGGCCTGTCCTCCTGGTCATAGCTGATTTTATCGAGCAGGTATAGCGATGTGCCCCGGTCACAATGAAAGAGGTTCGACTCATATTCTGTCGACAAGATCATTTCCAGCGTTTTTTCCGAATAGGTTGGTTCAATGGCGTAACGATTCTTTAAAATTTGATAAGTGGACGGCGACTCCCCGATATGCTTTTCCAGATCAGGCAAAATGCCAAGCGGAAAATAAGAGGTCTCGATAATAAACGGCTGGTTATCGATAAACAAGAGACGATGCAGCTTCAGCACGGGATCATTTTCACGGATTTTAAAGGTGTCAGCCAGCTTTTCATCCGCTTCAATCACGATGTTGGACAGAATTTGCGAGCTGGGCGTTTTGCCGGACGTAGTTGTAATATCCGAGAAGCTGCCCACCGAGATCAGCTCCCGCTTCTCCTTCAATTCACGCACATAGCTGCCCTTGCCCTGTTGGCTGTGCAGAATTCCTTCCTCCACCAGATCCGTAATCGCCCGTCTGACGGTAATGCGGCTGACGCCATAGGTTTTGCCTATTTCCGCTTCGGGCGGCAGCTTCTGGCCCGCTTTATACACCCCTCTGGAAATGTCCTCTTTAATAATTTGCTTCAACTGCAGGTATAGCGGACTTTGGCTCGATACGTTTAACTTCATTTCATTTCTCCTTCAATGGGTTTCATCACAGATTATTTATGTGATTAATTATTATGTCATATGTTGTCATATATTAAATTACTTATTTATCATACTAACATACACGGCTGAGATAAGAAATACGGCGAGATGAAAATAGGGCGCAATGCGCCCTTGTCCAGTACCTTCTATAATTGGTCAAACAGGATAAAAGCGATTTTCATTTTGCACCGGCCTTTCAACTTGATTAAACGATGGATGATTCTCTGTGAATCATACACAAAGGAGATGCCCTGTAGCGCAATGTCACTACCTCCCCGGGTTCTTTTCAAGAAACCTGCTGATTAAGGGCACGTCCGGCGGCGACAGCTCGCCCGGGATTTCATCAAAAGCAAAAAAACGCACCTCTTTGGTTTCAGTGCCATCTTCCACAGGTTCACCGGCAAACTCAGTACATTCGTACGCGGCCACAACATTGTATACCTCGTCGCCGTTTGGGTACTTATAATACAGGTCTTTCCCGGAGAAAACATGAAGCAGTTCAAGCTTCCCGGCAGTCAGGCCCGTCTCTTCAAAAAGCTCCCGCACAGCCGTCTCCTCCAGGCTTTCTCCAAGCTCCATCGTTCCTCCCGGCAGCGCCCACATTCCATTGTCAGCTCTACGTACGAGCAGCAATTCCCCGTTACGATGCAGCAGCACACAACCTCCGGCCATAATAATCGGCCTGGAGCCGACCAGCCTCCGTATTTCGCTTATGTATCCCAAAATAAAACTCCCTTCCATCTGCAGGATCTTCCAGGATTTCTATTTTCGCAGGTGAATATAGCACTTCCTATTAAATTACAATATATGAATATTGAATAATTTTCCATCATTATTAGCAGCTATTTCATCACTTCTCCCCGATCTTCTACCAGGACTGTATATCCCGCAGGCGTCTCATGCCCTGCCCGCTCCTTGAACAGCCATAACTCCGGCGTATCCCGGATACCCTGCATCTCCAGCTCAAACGCCTCCGATGGGAGCCGCTCCACCTGCAGAAAAAGACGGTTCCCATCTGTTTCAGCTTCTCTCAGCTTTAGAGCTTCCCGGGTTCCATCGGTTTTGAGCGCATAAGCTTCTATCGACGTGCGGCCGACAGGAGTGATACGTTTGCTGAAGGTCACGATTAGTTCGTCATCACCGGAACGGACGGTCTTTACCGGAAGGGGAGGTTCATCATACATATAACCGCCCAGATGGTATTCGTAGGCTGTCCATGCGTCGTATCCGTACTCACGTACTGACGAGCTGAACGCTGCAAGCCAATCCCTGCCCTTGACCATCCGCTCCAGTGAGCCGATATCTGCTTGTACACCGAGCGGAAGCCCTGGAAAAGCAGCCCGGATCGGATCGGCAAAACGTTGGTACTCTGCAATATAATCTGGTGGAAGCTTCGGCCGCATCCAGTCCGGCCAATGGGTCTGCAGCACATGCATATCCGGTCGCACCCTGCGGATCATTTCAACGGCATCAATGCCCTGCCACTCCCGGAGCTTGGCTGGCGCCAATCCCCGTCTGTCCCTTACCGCCAGCGACCAGGTTGCAATCCGTATGTCAGGTCTGGCCTCTCGCACGCCGCCGGAGCCGTTCACCAGCTCGTCAATCAACCCGTTCACCGCATCAACTCTGAACTCAATCCACCGCCGGTAAAGCTGTGGGACTCTGCGGTAATAATTTGCGGCCCACTTGTTGCGGAATTCGGGCATCTCCGTTCCGTACCTTTCCTTGAACGCACGCTGCGCATGCGTACCGATGTCTCCGTAAATTCCGCTGCGCAGCCCGTTCCACTCCGGAAAATACGGCTCCGCCACTTCAAACCCGTCGAAGGGAATTTCCTTCACGAGGCGCGCAGCCGCATTCTTTTTCCACTGTACATACTCTTCCGCAAAATGGGACAACCGCTGGAAGCTATCCTTCGGCTCCCGCAGCAGCTCCATTTTCCAATTACTCCACTGCGGGGGAAGATGAGACACACCAAAGGAGCCGTTGCCAAGCACCATGGCCCACACTGCGATCCCCCTTCGCTGAAGAGCATCTATAATGCGTGTATGTATTTTATTTTCCTGTACGACAAAATAATGGACGGTGCGGTAACCCGCACTCTCGATTTCCTCCGCCACACTTTCCGCGGATCTCCCTTCATAATAAGGAAACAGCGGATCCATTTGAATGCTAGGTCCTTGTAAGACCCAGGGTTTCATTGCGTAATCTGTTCTATTGACGTTTTGTGACATGGGCGACCTCCTGAATGAATAGGTTTGCCTTGGTAAAGGGAACCCTTTTATACATTATGGTTACCCCTGCATGATTCATTCTCTTCCTCTTGAGGGTATAACGAGACTAGGAAGACCAGGGAGCAAAAGTTCGGAACAGGAGGAGCAAAAAATATGGCAGATCAGCGATTGCAAGGTAAAGTGGCGATTGTAAGCGGTGGGGGTTCGGGCATCGGGAATGCCACCGCCATTTTGTTTGCAAAACACGGGGCCAAAGTAGCTATGCTTGACCGTACCCCGGAGAAAGCGGAGAAAACGAAAGCTGAGATTGAAAAGGCAGGCGGCGAAGCGCTTGTCGTAGAATGTGATATTGCGAAAACGGACATGGTCGAGGCAGGTATGCGCAAGGTGGCCGACACCTTCGGAAAGATCGACATTGTATTCGCCAACGCAGGCATCAACGGCTCCATGGCCCCGATCGAAACGATGGAAATCGACGATTGGGATATGACGATGAACATCAACCTGCGCGGCACGTTTGCCACGGTGAAATATGCGATTCCTTTTCTTAAAAAGAACGGCGGCAGCATCATTATTACCAGCTCGGTCAACGGCAACCGGATTTTCTCCAATGTCGGTTTTTCCGCTTATGCCTCCACCAAGGCGGCCCAGGTTGCTTTTATGAAAATGGCTGCCCTGGAGCTGGCCCGCTATAAAATCCGCGTCAACGCGGTATGTCCCGGGGCTATCGAGACACAGATCAGCGATAACACCTATCCTTCCGATGATCTGAAGAAAGTACAGATTCCGGTGGAATTCCCGGAAGGCGACCAACCGCTGCGGCATGCGCCGGGCGAGCCGGAGCAGGTGGCCAACCTTGTCCTGTTCCTGGCCTCCGACGAAGCCTCTCATGTGACAGGAACCGATATTTATATCGACGGTGCCGAGTCTCTGCTGCGCGGGTAGTAAAGGAAGCCCGGGCACTTGCATTACAGCAGGCAGTCCGGGCTTCAAGACGTTACATCCTGCGATACACTTTCCCTTTTACCAGACAGCAGCCTGAACAGCAGCAGCATACACGAAAAGAACGCAAAGGCCACGGCCTCCTCGACTATTATGTAATAAGGATAGGGTCCGAGCGCGTCCAACAGGGACGGCGTATCCGGTTTGCCCCGCAGGAACATGTAATTGGCATCCAGCAGCACATCGGCAATCCATACGATCAGTGCGCACACGTTCAGGAACAGCATAGCCAGTCCAACGGATTTCCAGGTGGGCCTGTAACCTTCAACCCAGGTCATATACAAGCTGGCAAGGATAATCGCCCCGTGGGCCACAAAAAACTGGATAAACCTGAAATGCGGAAATTCATACGCCAGATTGGGCGTAATTACAGCCTGTAGAGCTCCGGCTATGCCGGCAAAGAACAGGAACTGATACAGCAAACGGCTGCGCGTAGCCAGCATGAGGATGGAAAGCAGAAGCGTAATGCTGCACAGCTCCAGCGGAAGCGTCCGGCTTGCGTCCCATACCTGCTGATCAATATACCAGAGATGCAGGCATACTTCAGATAATAGCAGGACTGCGGCGAGCACCCAGCGCAACAGCATTCGCAGTCCGGTACGGCTGCGGATGCTGCGCCGCTTAATAAACAGCAGCCACACGACAGCCGCAATGATGCCAATCCAGACCAGATGCGGCAGTGAGAACGCCTGAAATATTTCACCAGACTGAGCGTCAAGCCAGGATGGCTGCTCTCTCAACCGGATCTCCCCCTCATGAAGCCAAGACCTCTTTTTTGCGTTTCCAGTCCCGGTCTTCGTTTACGCAGAAATTGCCCGATGGCCGCTCTGGCACAGAACAGTGAAAATAACAGGAAGAATACAGACCATATCCATGCAGGCACATGCGTCCAGTTCGCCAAATTGGCGGCATCCCCCGCTTGCGATGGGCTGAGCACCGAAGCTGTGAGAATGATGATCGTACCCGCAACCGACTCTTCAAGTGTGATGAAGGCCAGCAGCAAGTAATACAGCTTGGTTATTGTACGCCCCCCTGCCAGTATAACAACGACATTCAGCACAATAAAACCCGCAAGCCACAACAGTCCATAGCCTTCATGGACATAGAGGAGGATCATGACTGCCGCAATCAGCGTTATGATTCCCAAACCCCACTTATGCAGCTGCCGGGCATGCAAATAAAACATCAGCACGGCAAACAGGGACGCCCCCGTATATCCGGCAAGGGAGGCCAGAATCGAACTGCTCTGCGAGGTCATTAAGGTATACGTAACGCCGCTGTGGTCCGCATTCAGGTCAATCCGCTGCACCTGGCCAGACATCATCAGCGTGACCATGGCATGAGCAAATTCGTGGATCATCGTATCCAGCGTTCTGAATATATGGGAGAACGGAATAAATCGGGTGAGCAGTGCGGCTCCGGCCAGCAGCAGCAGCGTTTTGAGCCATTTTGTCAATGCGGAATTTCCAACCTTTCCCGGTTATGCTTGGGCATCCAAAATGCACTACTATAAGTGCGTGTTCAAAAAGTCACGTTTTCAGCACCGAAGCGTATGCTTCCGGAGTGCGTTTTTTCAAAACGCTGGAGTTGGATGAAGCTAGGGCCTGAGGAGCGGAGCGTACTTGGGGTATGTCAGCACCTGAAATATTTCCCCAGGAAACATGCTTCGGAAGCATCCGCTTAGGCCCGGCTGAATTCAAGATTCGATGTCGAGTCCGCTTCCTGACTTCCTTCGTGATCAAAAGATGACTTTTTGAACAACCTCTATAAGAGTGCTTGCCCGAACCGTTATGTTCATCTTATGATAAGAGCAAGCCTACAGCAACTCAGGGCAGCATTTATTCCACAAAGGAGACCATCTTTTATGCCTACTAACCGCAAGCTGTGGACGGATGGAGATTTCCAGGAAGCCATCGACCGCCGCCTTCCGGTCCGCATTTTCGAGAATGACCAGCTCGTCGGCTCCGGCGGCTATGTCATCCGTTTCGACGACACGACTGTTGTCATCCAATCGAGTGTAGACGACCTCGCGTACCACGACCGCGACCGCTGCGAATTTTTTGAGCTGAGAAGATAATTTGAAATGAAAAGATAAACGAATAAAATTCACTCAACAAAAGCTGATAAGATTTTTCAAAATACCGGAGCTAGGTCTTAACCTATTCCCGGTGGTTTTCTTGTGATTCCCTGCACGAAAACATGGAGGCCAGCAAATGGAGACACTTATAACTCATCCATGGAATTTAAATGAAACGGATGCTATCAAAATACAGCAAGAATTAGCTTTGAAGGTTATAACTGTGGATGCACTGCCGCAAATTCATTATATCGCGGGAGTAGACGTTGCTTATAGTGAACAGAGCGAAAAATTAATCGCTGCCGTTGTTATTCTGGAGTCCGCCTCGTTAAAAGCGGTTGAATCCGTGGTGGTTGAAGATACGGTTCGCTTCCCCTATATCCCGGGCTTGTTCTCCTTTAGGGAGCTTCCGCCGATCATCAAAGCTTTTGAGAAAATAAAGACTGTGCCACAGCTTGTAGTATGCGACGGACAAGGAGTCGCCCATCCCAGAAGATTTGGCCTTGCCAGCCATCTGGGTGTTTTGTTTGATATTCCTGCGATCGGATGCGGAAAGACCAGGTTATTGGGTGATTATACTGAGCCTGATCAGAAAAGAGGCAGCAGTTCACCGTTAGTGGATGGCGGCGCGGTTATCGGGAACGTATTAAGAACACAGGATAACATTAGGCCCATCTATATATCCGTGGGTCATCGTATATCCCTACCAACAGCTTGTGAATGGATCTTAAAGCTTTCACCTAAATATCGTTTACCGGAAACGACACGGCAAGCAGATCAGCTTGTGAGAAAGCATCAGAAGGAAAGCATGTAATACGTTGGGATAAAATAATCGATAGGCTAAGCCCCACATCTACCGAAGTTTTTTTGCTCCCCAAGCCCGGGCCCCTGTGTACACTTACCCTAGAGAACTCATTCCCGCGACTGCTAAGGATTCAGCCACTTCTTTCGCCGATTCCCTATACGTGAGTAAAAAAAGAAAGGACGATTAAGGCAGTGACCTTGTTCGTCCTCAATTTTAAAATAATAATCACCTTGTAACTCTACTACATGCATTTAACTCAAGTTTAAAACAAATAACAGTTCTACCTACGTAGCAGTTAACCCCAATCGACAATAATTTGGGTTAACTCGCTTATAACCTAGTGTAATAATTCGGTTCTTGGTCCATTTTTATTATGAATTCTTCTATCGTATTTGCAATTCTTTTATCAAAATAATACAAGGGACACTGTCCAAGTACATTCTCCTGTTTGAGATCGAGAACAATGAACGAATCTGCAGATACTTCAAAAAACACTATTTTGCTTGGGTCTTTGTAGTATTCTCTTCTGGGATCATCTTCATAATCATTTATCCCTTCAACAAAATCGGCGATCTCAATAGCTGAAATAACACGATTCACGTTACTCCCCACCCCAACACATAGAAATCCATAACCTATATCTTCATAAAAAGCTCTAAGTTCGAGTGGTAATTTCCTTCCCAAGATTTTTTCAGTTTCTTCAATCTCACCATCATCAATTTTAAAGAATGCATGTTTATTTTCCCACACTTCTTCCCCTTCAGGATCCTCAAATACGTATTTTTTTAGTAGTTCAAACATTAATATCACAACTCCTATCATAACTATTTTTTCTGAATCAAAAAATCTTTTATGTTTTACGGACTTTTTGGGTTTCTTAGAACCTTGTTCCGTTTTCCTGTAGTCAATTTTCCTTTTTTCCCAAATAGATTATTCCACACTCCTCCTTTTCTGTGAATTCCACCTTGATGTTCATCCGGCCATCTTGCTGGATGAATATTATACCACTTTAAAGGACCTCCACACATATTTGGAATAACTTCATGAGCATCATATGGACTCGTAGGATTTCGAAGAACTTTACCACGTTTGCTTTTTACCAACTTACCGTGTTTGGGCCAACTCTGACCAGTTTTTTTCTCCCATTCTGCAATTAATTCATCTTTTTTATCCGAAAAATCTTTTCTGTGTTTTTCCTTGCCAGATTTATTCAATTCACCATAATCATTTTCCTCAAGATCTTTCTTCAATAAATCTTTTTGCTCCTGAGATATTTTTCTATTAGTTTGCTTTTCTATGTCCTCGATATAGTTATCAAATTTTTCAGAATCATTTAATGGGAAATCTCCCTTGACTTTCGACTTCTTCCCATCCCCAGGCTTACCTGAGCCGCCGCTATCACTTCCGTGACCACTGCCTCCGCCGGAAACAATACCGGAACTGCCACCATGGCCGCCTTTCCTGCGTCCTCCATTGGTCAAGATCCCCAACAGGGTAATCGCTTCCTGCGGTGCCCAGCCTTCCTCCTGGATCTTCGCTACCGCGGCTTCCTGGGCTTCGCTCTTGTAGTAGTTGACTGCAGTCCCGGACGCCATGCTCATCGCCATCGCCATTCGCGGACGGTTGGTTTCGAGGTTCTGCATCGCTGTCTTCAGCTTTTGCAGCACGTCTGCCTGGTTCAGGTTGCTGCCCATACTTCGTGCTCCGGTGTACACTTTTCCCAGCGAGCCCATACCCGCTACCGTCAAGGATTCGGCCACTTCCTTCGCCGATTTCACCACAGTAGCGGCTTTATCCACCGCTTTGACCGCTTTGCTGCCCAGCTTGGTGGCTTGGGCAACTTTACGCGCCGCCTTAGCCCCGGTGGCCGCCCAGCCTGCAAACGGAATGGCGGACGCCACGGATAACGCCGCTCCGACATAGTCACCCCGCGCCAAGGAAATGCCGGCATTGGCTAAATCCGCAATTTCACCGACCACCGGGATACATCCCACTACGTCCAGCACGACCTGCGTGACATCCAGGAACTTGTTCCAGAAACCCTTTTTCTCTTCCTTCTTTTCTTCCTCGGCGAACGGCGCTTCCGGCTGTGGCTCCAGATCCTCGACGCTGACCGGCGCTTTGATCAACCCATCCAGCTCCACCTCTTCGCCGCGGATGTCCGAGTTGCCGTCCAGCACCAGGCTGCTGCTTCCGCTCAATAAATAAATGGCCTGCTGCGCGGTGATCCCTATTTTCTTCTCCGACGTCCATTCCAAATCCTTCTTGGCGGACATCACAATGCTGCTGTCGCTTTGGATCGTAATGCCTCCGCTATCCTCCAGCGAAATAAACAGGCTGCCCTCCGTCGCCGTCAGGCTCATATCAGACGTGCCAAACTTAAGCTCTTTCCCGTAGTTCGTGCCCCAGTATTTCGTATTGGGGTTCTCCAGCTTGGGGGAAGGCTGTCCGCTTTTGCGGACCGAGCCCCGCACCATCGCTTCCTCTTCCCTTGCGCTTTGAAAATACACCTGCACCGCGTCACCCAACTGCGGCATGACATACAGCCCGCTACTGCCCTCCGCCGTATAGGGCGATTCAAAGGGAAGCCACACCGCCAGGCTTTTATCCTGGATTTCGTCGATGTCCAGATGCACGCGTACCCGGTCCTTTTGCACGTCGATGATTTTCCCGTCCAGCGAAACGCCCGTAATCCGGTCATTCAGGTAGAACGGCTGCCGGATGCCTGACTCCAGACGCAGTGTGTAAGTATGTACGAGAGTGCCGTCCTTCAGGACAGATACCGCTGCGGCCACCGCCAGCTCCTTGCCCCGGAAGTTCACCTTGTCCCCCAAGTTCAGCCATTTCTCTGTCTCGACCTCATAATAGGTAAAATCCGCTGGACTTGCCTTCAATCCGGCAGCCTGTACCTGGCCATAAGCGGCCAAATCACGACCCACGGTAAAAGGAACATCCTGCGGCAGCTCCTCCAACGCTCCGTCTGGGACCCCAATCCACAGCTTGGGCGAGGAAGCAGCCGATTCCGGGATGATGACTGCGCCGCTGACGGAAGCCAGTCTTTTGATAAACTCCCAATCCGTCTCCCGGTACTGCAATACTAGCGACTCCAGCCGGTCCGCACCATCCGTCGTATCGATCAGATCCGCTCCGTCATAACTCATGACCACGCGTTCAATCACTTCCGAGGTGCTTTGGCTTCCCAGCTGAAAGGAGCGGCTTTCCACCTTCCGGTCCAACAGGAAAGAGTGGGAGACCGCCTCCAGCTTCAGCTGGTAGACTCCTCTCACCGTCCCGATTTCAAGCTGCTCGACCCGCCCATGGAATAATACCCGCACCAGGGCGCCATCCGCATCGGTTTCCTGTATTTCCACCGTCTCCTCTTTCACCTTCAACTGCACGCTTTGATCCTTGTGTTCATCCGGCAACATCGCCGTAAGGTACAGCCTGGCATGCTCTCCAACCCTGCGCCTGATTTCAAGCGTACCCAGGCTTTGAATTTCATAAGGAGCCACGAGCTTGATGTGCCCGTAGCCCTTCCATGTGTGTATCGCCGCCATCCTTTGTCCCCCTCTCCCTGCGATCCCTATTCACTCACTCCCGCCAAGCCTTGCCTGATCGTTTCAGTTGTGTCTTATCTGATCGCTCCGCTGCCGGAGCTGCCCACGGAGACGCCTCCCAGGTTCTGGCCATCATCCTCGATCTTGATCAGGCTGCCCGCATAAATGCAGGTGTTCGTGCATGGACTTAATAACGCTGGCTTCCCCTCGATCAACACGTCACTTTTTCCATTGACCCATGGCCCTGTGATGACCGGCACACAAGGGGCTTTTTGAACCCCCTCGACATCCACCTTGCCGTTCTTCACCGCCGGGTTCAGTTGATTCGTACAATTGCCAAAGTTGATAATATTGACGCCAGGCAGGTAATCATCGATATTCAGCTGGGGCTTCTCCTTGATGTAGACTCCATGGCTGAACGGGATTTTCAAGCGGGTCAGCTGGGTGCCGCAGCTGCAGCTCAGAATGGCTCCGGCCACTACATATGATTCCTGTGCAGCACTGCCCTCGTTCACACTAAATGCGCCTTCAACTTGCATCCGGATTCCTCCTCACCTATTTACCTTCAATACTGCTCTGAAAATTTGTTGACTATATTTTCAGCTATCAGTGGTGCCGCAAAGCGGCATGGGTGTCTAATATCAGTGAAGTCTAATATCAGTGAATTCTTGTTAGCCGAATCCCATTGAAATCCCGCCGCAGCAGCCCTTCCGCCAGCGCCAGATGGATCAGCAGAATTCGCTCCCGCAAGCCCCCGATTTGCAAAAACATGCTTCCCCCTGTACGGGTGTCCTCGATAACGAGTCTGCGCAGCGAACCATCAAGCCCAAACTCACTCTCTTCCGACAGACATTCAATCTGCGGTGGAACTGCCAGCCAGTATACCTCCTGGTGCTTTCGCTTAAGGTCTGTAAACGCCCCGGCGAAAAATTGCGTATCCGGAGCAAACTTTTCCAGCACCCGCTTCAGCTTGTCCGAGACGAATGGGACGGGGTGCTCGATGAAATCCACATAATCCACTTGCGTCGCTTCCGCCACCTTAAAATGCAGATTTACATCCGCAAGCTGGTGAGCATGGTCTGCCGATAACATTTCCGGCCGAACAGCATCCATCACGCCCAGCGGTTTCACCGCATTGGCAAACCGGGCATCCTGGTTCAGCACAAAATAACTCATCTACCCACCTCTTTCAGCAGGATGTTCCAAGGGCCTTCCGGCAGCATGGCGCCTGCCAAATCCGCTCCTTCCAGCACGGCACCCGCCAGCTTCGCATGGGTAAAATCAGCCTCCTTCAGATCTGCCTCCGTAAAATCTGCACCCCGCAGATCCGCTCCGGTAAAATCTGCACTTTGCAAATTCACTCCGGTAAAATCCGCCTCTCGAAGATCAGCTTCCCTAAGGTCAGCCCCTCTCATTTTCGCTGCCCGAAAGTCGGCGCTTCGCAAATCGGCATGACGGAAATCAGCGCCGCTCACATCGGCTTCGGCAAAGCACATCCCTCCGAACCCAGGCATAATCCATTCCGTCCCAACTTCCGTGTGCCATCCCCCGCTGATCCCGGTAAACACAGCGCGCGGCAGGCGGCAGCCAGTAAAATCTGCGCCGTGCAGGGCACTAAAGCTGAAATCCGTCCCTTCCAGAAGACAGCTGCGCCAATGCGTCCCCGCCAGCATGCCAAAGGAAAGCCGTGCAAATGATAGATTACACTGCCGGAAAGCAGAATAACGGAAATCCAGTCCCGAATAATCGCCGTCAGACAAGTCCGCTCCTTCTATCGCCTGATATGCGTATTCGCCTTCAAGCCTGTCCCCAAGCCATTCCCGCACAACCGTGCTGTCCATCTCCCGCTTGTCCTCCTTATAGACGGTCACGCTATGATCCATATACTCCCCGACTCTAAGTTCAAAGACCGGGGATTTCGCCAAGGCTTGAAATTCAGGAAGCTGCACAGCCTGCGGCATGGCATAACGAATCAGCTCGGTGACGTAGCTGTGGAAATGAACCGCCTCCGCCAGCTTCAGCTTTTCCAGCAAAGGCCGGGGAATCTTGCCCGCATACACCCGTGCGGCAGGCCCCCACTGTTCCTCCAGTCCACGGAGTGGATCAAATGCCCAAGTCGGATCATAGCCCATCTGTATCGGCTGCCGGTCAAAAAACCAGCGTTCATCAAATGCTTCCGCGACATACGCAGGCTGCCCGTCCATCAGTCCCGTACGCAGCAGAGAATACGTGATATACCCGATTTCTCCTTTGTCCCCGGACTGCTGACCGTCCAAAATCCGATGGCAGAACCGCCGGAAATGCTCAATGAAATCGGCAGCCCACTGCTCCCGCAGTCTGCGGTAATCCTGCTCCATCTTCAGCAGTTCCACATGGTGCCAAGGCAAAACTACACTCTGTTTGAAGTGCTCCAATGCCTGCTCATCGTACATCGACTTCCCTCCTGCCTGTGTTACCCCTCGTTCGACGGTTAGTTGGTATTCAATTCCGTTCCAATGACTTTGGTGCTTCCGTTCATCAGCAGATTGCTTTCCTTGCACGTCAGGCTGATTTCATCTTTGGCGGAAATGGCTACATTTTGCCCCGCATCGATCATAATGTCCTCTTTGGCAATCAGCTTGATCATCTGGCTGCTGGAAATCTCAATGCCGCCGCTTTCATTCAGCCGGATGAAAATTTCTCCGTCCTTGCCTGTAATGACAATCTCCTCCGGTCCCATTAACAGCTCTTTCCCCGCAGCAGTGCGGAAATATTTCATGTCCGGATTGCCCAGTTTGTTGGTCTGGCCTTCCTCCGAGTTTTGCCGCACAGAGCTGCTGGCGACGCCCTCCTCTTCCTTGCTGCCCGGAAAATAGACACGTACATGATCGCCGACCTCCGGCATACAGTACCAGCCGCTGTTACCTTCAGCCGTATACATGGATGCATAGGGGAAGCAGTGTGCGGTTGCTTTGTCCTGTTTTTCATCCATATACAGATAAACCTGGACGGTATCCTTTTGGATCCCGATGACTCTTCCCTGAATGGAAGCGCCAATAATGCGCTCGTTATACAGCCTGCGCTGTCGCAGTCCTCTGCGGGAGCACAGAATATATCGGTGTATCAGCAGGCCGTTCCTCATCTCGGAGCGGGTGCTGCGCACATAAAGCAGGCGGCCTTGGAACTCGACGGCGTTGCCCAGATCCAGTACTTTTTCCGTCTCCACTTCGTAAAACATGAAATCATTTTCGTCCAGACTCGCACCGTCATTGGCGGAATGATAGAGAAAGTCGGATACTTTTTTACCAACCTGATAATGATAGTTGTCCAACTTGCCTTTCGAAGGAGTATCGTAAACGCCAAAGTAAAATTTGGGATAGCTGAAGGTGGATGCAGGCATTAATGAAGTGTAAAAACGGGAGGCCAGACGTTTGAGAAATTCCCAATCCGTTTCCTGGTACTGCATGGTGAAGTTGCCGATGGAAGCTCCGCCTGTCGCCTCGTCCATCACGTCAAAGCCTTCGTAATCCGCTGCCACCAGGTCCAGCAGTTCATCATAGGTCATGCCGTGATTTTGAAAAGAACGGTTTTTCTTTTTGACGTCCAGCAGATAAGTATGAGATACAGCCTCAACCTCCAGATGATAAACGCCTCTTACCGCCTTAACGCCGACGTTCAGCACGAAACTTTGCTTTTCCATCTTTGATTTTGGCATAAAAAAAAGACTCATTCCCTCTCAACATTCAACTGGGGATAAGCCTCTAAAAAAATTTATCTATAATATCATGTGTTCAGTTATTTTCTTTGAGTTGTTGCTGTGCAGAACCTTGTTCCTACATTATGAACCAGATTAATAGCTCGGATTTATTTTCCGTTCTCAATCTACTGCTCCGGTATATGCTCTAATAAATCACCGGGCTGGCAGTTTAATACTGAACAAATCTTATCGATTACTTCCAACGACACATACTCATTTGTATTCAGTTTAGCCATCGTTGCTGAGGAAATTCCCGTCTTTTTCAAGAGCTCCTGTTTCTTTATATCCCTATCAATCAGTAATTTTTGAAATGGTTTGTAACTTATCATCTCATAGTCCCTTTCAGCAAAGTTGAAATTTTCTTTAATTATACGTAATGATATTTATCTTATCAAAAATACTTTTGACTTCTCTTGACTATTTTATTTGTTGTGTTAAAATAATATTCAATAAAATAAATATTATTTCGCAAAAATAAACAAATTATAGAGAGGGAGTGATTCCATCGCCACATTCTTTAGAAATCTTATTAGACCCACTCATTCGAACTCGGATTGAATTTTTATACAGCAACCATATCAAAAGCAACTCAACCTATGTACAATTAATCGAGGAACGCGATCAGCATTTTAAGAAAATTCAAGACTCCCTCCCAGAATCAACAATGGATACTGTTTTTCTTTACGAGGATACCGAAATATCCATTCAGGCAATTTTGGAGCGCGAAATTTATTTACAAGGATTTAAAGATGCTCTTTGCTTACTCAATGAATCAAATATTTTCTTACGCTGAGAACTGTAAAGCTCTCTTTTTGTTTGTTGTCGAGCCAACATATTTTCGTTATAGGCAATCTTCTCCTTCAATACAAAGGCTTCAATTTCAAGTTCATTCATGTTGCGAATCGCTTCCATCCTTTTATGATCGCATAGCTGGTCTGCTAACGAGGTCGGCCGTTCTGCTTGGTCAAGCGACTGATTTACTTTTGTCATCACTTGTGCATCGGTTCGTCCTGGCTGTTTGAATTTGTCCGCTTGGTTTCTAAACTCTCTGGCTTGCTGGTAATGCTCCGCGACTTGTGCTCTAATTGCTTTATACCTTGCTTGAGCCTGTGCAATTAATCCAGTTTCCTCGACTCATTCGGCACTGGGGGGGGGGGAGATCTACTTCATCATCCCCCTGTTCATAACAAAAATCGAAAAAAGATAAAACACCGACAGTTAACTGTGTTGCTTCGTTGGTTGTGTTGTATCCCACTAGAAAACCGTGCTTCACAACAATAGTGTATTATTAGTCTTTGCTTGTTAGTTCTTTATATTTATTCTTAACCAGTTCCAAGTACTCTTCTAGATACTCAACCTCGTGCTCATCTAAGCTGTCCTGATAATTAATCTTATCTGACAAATCTAAGACTCGCTTCATATTAGTAATATCTAGTTCAGTAAATGCAACATTATGTCGCATCATTAATTGGGTTAGTAAGGAAATGGATAGTATACTACTGATGTTATCAGCGCTAATATATTCATAGAAAGATTGATAGCAAATACCAGCAGATTGTTCATAAGTATGTTCATGTACTGTAACCTCAAAATAAAAACTATCAGTTATTAAATATTGCAGTTCAAAAAAATTATCACTCACTTATTTTGCTCCCCCTTTAGTTTTATAGATGACTTCGATAGTTATATTAGGATATTTCGCTTTAAATTGTCTAATTACATTACTACAACTTGGGCAACAATCTAAATCAGTATACAATTTGATATTTCCTGCGACATCTGTTTTATCTCCCAAAGACGATGCTACTTCATTAAGAATTTTAAACTCGGTGTCTTTACTTCGATCCCATGCACCATCACCGTCAACAATATTTTCTCTATTAACCTTCTGTGTTGTAAAAAGCTTGTCCTTTCCTAGCGGCTCAGTAGAAATGTCTTGTATTTTGGCTCTTGCAGATGTGTCTTCTAAATCCTCTATTTTGTTAATACCACTATGAGCATAATAATCCTTCTTGTTTAATCCTTGTATATTGACCTCAGCATATCCAAAATTATATTTATTTCTTATTTTACTTGGGAGGTTTTTCTTCATTTCTTTTACTTTACTTATGAATTCAGCATCAACAGTTTCATCTAACTTCCGAGAATTTCCCGTCCCCTCAGTGCTCTCTTTCTCTCTCCTTTCATTTCGATCTTGGTCATTATGATCCTTCCTATTTTCATAAAACGAATATGATTTTCGATTATTGTCCAAATCCCGATGATGATCCGAGAAATCCATTCGTCCTATTCCAGCAATCCCAAGCCGAGGGGACGTATTGTTAAGCGGATTATTTCGGGCAATCGCATGATTCATTCGATTCGCCAACGTCTGTAAGTAAGCTTCCAGTTCACTTAGGCTTTTCGGAAGCACAATCGCATTGGTGGTTATCTTTTTAACCCCGCCCCCGCCGTCAGGCTTTGCTCCCTGTTTGGTAAACCGTTCCAACAGGGATGCTCCTCCTACTCCTGCTCGCCTTCCATTTGGAACGTCCTGCCTTAACATTCGGGACGCTCGTGCCGCAGCTGCTGCACCTCCCGAAGCTACTGTCGCAGCAGCTTCAAGCGCCATCACATTCGTCTCTGTGACTGCACGTCCAGCTTCATATGCTTCCTCAGAGGTATAGGCTAGTGGACTCGTAAATTGATCAAGCGCAGCTCTCGTGACCGGTTCCACGAATTGATCTTGAAATACTCGTAATGCATCCTCCTTGACTTCACTTGGGGATCTTTTGCCCGTTACCACGTCTCCTACATAGTTAACGTTATCTACCACACCTTTAGCGGCTGCATTCCTCTCCAAAAAGGATCCAACAGGTTTTCCACCATTGAACAGGGAATAAAATTGGCGGACGTCCTCATCACTCCCCACAACTCCTGTAAGAGCTGCATCCCCGATGTCCACAACAGTATTCCATAGTCCGCTCAAAATATCTTTAACGGAATCTACTGATCCTTGCCTCTTTTGCTCGTTATTGGCCTTTTTCCGTTCTTCACTTACAGCATCGATTCCTTTTTCGGCTACTTGCTTTTCAAACTCGGACAACAGTGGTTCGGAATACACCTCATGTCGAGAGGCTTCCAGCAACATTTTCGGGCTGAGGTGATTGAACTGAACCGCCTGCTCGATGGAAGAGGTTGATGTGTTGACATATAACCCCTCGCTGCCCTGGAGCATGATGCTTCCGGCGCTCAAGCTGAGGCCGCTGCCCGAATAAATCCGTATACTCTGCGTACTGGCCAGATTCACCCCGCTGAAGTTGTTCATCGAGATATACAAGGACCCTTCCTGTGCGCTCATGGCCAGTTCCGAATCCCCCAAGGAAAACTCCTTTCCCTGCGGGTTGGCGAAGGATTTTACGCCAGGGTCCTGCATTTTACGCTCCTCTTTCTCAGCAGGCGACTCATTCAATGCCCCTTGTCCTCCTGACGCACTCGGACGGCTACCAGAAGGAGTCGTACGCACGGATTGAACAACCATCGCATCGTCCTCATCATAGGTAGGAAAATACAGTTTTACCTGAGCGCCTGTTTCCGGCATCAGATACCAGACCTGATTGCCCTCCGCCGAATAGGGGAACCATCTCGCTTTGGACGGGTTTTGCTCGTCATCCATATCCAAATGAAGCCGGACCTGATTGCGATTGACCTCAATAATCCTGCCCTCAATCGCGGCGCCAATCATCGCTCGATTATACGTTTTTACCGTTTTGATCCCTTCCGGTTTGACACATTCGTAGGACCAGTTCATGATACCCTGAACCATACTGCCTGTTTTTTTGGTAATGAGGTAGGTATGGCCGCTATGATTCACCTCGTCTCCCAAATTCAGCATGTCCGGCCAATCAAATGTGTACCCTGTGTAGTCTTCAGCCGATGTATTGGCTGCTCCACAGGCTTCCCTTTGCATAAAATCCGCGATACGCCGCCGCTTTCGGAAGGGCACATCCACTAGATTAATATCCTGGGTTGCCTGCGGCATCCCAATCCAAATCTGAGGACGATGTGCGGTGATCGCCGGAACGACCATAGCTCCTACATGAGAGGCAAGACGCTGAATAAAGGTCCAGTCCGTCTCCTGATATTGCATAATGAATTGGCCTGTCTTCTTGCTGCCGAAAGCCTCGTCCAGCTTGTCGGAATTCGGATAATCAGCAAGCACAGCATCTATAATGTCACAGTATGTATAATCCACATGTTGGAAAGAACGCTCTTTCAATTCAACATCCAGTTTGAAGCTGTGTGAAACAACCTGAATGGTCACTTGCAAATTCAGATAAACACGCTCTATATCGACACGATACAATTGTCCCAAAAATAAGGGATGCTGCTCACCATTGGAATCACTGTACCACAGTTCTGCATGATCTGAGCTATCCGCTTCATTAATAATAGCATCTTCCTGTTCAAGTGGGATGCTTCCAGTGATACGAAGCTTAGCATGATCACCGAGTTCATGGGACAATTCAACCTGCTGAAGGCGTACATCACCGTAAGGCCACTTGAAATGCAGCTGCTGATAGGTCAAGTAACCCGTTAGTCGTGTTGACATCATTCCCAGCTCCTTGCTCTATTGGTTTAGCTGTGTTGACCATCGTCTATAATCGAAATGACACCTGGATCATAGGAACGGATGTCATTGACAAATCCTACTTGACTTAAATTAGAAAGTGCGCTTTGACATGCACAAGGTAAAGTGGAATTACTTAATAAAGCATATTCCCCTTCAATCAGCACATCTTCCTTACCGCCCGACCATTTCGTCCCGAAGGCAATTTGCGGCTTGCAGGGAGCTCCCCCCAAAAGCTTGCAAAAACCAAAAGCGTATTCCTGACTGATATTCGCTCCAGGAATCGCGTCTGCTACATTCATAACTGCCTTTCCCTTAATGTACACACCGTGGCTGTACATGGCGTTCAATATGCCCGGGTCCGTACCTTGACTGCACTTCAAAGCAGCTCCTCTCACCACATAGGAATGTTCTCCGCCTAGCGCCCCTTGAGCCAGCGCACTCAATAGAACAGGGAGCAGCATATATATCCCTCCTTGATTTATTAAGATAGATAACAATTCTATGACCGTTCTCTCCACTCTGCCGTATGCACCACAGCATAGGTTAACGGATGCCACAGAGGAGCATCCTCCAGCTTGAATTGGCAGCTCCCCATAAAGGCTGTGTTCTGCCATGACTGAATAAAAGCAATTTGGTAGTAAGGGACAGGTGATTTCAAAAATAAGGCTTCATACCACCCAATGCTTCCATACTCTGAAGATGTCATTTTCATCTCAGCCAGCTTCATATCCGGCTGTCGCCGTTCTGCCTCAGCGGCAATATGGTGCAATGCTTGTTCAATATTTATAGGTGCGGATTTCTGCTTGGTCTGATGAATACCAAAAACAACTCCGTTCGCCGAATCGTGGTAGACACAGCTTTCCGAGTTTTGCTGATTTACGTGGTCGTTACCCATTGGTATCAGAGATTTGGGGATTTTAGCGTTCACGCTGTGATGAAATGCAGATATCTTTTGTAGGGGAATCGTGCTTCCATCCCTCAACTTAAGCTCGCTTGCACCCATTCCTGCTATGCATTCTTCTATAGATATCAGCATCCATTGATCGTCTTCTTCGGCATCCTCAATCGCATGATGTAAAACCCGCTCATTACGCAATTTTAGAAATACTTCATCCCAATATCCCATAACTGCCCTCCTTTCTTAAGAAAAACGTTATCGACATAGATTCAATGAAGACAGACCGTTAAGAAAGCGAAACTTTTTGCAAGTTGAAGCCGCTCAGATTCCGCCGCAGCAAACTCTCCGCTGCCCTCAGACTGACCACCAGACAGGTTTCTCTCAATCCCTCAGGTTGAAAGAAATGATGCCCTTTAATTTTCTTCCGATCCAATACAAGGTGTTTTAATGTCTGATCATGCGCATGAAATTCCGTTTCCGGAGAGAGGACATCTTGAGCGGGAATCTGCGGTACCCAATACAACTCTTGCCGGCCATAGCTGCGATCTACCAGATACATTTGTTTAAAACGGGCTCGTGGATTATACAATTCCAAAATCCGCTTCATCGGGTCTGAGAGCAGCGGATAAGCAGCCAAAAAAGTCACCCAATCCGTATATTCGGCATTGGCCTCAGCATTCACATCAAGGACCTGTACAGGGGGCATCAGTTTGAATTCGGTTTTCAGAATTCCAAAACTTGCAGGCCGCATGTTATACGCAATTCTGTTATCGCCAACCAATTCATAGTAATCCTGCATAGTATGAAACCTCCTTATTCGATCCATTGGATGCCCTGAAGCTGTACTTCAGTAAACTTTAATTGATCTTGATATTGAACAGGCATTCGGGTAGCGCTCATGGATGCTCCTGTAAAGGACGTATTTTTCTCCAAAAATACACCTTCAAAATTGGCTCCATCCAAATTGGCATAGTCAAATCGTGTACCACACAACCCTGGCGTACGATTGCCGTTCTCACGAACGGGTTTCGCACTTGATCCCTGAAAATTAGCACCTTCCAAATTACTGCGTGAGAAATCCGCATCGGTGATCAGGCAATTTTCAAAGCTGCAGCCCGCAAGATTAGCTTGGTACCAACGGGTTCCTGCCAAAATGCAGGATAGAAATCGGGAAGCTGTGAGCTGTGAGCCGCTAAAATCGTTGTAACGAAGGTCTTTGGCTGTTACATTTAATTCGGGCAAGGCCAGGTTCTTAAAGTTTTCATATATGATCTTGCCGCCTTCTTCCTCAGCCGCCTTATTCTCCGTCCAAGATGCCAGCTTCTGCTCCACCTCCTCCAGGGAAGGGACGGCTTGGTCTTCAACGTACACGTTTTCACTCAAATCCATGTATTCTCCACAGCGGATCAGTAAACGAGGAGCCTTTTGAAACCCTTGATATTCAGGCAGCTGAACCATCTCATGAATGGAAAGACGCAGCGCGGCCAGGACAAACTGGTGGAAGAAAGGCGCCGCCTGCAGCATCAGCCGTTCGATATCGGAAGCATTCAAGTTCCCCATGTACTTTTTTCGCTCCCGCTCAAGCTTCTCCAGCATGACTGCAAAAGGGGTATAGGCCCATGAGGCATCATAGGACAAAACACAGTCTGTCTCATCCTCGTACCATACATCATCGTAAGCTTCCACACTGTATTGATAGGTTTGCTCTAGCAATTGCGTTCTCAGCAATGAATAGTGGATATATGCAATTGGATTTTTATTTTCTTCCTGCTGCATCCTCTGAATATGTGAGCAAAGGTTACGAAAATTTTCTGTGATGTCCTTCATGGCTCGGGTTTTGTTAGCATGAAATACAGTTTCCAGCTCATTCAAATGATGATTGAGCTGAGGTACAAAATGATGTTCATAAAAGTGTGCAAGTGCAACTTGTTTATCCATCTGTACTCCCAATCCTCTCTAGTTCAATTTGATTTCTGTACCTGAGAGAGAGATGTTATCTTCCAAAGTAACGCTGTTTCCTTTCCCCGAGAGCTGTATTTTCTTAGCCGAAAGTTGTATGTTCCCGGAAGACAGCACAATATCTGAAGCGGCACTGAGATTGACATTTTTGCCGCTGACGATATCGATCCCGGAGCTGTCGCTGATCGTGATGGACATATCACTGGCCGAAATGACGATTTTATCCGGAGCCAGCATTATTTCTTTGCCATATTTGGTTCTGAGCGTTTTTATGGCCGGATCAGCCATACGGTCATTTGCGGGAGCAGCAGCGGCCCCTGCTGTACCAGCTATGGAAGCTCCTGTCGAGCGCGTTGAGACGGCTGCCGAACCTTTAGAGATCGACTGATTGGCGGCAAAAGATGTGTCTCTTTTGATCGAACTGATTGCATAACCTTCCTCTTCTTTATAGCTGGGGAAATAGATGCGGATATTGTCGCCTTCTTCAGGCATACAATACCAGCCTGTATTATCGGCAGAAGCATAGATTGTTGAATATGGGAACCAGTAGTCCGTATTCGGATCCTGCTGATCATCCATATCCAGCTTGGCACGTATTTTATCTCTGTGAATGCTGATGACCTTGCCTTGAATCGATGCACCGATGATGGAGCGGTTATAGTCTTTAATGGGACGCAGTCCGCTGCGGGGGGTTAATTTGCAGGAATGAACCAGCACACCATCCCGCATTTCGGTCAGCACTTCCGCAACGATCATGAGCTTTCCTTTGAATGTGACCTCGTACCCAGGCTCCAGCAATTTTTCCGTTTCCATTTCATATTGGATAAAATCCGAGTCTTTAACCCCCGGAATTCTGTTCTCAGAAGCTGTCTGATAATCGGCCACCCGCTTGGTCACTTTATAATTCAATGATGTGATTTCGCCCTTGCTGAGTCCCATGGGTATTCCAAAATAAAACTTGGGCACTCCGTAGCCGACCGCAGGAATAAGCGGTGAATAAAAGTGTGAGGCCATCCGTTTCAAAAACTGCCAGTCCGTTTCATCGTACTGCATAATGAATGTCCCGATCGCTTTGCCACTACTAACCATGTCCATGGCTTCAGCCTTGGCATAATCCGATACAATGCTTTCGATAAGGCCGGTATAAGTGAGTTTGGGATTTTGAAAGGAACGTCTATGCCGCTGAATGTCCAACAGATAGGTATGAGACACAGCCTCGAAGGTTAAATAATGCACACCCTGAACAACCCGTTCCTCTACATCCAACGCTATTCCTCGAAATAAAGGATGCCGATTTCCATTCCCGTCGGTAACAAAAGCTTTGACCTGCGTTTGCTCATCAGAAGCGTTAACGTATCTGTCACGATATTCTTCAGAAATAATGCCGGTACAGATCATGCGCGCGTGGTCATTTACTTTCTTGATAATTTTAATTTCCTTAAGGTGTACAAACTCATATGGCATAACTTCAACATGTCCGTATGTAACGATATCCTCCATAGCTGCCTCCTTAAGTATTAAAAGTTCGATTACAAAACAGATCAAAAATTCCCGCCTAATCCACCATCATCCGCTGCGGACCGCTGCGTCTAATGCCTGAAAGCGGCCTTTGCCCGCCATTTTCTTCAAGAATGCGGACCAGCGCCTGATGCAGCCTAAGCCGATCCTTCTGCAAATCACCCAAATCTCTCAACCTCATACCGGACCGTGCAGCCAGATAGTGAAGCAGCGTTTCCATTTCGACACGTTCCTGATTAAGACACAGCAGCGCAAATGACAAATCCGCCGGATGAGTGCTTTCCCTGCCGAGCAGTTCCCTGGCAAACAGTTTGAAAATTACCGGAACCAGCGTGTTCTCCCCTCTGCCCGCATACCTGGCATGAAGCAGGTTCAGCGTATTGTACTCTGTCGCCAGATCGGCAAAATCCAGGTAATCCGAGCGCAGCACCGCCCCTTCCTTCAGCTTGAATCTCCCCAGCTCCACCTCGTCTGAAGCGGGCGGTCGCTCCTGCAGAACAAGCCTGCCCGCATAACTGTCGAAGTCGGCGGAAGACTCGGCTTTTTCAAAATGCACGACCAGCATGGTTTCCCGGCCTGTTGCGGTATAGGGCACTTCCTGCGCTTCCTCCATCAAATAGAGCCGCCCCGCATACTTGATAATGCCCGGCGCGACCGTCAGGGTCTGCGGACCAACACGGATATCAGCACCGGTGATAATGCCGTCCGTGTACTCCTGGTACCGGATATCCAGAAAGGAGCGCGGATAATCACGCAGACTTTCCAGCATTGCGGTTTTAAGAATCCTGCCCTTCTCGAACAGGGGCTTCGTGTGCTTGAACAACAGCTCCCGCCTCCTTTCCCTCTTTCTTCTTATACAGAACCCGGTTGGTTATCCATGTCCTTCTGCAAAGAAATTTTCATAGCGGAAGGCTTGCCCTGCTGGAGTATGCAGCTCCATTTCAACACTTCACGGTTTACCACATAGGTTTTGGGCACTCGATCATGAAGAGCCTGTTTGCTTTCGGTAAAGCCTGTCATAATATAACCCATGAAAACCGGGAGTGCAGACAAACATCTGCTCCAGAAACGGCCATTCGCCCTGGCGAAGGTGATCCGTTCCCTCTGCGAATCCGTTACAATTGCTCCGACAGCCAGTTTACCGAATGTGCCCTGGAGCTTTGACGACTCCAGACAAACGAAGTACAACCAGCAGACAACCAAGCTTACAACCATGATGATTCCAAGCAGTATATTCTCGAAGGCCTCCTCTGAATCAGCACCAGTTAGCTGTGAAGCAGCTGCACCTATAACAGCCATTACAGGGATTGAAAAAATCATAAGCACCATGGTTACAATATGTACGGCCTTGATGAGCAAAACCATATCGATAACATAGGCCAGCAGCCGTTTCCAGAAGCCTATATTCATATCCCTTCCTTCCAGCAGCTCCCGAAGGCTCCGTGCCCCGAACAGGAAGGGGGCCTTGGCTCCGGAGGTTTCAGGAGAGTCGGACTCCAGGGCTTCCACGAACAACTCCACTTCTTTTTCCCGCTTCCGGCTCATTTCCGGCGCCCGCCTGTCCACGACGAACGTGCTGGCTATTTTGTCGTGCAGGGCCTGCTTGTTGCGGGTAAAACCGGCCATGATAAAACCGACGAACAAGGTGAGCACAGATAAATATTTTGACCAGTATCTTGCTGTTGCCTGTTTAAAGCTCAGGCGTTCCCCGTTTTCATCAACAACAGCCAGACCAAGCGCTACCTTCCCTATTGTCCCGTGAAAGACCGAGGCTTCCATATAGGCGTAATAGAGCCATAACCAAACCATGTTCAGGTAAGTGATAACATTCATGACCAAGCCTAGGGCCGATTCGAATCTATTCTCAAACTCTGCCAAAGAAGTGATTCCTCCAAGCATCACAGCGCCGACGACTACATAAACCGGCAAAAGCAGATAGCCTGCCAGGCCTATGATCAAGGCATCTATCAGATACGCGCCGAGCCGTCTCCAAAATCCAACATACATAACTTTCTTTAAATCTCCCTTCATACCAGTGCCAGTCTAAGCTGTCATCTCAATTCCCAGCCTGCGAGCCTCCCCGTGCTATTTCGTCCCGTCAAAGAAATCAAGCTCGGACAGGTCGTTCTCAAAAGCAAAAAATCGCTTCTCGCCAAGCTGCAAAATCTCATCCTTCCGGGCTATTGGGACGACATGGAAGCCCCAGCGGCTGCCGCCTGTGAACACAAAGTAACGAGTCTCGCCGTTGCCGATGGAGTCGGTGTCATCCTGCGGAATTTCCTTGCTATACAATTCCGCAATATCTTCATACGTGACCGGCCGGAACTTGTCCGGACGGTTGTGGTACACATGACGGCGGAATGCCGATGCACCGCTTGCGGTGAGGAAAAACTCCACCTCGACCGCATGCGACGGTCGCGAGATATAACGGGCGGTCCGCAGCGGAGCCAGACTTTCGATCAGCTCTTTCTCCTGCCCGGTATGGGTATAGGCGCTGACCGTATATGGAATGGCCGGCACATCGCTGGTCAGGAGCGGTTCGATCCGCCCCATTTTCTTCGCATTCAGGTAGCGGATCGCTCCCCGCACGCATGCCAGCTTCAGTTCCGGCACCCGGTCCGTATCCTCAGCCTTCTGCCGAAACTCGATGCTCCGCCCCGGTACAAATTCCTTCAGGGCCTCGCGGAATACGTCGATCCGGCAGCTTTGGCCGGTCAGCTTGATGATCGAGTAGTCCTGCAGGCGGCCGTCCTGATAGATCTCCTCCAGAAATTTGCGTACAATGCCGTAGATATCCGCCTTGAGCAGTTGTTCCACCTCACGGATGTTGAAGGTTACATCGGGCAGTCTGTACTCTTCCCGGAAGCGACCGTTTTCCAGCACCGAGACCATCCAGCGGCTCATGACCGCAATATTGAGATCCGTATCGGCAGGTGGCATATGCTCCGCCTCGAAGCGACTGCGCAAAATTCCCGTCCGCCGGAAAAATTCCCGCTTCATATGCTCGGCCGCGTCCCACAGCAGATAAAAATTGCCAAGCACCCGTTCATATTCCTCGCGGTTCGCATGTTCATACCGCCTGTAGGCTGTGGGCAGGATCGCTTCAGCCTCACGGTAGCGCCGCTCCAGCTCGGCATAGAGCGCATTGACACCATGATCGTCCACATACCGGTAGATGTCGCCGGAGGACACGCCGATCAGGGCGTCGATCTCCGTGTCCGGCAACCGTGTTTCGGCGGCATAATAACCGGCGAATACGATTTTCATATACTGCATGATTCGGTAGGTCAGATTGTTGCCGCCGAAATTTGTATCCCCATTCTCATAGGTGGTATGAATGTCCAGCTTGTAAGCGATGCGGCCGTCCTCGATGCGGAAGCGGCAGGAGGACAGGTCCGTTGTGCCGCCGCCACAGTCAATGACAAGCGCCTGATATTCCCTGCCGTCGGCGAACGTTCTTCGTTCCATCTGGTCCGCCAGCGTGTTATACAGGACCGCCACTCCTTCGTCCAGGGCATCTGCCGCCTCAATTTGGTACTCCGGCAAAATCTCGCTGAACATTTCAATAAACTGCGCCTTCAGCTTGACCGGCGCGGACAGATGCAGATGGCGGAAGCGGCATTTAAACTGCTGCTCCGCCGTACCGACCACATAACGGATGAAGGAGGCCAGAATTTCACTGCGTGGAGCGCTGGCCGTGTTGCCTACAGGGTCCATCAATTCCTCCGTCCGCTTATAATCATTCACCCAGCGCTTGATGCCACGTATAATGGTCCCCCGCGTGCCCGCAGCCCGGCTGCCGCGCAGGGCGTCTTCCCCGAACGCATATACAATACGCTCCGGATTGGAGCAGTCCTCTACACTGACTGCAGTAGGCAGCACCTCAAGCCACTCTCCACCGGGCCCGTCAGCTCCCGGAAACGTTACATAGTTGATCTCGTTCAGCCGGATTCGGCCGGACGCTCCGCCGTCGGGTATCGACACATATTCGCTGTCCAGATAAGCTCCGGCCGACGTGTTGGAGGTGCCGAAATCAATCGCCAGCACGGCATCCGTCCGCTCGGGCGTGCGGATGGCCAGCTCCGCGACCGGAACCCGCACCGCATGCAGGCTGGCCGGGAGCAAAGGTCTGTCCCCGTAGTAGGCTTCATGCAGGTAATCCGAATCCTTGCGCCGGAAGAACAGCAGGCTGTAGTGCTGATTGGCGGTCCTGCGCAGCTCGGCCGAGCTGTCGCGGGAGAGGTAATAAAGGCCTCCATCCATCCCGTCCTTCACCAGATTGAGAACGCCGCACAGCTCGCCGAGCGCATTGACGATCAGCACATTCGTTTCATCCAGCCAGGGCAGCTCCGCCTCTACCTTGTATCCGTCCATGCGGCCGAGCCGGATATCCTCGTACAATACGATCTTGGCCGGCACCCTCATTCGTCCGGCATCCTTCCGGTCTGCCCCCAGATACTGGCGAAGCGCCCTTTCCAGACGCTCGAATCCGCCCGGGTGGGGTCTTGTGATCAGCCTGGTGCTGTCCGCTCCGCGAAAACGCAGGATAAGCTGAATAAGCTTGTCCCGGTCCAGCGGATTGGCCAGGCCTTCCACCAGCCGCTCTTTATTGCATATGCTGCGAAGCTGGAACGTCGTCATCTGCTCCAGCTCGGCTCTCGTATATTTCGCTGTAAACCGGACTCCATCGGACGCCATGGAGTGGTTGTACAGCCGATATGTATATGGTCCGCTCATCCTTCACTTGTCCTTTCTTTAAGCCCTTGGCCGCCTGCTCAAGCTCTCAGCTCGCTCAATACAAAGCGATTTCATCCATCCGCATGGTGCTGTCCGTGTCCATAATTCCAAAATGCCTGCTCCAGTAAATCTCGGTATGAAAACGGGCGGGAAGAAACAGGTCCATCACGAGCCCGACCCGGAGGCGGGAGGCTTCATTCTCTTCCCGTCCCACATAAATGAGCAGCTCATCCTTCTCCTCGCAGTTGGCATAAATAATGGAGCGGGGAAAAAGATGGCGCATCGTCTTTCTGAACAGATGCACCGCTTCCCCGGTTTCATACAGGCACAGCAGGTTTTCAGCTACTGCTTCCTGTTCCGCCTGCCCAAGCTCCGCAAAGCGCTCTCCGTTCCGTGCGCCAAAGGTCCCCGCGGCAACATCCCGCATCATAAACCGGATATAATACTCCCGCCGGTTCATCCCCTGATACAAATCGATCTCGGCCAGAAAATGAATCAAGAGATCAAACAGCGTTTCCCGCAGTTCGGCGTCCTCTTCCACGGCAGGTCCAAACAAATCGCGGAATATGGAATAGAAACGGTAATAGGGATTGATTTCAACCACCTGCTCCGGCGCAGAGGCATTCAGCTCGGACAGGCTCAGTTCCATATAAGGGGAATAAGCCGCAGCAGGCGCAAAACGAATATCTTTCGTGTTCAGCTCCATGCTGCGGGCGCGCATCAGCACATCCCAGATGTAGTTCATGCCCATACCCCCACACAGCGGTATTCGGGAAAATACATCTGCACTTCCGAGACGATAAAGCTCATCAGGTCGCCGCTGATAAAAGCAGGGAAGGCTTCGGCATGCTCCAGCCTGCGAAAGCCCAGCCGCATCACCAGCTTGCTTTCTTCGTTCCGCACATGGTCGCTGACAAACGAGTTCAGCGGATAAGTAACCGGATCTGCCCCGACAGCGGCGGGGTCGACAATATCGACCTTGTCCAACTCCAGCCCTTCCCCGGCGGTAAAGGAATGCACAATCCGGGCGATTTCCGCCTTGGCGCGAACTGCGATGCCCTGCTTGTAAGCGTAGCGTCCGGCGAAGCTGTCCTGACGGGTGTTGGATACAAGTCTGTACAGCTGCCTGCCGAGCCTGACCTCCACCGGCCGCGTCACCTTGAGCACCTCCCATTCGGCTGCCTTCGCACGCGGTGTCACCACGATCAGATCCTGCTCAGTCCGTTTGATGTACCGGATGTCCATTTCTTCCCCGGAACGGACGAGATAGCCGTGCTCTGCTCCGGTTTTACGCAGAGACAGCACATGCTCGAAGTTGACCCTGTCGATGGCAGGCACCGGAAAGCCGCTGTTCTTCAGTTCCAGCCGCTCCACATTCCAGAGCGGAATAAGGTCCTGTCTCCGGAACGTATCGTATTCCTCCAGCGACACCTTAATTTCCCGGATCTCTTCATGGGGATCCGGTTCCCCTTCCCCGCCTGTCAGGATCACGTCGACAAATTTCCGGATGTACGGATGGTTCACCGTTCGCCACGGAATGCCGTTTTCCAGAAAGACATGGTAGAGGCGCTCAATCTCCTGCACATAAGAGTTGTCTGCGCTCAGCTTGATATCGATCCGGTAGCTTCCCGCATCAGTCACGACCTGGCCGTGGAACACCCTGCCGCTGCGGACAAGCTTCAAAATCTCGGCGGTGTCCATCTCCATGAACAATCCGAACAGCTTGACTTCCCCGCCTTCACGGATCACCTGTGCCACACGGCTCATATCCAGCATGCTGCCCGCCACATCCGCCGGAAGCATCGGGTACAGAAACTCATGGATCGGATCGAAGTCTTCACGGATGCAGATCGAGCCGTAAATATCGTAACGCCGTCCGGGGTCCTCCAGCTCATCAAACACCCGCTGCTCCAGCTTGCGAATCATCTCCTCCTGATACTCCACCAGGTTGAGAAATACGCCGGTCATCAGGTTCTTTAACTGCTGCCGCTGCTCCAGATCTTTCATTTTCCCCAGCCGGTCCTGAACAAGCTCCTTCATCATAGGTCCCCCTTCCCTTATTTCTCGCTACCGGTGCCTGATGCAGCCTCCTCGTTCCCGTTGGCCTTCTCCTTGTCCTGAGAAGTCGCGGCATCTTTCCCCTCATCCTGCTTCTCCTTCACGGCTGCTGCTGCGGCTGCAGCGGCAGCCTGCTCCATGGCGGCCTGCTGTGCGGCAGCCTGTTCCGCCGCTGCCTGAGCTGCTGCAGCCTGCTCTGCGGCGGCTTGCTGCTCGGCAAGCGCAGCTTCCTCTTCCTGCTGCTTCGCCTTTTGCTCGTCTTCGATTTTGGCAATGGTACGCTCCATAGCCAGCACGCTTTCGAGTTTGCCGATTCCCTGGTAGATCTGCTGCGCACCCGCATAGGCGTCGATCGCACCGCTGTAATTTCCGGAGCTCAGCAGCCGCTCGCCGCGCGCTTCCAGCTTGCCTGCCCGGATCTCCTGCAGCTCCTGCTCGATGGCCGTTATTTTATCCTTGGTCTCCTGCAGCTTGGTGCCGATCTCCTCAACAGCGGATTCGTAGCCTGCCTGGATCGCCGCTTTATTCGCCTGCTCGTACAGCTTCAGCGCCTCCGTGTATTCCCCGGCCTGAAACTTCAAATTCGCCCCGTTCATTTGGCTGCGCACATCCGCATAAGCATCCAGATCCTTGATCTTCTTCTCAATGTCATCACTGCTGGAAGCAAGATACACATTGGCGGTTTTCAGCGCCTTTTGGTAGCTGATCTTCGCATTCTCAAAATCCCCTTGATCGGCGTACTCGTCACCGTCAACGATCGCCTGCGACAGATTCAGCTTATTCGTAAAAATCTTCTTGTTCACCAGATCTTTGATACGGTTGGCGGCATTTCTGGCTTCACTGTAGGAGCCAACCGCCTTCCCAAAGTTCCCCATTTCCGCGTAGTCATCTCCGCGGCTTCCGGACTCCACCATTTGCTCAAGCGACTCCGCCTTTTTCTCCGCCATTCTTGCCATAGCAATCCAGGTCCCGCCACCCGTGAGCAGCAGTACCAGCAGCACAATAAGAATCCGTTTGATCAGCTTGCGCCTGTTCTTCGGCTTCTCCTGGTAAATCTTGTTGACATACACCGCCGCCGCCGTATAATTCGGCACGATCCGGCGCTGACGGCTGAGAAGCACCTCCTCCAGCGTGTCGGCCAGATCTGCCGGACCTTTGGAGTCTTCAAGCGCGCCCAGCATTTCCGCGAGCTCGACATTCTCCCACATGCCGGGTGTAGCCATCAGCAGCACATCCCCGTCGGCCAGCTTCGTTTTTTTGGAGAAAAAGGCACGAACCCCACCGGGCTTGCCGAGGTACTCAAGCAAATTGTTCCGTTCCTCGTGTACATGGGCCTTATCCTCCGGAACGCGTCCGTCATCCACCAGCGATTGGGCCAGGCTGTGATCCCTGCTGCGGAAGTTCAGCCTTTTCCCGCGAAAGTGATACAGGCGGACATTGCCGGTGGAGGCATACACCATACGCGTATAGTCCGTGACAATCATCAGCAGGCTGGTCTTCAGCCGCACACGCCGGCTCTCGAACTGCAGCCATTCCTGGGCATCGCGCAGTCCGCGCTCCAGACGTCTTTTGGACATGGACGGCTTTTCCATGAAATTTTCCAGCACCGCCTTCACCGCCATCTCGGCGCTGTTCAGCTCCCGATCGGTATCCAGTCCGTCAGCAAGCACATAACAGGCCATGTCCTCGGTCTCCATATAAGCGAAATAATCCCGGTTGTCGATGAAAGAGCCTGCTTCTGTCACAAAAGCCGTCTCGAACTCGCTGTTTTCCTTACGCATGTGTACCCCCGTCTTTCCTTTTTACGCCTGAAGGCCTGCGCCTCCCTGATTATGTGTGTATTTTCTGCAAAATGACCACCGTCGCGTTATCCTGATTGCGCAGCCCTTTGGCCTCGATTTGCGCAATGATGTCATCGGCCATATCCTGGGGATGGTCATGCTTGCGCAAAATGTTCTCCATCTCAATCTCCGTCAATGTGTCATAAACACCATCGCTGCACAGCAGCACCAGATCGCCTGCCCGGAGAGGATAGGGATCGTCTCCGATCTCCATCTGCTCGAAGCCTTCATAGCCCAGGTAGTTGGTCAACTGATTGCGGACGGGACTGGACACGGCCTCCTGCCTTGTCATTACGCCTGCCAGCACCTTCTCCTCCAGCAGCCTCTCTGCGGTATGCTTGGAATTGACCGGTATAAATTCTCCATCGCGAAAAATAGTAATCAGGCTGTCGCCAACAGCCCCGTAGTACATACTTCCATCGGTAATCACAACTGCAGCAAGCGTCGTTCCCCCGCCCTGTCCGTTCAGATTCTGTAAAATTTCACGGTTGCTCTTTACTGCAGCCCCGGCAAGGTAATCCGCCACGTCGTCCTCCCGTCCAACATTGGAAAACTCCTGTGTGAACATCTTCACCGCCAGCGTGCTGGACATCCGTCCGTTGCGCAGACCGCTGATGCCATCGGCGACAACAGCCAGCGTTCCGGCTGAAGCCGTCATACTGGCGAAATAATCATCCTGCTCCTCGCGGGTCCCGATCGTCTGGCCGTTGCCGATCCGAACGGAAACGTACGCCGGACTTGACTGCTGAACGCCTGCCGGTTTCGCCAGCCTGAAGCGGATGACAAACAAAAGCGCAACCAGACAGGCTGCCGCGCTTACAACATAATAAAGCTGAACTCCACTTTCTTCCGGCACTCTTTTCACCCCAAAGCCAGCCTGAATCGGCTAGTTGTTGTTATCCCATTCAAAATGCGGCCCGCACAGCGGAATAAAAATAAACTTGCTTCGTCCGAGCTGGATCATATCATAGGCATTCAGCTCGACCGGCGAATACACAGCTTCATCGTTGTGGTACGCAAGGCCGGATGCGTCTCCCGGAAGCAGGAAGAAGTTGCGCTTCTTCGGGTCGTACACAATAACGGCATGATTTCTGCGGGACACCGTGTTATCTCCGATAATGCGGATCTGCATTTCCTCCGCCCGGCCGATAAAATTCTTTTCCGCCATGATGCGGTAATCCTGGCCAACCTGCGCCCCTTCAATGCAAACGAGCCAACCGGTGACCGGATGGATTCCTGTCGTTTCCCCCAGGTAAGGCATCGTTTTGTCGTCTTCCCCCTGCTGCTGCTGCACGTTTTGACGTCCGGCCGGAGCCTCGGAATGCACCGCCGAATTGCAGTATGGGCATGTGTAGCCATGCTTGCGTGTACTGAACATGTGGCCGTTCGGGCATCTTGTCAAACTCATCGTCTATTTCCTTCCCCCGTCTTCTTGAAATCAAATTGTTATTTCACCAGCAGTCTGGTGTTGGCGACATACAGCAAATCTCCCGCACCAAGCTTGTACAGCTCGCCGCTCTGCAGCCGCTCGACTGCACTTTTTCGTGCCGGACGCAGCCCCGTGCCGCTCGCCGAATCGATGTCCTCCACGAACCATTCATTGCCTACACGGTTCAGGACCGCGTGCTCGGCACTGATGAGTGATGCGTATTCGCTGTCCGAAAGATCGATCTCAGCTTCCTGCCGGGCATTGCTTTTCCCGATCAGCAGCGAGGTCTCCCCCCTGATGTACCACTCCTTCACCGGCTCGCCGTCATCGTCGAGCTGAACCAGCTTTACAATCTCTTTGGACTTCACGTCGCTCCTGGTACGCTGGCGTATTTTCAGCCATGCTGCAGGAGCGGGTCCGCCGCCTGCAATAGCCAGATAGATCAAAGCGCAGACTGCCACTCCTCCCGCCGTCGCTGCTTTCAAATACGCGGCTCCCGGCTGTGCCATCACATACAGGACGGTCAAGATGATGATGGTCCAGATGGCGGTATCCACGATAGGGAGCCAGATACCTTTGACCGGTTTTGTCAAACCAATCTCCCCTTTGCCGCTTGTTTATTTGTTTATTCGTTTATTTGCGGAAGCCGAAAAATCTGCCGAACATATCGTCCGCATCCAGAGGGCCTTCCTGCTTTTTGCCGTTATTCCCGTGCGTACCTTGTTTGGTTTTCGGATTAAAGCCGAAAAATTTCTCAAACTCCGCCGCCATGCTCGCCGCATCCGGCGGTGTATACGCTCCAGTCTTTGCCGTTCCCTGGCCGCTGCCGGCACTGCGCGGGTTCCCCCTCTCCTCAGTCCGGCCGCCGGAGCTGTCCTTCTGTCTGAGCCTGTCATCGTATGCCTGCCGCGAGGCTTCGCTGCGCAAAGTTTCATAAGCCTCATGAATCTGCTTGAACCTTTGCACGGCTTCCTCACTTCCCTGATTGGTATCAGGATGATGCTTTTTGGCGAGCTTGCGGTAAGCCTGTTTGATTTCCGCCGCCGAAGCGTCCCGGCTGACATCGAGCAGTTCGTAGTAATCGGCCATTGCCTCTTCTCTTCCTTTCCGTTGCATTTCGTGGGTGAACATAAATTTTAAGAGGCATATGAATGCCTCTTAAAATTCCCCGCCTTACAGGCGTGGTACGAAAACTGCGAAAACCGGAACCCGGATTATACCGCGTATCCGCCCTCGATCGTCGCCAGCTCGGTTTTATCCTTTTTCTGCTTGACGAAGAGGGTAAAAGTGCCTACGCCTTCGGTGTCGCCGAAGCTTTCGTTATAGTCGACTACAAAAGCGTTCGGGAAGTGGATTTTGCGTACGACCTGGTCAGCCGCGATCACTTCCAGAGTGAGCTTCCGGTAGCAGTCCGCCTTCTCGGCAGGAACGAGTGACCAGAGCGCCAGCTTCATGGTGTCGTCTGCGCTGTCTCCGTCGGTAGCTGTGATGATTTTGCCGCTGATGCGCAGTGTGGAGCCGACATCAGTGGAGCGGGCGTTGGAGTCGTCCGGAGTATCCGTGTCATAAACAACCTTTTGGATGTTGTCCAACCCGAGCTCAATCGTTTCTTGTCCTTCTACCAGCAATCTGAATCCCATTTGTGTTGCCTCCTTGAAATAAAATATATTGGCCTCCGGAGCGCTTGCGCTGCCCCGGAATTTATGTATAAAGGCGAATCTTGAGGATAGCGCCTTTAACACCTTATTGAAAAATTGCATCACGCTTTAACCGGGCTGGTGCCTTTCGTAATCATGACCTCGAGGTTCTTGACATTGCCGTTAAAGACCAGATCGATATGGCACATATTGCTCTTCTCGTCGATCACATAGCTCATGTCATCCCCGTCGTGAATGATCGAGTTGACGAAACCGCGGCTGCCAAGCCATCTGCTCTTCTGGCTGCTCGGATTGTTGCTGAAGAAGCGCACGATATTTTCGTGTTTGAAATCCCCCGTCTGATAGCGGAGAATACGCTCGATATAAGTGCTGACCAGCGTTTTATATATGGAATCAAACCCGTCCTCCGACAGTGCCATGCTTCTCGCCTTGTAAACTGTAATGCGGCGGATGTCCTTATCCTGCAGTTGGGCGTTTTCCGACGAGAAGATGAATCCGAAGTTTTTGCGGTTGATCGAATCCTTGATCTTGTTCGTAAAACCTGTAATTTCCTTGGCCATCGTGGTTACGGTGCGCAGGCTGTTGTCCCCTGCTTCGATATCGAAGCGGACGCCCGGATAATCCTTGTTGACGGTTTTGAACGCTTCGCGCAGATATTCCGGACATTGATAGGCAGCCACAAGCCCGGCGGCAACATAGGCGGCACCGACATATACGCCTTCGATCCAGAGCTTCAGGATATCTTCCTTCTCCTTCGACAACGCTGCCCCGTTCTCGGTTTTCAGCATTTTGCTGTCGATAATGACACCGGATTTTTCCTTCGGAATAATCGTGAAGTTCGGCACACACGGTATGGCAAACTCACTGTATTCCCTGCGTACCAGCGGCGCGCATTTGTCGATATACTTGTCAATTCCCGACGTGGCCATGCTGTTGAAGGTCGTGTCTTCGCTGGATTCGAAGTTGAAGAACACCTGGATTTTGTAATCCTTGACCACCTGCAGCAGCATGGAGAGCGACTCCATGGAGTAGCCTTCCTGCTTCACGACCTTCTCGTTGCCTTGGAAACGCTGGCGTGTCACCTTTACCTTGCCGGCCGTCTCCAGCTCGATTGAAGGCACGATGCCGAACCAGATCGTATCGCTGAAATCATTTTTCGAGTTAACGGTATTCAAGAAGGTTTCCAGGCGCGGGATATTGCTGCTCTTAACGAGCATATCCAGCTTGGCGTTGGCGACCAGCATCGTCGGCAGCATGCCTTTGTTTTTGGTGGCATACTGATCAAAGAACATTTTTACCCCGAGGATTTTCTCCACCAAAGGCTTGACCGTTTTGACAAAGTCATCCTTGGCGTTTTTGTAAAATTCCAGGTAGGTGTTATAGTTCTGGATTTCCTGCTCCACATTCACTTCTGTCTGCACGGCCGGCAGCGGCACAAAGGTGCGGACCACCAGATCCTTCACGTAGTTGGAAGGACTCTCGGTAATGGAGCTGTAGTCCTCCTCGAAAACCTCCGTCAGACCGTTCGAGCTGTTCTCATCCAGCAGCATCAGCTCCTGGCTGTCGCTCTTCGGAGCCTCGATAATTTTGAGTTCTCCGCTCTCCCCGATGGTCAGCATGCCGATCTGAACCGCTTCGCCGCCGTTCTCCTCCTGGGTTCCACCCAGCAGCAGGCGTGTCTTGATATCCTCGATAGCAAGCGGAAGCATAGCCATAACGTTGTTATAGTTCTGACTGGCCTCCTCGAACATCCCGTTAAGCTTGTCGCCCATATCCAGCTTTTTCGGATCACCGTCGTCCAGCTTCTCGTACTGGCCGTACAAGTAGTGAATCTCCTTCCGTACCTGGCGGATATCATCCATCACTTTTTTCGGGGAGATCATGTCGAGCAGATTCTCGAACTTGAAATCCACATTTGTGATGCCCTGGCTGCGCTTCGTGTCGATCAGGGTAAACAGCATTTTCAGGAAGTCATTATGCTGGTTCACCATGATCTCGGAGATCATATCATCCGGGATGCCCTCAGGTTTCTTGAGCGTGTACATCACCTTCTGATTGGCAGCATTGAAAAAGGAGTAGACCGTCGGCGAAAATTTGTCGAGGAACTCGTCAAAGCTGCGCACCAGCAGGTGCTCATTGATTTCCTTGATCTTCTCATCGCTCAGGCTGTCGATTCCTTTGACATCCCCTACGATAGTAATCAGGTCGAGCTTCTCGGGATTAATCTCTTCAAAAAGCATCGTACGGTTGGTTTGATTGATAATCTCCATTGCGGTCGGCAAGGGATAGGTCGTTATTTGTCGAAACTTTCAGAATTCCAGCCTATCCGTTTGCCTCCTCCTCCCTCTGATTTATATCGGATCGGCCGCAAGCTAGGGACCTCCGTCCCGTCACTTCATCCGTTTCCTCCTGGTGTATGTACGAATACCATGTTAACTGCAACAATCGCAGTTAATTCCAAAATCTGACGATATCTGAGAGGATCATACTTTAGCACCTCATTTTTTGTCAATTTGCTCGTATTTTCGCAACTCTTTCATATTGCTGGGTACAAATACTTATTTACAGAAGTTCATATGCACCTAAATGAATCATCAATATGAATAATTTTGATTCTTTGGTTCTATTTCTATTATTTGCTATTGATTTTCTTCTTTCTCTTGTCGATAGTTATTTATTAAGTGAATTTTAGGATATTTCTGGAGGATAAGGGCTCATTTAAGAATATGTCGAATATATCCCTTATTTCCTAGTTTCCTTGAAATACAAGCACTCTTTATCAGCCTGGATGGGTCAATCATTAAAATTTAGGGGGTAAATCATGAAACGCAGGACACACATCAAGACTATTTTTCTTAGGTCTTTTTTCCTGTTTTTCGCATTTTCGGCAACTTTTTTTTCGGGGGCTCCCGGACATGCGTCCGCAGCGGGCAGCGAGGCCGGATATGACGCCGTTTTCGTGGTGGATACGAGCTATTCCATGACTGAATCCGACCCGGAAGGCATCGCTGCCGAAGTGATCAATATGTTCATGGATATGAGCGAGGCCTCCCAGACCCGTGTCGGATTTGTAGCCTACAACCACAGGATTGTAGCCTCGCACCCGTTGACCTCCGTGTCGGTAGTCGCGCATAAAGCACAAATCCGGCAGGAAATTCAACGGCTCACTCCTTCTGGATATACGGATCTCGGTATGGGCTTGCGACATGGAGCCAAGCTCCTGTCCGATGGGACACAGAAAGGAAGGAAACCGTTCCTGATTCTTCTGTCTGACGGGGAAACTGACTTTGGCAGCTCCTCCGGTGCCCGGACCAAAGCAGACTCCACAAGGGATGTGTCAGCCGTCATCAAGGCGGCCCGGAAGGATGGATATCCGGTCTACACGATCGGGCTTAACCATGACGGAACCGTAAATCGTGAAGAGCTGGAACGGATTGCAGCCCAAACTGGAGGAAGCTCCTATATTACCAGCAGCGCGGATGACCTGCCGGAAATATTCAACCACATTTTCGCCGCCCAGATTCGCTCCAAGCTGGTGCCCTCGGCGGCCATTAGCGCCACCGGCGCTCTGCAGGAAGTAACTGTAACCATTCCGGATTCCAGTATGGAAGAGGCCAGCCTCATCCTGCTGTCCGAGCATAAGCTGAGAGAGACTCAGCTGTACTATAACTCGCAAAACATACGCAGGTATGAATCCGACAAATACACCATTCTCAAAATCGGACAGCCAGAAGCCGGCGAGGTCAAGCTGAAGCTGCGTGGCCAACCCGGGGATCTTATTAAAATCAATCTGCTGGGCAGCTACGGCTTTGAAATGCGTTCCTCCATGACTCCAGTCAAGGCGGAGGGTGCCGGGCCAAGCGGGCAGGAAGGAAACGGCAAAACATCCGAGGTGCTGAAGGGGCAAAAGAATCGGTTCGAGGCCTATCTCGAAGGCAAGAATGGCGGGGAAATCAAAGACACTGCATTGTACGGGCCGCTTAAAGCGGAATTGGTCGTAACGCCAGTGGACCCGGGCAAAGCGGAGCGTGTGCCCATGACTTATGCGGACGGCCTGTTCCGGACGGAATACCTATTTCCCGAGACCGGCAAATACACCTGGCAGATTCAACTGGATGGGCCGGAATTTTACCGCCACAGCATAGCACAGCCGGTAAATGCCATAAACGGGGCGCCTGCCCCTGCCGGGGACCTGAATGTATCCGCAGTGCCTGAGGCCGGGGAGATCAAGCTTGAACTGGGCAGCTACTTCACGGATCCAAACAACGATCGGCTGGTCTACACCCTGGCGGATAAAAATAAGAACTTCCCGCTTGGCGAGCCTCATATATCGGACGAGGGAGCACTGATCCTGTCCGCGCCAAGGGCGGGGAAGGCTGATCTGACGCTTACCGCCACCGACCCTGACGGGGCGACCGCCACCGCTACGCTTCATATTAGCGTGCGGTCCGGCTATACCGTCCTCCTGTGGGCGGTTGTTGTAATAGCTGCAGTTGGAGCGCTCGCTGCGGTTCTGTATTTGCTGCTTCGGCCAAAGCCGCAGTTCAGCGGAAGGCTGGAGGGCCTTTTTCTGGCCACAGCCAGCGGGGAGGATATACCTGTCAAATCATGGCCTCTTACTTCGTTTTCAGGGCGCAGAGTAACCCTTGCAGAGCTGTTTCATACCCTTCCTGTGTACGAGCCGCTTCCTGAAGCGGAACGAATCGTGTTCAGCGCAGGCAAGCAGGGCAGACTCTTGGTCAAGCATGATACCCGCTGCGCCGTGCAGCATGGCAAGCAGCCCGTCCCTCCGGGCAAAAAAACAGCGCTCGGGTATAACGAGAAGCTGTATATCACCTTTGAGGATGGCGTAACCGAAATCGAGCTGCGCTACAAGGCGATCAAGCCAAATACCAATATCTACACCGATCATCTGACGGTTAAAATCACCTCCTGAGCGGTGAGCCAGATACAAAAAAAGGTGCACAAAAAAAAGGAAGCCAGACGAATACGGCTAACGTACCGATATTCGCTGAAGCTTCCTTTTTTTCATCAAATACTCCGCCCGCAGCGCACGTTTGAACCAGCCAAGCGATTTGCAGCGTTTATGGGGGTGCAGCGCCAGGCCGCTCCGGATGATCCGATCCAGCAACGGAGTGATGCCTTTCCCCGCAGCAGACACAAGCGTGTCTTCGAACAGCCTTTGTTTCACGTCAGGGGGAGGCGCACCGGTGCAGCAGCGGTACATGATTGCTGCCACGCTGTAAATATCCGATACCGGCCCCTGACGCGACTTTTTCGAATAAAACTCCAGTGGCGAATAACCCGATGTGGTAAAGATCGGATGATCCTCTTCCGCATAACGTACGGCAGAGCCGAAGTCAAGCAGCTTCACTTCGCCCTGAGGGCCAATCATAATATTGGAGGGTTTGATATCCCTGTGGATAATGCCTTGCGTATGGATATAATTCAGCGCATCCATCAACGGCAGCAAAGTATCGTGCATCAGTTGAAGGTCCCCCTCCCGCTTGTCCGCCAACAACTGCGCAAGCGTCGTCCCTTCACAGAACTCCATGACAAGATAAACCGTACCCCGCTCCTCGAAATGATCGATATAACGGACGATACCCGGATGCATCAATTCCTGTAAAATAACGGCTTCCTGCAAAAAGGCGTCCCGGAATTCATCAAACTTGGGCCGCAGTGTCCGCTGGGGACAGATCACCTCTCTTCTGTCCTGCCCCCGTGCCGCCAGGACGGTCGGAAACAGCTCTTTCACGATGACTTTCTCACGGGTGCTGATTTCTCTGGCGGTATATACGACGGATAAGGCACTGCTGGATAGAACGGACCTGATTTGATAGGTGCCGTCCAATTTTGTGCCGCGGGGCAAAACCTCCTCCCAGCCGTTGATTGCCTCATTATTGCTGATCAACCTTACCAAACCTCCCGCATGCTTATACTACTATCGTAACGTACACGATACTCTTCTTCACTTCAACCCTGAAGTGTCTGTGTTTTCAGCATAAGCTTGCCGGTAAGCGTTCTTAAATCATCCGACGCGGACGATATTTCCTGCATAATAGCCGTTTCCTCATGGGCCGCGCGATTGATTTGCTGCGCTCCCTCTGCGAACGAAGCTGACATCTCCCGAATCCGGTTCATGTAATTGTACGTCTGCTCAACACGGCCGGTCTGCTCGGAGACGGAGTTTTCCAGCATGCGCACCCCATCAACGAATTCATTAATAATCCGGTTAAGCTCATTCAGTGTCGCTTCCACCGAGCGGGTGCGTTCCGCTTCCTCTCTCACCAACGCATTTTGCTGCTGCATGAGGGAGACCGCTTCCGTAATCTGCTCTTGAATGCGACTGATCATTTGGTTGATTTCTTCCACAGAAGTGGAGCTTTGGGACGCAAGCGTTCGAATATGCTGGGCCACTACGGCGAACCCGCTTCCTTCCTCCCCTGCTCTGGCGGCTTCAATGGAAGCATTCAAGGCGAGCAAATGGGTCTGCTCGGCAATTTCCTTCACCGTATTCGTGATGTTCTCGATCCGTTCCGCTTCCCGTTCAAGCTTCAGGATCACTTCATGAGACCTCTGGTGGGAATCCGACAGGGCGTCCATTCCGCCCATCAGCGAGGAGAACAGCGACTGGGTCGAACGGACAGAGCCCTCCATATTGCCCGAAAGCTCCATCATCCGGTTGGATTTCGAATGCATCAGCCGGAAGTCCCCAAGCATCCGGTCGGCTGTCTGCAGAGACAGCTCGGAAGCCTTCTGCTGCTCCTCCACCCCGGAGACAATACCGTCCACCACATTGGACATGGACTCAATTTGCGTAGTCGCATGAGCGATGGCCGTGCTCAAGGTTTCAGCATTATGCGAGGTCGTCTTCGTGCTGTAGGCGATTTCGTCAAGCATGCCCCCGATATGAGCCAGCATATTGCGAAATGCATCGTACAGAACTGTAATCTCATCCCCGGAGCGCCGCTCCGGAATCACGACATGCCAATTGCCTCCCGTGGCTTCTTCCGCAGCCTTGGCCAGGCGGACAATAGGCCGAGTCAGCCACTTGGAGGTCAGCCAGCCGAGAATTCCCGTCCATATCACGCCGAGCAGCAAAATAATCGATACGTAGAGCCAGTCCGCCATACGGGGAGCAAGCCAGTCCTTCAGCACAAAGATGAAAAATGAGCTCGTCCCGTATGTTATGGCGGATATTGCTATAAAGCCTGCAACCAGTTTCGTTCCCAAGGATAATTTCATGGCTTACACCTCTGATATCGCTTTTTAAGTCTAATTTACCAGTAAATCCTAGCCGTAAGTGTGATAAATATCATTGATATTCTAAATTTTAAGAAAAAAGTCGCTTTTTCTTTAGGTCTTTTCTCCCTATACGAGCCTATGCTCGCACACTTCTCTGAAATTGCAGCTGCCGCAGGTACGCCGGGACGGCATGGGGGTAAAGAAGGACATGGGCTTCGGCTTGTTATAATACTCATCGTCCAGGCAGGATTTCATCTCTTCAATATATCGGCCCACATTCTCTTCAACTTTAGCGATTTCCTCCTGCTCCGGCTTATAAACTTCACTTTCACCGGAAACCAGATACTCCACCCGCAGCTCAAGCTGCTTCAGCGGAATATTATATTTCTCCCGTACATAGGCCGCATATAAGTATAGCTGGTCCGAGAAATCCCCCTCCTTGCCCGTCTTCCAGTCCACAATAACCATCGTGCCATTGTTCCGGCGGTACAGCAAGTCCATTTTGATATACACCTTCGTCTCATGGAGAAGCATCGTATCCCATTTTTCGACTTCAACGATATGGGCTTCTCCTGTGCTCAGCTCTTTCCATGTTGCAGATGTGTACAGGTTGCGGACAATGGCCTGACGGCGGTCGTTAATGATGGAGATCCGGTCTTGGAGCTTGTCCTCTCCATAATAAATCTCAGACAGCATCATCCGCTGCTTGGGCTGGCTGAGCCAGGCTTCACGGTCCAGGGATTCCTGATAACCCCGGTTCAGCATGTCCCTCATGGCCTTGTCCAGAAATTCCTGTCTCGGAGGCTCACGGCGCACGTCCAGCGCACGAACGGCCGACTCACACATGCGGTGGGCCAGATCGCCGAACAGCAAATATAAATTGCTCAGCTGCTTCAGGCGGTACAGCGCAGCTTGCTCCTCTGTAGCCAGCTCCCGGTTCCAGCCGTTGTGGGAACCATAATAATGAAAATAATATTTGCGCAGGCATTCATCAAACGTATTGGCCCTTGACTGAGAGTAGGACCAGGGCGGATACATAACCAACTTGGCCGTCCCCTCCTTGATAGAGGTAGTTCAAAAAGTCATCTTTTGATCACGAAGGAAGTCAGGAAGCGGACTCGACATCGAATCTTGAATTCAGCCGGGCCTAAGCGGATGCTTCCGAAGCATGCTGAAAACCTGACTTTTTGAACCCTCACTGATTGAAAAGTTCTACCGGATGATTATACATCAAACCAGCCCGGAATGGAGCAAAAAAGAAGAACAAACGTTCTTTATGAGCACAAAAAAATAGCAGACCCGCCACAGCGGAAGATCTGCTATTTTCCCTAATTCCAATATTTAATCTCTTTCGATGACGAACTCACCGTTCTGAACAGTTACCTCCGCTCCAAGAGCGGTGGCAGCCTGGCGAAGCGGAACATACAGCGTGCCGTCTTCATCGGCAAATACCGGCTGCGGCAGGTCAATCGTCCGATCGCCCACCTCGATCTGCTTCATTCCTTTTTTAATCACAAACTTCGCTTCCGTAATATCGTCGGTTACCGTGATTTGCTTCGCAGACGCATCCCAGTCCAGCTTGGCATCCAACTCGCCAGCGATATCCCGCAGGGCAATCATGGTCGTGCCTTTCTTGGTCACCAGGTCATAATAGCTGTCTTCCGGATCAATGACAATTTCCTTATGCGTTACCTTCAGGTCGTTCTTCAAAATATCATAAACCTTCGAGCTGCTGTCAAAATTGCGCAGAGTGTCTCCCGGTGTCAGTCCATCTCCTTCTACACTAATGACACCGCCGGAGGTGTCTACCTTATCGGCAGTTACGGCACCGTTCACATTCCACACCTCGCTCTCGGAGCGGAGCGTGAAAGAAGTAATCGGCAGATCATCCACTGCAGGGAGAGCGACGGTCAGCTCCGTACGGTCTTTGCGAACATCTTTATTCCCATCAAAATACAGGTCGGTTTTCAGCACGGTGTTTGGCCCCAGTACGGTCCGCAGCTCCGGCGCTTGCGTGTACATCAGGCTTACACCGGCATCATATTGGCTTATGAACTGGTCCAGCACACCTTTGGCTTCCGTATACAGGGTATTGACAATTTCTTCCTTGTTGGCGCCAAATTCGGACAAACCTTCCTCCATGCTTGCTTCTTCACCGGCAGCGGCGGCAATCTCGGCTGCAAGATCCAGCCCCTGTCCAATAAGCCGCTTCAGCCCTTCTTCATCCTGGGCCAGGCTCTGAAGCATCGGTTTAACCAACTGAACCAGCTCTTCTCCTGTCAGCTGCACGGACAGCTTCGTCAGATCAACCTTCTCTCCGTTCACTTCCTCGGTCACCTTATCAACCGAGATGTCCTTCGGATTCGGCGAATGCTCAATGAACAGTCCGGCTGCTTCCAGCACCAGATCATTGATTTTGTCTCTGTAAGCATAAGGATCGAACCCTTCAGGCAGCCCTTCAAGTGTTTCCGCCTGTTTCAAGTCTATGTAGTAGGGCTTCTTGGAGCCTTCGAGTTCAAACGCCAGCCCCGACCGATCCATGGACATGGCAAACGGCAGGCTTACATCCTGATAATGGAAAGCACCCTTGGCGGATATAACATCCTCCGATTGAACTTTTGCTTCATATACTGAAATCGATACAGAGTTAATAAAATCAATGATTTCCCGGTCTTCTGCCGAAGCGCTGCCAGTCGGCTCAACATGAAAGGACACTGTGGAACTGGACTCCTGCGGTTTGACTTTAAGTGTGCCGAGCAGTCCCTGGTTGACATCAAAGCCTCCTACCGCCTGGCATCCCGTTAAAATTACGAGCAGCAGGACAAGCGGAGCTGCAAGCCATGTTTTCAGCTTCATGTAAAATCCCCTTCCCCAAATTTATTTTTAAAAAATGATACGGCCTGGTTCCCTTTTCCATTATCGCAAGCTTGCCTTGATTTGTAAATCAGCCCCTTTTCGTTATATTCCTGCGGCAAGTTCTTAAGACCCGGTATGCAGGACTCAGCATCCTTCCGACTGCAGCATGCGGTGAGCAAGCAAGGCCATCTCCAGACAGCGCCTTTTATCAGGTTCAAGAAGATCAGTCCCGATGATTTCGGTGATTTTAGCGAGCCGGTTGTACAGCGTCTGCCGATGAATGTACAGCTTGTCGGCCGTATCCTTCTTGGAGCCATGGCATTGAAAATACATATCCAACGTGTTCAGCAGCTGCATTGGGTGCTCCTGATCATATGTTATGAGAGCGCCGAGATGGTCTTCAACAAATGCGGCAAGAAAAGGAGTAACAGGCACGGCCTTCAGCAGCTGGTAGATGCCCAGGTCGTTATAAAACAGTTTATCTTTCATACGTGCGACACTGCGCGCGGTTTCAATGACCTGGTAGGCCTCATGGAAACTCCGGTCCGTCTCCAGCATTCTAGTCCTGCTCTTTCCAAAGCCTGCGTGAATCCGCACCCCGCCCAGTTCCTCCTCCGCATACCGGTTCAAATGCTGCACAATATTGGACAGGACGCTCCTCAGATTCGTCAAGGAGCGCGTGGTAATCGATTCCTTGGCGCACAGCAGATAACACTGGTTGCCTTTCATCATAAGCAGGCTGTGCAAATTATTTTTTTTGAGCAGGGAGCGCAGCAGAACAAGGATATCCTGGTGAATCGCCTCGCGGCGCACCTGTCCGGACTCCTTATCGAGCGACTCCACTTCAATAATGCCTGCCATGAACAGATATTCACCCTTGGCAAGCAGACGAAGCCCCATCCGGGTCTTCGCCTGTTCCTCGCTTCTGATTTGCCCGTTCAGAATCTCCTGTATGAGCTCATTCTGATTACGCAGCAAACGCTCCTCCAAAAATTGGGTGCGCAGAACAAGCGTCGCGGCCGCTCTTGCCGTATAGTCCAGCAGCAAAGGTACAGCTTCACCCGGCTGCTCATCATGCAGCACAATACCGACGGCGGAGAACACCTGTCCGAAGCATACGACCGGCTGAAATAAGACAGAGGCATGGCCATTTAGTTGAAAAAGCAGATGATTCTCCCGGTCCGCACTCATACGCCCCTCTACTTCTCGTTCGTATATATCCCCCAGCCTCTCTGCAAGCTCCGAATTGACAGCAGGCACAAACCGGTTCGCTTCGATCGAAGAAATATACACAACAGGCCTTGATACATAATCATGCAGCAGCCGTAATATGGCGGACATGTCCGAACTGCGCAGCGTCTCCTGCTGAAGCTTGCGGGAGAAGCTTTCCAGACTCTGCAGCAGCAGATGATGACGGTTAATGAGCAGCGAGTGGATGTCCTGTGTAATTTCGACAAAACGGACCGGCTGCTCAAAGACGATCACCGGAAAATCATGCTCCTCGGCCCACTCCAAAATTTCATCAGGAACCGCATCAATCGTGGTGCCGAACTCCACACATAAGCCCGCGGCTCCCTGGCTGAACAATTGCTTCATATATTCAATCCGTTCTTCCTCATACCGCTTCAGCCACAGTCCGGTCGTTAAAATAAGGTCATTTCTGCTCACAAAGGGAGAGACATGCGTAATTTCCAGCACATGCACCCAGCGGACCGGGCGGTTTATCCCCCGCTCCCCGGCAGCCAGCCTGGCCCGGTGAAATACCGGACGCTTTAGTACATCCGCAATGGTAAACAGAGCTTCACCCTTCATCCGTCTCCCTCCTAATGTCACGATAGATAACATGGTTATCCGTTTATTACCAAGCTATTTTTGAAGCATCAACAATACGTCCAGCCTAAATTTGAAAATCATTGACACTTTGTATGATGCCATCCAAGGAGACCCTTTGTAAACTGATATTAAATCTAACATTCGAGGTGCATGGCCATGATCATCGGGGTTCCCAAGGAAATCAAGAATAATGAAAATCGGGTTGCTCTGACTCCTGCAGGAGCTTTGGAGCTGGTTCGCCAGGGCCACACTGTGTTGATCGAGCAGCATGCCGGTGCTGAAAGCGGATTTCAGGATGCGGATTATGCGAAAGCAGGAGCTTCCCTGGTCGAAAAGGCTGGGGACGTGTGGACACAGTCCGAAATGATTATGAAGGTAAAAGAACCGCTGGAAAGCGAATACGGATACTTCCGTCCAGGCCTCGTCCTGTTCACCTACCTTCATCTTGCTGCCGAACCGTCGCTTGCCAAGGCCTTGACCGCAAGCGGCGTGACAGCAATTGCCTATGAAACAATCACCGTGGGCGGAGCTCTGCCGCTGCTGACGCCGATGAGCGAGGTGGCCGGACGAATGTCCGTGCAGATCGGAGCCCAGCTGCTCGAACGGCCAAAAGGCGGAAAAGGCATCCTGCTGTCCGGTGTGCCCGGCGTCAAGCGCGGCAAAGTTGTCATTATCGGCGGCGGTGTCGTCGGAACGAATGCCGCCAAGCTGGCCATCGGGCTCGGAGCGGATGTGACCGTCATTGATCTGAGCCTGCACAGACTGCGGCAGCTGGATGATATTTTCGGCAATCAGATGAACACGCTCGTCTCCACCCCCTCCAACATCGCCCAAGCTGCCGCAGAAGCCGATTTGCTGATCGGAGCCGTTCTGATCCCAGGCGCCAAGGCCCCAAAGCTCGTAACTGAGGAAATGGTCAAAGCCATGAAGCCCGGCTCCGTCATTGTTGACGTGGCCATTGACCAGGGCGGCATCGTCGAGACGATCGACCGGATTACAACCCATGACCAGCCTACGTATGTAAAACACGGAGTTGTGCACTACGCTGTAGCCAACATGCCAGGGGCCGTTCCCCAAACCTCCACGATCGCGTTAACGAACGCCACCATGCCTTTTGCCGTACAAATTGCGGACAAGGGCGTTCTGGAAGCGATCCGAAGCAGCGAGGCGATCCGGAGCGGCACCAATGTAATGAACGGGAAAATAACGTACGAAGCGGTGGCGCATGATCTCGGTTATGACTATGTGCCCGTTCTTCAGGCCATGCAGGAAACGGCGCTCAAGCAGCCGAATTGAACCCGGATGGCCGCTTCCTCCGATTTTCAATTTGACAAAAAAAGTCGAGAACAGGAGCAAGTTTTCCCTGTTCTCGACTTTTTGTCCTTCGTTCCTATAAAAACCACTCATGGGACGCCCCGTTTCTTCCATTTAAAATTCAGACTTCTTCGAATGACAGGTTGGTAGGCTCGTCAAGCAGCTCCCCTGATATTTCCAAATTGGTGGAAGGCACGGTCTCGGGAACTTCTTCAAACGAAAAACGGTCCACCCACACCTGCCCGCGCCCTGCAAGCAGAACGCCGAATGAAATGGCAGCACTCTGCGGAGGCACATCGAGCACAATAGAGTAATGATTCCAGTCCAGTGTTCCTTTCAACTGCCGGTTGCTCATGTTGTCGAATTGCAGTATGTCACCGGCAGCGGTATCGACCCGCATCCATAATCCCGTATATCCCTCATCAACCTCCCGCGTTTTCACAAAAGCAGACAGCCTGATTCTTTTGCCAAGATAATACCCCGCCTTGAACATCTGCATCATCGTGGCGAACTGCTCGTGGGAATCAACAGTCACGGATCTAAGATAACCGGACCCGGTTCCCTGATGAACGACCTGCCGGTCAATACCCATTTCGTAGCAGGACGGATGGCTGCCGCTGAGAAACCAGCCCTTGATGCTATTGCTTTCCTTGTTCTGCAGCTGTGTCATAAATTCTTCCTCCTTGTCGGTTATTCGGCCCATCAGCTTGCGATAGCGGCCGGGCGGCAGATTATACACTTTTTTGAAAGCCCGGCTGAACGCTTCCTGGGACTCAAAGCCGAAACGGAGAGCGATATCGAGAATCCGCTCATCAGTAGACAGGATCGTGACCGCGGCCCTGGCAAGTCTGCGCATCCGTATATATTCGGCAATCGTCATTCCTGTTTCGTGCCGGAAGATCCGGTGAAAATGAAAGAAAGAGAAGCCAGCCTCCATCGCGAGAAGTTCTCCGTTCATTTCCGTTTCGAGATTATTTTCGATAAAACGGATAACTTTCTGAATGGCAGGATGATAGCTCACACAAACGCCTCCTTGATGTCCAGCTTAGCAGAACAAGGAGGCGCTTTTTTGATTTTTTTTGCTGACAGCTCCTGCCAAATCACCCGTTCTGCAGGACTGTAAGCTCTTCCTTGCACCCGCTGCTGCAAATGTGCTCAGTTTCTTTTCTGTATAGGGCGTATGTACTTTTAAATTGTGTCTGCATGGTGCCCGCCTCGTCCCGATGCTCTTCGTAAAGAAACATGCACTGCAGCATGATATCCTGCATCCCGCTTTCGCGCGCAAACCGTACGCTGTGCAAAAGAAATTCAAACCCTTCCTTGCACTTCTTCCCTGCAATCAGATAAGCCGCATAATAATAGTACAGTCTGGCGCGGCTTCGCATCCTGCCTTTTTCCGGCAAGGACCCGCCTCTTTCGGTCATCCATCCTACATGAATAAGATGCGAAAATTCGGAAAGCTCTTCATCCACATTATAATGATGCTCTACCGCTGCCCGCAGTATATTGGACACCCCATCTTCCGCTTCCTGCGGATGACGCCGCAGGAATTCGACATAGGGTGCAAGAGATTCCCTGCAGCCTTCCAACAGGTCGAGCTCAAGCAGCTTTCCTTCGGCCATCGTTTTGAGCATGCGAACGGCGGAACTTGCTCCACCACCGGAATCCTTGCCCCAGCTCATTTCTCTGCAGACGGCCATACACCTGCGCGCTCCCTCAAGGTCCCCCAGCTCTACCAGCACAGAGCCTTTAAGCAGCTGGCTCCTGGCGTAATAGACCGCCGGAATCCGTTCTTCCCCGGTGGTTTTGGAACGCATTCTTCCTTTCATGCTTCCATCACGGTAAGGGGACATGGCCTGGGCCAGCTCCTCCAGTTCAACTGCATACCGGTAAGCATCATCCCACCTGCCTGCCGCCGCAAATTGCTCAGCCAGATTCCACAATCCATCCATAACACAGTCTTCAGGCAGTCTGAAACGATAAGGGATAAAGCGGATTGCAGCATCCGCCGGTCTGTCCTGAAGCCTGCAGGCGATCAGAAAGATCCGGTACTGGCTCATGGCGAGCCTTTCCGAATGGCTGTATTTCTCGCTTTCGGCCACACATTCGTACAGTATGGACGCTTCCGCCAGGTAACCTTCCTCATACATCAAGCCCGCAGTGTCATAGATCCCGGGGACGTGGGCAAGATCATCCAGAAGCTGCCCAATCACCATACGAATGCATTCCGTCTTCCCCAGGGAAGCGCAGCGCATCAGGAAAGGACGCAGCCGGCGCCAATGAGGGGCAGCCTGGTGAAAACATTCGTCGACAAATAATTCATACAAGGTTCCTTCGTCGTAGCCCATCCCCCCTGTAATCCGGTCCAGCTGCCCAATAGACAACGGTTTGGGGCTGCGCACATTCAGAATGGAGCTTAGTGTCCCCCGATTGATTCCCGTAATCCGTGAGAACCGCTCCAGCGTGAGCCGGTTATGCTCCAAATGCTCCCTTAACAAATCGCGTATCGTAGTTGTGTGTTTCATGTTATCCACCCCCAGCTACGAAAATGATCATCCCATATGGAAAACACCATAATTTGGATAATATAATTATATTTTCAATAGTCGCATGCAGTCAATTCCATATTCCAATAAAAATCCCCCTTATCCGACAAAATGCGGATAAGGGGGATTGGGCATTAAATGCTCGCCAATGCTGTTGTTCTCGGCAAATAACCTATTTTGATGGCATGCTCTATCATTTTTTTCATAAAGTCGCTGTCGGGAATAGCACATGTAATGCCAGTTCCCTGCAGAGCCTCGGAGGTCAACTTGCATCCGTACCGGTAGCGGGAATCCTTCGCCCCGTCTCCTTCAAGCTGGGCAATCGCCAGCTTGACGCCTTCCGTGTTTTTCGGAGCGGCAGGATCAAATAGCCATGCCCTGTACGCCTCCTGCTCCATCAATTCAATCTCATATCCAAATTCACGAATGAGATTGACCCACGAGGTATAGGAGATCGTTTGCGGATTACAAATATGAAACACTTTGCCCGAAGAATCGGGCTGCATCGCAAGGGCAACGATCGATTTTCCCGCATAATCAATGGGAGTGAAATCGACCTCCCATTGTACCTCTGGAGCTTTGCCGAGCAGAAGCATTGCCTTTAACATACGATAGAATGAATTGCTGTCGATATTTTTCTGGAAAAGCCCGCTTTCCGAATGGCTGGATAAATTGCCTGCCCGATATATGCTGACATGCAGCCCCTGCTGTGCCGCAGCCATTAGCACTTTCTCCGCTTCAAGCTTGCTGTTCGTATAGAGGTTCTCTACCTTAAGATCCGGGGTCAGCGTTTGTTCGCTCACTACCTTCTCCCACTGACAGCTTAATGCCAGATCTTCCGGTATGCCCATTGTTGAAATATGATGGAACCGAACAGGATTTACACAACTGCGCGCAAACTCGATTAAGGAAAGTGTGCCGGCTATATTCGTTTTCGCGAATTGGTCTTCATCTCCGAAATGCCTTACGTCTGCGGCGCTATGCACAATCATATCCAGTACACCGGCCAGCTTATGCCTCATTTCGGATGTTATGCCCAGGTGCTCACGCTCCAAATCTCCATCTACTGTGATTACGCGGTCCTTCATAAGCTCTTGAACGGACGAGCCAAAGAAATACTCCATATGGCTCTGAATCCGTGCCAAACCTGGAATAATCCCTGGACGGACCAGGCAGTACACGATAGCTTTGCTTTGGACAAGCAGCTCATGCAGCAAATAAGCGCCAAGATATCCGGTGGCTCCCGTCAATAACACGGCTTTAGGCTCCCGAAAGCTGATTCCGCTCTTTCCATCCCGTTGTGGTATAGGCGGGTGCTCCTCCAGGGAAATAGCAGGTCCGGTCAACATAACAGAGCGCTCCGCCGTCTGCGGCTTTTCCATCAGCTGCCCGATGTGTGCAGATAACACTTCGGCTGTCCGATGCTGGAAGAAATCGTTTATTTTCAAATCCGGATAATGCGGCTTTAACAGGACCAGGACATGGATGATTGCCAAAGAGTCGCCGCCAATTGAGAAAAAGTCGTCATACCTGCCCACTTGTTCCACCTTCAGCACTTCCTGCCATGACTCTGCAACACGCCGCTCGATATCCGTAACCGGCGGCTCGAATCCGGTATCCGACTGGGCCATCACCCGATGATCGTAGTTTCTCAGGCTTTTCCGGTCGATCTTCCCTGTTGGCGAAGTCGGCATGGTTTCAAGCTGGACAATCCACTTTGGAATGAAATAGGAAGGCAGCTTGGTTCCCAGCAAACGTTTAACGTCAGGGGCTGGCAGTAGGCTCCCGTCTTTCGTTGTAAAGTAACCAACCAGCATGTTTTGGTCTTCCGTGTCCTTCTTGTGAATGACGGCAACATTTTGAACGTTAGGAATTTTGGCGAAGCTGTCCTCAATTTCCCCGATTTCAATGCGATGCCCCCGGATCTTGATTTGGGAATCGCGGCGGCCGACGTATTCGATGGTTCCGTCCGGAAGCAGCTTCGCAATATCGCCGGATTTATAGATTTGTCCTTCACCAAACGGATTCGCGATAAAGGCTTCCGCCGTTTTTTCCGGCTGGTTCAGGTAACCTTTGGCCAAACCTACGGTCGAAATATATACTTCTCCGGGCACATTAACCGGGCATAGCTGATTCTCTTCGTTAACAATATAAACCTTGTAATTATGAATAGGCTTGCCGATTGGAATATTCGTCAAGTCATCCGGTATAAGGCCTCTGATCGTGTGTGTGGTCGTGCATACGGTGCATTCCGTTGGCCCGTAGACATTAACAATTTCGATCGCATCCCTGAATTTGCGCTGAAAAGCACGAACCTGTTCGCCGTAAAGCGCTTCGCCCGCCACTGTAATCAGCTTTACGCCAGACAGCTTGCGGTAGCCTTCATCCGATAAATAGGCGGACAACTGGTTGAAGAACACGGTCGGAAGAATCGTGATGATGGTTGTTCCCGTTCTTTCGATGGCAGCGGCGAACTCCTCGACTGATACCCGTTCCTCCGGTGACAGCAGATACAAATGCGCACCGTAAAATAACGCACCAATCGTATCCCATACCGAGGCGTCAAAGCTGTAGGTAGCAAACTGTGTAAGCACATCATCAGGCCCAATCCGGCAATCCGTGCGAACCGTTTCCCCCAGGTTAACTACCCCTTCATGCGCGATAAGCGCACCCTTCGGTCTTCCCGTTGAGCCGGACGTGTAAATGATATAAGCAAGATCGTCATGTCTCACTCCGCTATCGACGTTTACGGCCCCTTCGTAAGCTTCTATCATGCCCGAATCCATTGAAATGATGTCCTTGACCGTCTCCAGTTCCGCACACAGCAGCGCCGCCTGCTCATTATATTCGGTTTTGGTGAGGATAAAGGAAGATCGTGTATCCGATAAAATGTAGCGATTGCGGTCTTCCGGATGCTCGGGATCAACCGGAACATATACACCCCCCGCCTTAAGGATACCGAGCAGGCTGATGATAAGTTCAAGGCTTCGCTCCATAAAAATCGTAACAAATTCACCTTTGCGTAATCCACGCTCCAGCAGCATCCGGGCGGTACGATTCGCTTTTTCGTTTAATTCCCGGTATGTCAATTGCCCATGAACCGACGACACCGCCATCCGTTCCGGAAATAAAACAGCTGCCTGCTCGAACATGCCATGAATGGTCATCGATTTGTCGTAAGGCCATGCCGTATCGTTCATTTGCTCGTAGACAGCCTTATCCTGCTCAGTCAAAATGTCGATGGCAGCGGTCGGGCGGTTTGCATCCGTAAGCGCCGCTCCGAGCAATGCATGGAAATATTGAATATACCTGTGAACCGTACCTTCCTTAAGGACGGAGCTGTCGTAAGTCACGCGTATGACCCGGTTGCCGTTTTCATCAAGCAGCTGCCAGTTTAGCAGCTCCTGCACTGTCCCGATCGGACGCCCAATGGAAAACCGGGTGTCAAACTGAAGGTCCGGGGCAGCTTCCGCGCCTGCGGCCATTTGGGCGATGATACTGTTTTTAAGGCTGGAAAAGGTCTGTTTTTGTTCAAAGCTCATCCACAGCGGAACGGATTTTCCTTCATCAGCGATCCACTCCACAATAATGTCAGATTCTCCTGATAAACGGAAAAGCAGCGCAAAATAAGCGGCTGCCAATATACCGGTTTGCTCTTCACCGGCTTTCAATTGCCCGAGCTTGGCGCTCAGGCTTTCCTCCATGAGAACATCTGCTGTTAAGTAGGAATACGTTCGGCCGTGACGTGACGAATCGAGCGGGATGTATAGCAGTGGACTTTCGGTTACCAAAGCAGTGGTGTGATGATTAATCTCCGTCATATCTAATTCCTCCTGAGCAGTAAAATGCCTCAACATCGGGTTCGATGCTAGAAAAATGGGTTGCCTTAAACACGTACTTGAAATTGGTTAATAAGTTCCTGAAGTTTTTCCGACAGAGCCGTAAGTTCGGTCGAGGAATCAACGATAGCCTCTATATCCGCTTTTTGCTCCTTGACGGAATCGGAAATTTTGGCGCTATTTACAGCTGTTACACCAACCGAAGCCGACAGGCTTTCAGACGTAGCCGTAAGCTCCTGCGTTCCTGCTGCCAGCTCTTCCGTCGAACTGGACACCTCTTGGATCTGCATCGTAACGTTTTGCGTGGCTTGCAGAATCTCGCTTAAAATCCGGCCCGTCGTATCCGTAATTTGCAGACCGCCGCCGACTTCACGAGTACCTTGCTCCAATGCCTCAACGGCTACCCGGATCAACTCTTGAATTTCTTTGACGAGCTCCGAAATTTGGTTTGCGGACTGATCCGACTGCTCGGCCAGCTTCCTCACCTCGCCGGCAACAACGGCAAAACCTTTGCCATGCTCCCCGACTCTTGCGGCTTCGATGGCAGCGTTCAATGCCAGCAGGTTGGTTTGGCTGGAAATGTTCATGATAATGGAAACGATATTCCCGATCTCCTGGGAACGGCTATCCAGTGACTTAATGGCACTCGTCGACTTGCCGACAAACGTTTGGATTTGCTCCATTTGCGTCATTACCTGCTTAACAGCCGTATTACCTTCAGTTGATTTCATTTCCATGTCGAAAGCTTCTTGTGCAACCTTCGAAGAATTTTCAGCGATGTTCTGGATGACAGTCGCTATTTCAGACATGGCTCTCGCCGTACTTACGGAAGCTTGCTCCTGCTCCACGATCCCCTGCGAAATTTCCTGAACGCTAGCTGTAATCAGGTTCGAATTTTTGCTGTTCTGCTCCGAGATTTCACGGAGGCTCTTGGCGGAATTCGTTACTGCATGAGAGGTATGCTGAACCTGGAGCATCATGTCGTTCATTTGGTTTACCATGCTGTTAAACTTGCTGTTCACGATGCCGAGATCATCCAGGCCTGTTTTCAGCTCGACATTCAAATTGCCGCTGCTGACCGCTTCAATGCCGCGCACCAATTCGTTAATGGGTTTCAAAGTCAAGCGGGAGAAATAAAACTGGATCAGGAAGATAAGCAGCATGAAAATAACCATAATGGTTATACCGTTCACAAGCATCTTATGAAGTCCTTGGGGAACGGCACTGGCATCCGCGTCCGCGCCGAAAAAGCCGATAATCTCTCCCTGCTGGTTCGTCATCGGGTAAAGGATCGTCGTCCAGATTCCGAAGTCATCGGTATAAAAGCTCGTAAATGTCGGTTGCTTCGTTTTAAGCATCTCAGCAATGCCGTTAGCCATAGCCTCCGGCTGTGCATACATATCGCCAATGTTCACGTTATCCGCCGAGAAAGCTTCAACGAGATTTGTGGGCATGGCTATCAGCGAAGTTTTGTTTCCATCCGCGAGCTCCGTGCCAAAGAGGTACGCTTGCGCGATATTCGGGTTGTATTTATGGATTTCGTCCAATTTGGCCTGCAGTTCGGCTTGCGCCGATCCTTGGTAACTCTTCTGGGTAATTGCTTGCGCTACGAGGGCCGGGTCGATTTCCTTGGCCCATTCCTGGGTAATCGCCGTAATTTGCTCCCGCAGCTGTTCAGTCAGGATAGATTTTTGTGTTATGTAACAGGATGCAATTAGAATCGTCCCAATCAAAATAATGTTAATAAAGGCCAGCAACAAATTTTTGGTGAAGAAAGACATACGTCTGATCAACAACATCAGTTTAACGCTCCTATTATGATTTTATTGTCGTAGATTTGGCTGCATTTTCAAATACGGCTTAATGCCCCCCTTTGTTATATTTAAAACTCCATATCATCTGACTTGACTATTAAACAACCGCTTTGCTGCCAAATTTCTACATAGACTATGTATTAATATCGGTCCTATTAACTAAGAAATTAATAGTTAATTGTAAAATTTTCGTGAAAAACAAGTTAAATATAGTTCTTTGTAACTACATTATGTAAATGCAAAAACCCTGGCACAACAACACAAACAGACACAGATTTTCAGCCTGTTTGTGTTGCTGCCCAGGGCCGCAAATACGCAAATTATGCAAGATAAGCTTCCTTCACCTGGCTGTTGGACAGCAGCTTGACGGCATCATCATGCATGATGATTTCTCCGGTCTGAATGACATAACCCCGGTGGGCGATCTGCAGTGCATGATACGCATTCTGCTCCACCAGCAATATCGTCATCCCTGCTTCGTTCAGCTCCTGAATGATTTCAAAAATTTGATCCACCAGCACCGGCGCCAGTCCCATGGACGGCTCATCCAGCAGCAAAATTTTCGGATTCATCATCAGCCCTCTGGCAATGGCGAGCATCTGCTGTTCCCCGCCGCTCATCGTGCCCCCGGCCTGATGATAACGCTCCTTTAGCCGTGGGAAATAAGTGAAGGCCTGCTCGATCCGCTGTTTGATCAGCTTTTTGTCCTTGACAGAGAAGGCTCCCATCTCCAGGTTTTCCTTGACCGTCAGCTTGGGAAAAATGCGCCGTCCTTCAGGAACATGCGCAATTCCACCCAAAGCGATCAGGTGCGGCTGCTCGGAGGCAATATCCTTTCCGGCGAATAGGATCCTGCCCTTGGTTCTGACCTGGCCGCAGATGGATTTTAACGTCGTGGACTTTCCCGCGCCGTTCGAACCGATGAGCGTTACGATCTCCCCCTCATTTACCTGAAGGGAAATTCCTTTTAACGCCTGAATCCCGCCATAATAAGCCTCTACATTTTCCAAAGCCAGCAAGCTCATAATGTCACCTCTTCTTCCAGAGCGCTCTTGCCGAGATACGCCTCAATGACCTTCGGATTCGAGCGAATTTCCTCGGGGCCGCCTTCCGCGATCTTCTCCCCATGGTCCAATACGAGAATATGATCGGACAGCTCCATGACCAGCTTCATATCATGCTCAATCAGGATGATCGAGGTGCCGAGCTCCTGCTGGATGCGGCGGATCAGCGCCGTCAGCTCTGCCGTCTCGCGCGGATTCATGCCGGCTGCCGGCTCATCCAGCAGCAGCACTGACGGCCTGGCCGCGAGCGCACGCGCAATCTCCAGCCGCCGCTGTGCCCCGTAGGACAGACTTGCCGCTTCCTCGTTGTACAATGTCTCCATCCCGACATATTCCAGCAGCCTGTACGCCGCGATCTTGGCCTGCTGCTCTTCATGCCTCACCCACGGCAAATTCAACAGCGTGCCAACCACACCTGACCGCAAATGAATGTGCATGCCGACCATGACATTCTCCAATACGGTCATACTGCCGAAAAGACGAATATTCTGGAATGTCCGCGCAATGCCCCGGCCAGTAATGCGGTCAGGCTTCACATTCACGATGGATTGGCCTTTCAGTTCAATTTGTCCTTCATCCGGAACATAGATCCCGGTGATCATATTAAAAAATGTCGTTTTCCCGGCACCGTTCGGTCCGATCACAGCCGATATTTTTCCTTCCGGAAATTCAAAATTCACGCCGTTCACGGCTGTAAGCCCGCCAAAACGCTTCACCAGATTCGTCACTTTTAATACCGCCATACAGGTTCCTCCCTTCGTATAAAATTTTCATTCCGATAGCGCTGTTCCCTTGACAGCAGCAGGCTGCTCCTTCACCTGTTCCAGCTTCACCAGCCGGTTTTTCGCGCGAATCAGTCCGTTCGGCCTGAAAATGGCGACAAGGATCAGAATTGCACCAAAAATGAACCGCTGCATTTTGGCGGGAGACAGCGCGTTTGGAACCTGCACAATTCCCTGCATGGACAGTTGATTCAGCCAGTTGGTGAACTCCGTGAGCACCTGGAGATTCAATATCGTTACAAGACTTGCCCCCAAAATGACCCCTGGAACGCTTCCCATCCCGCCGAGCACAACCATGACCAGAATCGTGGTCGACTCGATCAGTGTAAAGCTCGTCGGATCAATAAACGTCTGCTTGGCAGCGAATACGACACCCATCATGCCCGAGAAGGATGCGCCGATTGCAAAGGCCGTCAGCTTCGTCCGGATCAGCGGAATGCCCATGGACTGGGCAGCAATTTCATTCTCGCGAACAGCCTTCCAGGAGCGGCCAAGCCTGGAATGCTCGAATCTGCGGACCGCAAAAATAACAACCGCCAGAATGCCAATTACGATGAAATAAAATTGATGCGGAAACGTAAACTGGAAGCCGAACAGATTAGGGGGCTGGATGGAAGACAGGCCAAGCGCCCCGTTTGTAATGTTCACCGGCTTCTCCAGATTGTTGAATATAATGCGGATGATCTCACCGAAGCCGAGGGTTACGATCGCCAAATAGTCGCCTTTCACCCTCAGCACCGGCAGTCCCAGCAGAATGCCGAATATCCCGGCCATAAATCCGCCCAACAGGATGAAGATCCAAAATGATGTTCCCGACAGCGGAAACAGATCGCCAGAAATGAAGTTGTTGGCCTGTCCGGTGGCAAATATGCCGTACGTGTACGCGCCAACCGCAAAAAAAGCGACAAATCCCATATCCAGCAATCCGGCAAAGCCGACCACAATATTCAGCCCCAGTGCCATGGCAATATAAATGCCGCACTGGGTCGCCACTTCCATATACGACTCATACGCTGGACCGCCGGAGCTCGCAAAAGGAATGATCAGTACGAGCAGCACACCGGCAATAACCCACTTCATCCCGTTGCTGAAGGTTGTGTAATACAGCAGCAGCAGCGACCCAAGCAGAAGCAAAAAGGAAATGACCGATTTATCCATAAAATAGACGCCGGAGGCGGTCACCGCCACAAACAGCAGCAGCAGCGCAGCCTGCGCCGGTTTATTTGTAAACAAAGTCTTCTTCATGAACTCCACCGGATTCACCTACACTTTCTCTTTGACGGCTTTTCCGAACAAGCCCTCAGGTTTGAAGATCAGTACAATGATCAGAATCATGAATGCAAAAACATCCTTGTACTCTGCCCCAAAGTTGCCATTCGTAAGCAGCCCCAAATTGGCGGACGCGAACATCTCCAGCACCCCGATGACAATGCCGCCAAACATGGCCCCGCGGATGTTGCCGATTCCGCCCAATACCGCCGCCGTGAAGGCTTTCATGCCCAAAATAAAACCGATATAAGGGTCTATGGTTCCGTACTGCTGCGCAAACAGAACACCCGTGGAGCCTCCGAGTGCCGAGCCGATGAAAAAGGTAAGCACAATGACTTTATTTACGTTGATCGACATCAGGGACGCCGTCTCCCGGTCCTGGGCAACCGCCCGCATGGCCACTCCCCACTTTGTGCGGTTGACGAACAAATCCAGGCCCACCATCAGCAGCACCGCAATGATCAGAATAAAAATGGTGTTTGTTTTGATCGAGGTATCCGCGAAACCAGATACGGTGGAAAGAGGCAGATCGATTCTTCCTTCAAACAACGAAGGCGTGCTTACAATATAGTTGCCGGTTTTCAGCTCTGCGATAAAACGGATGAGATCCTGCAGCACAAAGGAAACTCCGAATGCGGAAATCAGGGAGATCAGCTTCGGCGCCTTGCGCAGCGGCCGGTAGGCGACCCGTTCAATCCCGACTCCGAGCGCTCCGGTCACCATCATGGCCACAAATATAATGAGTACATAGGACAGCCACGCGGGCAGGCCGCCCAGCAGGCCGAGGCTTTGAAACAGGAACAGCACGGCGGTCCCTGCGAAAGCGCCGGTCATAAAAATTTCCCCGTGCGCAAAATTGATCAGCTCCAGAATTCCGTAAACCATGGTGTAGCCCAGTGCGACCACGGCATATATGGCGCCTAATGCCAGCCCGTCAATCAGCACCTGCGGCAAGCTTTGCAATAACGTCGCAAACATGATTGGTTACCCCTTCCATCTGAAAAGAAAAACGTTTATCGATGTGTTCACCAAGACGCCAGTATTAAAAACTGCAGCCAGGCTGTATGTCCAATCCGGAACATACCTCCTGGCTGCGTGGATCCCAGATTACTTATTTTCGATTTCCGAAACCATCGCTCCCGGGTAGGCCGCCCCATCAAACTTATATATGAATACTTTGGCATACGCATTATCGCCGATCTCGTCAAAAGAAACCTTGGTCGCAACACCTTGGAAATCCTTCGTAGCCCTTACCGCGTCCCGTACTTTTTCCCGGGCTGGCAGTTCACCGCCGTTCTCTTCAATGGCTTTCTTGATCGCTTCCAGCATCACGCTCATCGAATCATAGGAGTAAACAGAATAACCCTCAGGCTTCTTGCTGAACTTCTGTTCATACTGCTCAGCCCATTGCTTGCCCTCTTCCATCTTCGTGATATCACCGGCGACGGAGCTGTAAAGCGAGCCATCGACATCTTTCCCGGCAATATCCACCAAGCCGGAGGAGTCAAGAGCATCGCCGCCCATAATGGGAGCCGCAATGCCTTTGCCACGGGCCTGCTTGATCAGAAGCCCGCCTTCAGCGTATAAACCGCCAAAGAAGATAAAATCCGGTTTTTTGCTGGCGGCAATGTTGAGCACCCCGTTAAAGTCCTTCTCGCCTACCGTAATCCCCTCATATCCGGAAATCGTGGCTCCAAGCTTTTCTGCTGCATCACGGAACGCTTCGGCAAGACCCTGCCCATATGCTGTTTTGTCTTGAATAACGAAGATATTCTTCGCTTTCACGTTGTTAACTGCATATTCTGCAGCTGCTGGTCCTTGGAAATCGTCACGGGCAACGACACGGTTCGCCACTTTCAGTTTTCTGTCTGTGAAGTCTGTAGCTGTACTGGCTGGAGAGATCATAGGAATGTTGTACTTCTCATAAACAACCGAGGACGGAATGGAAACGCCGGAATTCAGATGTCCGATCACACCCAGCACCGCTTGGTCGGCACCGATGAGCTCGGCATTGGCAACACCCTTCTTGGGGTCGCCCTGATCGTCATAAGGAACCAGCTCCAGGTCATATCCAAGAGCTTTAAACTCTTCCGCATGATCTTCCAGCGACATTTGTGCGCCAAGTTTGATCGCCTCGCCCTGGATGGCGCTCCCTCCGGATAACGGGGACTGGGTTGCAATTTTTATGACTTTTCCGCCACCCCCACCTGAAGCTGTGGTACCCGAGCTTTGCGGTGTGGTGCCAGTTGTGCCTCCTCCACCACTTCCGCCTCCGCAGCCGGCCAGCAGTCCGGCTATGAGTGTTAATGCCAACCATCCTTGTCCCTTTACCTTCACAAACATTCCCCCATTTAATTTAATGTCACTTTATTTAACATAAAGTGGTATTAATAATACACTTAGTATACACACAAACATATAATTGGGCAATTCCTTTTTTCGGTTTTTTTCTTCATAAATATCAGTTTTCGTTCATAATTTATTTATTTTTTAATGTTAAATATATATTATTATTAATTTATTTATAAATCAGATTACATTCCTTCGTTTTTTCTTCGTAAAAATGCAAGTGATCCAGGAAAAAGAATAAAAAAATTCAATTTATTTGTTATAAAAAATAACACAAAAATAACACAACCCCGGATGCTTCCCGGAATTGTGTTATTGAACATTTTTCATATCAAATAATTTTACTCTAAATCTGTCAAATACTCATTTAGTTTCCGATAAACCCCTACAATTTCATCCATCGGCATGCGCACAAGCCCGCTGGAGGAGGGGGCTACAAATTCATGCGTAAACGGAAGCTGCGGATCAGGCTGAAAGCCCCAATCCGCCTGTTTTTTTCGGCTGTACTCCGTATACACTCCCTTACCAACAAAACATGCCACCCGCGGTCGGTAGATCTCCAGCTTCCCACGCAAAATGCGCCTGCCCTCCGCATACTCCTCGCGGGTGATATCTTCAATGCCTCTGGTCGGTCTGGCCACAATGTTCGTGAACCCGTAGCCCAACTGCAGCAGCTCCCCGTCCTCTGCAGCTTGATACAGCCTTGGTGTCAGACCCGACTGATGCAGAATGCGCCAGAAGTTGTTGCGCGGGTTGGCATAATGATGCCCCGTTTCCCCCGAGCGCAGACTAGGATTGAAGCCGATAAAAACGACGGACAGGCCGTGCTCCAGATGATCAGGAATTCCATTCATACGATATCAAGCGGCATTTTGCATTTTGGAGCAGGGAACACCTCATCGATCTGCCGCAATTCCTCCTCTGTCAGCACAATGCGTGCAGCTTCGGCATTCTCCCGGATATGCGTCTCTTGGACAGCTTTTGGGATCGCGATCACATGCCCGCCGCGAATAACCCAGGCCAGGGCAATTTGCGCAGGACTCGCGCCATGATGTTCGGCAATCTGCCCGATGACTGGATGCTGCAGCAGCTCTTTTCGCAGCCTCCCGCCTTGGGCGATGGGACAGTAAGCCATGACGGGAACATGGTGTTCCCTGCACCAGGGCAGCAGATCATACTCGATGCCGCGGGATGCCGCATGGTACAGCACCTGATTGACCGCGCACTCCGTACCGCCCGGAAGCTGCCACAACTCCTCCATGTCGGCCGTATCCAGATTGGAAACGCCCCAGCGTCTGATTTTCCCTTCCCTGCGCAGCTTCTCCATGCCTCGAACAGTTTCTTCAAACGGAATACTGCCGCGCCAGTGTAACAGATACAGATCGGCATAGTCCGTGCCGAGGCGCTTCAGACTGGCCTCACAGGCCGCCGCCAGCCCTTTGCTGTCCGCATGATGCGGATAAGCCTTGGTCACGATAAATACGCGATCCCGCTTCCCTTTTACCGCTTGCCCGACGATTTTCTCAGCCTCTCCGTTCGCATACATTTCCGCTGTGTCGATTAGGGTCATGCCGAGATCAATGCCTGTCTGCAGCGCCTTGATCTCAGCATCCCGTGCGAAGGCGTTCTCCCCCATGTTCCAGGTTCCCTGGCCGATGACGGGCACATCTGTGCCATCAGGCAGCTTCACACCTTTATGTTGTTGACCGCTCATTATGTCCCCTCCTTGGATAATTTCTTCTTCACTCCTCTACATTTATTATGGCAAAAAAACAGGAGGATGAGGCCTGCTTCAGCTCCATCCTCTTACATATTACCCGCCAGATAATCGAACATTACAGTACAAGGCCCCGGAGAATAACCGGAGCCTTGTCTGCAGCACCTACTGCGGTGCCGCCACAATCAGAAAGCGCTGCTGTGTCGTTTCCCAGAAGCCGCTGGTTTTGATGTCTTCATGTATGCCATACAGCGCCTCCATATGATCCTCAATCCGGAAACCGACAGTCTGCCACTCTATGGCCTTCAAGTAATACACCAGCGCTCCGATATCATAAAAACGCTGCATCGGCGCTTGTTCCCGCTTCTCAATTATCTTAAAACCGTTCTCCTCCAGCTCCTTGATGGCATAGTCCAGATTCCAATGCTGGAACTCATCGTTCAGAGGAACTCCAAGCCTTTCATTAATTTCCCGGCAGTCAGTCCCGCCAACCTGCTGTGTCAGGAAAATACCCGAGTCCCGCAAAATCCGCCGCACCTCGCGTACGGAATAGGATTCATGCTTGTTGATAACGAGATCAAACCGCCCGTCCGCAAAAGGCAGCTCATCATCTGCAAACACCTGCTCCACCTGAATGCCCAGCGGCTCAAGACGCGCTTTGGCAATCGGAACGTTCGGTGCATAAGCCTCCGTTGCGCACGTATCCTGCGGGAAAGGCCCCAGCATGGACAGCAGCTCTCCGCCCCCCGTCCCCATATCCAGCACGGCACCCGCCTTGTTCATGTACGAAAGCGCAAGGCTTCCGTAGGACCAATCCAGCGGTTCCTCCTGGATTCTGCCTGCCTTTTCAACATAGGAGAAGTCCCAGCCGCTGAATTGTCTGTTCATATGCTCCAGATAAAATAAAAATTTCGCATCATAGTTCAACTGTTTTCAGACCTCCTGTGTATCTGTTGAATCCCAAAAATACAGGGGATGTCCATATTATACCAGAACCTATTTTTCTCTATCTAGTTTCCAGATCAGCACTCAGCAGTCCCTCCAGCTCAGGCGTTAGATCTTTGCTGTAAAGAACGCTGTACATCTCATCGACTCCCACCGTGGTCCGAATCAGGTAAGCCGTATCTTCTTTACCAAAATCAAAATCGCTGTGATGCTCAAGCACCTGCTTTTTAAGCTTGGCATCCTTAACGTTATACCCTCCGTTCGTTTCCTCCAGATGCGTGAATACCTCCGCCAAACCGCTAAATCCGTTCAAAGCGTCAAGCAGACTGTAGTCTTTCGTATTAACCATCTCCATGCTGACATTCCCCGGATCTACCTTAATGCGTTTGGCATAGCCTGTTCGATTCATCCACGCCTGCACATGCGTAAATGTGGGGCTGGCCGGGTAGGACTTGAATCGATACTCATTATGGAGGGAGCCCGGAACCTTCCAATATATCCTGATTTCCGCCTCCGGTATACGATTTGCGGTCATTTCCTCATAGCTCAGCCGATCCATATCCTGCAGCAAAGCCCGCTCAAGCTCCTGTATTTCTGCCGGATCGTGAATTGTAACTCTCCGATTCGGAGATATTCCGCTGGAGATCTCGGCGGACGACGCCGTACCGTTCAATTTATACAGCCAGTAGCTGCTTCTTTTGTAATCCTCAAATTCCATCACGTTCTTCAGCTCATCTCCGAACTGTTCTTCAGGAATCTGATACTCACGGTATATCGTGCCCCCTTCTTTCAACCGGTAAGCGATGGATACATTCCGATAGGTTTGGGGACGATCCGCGTCCGAGATTTCGGGTGGCCGCGCGTTCACAACCTCACGCTGGAGGCTGAGCACCGCGGAGATATAATCCGGATTGCGGGAATAGGAGTTCTCCTCCTCCGTATTGGACCAGTCAAAATAGTCTCCCAAATAGACGGCTTCCACAGAATATGCAGCCGGAATCCGCGTTTCGTAACCCGTGACGTCGGATACCGATCCATACAGCAGCAGACCGATTCCCGCCCCATAGGCAAGCAGCTCGATCGCTGCTTTTTTGGACCATATCTGCCAGGTTTTGCGGATGATCATTTCGCTGATAATGTAGCCCAACACTGCTCCAAGCACGTAACCCGCAACCATCCAGCCTGTTTTCCCGTCAGACTGGCCTTGAAAATAGATGCCTCCCAGCAGCATCAGACAAAAAATAACGGCCGTTTTGAACAATGGCTGAAAAAAGACATAAGCCACGGCCTGGCCCGCAGTTTCAATATGTCGTTTCTTGTACAGCGGATAAGACAGCGCTAGGAACAGCATGGCAAGAGCCATATAAATGAGCAATTCCAGACCGCTAAAGGTCAGTTCCGAAATAGCGATCATACGGTACAGCGGTGAATAGACTTCAAAAGTATGGCCTATGCGCCCCGGATCCGGGTATCCGTACAGGTAACAGTCAAAATGAGCAGCAAGCAGCCCTCTCAGCACCATGGGCAGGAAAAGGATTGCATACACCGCTATCGCCTGAAAGATGGACTGTCCCGTACACATGCCGACAAGCAGGCTAAAGCTGTACAGGAATAATGTAATGACTGTAACCGTAACTGCCCAGGACAAAACATCGGACAGGGTGAACCAATAGTCCAGGTCATGCCTGCCGGACAGCAAAGCAGTGACGGCCGCCGTTAACCAGACCGGAACGATCAGCAGCAGCAGACCGCTTGTTATATGAGCAGTCAGCAGATGCTCTCTGCGAAGCGGAAGACTGTGGTACAAATCGGCCGCGGGCCTGCTCTGTATGTACCTTGTAATGAAGACGCCGGCAATGACCGGGAGGCTTAGGACAAATATCATCTGTTCATCACCGTGATGTTCAAACAAGTCTCTTACACGGACAGCCTCCTCGTACGGCAACCCCATCATCAGCTGCAGCGGCAGTGTGAACAACAGCCCGGCCAGATACAGGATGCCGATCCATCCGTGCTGTCTTATATTTTGACGGATTACCCCGCCGTTAAAGAAGAATCGGCTGGATGTCATATCCGGCGTCCCCCATTTCATAAATAAATATCTCCTCCAAGGTGAGCGGAAGCACGTCAAACACATAAGGGTCAAAGGCTTCCACTATACGACTGATCCCTTCGCGCTCTCCCCGCACGATATACAGAACAACGCTGCCCCTCGTTTCCTTATGTAAAACATCCACCTGCTCCTCCAAAGCCTGTTCATGGGCCTGCTCACGGAAGGCGATCTGAATTTTATGGGTGTCCTCCTTCAGATCATCCACTTCCTTCTCCAGCACCAGCCGTCCCTTGTGCATAATGGCAACATGATCACATAAGTCCTCAATCTCACGCAGGTTATGGGATGAAATAATCACTGTCATCCCGCGTTCAGCCGTATCCTGGAACAGCAGATTTTTAATATGTCTGCGCATGACCGGATCAAGGCCGTCGATCGGCTCATCCAGCACCAGCAGATCCGGCATGCAGCTTAATGCCATCCAGAAAGCCGCCTGCCTGCGCATCCCCTTCGAAAAACGGCTCAGCTTGCGCTTCGTATCCAGCTTGAACACCTTACCAAGCATGGCATAACGCTCCTCGCTCCATCCCGGATACACCGACCTGTAAAAACGGGCCATCTGCTCGATAGAGGATTGCGGAAAAAAGTAGGGGCTATCCGGTAAAAAGAAAATACGCTGCTTGACTTTGGGATTTTCATAAACCACCTCTCCCTCGACAGCAACTCCGCCCTCATCTGGCCTGTAGATCCCGGCAAGCATTTTCAGCAAAGTGGTTTTGCCTGCCCCGTTGGAGCCAAGCAGACCAAAGATGGAGCCTTTGCGTACCAGCAGCGTAAGCCTGTCGACCGCCGCTTCCCCTTGAAATCGTTTCGTAACCTCTCCCAATTCAATCACGGGATATCCCCCTTTCCTGCTGCTTCACAGCATCATGATACAAATCATCGATTTCCTGCTTCGTCCATCCAAGAAATACCGCCTCCGTCATTAACCGCAGCAGCTCCCCTCGCAGCTTCTCCCTGCTTGCTTCCTTGGGATGATGCTCGGGCGGCGCCACAAAGCTGCCTTTTCCCTGAACGGAATAGATATAACCCTGGCGTTCCAGCTCCCGGTAGGCTTTCTGTATTGTGTTGGGATTCACTGTAAGCTGGGATGATAATGTCCGCACGGATGGCAGCTGTTCATCCGCCTGCAGGGCGCCGAACACGATCATTTCCCGGATCTTATCCTGCAGCTGTTCGTAAATAGGCTTGCGGCTCCGCACATCCAATTCGAACATACTTCTCCTCCCTTCTCTTCACACTCTTATGTACTTGGCCCGCGGTTACTCATGCTAAAAAAGTGTATTAACTGTATTACTATTAATAATACAGTTAATACACCTTTGTCAATAGAAAAAAAGCCGCCGCTATCTGCTGCAACAGCAACAAATAGCGACGGCTCCACTTTCAACCAACCGGATTCTATATCATTTACAGGATGCGGCCCAGAAAATGCTGCAGAAAACGTTCCGCATCAACTTCAAGACACACATCAATGGTTTTGCCCGCACGGGCGGCCCCGGCGGCAACCCCGGCAGCTGGCACTTCATAGGTCCGGCCGACAGTAGGTGAATCCCCGGTGTCCACAGCGATATGCATCGGTTTTGTTGTGACAAAACCCGGATCGATCGCCACCCCTACAGCGAGCGGATCATGCAGCGCACAGCCTGCGATGCCTGGCTTGAAATTTTTATAAGCCTGCATATAAAAATCGGTCATGTCAGCCATAAACTCCGCAAGCTCGCCCTGACCGCGCCAAGCGTCAACATCAGACTGTGGAAGCAGCGTCTGCATTGTCACATCCAGGCCGACAAGCGTCAGATTAAAGCCTGCAGTCAGCACTTTTTCCGCCGCTTCGGGATCAGCATAGATATTTGCTTCGGCCGTCGGCTTCACATTACCGGGCACGGTGACCGCACCGCCCATAATGATCAGACCGTCAAGCAGTTCAGGCAGCTCGGGACAGCGATCCAGCGCAAGCGCAAGGTTCGTCAGCGGTCCCACAGCAATTACTGTCAGCTCCCGGGAGTACTTGCGTGCCTGCTGAATGATAAAATCAGCCGCATGCCCTTCAGCTGCCGAGCCCATCGGACTTGTGCTGTAGCAGCCGCCGATGCCGTCCTCGCCATGAATATGTCTTGAGTAGGGCTTGAACAGTTCTCTGGCATATGGCTTGTCCGCCCCCTGGTACACCGGTATTTCTTTATTCAGCTTCTCCAGCAGCACCAGCGAATTGCGGGTCGCTTCCGGTACAGAAATATTTCCGAACGTTGTCGTAATTCCAAGCAGCTCCAGCTCGGGCGAGTGTACCGCATAACCAATGGCCAGCGCGTCATCAATGCCTGTGTCTACATCCAGTATGATTCGTTTCGTCATTCCAGTCCTCCATCAGCAGTTGTCCCACTGATTATACACCAAATCAGACAGTGAGCAACGGCGTTGCACCCAAGCTACCTGTCGGCATCCGCCGTCCCGGTAAAGCGGCCCAGAAATGCGCGCGTACGATCGAGCTGCGGATTCCCGAATAATTGCGCAGGAGTGCCCGCCTCGGCGATTTCTCCCTGATCCATGAAGATCACCCTGTCGGACACGTCTCTGGCAAAGCTCATTTCATGCGTGACAACGATCATCGTCATCCGTTCTTCCGCCAGCTGCCTGATCACCTGCAGCACCTCGCCGGTCAGCTCCGGATCAAGCGCGGAGGTCGGCTCGTCGAACAGCAGAATATCCGGCTTCAGCATCAGCGCCCTGGCGATGGCCACGCGCTGCTTTTGCCCGCCCGACAGTCTGGAGGGGAAGGCATCCGCCTTATCGGCAAGTCCCACCTTGGCAAGCAGCATATCGCTTCTGCGGCGGATTTCCTGTGCCGATTCCAGCTTTTGTGCCCGTGGAGCAAGCTCCAGATTGTCGCGAACCGTCAGATGGGGGAACAAATTGAACTGCTGGAAGACCATTCCCATCCGGGAGGTAATGGCCTTGATCCGGGCTGCACCGGTATATCTTCCTTCGGAAACGAGCACTTCACCGTTGATGCGAATGCTGCCCCCTGTAATATCCTCCAGATGAATCAGGCTGCGCAGCATGGTGCTCTTGCCCGAGCCGGAAGGGCCGATGACGGCAATGGTCTCCCCCTGCCTTACAGTAAAGCTCACATCCTTCAAAACCGGCAGCGTGCCGAAGGATTTTTGCAAATGGGTTACTTCTATCATCGAATTCATGTCACGACAGTCCTTTTATTCGAATTTGAATCTTCTTTCCAGCGCTCTGAACAAGAGCGTAAGCAGCAGCGTCATCAATAAATAAATCACACCTGCCGCAAAAAACGGCGTAATGGTAAAATCACGGTTCACCGCGGCTTGCGCATAATACAGCAGTTCGGGAACGGCCACAGCATAGAGCAGCGCCGTATCCTTAACCAGCGTGATCGATTCATTGGCCATCGCCGGCAGCGTAACCCTGATCATCTGGGGGATAAGCACTTTCGTCATCGTTTGCAGCCGGCTTAATCCAAGCACCTGGGCCGCCTCATATTGACCTTTATCGATAGAAAGCAGCCCGCCTCTGAAAATTTCCGCATAATAAGCAGCATAGTTCAGCACAAAGGCGAGGCATGCGGCCACAAAACGATCCAGCACAAGATATTCGCCAACCACGGGAAGCTGCGGCAGCCCGAAGCAAAAGAACAGCACCTGCAGCAGCAGCGGCGTGCCTCTCATGACATAGATAAAAGAATGCGCCGCCCCCGACAGTACCTTGATACGGCTGTTGGCCATTAGTGTGGCAAGAAAGCCCAGCGGTATGGACAGCACAATAACGATCAGGAAGGTGTATACTGTCGTCCAGGCCCCTTGCAGCAGCGGCTGTGTAATTCTCAAAATATAATCGGTTTCCATTGTATCTATTCGACTCCCTTAACGAACGGTGCCCTTTGTTTGGCTCCAAGTAAAGAAAACCGGAAGATAATTTTCCGGTTTTCCAGCAAATTTTTAACAAGCAGCTGTGGCACAAGGTATCCCTCTTACTTCAACACCTTGTCTTCTCCAAACCACTTTTCGGACAGCTTCGCAGCCGTTCCGTCCGCATTCAGCTCGTCCATGGCCGTCTGCAGCTGCTTGAGCAGCTCTTCATTTCCTTTTTTGACCCCAACCCCATATTCTTCAGGAGCCAGTGTGCCATCTACAATTTTGAATACGCCCTTCTCCTTGGCCATATAATATCTGGCCACAACCTCGTCAATAATGACGGCGTCCAGACGGCCTGTCTTGAGATCCGTCAGCGCAAGCACGTTATCCTTGAATTCTGCAACCGACTTGACCTGATCCTTGAGCGGGCTGGCATTCAGCGCATCCGCTGCAGAGGACAGGGATTGAAGACCGACGGCTTTGCCGTTCAAATCCTCCAGCTTGGCCAGCGGCGAATCGGCAAGAACGACAGCAACCTGGCTATTGGAAAGATACGGCTTCGTGAAAAGCACCTTCTCCTTGCGCTCATCTGTAATGGTGTAACCGTTCCAGATCAAATCAATCCGTCCGCTGTTCAGCTCCGATTCCTTGGAAGACCAGTCGATTGGCTGAAATTGGACCTCTTTGCCCATTTTCTCCGCAGCCGCCTTGGCGTAATCGATATCAAAGCCAACAATGTTATTGTTTTCATCTCTGAAGCCCATGGGGGCGAATTTGTCATCAATCCCCACCACCAGGGTATTCCCATCCTTGCCGCCTGTGCCCGAGCACCCGGCCAGGACCAGCAAAATCGACCCTATAATAACTAGAAGTGCTGTTTTTCTCATTTAAAATCCCCTCCGTATTGATCCCCGGAATGCAAAAGCACCCGCTGATGCAGGCAGTCGCTTTAGTCCGCTACCACGTTATCAGACTATTATATTAACATGATAGGATAGATTCGTCGAGAGGAGGCTGCGGAATAGTGAATGAACAATAAGCTCCTAATCGGCTTGAATGGAAATCCTCATTTGCCGATTGGGAGCTTTCTTATTGAATTCTTCTACCCGTTAGCTTAATGGTATTCCGCTTTATTTTCCAAGTGTCATTCCACTTAAATTACAGCTGGCTCAATGATATGCATTTTATTTCTTTGATCATTTCGAGTCGTTGATCATTCGTTATAAACAAATCCGCATTGGCTACCAGTCCCGTGGCGACGATCAATGCATCCGGTGTTTTAATATTGTACTTTCCTCGAAGATAGGCAGCTTGCTCGGCGACCATGTTATCTATCGGTAAGATGGTGAGGTTGGGGAAGTGGAAAAAAAGCAATTTGTATTGCTTTTCCAGAGTCAGATTTCCTTCACGTATTGGTTTAACTAAGATCTCGGTGAGAGAGACAGAAGAAGCCACTGCTGCAACAAATCCATCTTCTATCTGCTCCAAAATCGCTTTAGCTTTCTCACCAAATTCAGGATGTTGCTCAAAAACATAAATGAATAGGTTAGTATCTAACGCAATTTTCTTATTACCACGGAGAGTATTAGACGTTACCATTCAGCACGCTCCTTGCGAATGTAACCATCTGCTGATTCCTGTTCCCAGATGTCTTTGCCAAGTCCCCACAGTTTGTCTGAGAAAGATTTTGGTTTTGGCATAACAATGATCTCCTGACTTATTTCATCGTACTGCCAGAGTAATGAATCGCCAATATTAAGTTTAGCCCTCGTTCTTATCTCCTCGGGTATTGTTATTTGATATCTTGTGCGAATTTCGCTTTCTGATTTAACAACATGATCCACACAGATCAACTCCTTGATATTTCTTACATATATGAATTATATCATACATAAAATAAATCCATCTAATCAAACTTGATCTTATCGCAACCCAATTTTAGGAGTATTAAATTATCATTAAATCACCTTCCATCAAACTACCTTTCAAATGCTCCCTTCCCTTATCTAAATCAAGTGGATTCATTGATCGATACTGTCATACAGAATACCTATAAACGGTTCCAGAAATATCGAGAATCAAGATTAGAGGAAGTATTGGAAAGTTCAGAAAAAAAGTAAGAATCCATAAGTTCAATGATGAGAAGAGAGATGAAAATAAAATAGTCTGAATTCCTTTTTCCAAGGAATTCAGACTATTTTATGATTTGAGTCAATGCCAACGTCTAAGTAGCTCCTGAGCCGGATAATGACTGTTCCTGTTTTCCGGCCGCAAAGGCAAGCAGCGCTTCGCCCAAAAACCAGTCCGTGAAATCGGTTCTCCATCCGGCTTTAATTCGCAGGAACAGATCGGAGCATGCCTCATGATAAGCTTGAATCATCGTTTCCTTGAGGCTTTCACCATTCCCGGCCTGCAGCCGCAGCTCCTTCACGCCATCCATATACCGGGCCCAGTGCTTATCCAGCAGACATATATATTTATGGCTCCAGCTCAGGAGATGTTTGCTCATCGCCGGACGCCTCAGCAGACTTTGCCATATATCCGCCCATGCCTGCTGAAGCTGCTCACCGTCCAAAGTATTCCCCTGCAGCAGCGGATGGCCCTCTTCCAATGTGTCCTGGCCGATTGTGAACAGCCAGCCCCGCATTTTTTCCCGATATGCAGCATCCGTTTCCATGATCGTTGCAGACACGTGGGTATTCATTACATGCTTGATATTGGCCTTCTCCCACATTTGGTCACGCCGCTCATACACAAGCTGCCGGTGGGTATGCACAATCCGTTCCTTTTCCATAACATACAGCCATTCCTCTTCCAAGCGTGCTCCATCAGGCTGCAATATCAGCTTGCGCCGTTCTTCGGCAGTCCCCGGCTGTCCGATTATTTCCCGGCTGAGCGTCTTTTCTCCGTGGGAATCCCTTTTCACCAAACATTTCAAACCCGCTGTTCTCAGACTTTCCGCGGAACCGGACGTCGGCTGCCCATCCGTTCCGCTGGCTTTGAAGGAAGCCTTCTCCCGGCGATATCTGATGACTTCCTCCGCTACGGACCTTTTCCTCAAATCTGAAGCAGGCAAAATAACCGTGTCCAGACCATACGCTTTCCGTAAAAGGACATCTTTTCCGGTAACCCGGTCGATCATCCCTGCAATGCTCTCGTACTGCTGCATGTAATGATGCACCGTTATTTCGGCATGTGCGCCTGCGGCTGTCTGCCCCGCCGCTCCGCTCTGCTCCGAAAGAGTGATCGGGGTCAAAAGATGATGAACCAGCACCTGCTCTGCGTTGTCAATGACCGTGCAGGCGTTGAACGTCTGCATACGCTCAGCGGCATTCATGGTCAGATGATCGTGCAAATAATCTGCTGCAAACTCTCTGAAATCACCAAAGGTTATATCCGTGAGATAAGCCTGCTGCTTCTGTTCAATCGAAGCGCCTGCAAGATTGCAGCCCGCAGTGAGACCAAGCAGGGTGTACACCGGATATAACACATTATAATCCCTCCAGGAGGACTGATTGTCCGTTGACATCATATGCACCCCGCGTCCCTGCAGGGCACGCCATGCGCATGTCAGTACCGAGGCGAGCAGTCTTTCTTCGCTGGATGCCATTTGAATAATTTTCCCCTCGGTCATCCACCAGCCTGCCGTCATCTGAAGCTCATGCAGTTCAAGTCCCGTTACCCGTTTGACCGCTTCCTTCGCTGCAGCAAACACCCTGTATTTTTGCTGAACGTTGCCTGGCCCTGCCTCTATGCTTCGTCCGGCGAAATTCATTTGTTTTTTCAATTCACCGTCTTTTACAAATCTGAGCTGTCGATGCAATGAAGTGATCTGGATCAGGTGATGATCCATGGAATCCGGATGACTTTCGGCTGTCTGCTGCCTCCGTTCACTCATCTCAATCATTCCTTTGGATGTAATAATGTCTTTTTTACATTTCAAAGTAACATGCAGTTCTGAACGGATTCTGAACAAATCTTTAGAAACTGAAATACTCAAAAACAGAGGGCAGCAGCAATTCTTTGTTAAGCGAATAAGTGCAGCAAACAAGGCCGTGCAAAAATTTGACGGCCTGAAAATTCATACACCGGCTGAATTCAAGATTCGATGTCGAGTCTGCTTCCTGACTTCCTTCGTGATCAAAAGATGACTTTTTGAACAACCTATTTAACCAGACTGGCGTAGAAGCCATCCTTGGTCAGCAGCTCTTCGTGGGAGCCCTGCTCAAGCAGCCTTCCATCCTTGAGCACCAGAATACGGTCCGCCCGGTGAATGGTGTTCAGTCGGTGAGCAATGACAAAACTTGTACGCCCTTTCATCAGCCTGTTCAGCCCCTCCTGAATTTTAACCTCAGTGACCGTATCAATGCTGCTGGTCGCTTCGTCGAGGATCAGGATCGCCGGGTCTGCAAGCATGGCGCGGGCAATCGCGAGCAATTGCTTCTGCCCCTGGCTGATGCCGCTGCCCCCCGTTTCGAGCTTCTTATCATAACCGTCCGGCAAACGCATGATAAAGGAGTGGGCATTGGCTAGTTTGGCTGCCGTTTCCACCTCCTCATCGGTGGCATTCAGCCTGCCGTAGCGGATATTTTCACGGATCGTGCCCGCAAACAGAAAGGTATCCTGCAGCACGAAGGCCATATGGGATCTGAGACTCTCACGCCGGATGGTTGTGATATCCCTTCCGTCCATCGTTATGATTCCCGAGGAGGGATTGTAAAATCTGGACAGCAGCTGAATCAGCGTCGTTTTGCCTGCGCCGGTCGGGCCAACCAGGGCAATCGTTTCTCCGGGGTGTGCCGTGAAGGTGATCTCTGTCAGCGTATTTCCGTCTTCCTCATACGAGAACGAGACGTTACGAAAGCAAACCTCGCCCTCAAGCCGGTCGAGCGATGCGGATGCGCCCTCATCCCCGGCTTCCTCATTCTCATCCAATACCTCAAAGACCCGTTCGGCTCCGGCAATAGCAGACAACAGCGTGTTCCACTGGTTGGCTAAATCGTTCAGCGGACGGGTGAACTGGCGCGCATATTCCACAAAAATAATAATGACACCCACGGTAATGGAGCCGCGGATGGCCAAAATGCCGCCAAAGCCCGCAACTATGGCAAAGCTCAGGTTGTTCAGTCCGTTCATCAGCTTTGGAATAAAGCCGGATATTGTCTGAGCCCAGAAGCCTGCAAGCCGGATGCTGTCATTACGGGTGCTGAATTCACCAATTACCCGCTGCTCCTGGGAAAAGGCCTTAACAATACGCTGCCCGGACAGCGTTTCCTCGATAAAGCCGTTCAGCTCCCCCAATCTCCGCTGCCTTTCCTTAAAGAGCGGCCCCGTCCTGCGTGTAATCCAGCGCATGCCAAGAGCCATCAGCGGCACAACCGTAAAAGTCAGCAGCGTTAGCACTGGGCTTAGGGACAGCATCACAATCACCGTTCCCGCGAGCGTCAGCACGCTGGAGAAAATTTGGATGGCCGAGCTGTTCAGCGTGGAGCTGACGTTCTCAATGTCGTTGGTCAAGCGGCTCATAATTTCTCCCTGCTGGCGCTTGCCGAAGAACGGGATCGGCAGCCTGTGCAGGTGAGCAAACAAATCGAGGCGCATCCGGTACACCGTCTCCTGCGCCACCTCGATCATCCAGATATTTTGCAGCCAGACGGTCAGTGAGTACAGGGCATACACGACAGCCAATCCGGCCAGGAACCAGATCCATGTCCGGTTTAGCCCTCCTTCCAGATAATGATCTATGGCCACGCCCACGAGATAAGGCCCCAGCAGCGCCAGACCGGAACTGAGCAAGACCATCAGCAGAACAAGCGCCAATTTGAATTTGCGGCGGGCAAGGTAATGCCATACCCGCTGTAATGTGCCGGACCAGTTCTTCGCTTTGGCCGCAGGTTTCCGGCCGCCACGGGCGCCTGGCTGCTGAGCCGATGCAGGCCTTGGATACCGGAATGGTTCAGTGAATGCCTTGAGCATGCTGAAGTGCCTCCTCTCCGAATTGGGACTGATAAATACGCCGGTATAATTCTGAACCGGAAAGCAATTCCTCATGTGTTCCCTTCGCAATGAGGCGGCCTTCATCCAGCAGTAGAATCAGGTCCGCAGAGATCGTCGAGTTGATTTTCTGTGTAATCAGGAACGTCGTGCACGAGAGAGCCTCCAATTCGGCCAGCAAAGCCGCTTCGGTCTTCACGTCAAGCGCGCTGGTGCTGTCGTCCAGTATCAGAATGGACGGCTTGCGTACGAGCGCACGGGCAATGGAGAGCCGCTGCTTCTGCCCCCCGGACAGATTGATCCCACGCTGGCCCAGAACCGTATCGTAACCATTCGGCAGGCCTTCGATCGTCTCATGAAGCTGCGCCTGCCGTGCCGCTGCACGGATATCGTCCAGCGTGGCACGCTCATCCCCCCAGGCGATATTTTCACGGATCGTTCCCGAGAACAGTATCACCTCCTGCGGCACGTAACCAGTGGCATCCCTTAGCTGCCTCACATCAAGCTGCTTCGCGTCCGTGCCATCGATCAATACGACACCTTCCGTCTCCTCATACAGCCTGGGTATGAGCTGAACGAGCGAAGACTTGCCCGAACCGGTCGCCCCCATGATTGCCACCCGCTCGCCCGGACGCACCCGGAATGAAATATCCGCCAGAACCGGGGCGCTGCCGTCCGGGTAACGGAACCCAACGTTGCGAAACTCCACCTGTCCTTGAACAGGCTTCCTCTCGCACGTGCCTTCCACATATTTCAACATGTTGTCTGTCGCTGCAAGCAGTTCACCGATTCGCTGCGCCGATGCTCCCGCACGGGAATAGGTAACCACAATCCAGGACAGGGCCGACAAGGCGCCGATCGTCCTCAGCGCATAATTGACAACTGCAACAACTTCGCCGACTGAGACCTCTCCAGTGGCAATATCCGCCCTTCCGTTCCACAGCACCGCTATGATGGCCAGGTTCATCAGCAGCAAAATAAACGGCATCGTCGTTTCCGTCAACCGCAGCGCACGAACGGTGCCCTTCATCAATTCTCCGCTAAGACGGGAGAAACGCCCGATTTCATGCCCCATGCGCACAAATACCCGAATCAGCCGGATCGCGGTCAGATTTTCCTGAATAGAGCCGTTTACGCTGTCCAGCCGGCGCTGTACGCTGCGGAACAAAGCCGAGGCTTTCTTCATTACAAGGTAAAGAAACACCAGCAGCACAGGAACGGTAACTGTCAGAAGCCCCCCTAGTTTGACGTTAACCACGAGCGACATGATGACACTGCCCAGAACAAGCAGCGGCACACGGGACATAAAGCGCAAGCTCATGAAAATGGTATCCTGGAGCTGCGATACATCGCCAGTAAGGCGGGTAATCAGCGACGAGGCCGCGAACCGGCTGAACAGCGCATAAGAAAAAGACTGTACCGTCACATAAAGCCTGCTCCGCAAATCATAAGCAAATCCCTGGCTGGCGTGTGACGCATAAAACGTGCCAATGATCCCGGCGGCAAATGCGACGGCTGCTCCTGCCACAAGAATGCCGCCCCACAGCCAGACAGTCTGCAGATTGCCCGTCCGAATGCCATCATCGATGATTCTGGAAATGATCCACGGCTGAAGCAGTTCAACCGACAGCTCCACCAGCATCATAAAAATAGCGATAAATGAGGCGAGTCGATACTTCTTCAGAAATACAAATATGAATGCCATATCCCCCTCCGATTAGCACGGTCCGCCGTTCAGCCTGAGCTTTAGCGACTCCCGCCGCTTAGTCTGCATCCTTTAATACGTACATTGTAACAAACATATTACCGGCATCCATCTCTAAGTCCTTTCAAGATAAAGCCGACTTCTCCTGTCTTGGTATAAATCACATGGTCCGCGCCCATCCGCTGGTACACGCCTCTTGGATGCATCAGCTGCCGGGTAATGACATGAATCTCCCGTTCTGTCCATGACCTGCAGATTTGCAGATAGCGGCAGGTAAGATTGAGACTGCTCTCAAATATGAAAATACAGCCTACCGTCATTTTGGGAATGACCCACTTCTCCGTCATGGACGTATCGATCCGAACAATTTGCTCCACCCCCTGCTTCTCAAAATGCTTCTCTTCTGCGGTGCTGTTCGTCAGAACCGCAAAGGGCAAATGGTGATGCTGCAACAGCTTTACAAATTTTCGGCCGTCGTTGTTAGGAGCAACAACGAGAATGGTCTCGGTTTGCATTCAGATCCTCCTCGATATTCGGGCAGCAAAATAAAAAAAGAAGCCAGGGCGTCCAAGTAGCTTCCCGCGGCTTCTCTCCCAAGGTCCATATGCCAATAAAACACGGACTGGATATTAGTCGGTTTGCTGCCTCTCCCTGTACGCTTATGAGGTTAGCTGTCGGATTCGGGCGAGAGAGTCGCCCTACGCGGCCGAGACCTTGGAATCTCCTCCGCGATTCACCCCTGCAAGCCATAACTGTTCCGCCTCTTCTGCCGGAATCAGTCGGCCGCTTTGGTTCCCCCATTTTCCGCTCTGTGCGGAAATTCAGCGATAAAAGCAAAATCATCATATAAAAAAAATCAAATTACGATTTGAATCATACACCCGCCCGGATGATAGTGTAAAGACTTGTTATTCCCGATTCTTTCAAAATTTGCTTTAATCAAAGGCTGTCAAAGCAGCCTGTTGAGGCGCTACTATATCAAAAATGTCAATATCCGCCATAACCATCCGAAAAGACGTTTGCGGAAGGCTTTAGTTATATCTGAAATTCACTACCATCGTAGGTGCAAGTAGTTTAATATTAACGGGAACTCCTCGGTTCAAAGTTCACAAAAAGATGACGAACGAAATTGATGCATCTTCTTGAAGGAGTGATGTGGTATGAGAAATTACAGATGTCAAATTGATGCTATGCCGAAAAAGTCTACCAAGTAGGGGAGCACGTACAGGGTTCTCCTGAATACAAGGAGGAGTCCAGTATTGATTACATTACAAACCATATCCAAGAGTAATTGGGAAGAATGTGCCTATCTTAAACCGAAACCGGAACAAGAAAGGTTTATGGCTGCAAATCTTTATTCGATTGCAGAGGCGCAATTTTTAGAAGGATTTGTAACAAAGGCGATTTACAATGATGATGTAATGATTGGATTTACAATGTATGGACCCGATCCTGAGGATGGGAATTACTGGATTTACCGTTTTATGATTGACGAAAGATTCCAAGGACAAGGCCATGGTTATAAAGCTATGCTGCTGGTTATTGATGAGATAAGAAAAAGCAATAACAGAACTGAGGTTATAATGCTTGGCTACAATCCAGATAATGAAGAAGCCAGAGCGCTATACACAAAATCAGGCTTTAGAGAAGTGGGACCAGCTCCTTGGGGGGAAATACTTGCAAAGTATAGTTTTGAATAACTTATCTGATTGCAATTATGAATATTATGCTGCATGAACTGGTGCCTTGACTGCATTAAACCGCCCTTTACGGGGGCGGTTTATCTTTTGACCGAAAAGTTTCGTAAAATGATAGCTTCACATCACTTCTCATTTTGTCCAATAAACAGCTGAGCATACCGGGTGAGAGTCCATGCAGCCCGCTGCGAAATCTGCTCCTCTTTTTTGTTCCCGCTTATTTGAGAAATGAACTTCTCCATCAAACTTGCAGCCTTGCCTGTATTCCCTTGCTCCAATTGTTTTTGCGCCTGCTTCAGAGTGCTGTTCAGACGGGAAGCGAGGTCGCCTTTTACTTCTTTGGCCGCACGGTACTGTTCAAATACGGATTGCAGACCGTTCAGCGCGGCGGGCGCATGGAAGACAGGAACCGGCACATCCGCCCAATCCGTGTCTGAAGCGAAATAAAAGCTGGTATATGACGGCTGGTTGTAGGCCGTATTTTGCCGTGCTACCCCGGTCCGGTACTGCGGATCATGCATAAGCGTGTACAGCTTGCGGTCCGTTACTTCCGTGCTTAGATAAATCCGGATTGCCGAGCTGTCCGCCTTGCGGACAAACATTTCTTCTCTCCAATCCCCGAAAATATCCGCAACAAGCGATGGTGTGCCTTTGGTATAATTGTTGGTCAAGGTTTCATCGGCTGTCAGCAGAACGCCGCGTTTCCAGTCTTCAATCACCGGCGTGACGTCAATGGCCCCGTTCACAATTTGCGTCGTCATATCCGCGGCCCATTTGATGTTCATATTGGTGCCGGGCATGCTTCCGTTGAGCTGTTCGCCGTCCGCCGTCCACAGGCCGACGGCCCATGTCTCCAGCCCCCTGTGCTCCGGCTCGATATCTCCTACCATGCCGCGTCCCGTATCCTTGCCGGTGTATCCGCCATAAATGACCTCACCGGTGGCCGCATCACGCAGGGAATAGCCGTAAGGAGCGTAGGTGCCGCCTTCATGGACCATGAAAATCTCCTGTCCCGGCCGATCAGGGTCAATATCCGTGACATGCAGCGCGTCCCCGTGCCCCAGACGGGCGACCGTACCCGGCACGGCGCTCTGCTCAGGCATCTCATCCATGGAGCTGTACAGCAGACTGCCGTCATTATCCAGAGTGGACGAGCCATAGACGATTTCATCCCTGCCGTCCTGATCAACATCCGCCACGCTCAAGGAATGCGCCCCCTGGGTCGTCAGTGCGCCGAGCTCCGGATCGGTGCCATCCCTGCCATGCGGGCTGTCATTGAACGGATTGCTCATGACCGTCCAGCCGCTGTCCGCCAGCCACTGCTTCCGCAGCTGCTCGCCATCCCACTGGTAGGCTGCAATGGTCGAGCGTGTGTAATAGCCTCGCGCCAATACAGCTGACGGATGTACCCCGTCCAGATAAGCGACCCCTGCGAGAAAACGGTCCACCCGGTTGCCTGGTTCAATCCGGGCCATGGCGTAATCTCCCCACATCAGCCCGTCATCATGCCGTTCCGGCTCATACCGCACAGTATCCAGCTCTTTCCCGCTATCCCCGTCAAAGACCGTTAAATACTCGGGTCCGTCAACAATAAAACCTTCAAAGGTGCGCAGATCGTTACGGCTGCTGCGGGCAGGCGCGTATTCATCCATAAAATAGTCCGCAAGCTCCTCTGCATCCGCACGGGACAGCGGATATTCATACCGCTGCCCGATGCCGAAGCATTCCTCCAGCGTCGCCGGCCAATGCCCGTTTCGGACCTCCTCATGCCGGTGCCAGTTCATGAACATGTCCACAACGTGCTCATAATAATCGGCGCTGCTCATCCGGTAATCATCCTTATGACTGTAACCTGCCCGGATGTCCTCACGCGGCATCGTAATGTACCGCTCCTTGCCAGGTCTCCCTTTTTTATCGTAGGTGATGACTTTGGTGCCGGGCGCCGATTTTAACATAAGCTCCGCCCGTCCGTCCCCGTCAAAATCATAAACCAGCATCTGCGTATAGTGCGCGCCGGAACGGATGTTTACTCCGAGATCGATCCTGTATTTTAAGGTTCCATCCAGTCTATAGGCATCAATGTAAGTGTTGCCGGTGTAGCCTTTTTGTGACACATCCTTGGAATTGGAGGGGTCCCATTTTACGAAAAACTCATATTGTCCATCCCCGTCGGTATCGCCCACACTCATGTCGTTGGCAGAGTATGTGTAGGCTTCTCCGGCAGGAGTAACCCCATCGGTCGGCTTTTGCAGTGGCAGATCGTAAAATGCGCCGTTCCAGGGGCGAACCTCCGCACTTCTTTCCAGTTCCATGCCATAGACGCTCTCTGCAGCGCTCCGCTCATGCTCATCTCCATATACAACCGCCGCAACCGAGTACAAAGACTGGGAAGTACCTTCCGTATCCAAATAATTGGTGCTATTCATCACGGTCGCAATTTGGACTCCATCCCGGTACACGTTGAAATTAGCCCCGGTCAAGCCGGATGGCGAATAACCCGTCACTTCATCAGCCAGCAGACGCCAGCTCAGAAATTGCCCGTCTTCCACGGATGCCGCCACCAGGCCTCTGTCCAGATATTCCAGCTGGACCCCGTTCGTATGGTCCTGCAGCCCCTCCCTTCCCGCATATGCGGTCGTTCCTCCCCCAGGCATTCCTGCGGTCAGCAGCGCTGCCCCCAATACCGTGATTGCCCACTTTCTGCTGAACCTGCTTATACGTTTGCCCATTCTCATTTCCCCTTCCTGTTATTCAAGTTGAAATGATTGCGCTTTCAAAATAATTCCTCTCTATTATAGTTTTGTGCGGGCAGGCCGCACGTTTAAATTTCAGAGGTTTTTCGCTACTAATCCGTAGAAAAACAGAAAATCCCCGGCTCCGCAGCGGAAACCAGGGATTAACGTTATTTTTGAATTAATACTCGTTAAAATAGGATTGAATTTGCGCCGCATCATTTGTTTTGGTCAGCGCAAGCATCAGCAGAATGCGGGCTTTTTGCGGGTTCAGGGAATCCGTTGACACAAAATTATCGGCAAGGTCCGAGCTTGAGGAGGACACGGTTCCGCTGCCGACACGGGTGGAGCGGGCGATAACGACGCCTTTTTTGCCGGCATCCTCCGCTCCCTCGGATGAAGCGCTGGACAGCGAGCCGTTGCCGGAGCCTGCGACTACAATGCCTTTGGCGCCTGCCGCGACCGCCGCATCATACAGATAACGTCCGTTGTTTTGGTATTCATATAAAATATCCACCTGCGGCAGCTCTGTCAGACCGGATACATCGAATACGGATTGAGTGGTGTGCTTGCGCGTCGGTTCATTATAAAACAGCACCTTGTCTCCGACCACCGCGCCAAGATATCCTTGCTCAACAGACTTAAAGGTATCCACAGCCGTCGTATTGGTTTTGGTGATATATCTTGCGGAGCCAATACGGTCATTCAGCATGATCATAACCCCTTTGCCCTTGGATTCAGGCGCGCTGGCTACCTTGACCGCATTATACAGATTGAATGGTCCGTCCGCGCTGATCGCTGTTGCCGGGCGCATCGCGCCAACGACTACGACCGGTTTGTCGCTTTTCACAACGAGATTGAGAAAATAAGCCGTTTCCTCAAGCGTATCCGTACCATGGGTAATTACAATTCCGTTCACATCGTCTCTGGCCAGCAGCTCATTAATCCGCTTCGCCAATTGCAGCAAAATGGTGTTGTCAACATCCGGACTTCCTACATTTGCCACTTGCTCACCGCTGACATTGGCGAGACCCTTCATCTCCGGAACAGCGTTGATTAGTGTCTCTACTCCAAGCGCCCCCGCTTTGTAGCCTGTTGTATCTGTATTGGAATCCGAAGAACCGGCGATCGTTCCGCCTGTAGCCAAAATAACCACGTTCGGGAGGGCCGGATTGATTTCGGATTGAGCGGGTGCGACGCTTGCCTCCATAGCTGCAGCTGTTCCGTTCAACCCATATGCCGGAAGCAGAGTGCCGGCGAGCAGCCCCGCAGTCAATACAGGTATGTAAAACAGTTTTTTCATTTTCATAAATTGTTTCTCCCCTCATATGTAAGTAGATTTTTGTGTTAGTAGCGCTTTTTATACAAATGATGTCACGCTACATAACACATTATGATTGTTAATGAGATTATATGTACATTTTTTAGGTCAGGTCAATGCTTATGTCATAAAAATTAACTTCTATGTTTGGTGATGCTTGATAGATGAAGCTGATTGAAAACCTCTATATTAGAATATATGCTTCTTCACCAAAAATTATTGACAGACCTTACCTGAGACGATATGATTCTATCAATTTAATTATAAAATCATAGAAAAGGGGGATGTTTAGTTTGTTATCATTATTCAAATCAAATACTGTATCACGCAGGGTGCTCTCTATCTCTACCGCATTGCTGATTTCTTCGTTTGCCGTAACCGGCACTCCATCCTATGCGGCCGTTCCGGCGACATTGACCGTTGTTACTGCTCCCTCTCAGCAAAGCTCCACTGCGGACAGCAACATATCCTACCTCGAAAATCGTTTCGGGCTTCATTTATCAGCCGCTCTTACAGTGGACGAGTATATCGGCGCTCTGGGCAAGCTGCTGGAGCAGACGCCATCCTTAGCCGGGGATTCCGCTCCCTTAACTCAGGCGAATGCCGTCAGCCTCGCCATTAAAGCAGCGGGACTGAAGGAACTGGCGGATTCCTACTCGCCGGAGAAAACCGCCGCATCTCTGAAGAAGGCGAGAATACAAGATGTTAACGAATTGAGCGCTGACGCAGCCCGCGAGCTGGCCGCTGCAGTGGACACCGGTTTGCTTCCGGCGTTTGCCGCCAAATCCTTTAAGGCTGACAGCCAGGCAGACAACGTGTTTGCGGCCGATTTGCTGGCTGGCGTGTTATCTTTTCACGGGGATTATAAATCTTACATAGGCAATGTGCTGGACGACGATATTTTTGCAAAACTCAACGATGCTTATGATACCCAGGAGCTCGTGCTGGCACCGGAGCTGCAAAACATTTTCGATGAAGGCCTGAAGCAAGGGCTGTTCACCGGCTACAACATTAAAGACAAACGCTACGAGGCCCACTTCGATCCCGCGCTGTCCCTCACCTATGGACACAGTGATCTGAAGCATGCCATTCAGCTGATCGGTCTGCTGCGCAGTGAAGGCATACAGGCCAAGGTGCAGCTTGAGCCGAAAACGTCAGCCTTCGTCTATTTGCAGGAGTGGGGCACTCCGCAGCAAAGCGACGATTATAAGGTTGTGCAAATTGAAAACGGGAATTATATCGCGTACGCCAAAGAATATGATCTGGCTCTGGAGTTTGAATCTGCCGCCGACAAGGAGCAGTTTGATAGTCTTGTGAACCAATATGCCAAAAAGGACAGCGAGGATGAAGCCGGACTGATCGCCGCCTCCTGGTGGCAGCCTCTTTATTATTCGCTTCCGGCTATGAATAATTATATGGAAATCTCCAATAATCGGATTGATTCTGGAGACTACTATGCTCAGTCCTTCTCCCTGAAGGAAGATACAGCCTCCATCGCCGAAGGTCTGAAAAAGCTTGCGCCTGATGCGAAAATACAGACCTACAATTTCTGGGTTGATGCGCCATTCTATCGCTACTTGAATGGGGAATCCTCCTAATACTTGCAATCGCGTTGCCTGAATAATTTCAATGTGGTATTCTAACAATAGAAATAAGGGAGGTCGCTACCCTCCCCCAGGACAACGAGGTGTGCCTCACGGCGCGCATTTGTTGCTTAGTGCAGCAAGACCCACCGAGGCTACCAACCATTAGCGGTGGGTTTTGCGCTTGATACGTCATAGCAAAATACAAGCCCAGGATAATCCCCAGGCTTGTATTTTTTTCTGCTAAATTCATGCTTGCTTCCGCACCTTCCGCTGCACCAGCAGAGGAGTCAGCAGCAAGGCCCCGATCACAAGCAGCACACCGCTGGTGGCATAGACCGTAAAGAGCGAGAAAAGCTCCTTAAAATAGCCGGATAACGACATCCCTATGACCATCATGCCCATAAACATAGGCGTAATCGCTCCGCTCACCCGTCCGATCAGGGCAGCCCCGGTATTCTGCATGATCATGGTTTGGATTCCCGCCTGTACGCCCGAGTAAGCCAAACCGCCAATGATCTGGACAGTGACGGTCAGCAACGCCACGGTTGAAGCTCCGGTTACAACGGTGACTAACGCACTGCCCACAAGCCCCGCCAGCAGCAGCACTTGCGGCTTAACCCGCTTCGCCGCCCCCATAATGAGGATTCCTCCTGCAAGCATGGCAGCCCCGTTCGTAAGAAACAGCCACTGCAGAAAAGATTTGTCTAGCCCCAATTGATCGATAGTAACAAATAAAAGCAGCGGCTGGGTTAACCCTGCGGCCAGACCGGTCACGGCAAAGGTGGCACTGAGCACTCTTAGCGAGCGGTTCCCCCATAAATAACGAATACCTTCCCTCAGCTCCTTCATGAAATCCCCGGTTCGTGCAGACCTGTCCTCCTTGGAATCCTTTGGCAGAGTGGACAGGATCAGAGCCGAGGCGGAGAACATCAGCACTGTTAAAGCAAGAGAAATCTCAATGCCATACTGCAGAAAAATAAATGTGCCGATCATCGGCCCGAGTATCATAAACACCGATACCAATGTTTGCGACATCGCCATAACGCCCTGCAGCTGTTCAGCCGGAACATGTCTCTTGTAAAGCTTCATAGCGGAAGGCTGGGAAAATTGCGACAAACTCGCGGATACAAGAGTTCCCAGCAGCAGCGCCGTCCAGGTCCCGTACAAAAGCGCCAGCATCACACCCAGCACGGAAGCGGCGGACAGCAGATCGCACCATACCATCGTCCGTTTCGGCCGCCAGCGGTCGGCCAGCGTTCCGCCAATCATGGCGAACAAAAAGATCGGCGCATATTCCACCACGGAAATCAGGGATACATAAAACGGATCATTGCGGGTCAAGTCCGTAACATACAGCAGAACGGCAAAATTTCGGATCCAGATGCCAAGCTGCAGAAATACCCGGGACAGGATAATCGTCCGGACATAACGGTTGTTGAACATGTCTACTCATCCTTTGCGTAAAATCGAATTACAATGTGTATAATACAGACGTTTTATAGTTTTGTCTATAAATTTATAGATAAAAATAAAAATATCTATTATTATCTATTTAGCGGCGTTTTTGTGATGAGGGCATTCCCCTTTCCTTTTTCGCAACAATATGCATTAAACAGGTGAAGACAAAGCGATTCCATAACACGAAAAAGGAGTGCCCAAGGTCAACCGACCTATGGACACTCCTGGAAAATATCTATTGAGTTTCAAACTACTCGCCTATTCGGATTTCCAGCAGCCTGGCTGTCGCTGGTCCGGGCAAGCCCATCTGCAGCTTCCCTTCCACCTCATCCCACACCCAGGAGCCTTCATAACCCTGCGGGTACAGGCAACGAATATTGGCGGATTTCCCCTTCAAATCATGCAGCGGCAGATCAACTGTCTCCTGTTCCCCACTAGTCCGCCACACCGCGATATACCGCTTGTTCCCGCTGCGCAGCCCCAGGCTGATCCAGTCATCTTGTGGTGTTGGCAGTCCCAGCGGCCAGAAAGGCAGCGATTCACGGATGTCCTGCCGGATCGTCTTGTATACGTCCAGCGCTTCCTTAACCAGCTCTCTTCTGCGCGGGCTCAGCTCGGCCAAATGCCCGCTTTGATGCACCCGCAGCAGCAGCGCGTTGACCATATTGAAAATAACCTCTTCATCATCACCTTCGCGCAGCGGATACGACCAGACGGCGGACTGCTCCGGCGTGAGAGCGGCCGGGGAAGCCGCAGCGATGGAGGCGTATTTGATGTAATCCTCCTGGTCGCTGGTAGACTGAATGCTGTGCCTGCTCAGCATGGCATAGTCCATACGCATGCCGCCGGAGGAGCAGTTCTCAATGACCAGCTCGGGATAACGTGCGAAAATGCTGTCCAGCCACGCCAAATATGCACGGTTATGCTGCAGCAGCCCGTCCCCAAAGCTATCCGCCTCCGTCTCGGTACCTATCCCGGCATTGATGTTATAATCCATTTTGATGTAACCTACACCATAGTCCTCAACCAGACGGCGTATCACCTCGTCGGCATGGGCTCTGACCTGCGGATTGCGGTAATCCAGCTGATATCTGCTGCGGTCTTTTACCCTTTTGCCATGCCGCCTGAAGAACCAGCTGTCATCCGTATCCTTCAGCTTTGGACTGTTAATGCCCATGACTTCAAGTTCAAGCCACAAGCCTGGAATCATATTGCGGCTGCGAATATAATCCAGCACGTACTTAAGACCTTCCGGGAAGCGTTCCGCTGACGGCATCCATTCGCCTACGCCGTCCCACCATTCTCCGTCTGCATACCAGCCTGCATCGATACAGAAATATTCACAACCTGCTTCCGCGGCGGCATCAATTAATGGCAGCAGCTTTGCAGTCGTCGGGCTGCCCCACAGGCAGTTCATATAATCATTGAAAATAATCCGCAGCTCCCGGTTATCTGCATTAGGCCGGCGTATGATACGACGATATACGGTCATCTGAGCGATCGCTTCTTCAAATCCTCCCTGAACCGCTCCTACCGCAGCCGGAACGGATGTAAACTCCTGCCCAGGCTGCAGCCGGACAAACCAGTGGTTATCATGCTCCGTCGGTCCGCTGATCAGCACCGTCAGCGTATCGGCCTGCTCAACAATCTCCCAGTGCCAGGAGCCGTTATGCTCAATCTGCCAGAACAGGCTGGTGCCCGCTTCCATATTCTCCAGCACAGCCATTGGCACATGCTCCGCGGCGGACCAGGATCCGGTATTGCTGCAGGAGACACGCTTGGAGCCCCGATCCTTCATATGCGACATGCCCAGCTCAGGCAGCGAATATCTTCTCCACTGCAGCTCGCTCTGCCAGCCATGATGGGGAATGTTAATCCGCATCTTCTCGTCGCGGTCCTGCTTTCCCTCCTTGTCCAGTCCTGTCAGTGCAAATGAAGACACATACTCCACATCGGCCGGGTCGCTGCCGTTATTGGTAAGCACCACCCAACTGCGGACTACTTGCACACCGTCGTAAAACTGAAGATGCTGCACGGCCCCAATTCCCGTAACAGGATCGGCAAGTATGATTTCAAGCTTGCGGCCCAGCAAATTTCGTTCGTCCCGGTGACCGGCAAAGATCATGCGCAGACCGGGGTAAGATGCCCGGTGTGTCCTCCCGTGATACTCCGCCCGGTCTTCACCCGACAGCTGCAGTTCCAGCAGCCGGTATCCCGGCTTATGCTTCTCCGCGACAGCTCCTTCTCTATAAGGCTGGGCCGCAAAATGCAGCAGTCTGACTTCCTTCTCATCCGTAACCTCCAGCACAAGATAAAGCCCGTTTTCCTCGATCACAATACGATCCGCTTTCACTCCCTGATCATCCTTCCCCTGTCCTGTCCGCTGCAGGTTTGTACAAAAACATAACTCAGCACCAAGCGTGCCGAGTTATGCTCACATTCGTTTGAATTTATCAATTTTCCATTGCTGATTACTGGGCTCCGCCCAGTTGAACCCATGCTTTCTCAATCTCTGTAACCGTCTGATCCTTGGTTGCATTGCCGCCGATATATGCCTGCATCAGCTCACCGAACTTCTGATGGAACGTATCCAGAGAGTAGTTGATGGACAGGTCGCCGGACTTCTCAGTTTTCAGAATTTCCTCCATTTGCTTCGGCATATCCAGGTCAGGCAGCGGAGCGTCCTTGATCGGCGGGATCACCTTCGCTACATCGGAGAACCAGTTCTTGCCGTATTCCGAAGTATACAGCCAGTTGAAGAAGGCAATCGTTTCATCCTTAACCGGCGAGTCAACATTAATGCGCAAGGCCTGATCCGCACCCGTTACGATTTGCGACTGCTCAGGCTTGTCGCTGACCGGATAACCCATGATGCCGATCTTCAGATCCGGATTGATCTTCTTCAGGGCTTCCTCATCCCATGCGCCTTTTCCTGTCATGAATGCAGCTTTGCCAGATGCAAAATCGCTGACTTCCGCGTTGCTGTCGCGTTCGAGCGGCTTGTCCGTACCGTTGGCTACCGTCAAATCAACGAAGGAGAAGAAGTTGTTGTACAGCAGCGGGTAATCTTTAATATGCGCCTTGCCTGCGATAAAGTCGCTCACCAGCTGCTTCGGCTCCACACCCGCATCCTGTGCTGCCGCATCTACATAATGCATGAAGATGTGCTTCCATACCCACCATTCTTTATAAGCGTTGGCGAATGGAGTAATGCCTTTCGCTTTCAGCTTTTCCACCGCATCCTGCATTTCGGCAACCGTTTTTGGAGGCTCCGAAATGCCGGCCTGTGCAAGCAGATCTTTGTTATAAATCAGGGAGAACAGGTTGCCTTTTACCGGAAGGCCAAGCACTTTACCATCCGAGGAGGTCATATTCGCGCGTACGGCATCCGTCATTGCTGCAGCCAGCGGCTCGTTCGTCAGATCGGCGCTGTAATCCGCATACGTATCAATGTCGCCGCCGGCAGTTGTCTGGAATACATCCGGTGTACTGCCTGAAGCAATTTTGGATTTCAGAATCGTATTGTAGTCAGACTGCATAATTTCCAGATTTATCGTGACATTCGGCTTCACCTTTTTATATTCGGCAATGTACGCGTTGAAGGCGTCCGTATACTCAGGAGAAGCGGTAAACATATTTATTGTGACCGGTTTCGAATCATCGCTGCCGCCTGTGTCAGAGGAAGCTTCTTTAGCGCCGCCTCCGCAGCCGCTCAGTAAGCCGACTGTCAACAGGAGACTGCCAGACAATGCTGCAAACTTTTTGAACATCGATATTCCCCCAATTGATCGTTTATTTGTTTCCATGTGCTCATTGTAGTGAATAGCGCAGGCTTTAAAAATGTAGATAAGTGAATAGTTGAGGGTAAAAAAGTAATTTTGTTTCCGCAATCATTTCCAATTATTAAAATTGCGTGTTCAAAAAGTCAGGTTTTCAGCACCGAAGCTTATGCTTTCGAAGTGCGTTTTTTCAAAACGCTTGAGTTGGATGAAGCTAGGGACTGAGGAGCGGAGCGTACTTGGGGTACGTGAGCACCGGAAGGCCCGGCTGAATTCAAGATTCGATGTCGAGTCCGCTTCCTGACTTCCTTCGTGATCAAAAGATGACTTTTTGAACAACCTCTAAAATTGCTAATTTGTTTGCGTGCTTGCCCGGTACTCGGACGGAGACAGCTGATAATAGTTCCGGAACGCCTTGCTGAAGTAATTTTTATCCTTGTAGCCCAGCATATCTGAAATCTCCTGGATTTTGAGACCCGGATCGTTCAACAGCTCCTTGGCCTTGTTCATCCGCACCTTCTGCACATACTCATGAATGCCGTGCCCGAACTGCTGCTTGAACAGCTTCATCAGGTATTCCCTGCTCAGAAAATACTTCTCCGTAAACATGGAAATTTTTATATCCTCAAAATAGTGCCTGTCAATATAGGTTTTAATTTCGGCAATGTCGAACGGCCTGCCGCTTGTGCCTTCCTCCTCGGCAAGCCTGCTGTAGAATTCCAGCATCCGGTGCATCACCTGGGCAAACTGCTCGAATGAGGCGAAATCCATGGAGATGATGCCAGCCGCGCTTCTCCGCGCCTCCTCAGGCACCGCTGCCGCACCCGCATTCATGCCTTTTCTTGCGCACGCTTCCCGCAGAATGATATCAAATTCCTGCAGCGTCCGGTCCGCATCCCCCAGGCTGAATGTCTCCCGTGCGCGAATGGTGTTAATAAAATCCCTCAGCAGGTTTTTCGCATGGGTTAGTCCCCCAGTCTCGAACGCCTTCTGAATCATCGTCAGCTGCCCGGTCACCGGATATGTGTCGGTGGCAACCGCACGGTCCACGGTCTGAGTGAAAGGCTCGTCCTTCAGCTTCAGCACATCCAGAGAGGCAAACCAGGCTTTCACGGATGAATACGAAGCTGCCAGTGCCGTCACCTCCTGCTGCGGCCCGCCGATGCCGGCTGCCGTCTTTAATCCGAACAGCTGGTGAAGGGAAGAGGCAGCCTTCCGGATAATATGACCCGCCTGGAACGCCAAATCTTCGGCGCGCCCATCTGTCAGTGTAAACACGGCGATCACCTCACGCTCCCGCCGCGGATTAACGAAGCTGAAGCACTGCAACCTTCCATCCCCCGATTCAGCAAGCACATTTGTTACCGCGAAGTTCAGCAGCTCCGGGTCGTCGCCAAAGCGGGCGCGGCGCACCTCGTCCATATTCATCAAACGTTGCACGGACAGCAAAAAGCGGTTGCCCGGATAGTCGGCGCCGATCAGCGGCAGAAACGCCTCATTGGTCTGTCTCCGGAAGCTGCGGTCCAGGATGGACAGATACATTTTCTCCTTCAGCTTGGGAAGGGACATGTTCAGCGTAATGTTTTGTGTAATAATATCACTTTCGCTCTTCCTCTTCGCATCCAGCACATCAATTGCTTTGCGCAAGGCCTGATTCAGGTCCGTCCGGTTCACCGGCTTCAGCAGGTAATCAATCACCTTCGAGCGGATCGCCTGCCGTGTGAACTCAAAATCGTTGTAGCCGCTGATGACGATGGTCAGCAGCTCAGGGTAATCCCTTTCAATGATCTGAAGCAGATCCACCCCGTTCAGTCCGGGCATTTTCATATCCACCATCACCAGATCAATGTCATGCTGCTTCAGTATATCCAGACCGGACTTGCCGTTTTCCGCTTCATAAATTTCCCCGATGTTAAGCCCTTTCCAGTCTCCCAGAATGCGGATCGCTTCACGCAGCGGCTCCTCATCATCAATAATCAATGCTCTATACACGGCTGCCGCCTCCTTGCGGTATGATCATTTTTATATGAGTTCCGGATGCGCCTGTCCTGATCTCCAGAGCCGCTTCCTCCCCGTACAAAAGCTTCAGGCGGGTGTTCAGATTTTTCAGTCCGATATTCCCGCTCTCCCGTTCTTCCCATTCTTCATCAAAGGAAGCCAGCACTTCCTTCAGTCTCGCCGCAGACATGCCCGGACCGTTGTCGCTGACCGAAATCAACGCCTGCGTTCCCTGCAGCTCGGCCGTTATGACGATGCGGATGCCGTCAGGCATGTTTTCCAAAGCATGCTTGATGGAGTTCTCGACAAGGGTCTGAATGGACAATCTGGGAATCAGCAGGTCCAGAAGGCCCGCTTCCCACTGGTACTCCACCTGCAGCCTGCTGCCGAAACGGGCCTTCTGCAGCCCGAGATAACGCTCGATATGGCTCAGCTCATCCCTGGCATACACCATCTCCTTACCGTTGATGGAGTAGCGCAAGGTCTGGGCGAGCGCATCCACCATATCGGCCATGTCGAACATTTCCCTTTTCAGCGCCTGTGTGGAAATGGCCTGCAAAGCATTATAGAGAAAATGCGGGTTGATCTCTGCTTCGAGTGCCTTCAAAATCGCATTTTTCTCGGCCAGCTTCATTTTGTAGCGCTCATTGATCAGATCGTTCGTCCGCTCCACCATCTCATTGAAGTGGCGGGACAGATACGCAATTTCGTCGTTCCCCTTCACAGGCGCTTCCGCTTCGAAGTCCCCACTGCTGAACCGCTTCATCTGTAAAGAAAGCCTGTCCAGCGGCCGCGTGATGGCATTGGAGGTCAGCGTGACCAGAATGACGGCAACAATCAGGAATACGCCCCCGATGGCGTAGCCCCAGTTCCGCGTCGTGGTGGCGGTTTCATAAATGGAACGGTACGGAATCGGCTTCACGAGCTTCCAGCCCTCATGCTCACCGGTATTATAATTCACAAGGTATTTCTCGTCCCCGTCCTGCCATGTAAACTGTCCGTTTTCTCCGTCCTTGATCTCATCCAGCATTCCCGCTTGCCTCATCCGCGCATAAAATGCCTGGTCGTCCATGTAAAATGGGACATCATCCGGACCAAGCAGCAGCAAATGATCCCCCTCCGCAACGGGAATATCCTTCATAATGTCCTGTCTGCCCGCATCCTTATAATAAAAAGACAGCACCGCCAGCGGTTCCCGGGATGAGATAGACCGCAGCACCCGGTGATAAGCCAAAAAGCAATCCTCCGTTTCGAGGGGATAGCCTATCTCCGTGTCCGGCAGTGCCAGAGATTGAAAGGCCTGATTCCGTGTACTGTCCACGGCGGCCTTATACCAGTCCTGATCCGGAATGTCCTCGTTAAACCCCTGCCGGACCGATATCGTGTTCGCTTCCTTCGATACCGTATAATATTTTTGCTTGTCGACAATATACAGATAGATCGCTTTCAAATCATTTCTTGAATAAAACATACTCCGCAAATACGTGTCAATCACCATTTGGGAGGAATAGTCCTGATCCTCGTCCAGAATCGCGCTCATAATTTCGTTATAACGCAGCTGCGGCAGCGCAAGCTGCTCCATCCCCTGCACATAATCCTCCAGGTTCTGATTCACCAGCAGCAGATTGTTCGTCGTGCTGGCAATGCTGTTCTCAACCGACTCATTCTCGACGATATGATAGGAAATGACAGTCAGCGATCCGACCACCAGCACGATGATGGAGGTGAACAGCAGCACCAGTTTGTTCACCAGCCGCTGTGTGATCCGTTCTTTTATTCTGGATAAAGCTCCCGCACCCCGCTTAGGCATCTGTTGTCTATCCCCTTTTGAAAGCGTACGCATTTTTACCCTTAACTGTTTTCTTAAATCCATTTTGGCGGTATGATCCCTGTTCTATAATTCATTATAGCCGAAGGGGGTTTACTTTGTAGATCGGCAATAACTGACATCATTTTTATATTAAAAGAGGTGCGCTATGTTCAAACAAGGGAGAAAGTGGGCCGACAGACTCGAGTTCGGGCTGTTCACATGGCCGGTATTATTGTGCGTAATTATCGCCTTTTATGTTCCTTTCCTGATGACCATACGATATTCTCTCACCCAGTGGAACGGAATTTCCAAGCATCCGAAATTTGTCGGATTGGATAACTTCAAGCAAATCCTGATGGGTGACGCCAACTTCGCCCATGCAGCCTGGTTTACCGTCAAGTATGCGATCCTTTACATTGTTCTGGTGAACGTGCTGGCGATTCTGCTGGCCGTAATATTGGATATGAAGCTGAAAAGCTCGGCCTGGCTGCGGGCGGCCTTCTTCGTCCCCTATATTCTCAGCCTCGTCATCGTCGGTTTTATCTGGAAATTCATTTTTATGCAGGGCTTTGAATCGCTTGGCGAGAGCACGGGCTGGGGCATCTTTCAGCTCAGCTGGCTCGGGGAGGAAGGGCTTGCCTTTATTTCAATACTAGCCGTCTCGATCTGGCAATCCATCGGTTTTTATATGGTGATCTATATCGCGGGGCTGCAATCCGTGCCTGAAGATCTAAAGGAAGCGGCCATCGTGGACGGGGCGGGTCCTGTCCGCAGATTTTTCAGCATCGTGCTGCCGCTGCTGGCTCCATCCATTACGATATCCGTCTTTATGGCACTGACCAATTCCATCAAGGTGTTCGATGTGATCCTGTCTCTGACCGGAGGCGGACCAGGCGGCACCACCTACAGTATCGCTTATGATATTTACCGGGATACGTTCCAGAACAACCTGTACGGTTACGGAACGGCCAAAGCGCTTATTTTGTTCGTTGCGGTACTGATCATCACCGTAATTCAATTGGGTATTTTCAAACGCAGGGAGGTTGAAGCCTGATGAAAAAAAATAAAGCCGGGCGCATCCTGCTCGAGATCGTAATGATTATTTTGTCGCTCCTGTTCCTGTATCCGCTGTTCCTGGCCGTGAACAACTCGTTCAAAAGCTTCGGCGAGGTCATGACGGATGTCATTGCATTGCCGCAGAAGCTGAGCTTCGAGAATTACGCTTATGTATGGGAGTTCATTAACTATCCGAAGCTCTTTATCAATAACACGATTATTACCGTACTGGGATTGGTGGGCATCATCCTCATCTCCTCCATCGCCGCTTACAAGCTGGCACGGACAAAAACCCGCTGGAGCGGGGTGATCTATATTCTGTGCATCATGCCGATGCTCATTCCGTTCCAGTCCATCATGCTGACCGTACTGCGTGTAGCCAAAGACCTGCACCTGTCCGACAGCACCTGGGGCCTCGGCCTGCTGTACTGGGGCTTCGGCGCTCCGCTGGCCGTATTCATCTATCACGGCTTCGTGAAGGGCATTCCCATGGAGATTGACGAAAGCGCCAAGATCGACGGAGCCTCCGGCTTCCGCATGTTCTTCTCCGTCATCTTCCCGCTGCTGAAATCCGTAACGGCCACGATTGTCATCATTGACGTCATGTGGATCTGGAACGACTTCCTGCTGCCGCTGCTTATGGTCAACGGCTCGCCGGATACGAAGACACTTACGCTTGCCGCTTACACCTTCGTCGGACAGTATACCTCGGATTGGCAGTATGCGATGACCGCGATGGTGATGGCCGTCCTGCCTTCCATCATCGTCTTCATCTTCCTGCAAAAATATATCGTAAAAGGCGTTGTCGCCGGGGCTGTGAAAGGCTGATCCGGAGTAACGCACAGCAGCCCCCGACCGCTTATCCGGCCGGGGGTTGTTCATTTTCCAGCTTGCTGTTGCACCTTTTGCACTATCGGTTCTGTATGTCCAACTTTATCTTTCCAACATCCACTATTACCCATACCCGCGTATAACCAGGTGAATAAGCTATTGCACACCTTACAAAAGGAGTGGTTGGTTTGTCACAAGCAAATTTGCCAAACATTACACCAACGATCGACATTACAAGAAAAGATGCGATAACCTTGATCATTGCGTCCATTGCGATGGAGGAGCTAGGATTAAGTCACATTCTAAATGCAGAGGGGGAGAAACTGCAATACGTATTGGGCACCTTGCCTGGCGTATCCGCGCCGGCAGTGACACTTAGCGATTTGCTGGCAGTAAATGACAGCATCCGTAAAACCCTGAAAGTAACGACAAATAAGGATTGGGTTCTAAAACAAAAATTAGAAACCGCTATATGTGCTTCCGATGATCCAGTAGGTCCAGTAGGACCAACATGTGTACCCGTCATGTCTAGGGAAGTTATTCTTTGCGGCCCTACTTTGGAGAGTATCCCTGTCATAAGGTGCATGCCAGTCAATTATGATGGTCCAACACCATGTGTACCGCTCTCTTTTGCATCAAATGCACCTTGTGTTCCAGTGCCTCCTCCAGGTTGTGTCCTATCTGTAGAGCCTACCGGTGTAACATGTATACCAATATCGGCTGCAGACGAAATCTTGCTAAAAGCACCAAGATGCTAGTCTACGAAAATTAGACAACCCTCATCAAGGAACAGTGGCGGCTGAATACTTTCGGCTGCCACTCCCATAATCAGCACCTCCCCAGAGACGCGTTACCTCTTCATGCTGCTTCTGTGCAGAAAGAACTATTTTTCCGGAATTTTATGATATTATTACAAAATAAGGGTCAAAAATCATCATTTCTGCGTTACTCTCTAGAGGGATACAAAAAATTCCACTCAGGAGGGATTATATTGAAGATTCGATGGTTCAAGCTTGGAGCCAGCCTGATGCTCATGCTCACAGTCGTATTTACGGGATGGGCAGGAGCTGGAGTACAGCGGGCATTCGCCACGGATGTGCTGACCGTCAGCCAAGCGATTGCACAGGGAAGCAGCGGTAAACAGGCCACGGTGGAGGGCTATATCGTCGGACATGCTTCCGGATCAAATGCAGCGGATTTTACAGCACCTTTTTCCAATGATTATAACGTACTGATCGCAGATGCTGCCGGTGAGCAGGACAAGAGCAAGCTCCTGGATGTGCAAATCACTTCCGATTACCGGGCAGAGTATGGCCTGCAAACCAATCCCGATCTGATCGGCACGAAAATCCGGGTGACTGGCACACTGGCTGCTTACAATAACTTTCCCGGTGTGAAAAGTCCCTCCAATATAACGCTGGCATCGGAGCCGGGGGACGGCGGTGAGCCCGGTGGAGACGATGGCGGGAATAATGGCGGTGGTGGCGACGGCACCGATCCTGGCACCGATCCTGGCAGCAGCCCGGGGAGCGATCCGGAACTGGAAAACGGAGCGGGCAAAAAAGTGCTCTTTGACAATGCACATGGTCAAACGGCCGGTGCAGCGGACTGGGTCATTGACGGCGCATTCTCCGATTTCGCCGACGCCCTGGCAGCCGAGCAATTTGAGGTCGATCAGCTCGACCGGACCATCCCCTACACGTTCGGGGAACAGGCCATCACCTATGACAAGCTGAAGGACTATGACGTCTTTATCGTTGGGGAAGCCAACATTCCGTTCAAGCAGTCGGAACAGGAGGCTATTCTGCGTTTTGTTAATGAAGGCGGCGGCCTGTTCTTCATTGCCGACCATTATAACGCTGACCGGAACAAAAACCGCTGGGACGCCTCTGAGGTTATGAACGGCTACCGCCGCGGGGCCTACACCAATCCGGCGAAGGGCATGTCCGCCGCTGAAGCTGCCTCTCCTGCCATGCAGGGTGTCGTCAGCTCGGACTGGCTGGCCGATAATTTTGGGCTCCGCTTCCGCTACAACGCCATCGGTGACGTGAGTGCCACCGACATTGTGAAGCCTTCCCAGGCTTTCGGCATTACGTCCGGCGTTGATTCCGTCGCCATGCACGCCGGTTCGACGATCGCTATTCTTGATCCCGCCCAGGCCAAGGGCATCGTGTATCTTCCTGCGGGCGGCGTTCCTGCCTGGAGCTACGCGGTGGATCAAGGTGTCTACAACGGAGGCGGACGGGCAGAAGGCGCCTATGCGGCCATTGCCAAACGGGGGCTAGGCAAAGCAGCCTTTATCGGTGATTCCTCGCCTGTGGAAGACGCGACACCAAAGTATCTGCGTGAGGAAACCGGCACGACCAAGAAGACCTACGATGGCTTCAAGGAAGAAGATGACGGTGTCTTCCTCGTCAATACAGTCAAATGGCTCGCCATGCAGGAGGACTACACCGCCTTTGACCAGGTGCACGGTCTGACACTGGATACCCCGACCTCTCTGCTGCCTATGGAAACGCCGTCCGCTTCCACCGAGCCGCAAGCAGAGCCATGGGATGAGCCGGCTCCCGGTTATCTGTGGTACGACCCGACCACATTCAAGCCCGGATCGTACGGCTCGACAGAAAGCCCCGGTCAACCTGCCGGGTTCAGCTTTACCGTTCCGGAAGGCCTGGCTGCAGGCGGCACGTATACGATGACCCTGACGGCAAACGGCCTTTCGGCCGGAGAAACGGTCTCCGGCCTTAGTGTCGGCATGTATCTGCCTGGCGGTGAGCAGATTGCCCGCTTCCAGGACGAGAACGGCAATTGGTCCTCGTATGGCTACAGCCCGGCCTTCACGGTGACAGCCGATCTTGACGGCAAAGCCGAGCAAACGCTAACCTTTCAGCTGAAGTCCGGCATATCCGGCTCGGCCAACCTGCGTTTGAAAAAAGGGAGCAGCAATGTGCTGACACAGCCGATAACCATCGCTGCCTCCAACGCTTCCGCCGCGGATGTTCACGGCATGCTTCGCCAGACTAACCGGACTCTTTCCCCGGTTCCTTCAGCTCTTGCAAGCTGAAGCAGTTTAAATCAACTATTTGCTGCCCCCGCCTGCTGGCGGCGGGCGGCTTTTTAGTATGGGCTATGCAAAAATATTTGAACTTTCATTTTTCCCGCACATCTCTTGATAAAGACCCGAAATATTCTACCACTACCTCGCGGAATTCCAGAGCAGCCCGCGAAATGTATCGACTCCGGTGCCATAACAAAGCAATCTCCCGCACCAGTTTGTGTTCCTCTACTTGGAGAAATTTAATGTCTTCTTGTGAAATCGCTGCCGTGCCCGGGATAAAGGCCATTCCAATTTCTGCTTTCACAAGAGAGATAAGCCTTGCAGGTTCATCCCCCTCGTACACATATTTAGGTGTAAAACCGACCGATTGGCATACAGCGTCGACTAAATCGCGTGTGCCATAACCTCTCTTTACCCCCACAAACCTTTCATCTCTTAGTTCGGTAAGGGATACGCTGCTTCGGTCTGCCAGCCGATGCTCCTTTGGAACGGCAACCAGAATGGGTTCGATGAATACGATTTGACATTCAATGTCATCCCCTTTTATGGGAGGTGAGGACAAGCAATAGTCGACCTCCCCTCTATGAAGAAGTGTAATCATCTCCTGCATGCTCAGCATCTGTACATGATATTGGACATCAGGCCGCTTTTTGCGAAACTCTCGCAGGATATTGGGCAGCGAACTTGCAGTGGTCACCGCCAATTCAAGTGTGCCCTGCCCCTGGCTGGATAAATCCCGGATCTCCTGTTTCCCCTGTTCCAATTCAAACAAGGCCCTTTCCGCACGTCGAAGAAATTTGTTGCCAAACTCATTCAATCGCAGCTTTCTCCCTGCCCGATCAAATAAAGGTGCACCCAGATCCTCCTCCAGGCGTTGAATCGTTTTGCTTAGTGACGATTGGGTAACGTGCAAACTTCGCGCAGCTTCGGTCATATGTTCCATTCTGGCGACCTTGAGAAAATATTGCAGTTGAAGAAGTTCCATTTTGCACCTCCATTCATTCCTTTCAGTCTATCAAATAATAACATCAAATGCGTTGGAATAAATAATTGATTTCAAGTACGATGGCATCAGTCGTTTTGATTGGGGGGATTAAAAATGAATGTTCGCAGCAGGTGGTTGATGATTTCCGTTGGACTGGGGGTGCTTTTGAATCCATTAAATTCCTCGATGATTTCTGTTGCTATTCCAAGACTGCAAGGAGCGTATCACCTTGACTTTACGGTTGTTTCCTGGCTTATTTTTGCTTTTTACATTGCCAGTGCTGTCGCGCAGCCTGTCATGGGAAAGGCGAGTGATTTATTCGGCCGCAGGAAGATATTTCTTGCCGGGCTTGTTACAGCCTTCATTCCATCCTTGCTCGCTCCGCTATCGCCGAGCTTTGGGTGGCTCATCGTGTTCCGTATTGTGCAAGCCATCGGAACCAGCATGATGGGTGGAGTTGGAATGACAATTGTGCGAATTCATATTACGGAAAAACAAGCGTCCGCGCTGTCCCTTTTGTCGATATTCTTATCCGGAGCTGCAGCCATCGGCCCGTTTATTGGCGGGGTCCTCATTCACTGGTGGGATTGGCCTGCCATCTTTCTCGTCAATATTCCGTTCGTGGCGGCGAGCTTTCTATTAGCATGGAGGGCAATTCCTAAAGACGAACCGCTGACTTCCTCCGCAAACAGCATGTCCTTTCGTAAATGGTTTGATTTGCTTGATGTGCCGGGAATCCTGCTCTTCACAGCAGGTTTGGTAGCCTTGCTCGTTGGGCTGCTGTCAGCAAAATCATCCGGGCACGTCTCATTAAGCCATGTCATTGTCGGCTTGGCAGGGCTCGCACTGCTTACAGCTTTCGTACGGCTTGAGCTAAAAACAAAGTCGCCCTTTATTCCATTACGAGCATTCGCCAAGTATCCTGCAATGACCTGGATCAATGTCGAGTTCATGCTCGTTAACGTGCTGTATTACTCGCTTTTTTTCGGGCTGCCCTCCTATTTGCAAACGGTACGTCATGTCAGCGAATTTCATACAGGAATTCTCATGCTGACCCTGGGCTTGTGCTCGCTCATCGCTTCCCCAATAGCAGGGCGATGGATAGATAAATCAGGCCCTCAACCAGCCTTGCTGTTATCCGGAATGCTGATGACATTAGGGTCAGTGTGGCTCGTGACATTGAATCAAGCTTCACCGGTCATCAGTGTATGTTTGGCATTGGCAGCATTCGGCATCAGCAACGGATTGAACAGCGTTGGCTTACAGGCGGCCTTGTTCAAGAGTTCTCCAAAAGAAATGATCGGTGTGGCCTCCGGAGTATTTAATACATCGAGATATATCGGAACCATTTTATCTTCATTGCTGACAGGCATCGTGATGGGGAGCCAGTTCAGCGCCGGGGGGTTTAAATTGCTGGGGGTCATCCTTACGTTCATTGCACTTTCCTTGGTTTTCATGAGTCTGAGGCACCGGGGGTCAGGGCAACGGCAAGAGCCATAGGTTCACTCAAACTTTTTTTACATTGCTTTTACATGCCACATACAAAAAAAAGACGGCCAGGCGCTAATCTATAGAAGTGAACAGAAGGAGGAGCATCGTTATGCCAACAAAAACACGCAGCCGGGTTGCCGTCTTGACGACAAGTGATATTCACGGCTTTATTCAGCCCTATTCGTATACCGAGGGCGGGCCGTCTGACCTTGGCTTTGCCCGGACTGCAAATCTGATCGAGAACGAGCGCAGCATATGGGGCGATCATATGCTTTATGTGGACAATGGCGACAACCTTCAGGGCTCGCCGCTTGCCTATTACCAGGCTAAAGTGGACAGCTCCGGGGAAAATGTGATGATTTCAAGCTTAAACGCAGCCGGGTGCAGTGCCGCAGTCGTAGGCAATCATGAATTTAATTTCGGACTTGCCTATTTGCGCGAGGCGATGCGCCAATCGGCATTTCCCTGGCTGTCGGCCAATATTTTGTCTGCCGCAAGCGGCGAAGCCGCCTTTGGCACGCCATACCTTATTCATGACACCCCTGACGGCATCCGGATTGCTGTGCTGGGCCTGACAACCGCGCATATTCCGGTATGGGAGCTGCCCGAGCATATTGAAGGGCTGCGCTTTGTGGACCCCGTGGAATGTGCAAAGCGCTGGGTCCCCTATCTGCGGAACCAGGAAGCGGCCGACGTTGTTGTTGTCGCTTATCATGGCGGTTTTGAGCGGGACCTGCAAACTGGCGAACCCACTGAAACGCTGACGGGAGAGAACCAGGGTTTCGCTCTTTGTCAGGAGGTTGAAGGGATCAATGTGCTGCTGACAGGACATCAGCACCGGCAAATCGAGAACGCCATGTTAAATGGCGTATGTGTCATCCAGCCCGGGACGCAGGGTCAATTTCTCGGCAGAGTTATCCTCGAACTGGAGCTGGACGAGGAAAAGCAAACAGCAGCCTGCACGCTCGGTGCAAAACGAGGCTGGAGAGTGGTGGCCAAACACGCAGAGCTTCTTCCTGCTGGAGAGGCTGAGCCGCTGGACCGAATTCTGGAGCCGACAGCTACGGTTGAAGCAGGCCTGCAGCGCTGGCTGGATGAGCCTATAGGCGAAACGGAAGGAAATATGCGCATCACGGATGTCCGGCAGGCGCGGCTTGAGGAGCATCCGTTCATCGAATGGATCAACAAAGTACAGATGGAAGTAAGCGGAGCGCGGATCTCCTGCACCGCCTTGTTTGACGAAAGCAGCCCCGGCTTCGGGGAACGCATCTCCATGCGGGACATCCTTGCCAATTACAAATTTCCCAACACCCTGCGTGTCCTGCGGGTGACAGGCCGGGACATCCGCGAGGCGCTGGAAAAATCCGCCGAATATTTCATGCTGGAGGAAGACGGCCAGGTCGGCGTGAGTCCTGCATTCCTGCTGCCCAAGCCCCAACCCTACAACTACGACATGTGGGAGGGTGTGGAATATGTCCTGGATGTTTCCCGCCCATCTGGCGAGCGGGTCGTTCAGCTGGAAGTGGATGGTTCGCCGCTTCTTTCCGATGCAGAATATGATGTCGTGATGAACAACTACCGCGCTGGCGGCGGGGGCGGGTTTGACATGTTCCGGGGCAAACCTGTCGTGCGGGAGCTGCAGATAGACATGGCGGAGCTGCTTGCCGACTATATCCGCACGAAGCGAATCATTAAGGCGAGTGTGAACCACAACTGGCAGGTCATCGGGGGAAATTGAAAAGGCTCAAAACCGAGATCGGCACTTGGCCCGGGAATGGAATTGGCGCGGGTGCGTATAAAAGCGCGTAAACTCTAATGGTTGTGAGCGACGCTATTTGGGTAAAAACAGGAGCTTACAAGATGTAACGGTCGCCAGCGAGTTTATTTCCCGTTTTTCCGCAGATAAGGGGCTGTTTCACCTAAATTAGCGCACCTGCGACCGTTAGAAAAGAAACCTTGTTCTTCTCGGTCTAATAAGCGCTACCACAACCGTTAACCAAGAAATGTACCGGTTAGATCGATCATCCGAGGCAGCCCATTGGTATAGCACCATGTTTTAGATTTGAGACAAATAATAATCCTAGAAATACGGGGGACAGCAGCGACTGGAGGAATACTTTGTTCCCGAAACGTCTCGCAACAGCTAAAGGGACTCAGGTCCATAGAACTTGAAGTCCCCTTTATCACTTCTCCGCCGCAACATGCTATCCTTTGACTAATTTGGTCCGAAGCCGGTTGGATACCCATTCAATAATTAAAATAAGCACAACGAGCCCGATCAGAAGGGACCCGACCTCGCTCCATTTATAACTTCTCATGGCGAAAATAAGCGGCGCGCCTATCCCCCCAGCTCCAACTAGCCCCAGAATGGAGGCTTCACGCATATTCATATCAAATCGGTAGATCATGACTGATAAAAACATGGATAACAGCTGCGGCACAATGCCAAACCGGATCTTTTCAAATGTCGTACAGCCGACTGAGGTCATCGATTCCAGCACACGGGTATCCAGTTCCTCAATGGCATCCACAAACAGCTTGGCCAGCATCCCGATGGAGACAAGCCCAAGTGTAAGAACCCCCGCAAAAGGCCCCGGCCCCGTAACCCGGATAAACATCAATCCATAGACGAGTGCCGGAATGGTCCGAATCGTAATAAGGACAAGCCTAGTCAGCCATGACACGGGCCTCGGAACGATATTGGAGGCAGCCAAAAAAGCAAGCGGAACCGCCAGCACCGAGCCTACAAGCGTACCAAGGAAAGCAATGGCAACGGTTTGAACGAGTAAAAATAAAACACCCTGTGCGGTGAAATTGAACAGCAGGCCGAGGTCCGGCTGCAACAGCCCTTTAAAAATATTAAGCGCAATCCGTGCTCCGCTTTGATCCATATCCTGAAAGCTTACAGACGTCAGCGACCAGACAAAAAGCACCAGCACGACCGCCGCGACGGTCAGGATATAACGAGACTTGCGCGGTGCAGCAAGCAGCTGCTTTTCTAATGTAGACATAACTCAAACTTCTCCCTTATAGAAAAACCTGACTTTTTGAACACGCACTTATATTAGCTTTTTCCGGAAATGCTCGCTTACCGCCTCAATCAGGTATACGGTTACGATTAACGCCAGAATAATCATGCCGACGCCAGAATAATCGCGCCAGCCCAGGTTCTCATTGATGAGCAGGCCAATCCCCCCGGCCCCGACATAACCCAGAATGGCCGCATAACGAACATTTCCCTCAAAGCAAAACAGAGAGGTCGACAGATAGCCTGGAAGCACCTGGGGGAGGGTCGCATAACGAAAGGCCTGAATTCTCGTCATTCCGAGAGACTCCATCGCTTCAAAGGAGCCCATATCGACATTCTCAATTTGCTCATAGAGCAGCTTTCCGACATAGGACAGGGTAAACAGCATAATCGCGACCGTGCCTGCCATGGGACCGAGCCCGAAAATAAAGGTTGCGATCAGCGCCGTCACGAGTGTGGGCAGCGTTCTCAGGAGACTTAACACTGTTTTGCTGATGACCACAACCACTTTGTTATGAACAATATTCGAAGAAGCGAGCACGGCAGCGGGCAGAGCCAGCAGTGCTCCGATCATGGAGCCGAGCAGGGACATCTTGAGCGTATCAAGCAGCGGTCCCAAAATTCCCGGGAAGCTGCCCCAATTTGGCGGAATCATGTCGCCGATGATCACGAAGAACTGGCCGATGCGCTGAGCAAGGATATCCATTTTAAAGTCGGTGAATTGGATGGATGCAATTGTACAGATCACCAGGATCAGCAGAACAAACGGCGTCCGCGACCTTTTTTGCAAAACGGCCTTACCGTTGGGCAGGTTTATTTTCCGGGGGGAAAAGATTCTGTCAAACATACAGCGAGCTCCCTCCTGCCGGAAGCTGCTCCGCCACGCTCTCCTGCAAAGCTGCCTTCTCCTCCGCCCATTTGCCGCCATAGATATGGTCAAGAATTTCCGGCGTCACCTTGGATACCTCTCCGTCGAATACAACCTCCCCTTTTCTGATTCCGATAATCCTGTCCGCATATTCCAGGGCCATATCCACATGGTGAATATTCATAATGACGGAAATGTTCATGGCTTTATTGATATTTTTGAAATCGTCCATCACCACCCGGGACGTCACCGGGTCGAGTGATGCAATCGGCTCGTCCGCAAGAATGATATCCGGATTCTGAGCAAGCGTCCGCGCAAGGGCAACCCGCTGCTGCTGGCCGCCGGACAGCTGATCCACGCGAATAAAGGCTTTATCCAGAATTCCCACTTTATCAAGAGCCTCCAGCGCTTTGAACCTCTGCTCCTTCGTAAATATGCCTGCCCATTTGCGCCACAACGGAAGCTCAGGTACAAAGGAAACCAGCACATTGTTGATCACGGTAGTTCTCGTCACCAGGTTAAAGGATTGAAAAATCATGCCGATTCTGCGGCGGAAACGGCGTATTTGCCCGCCTTTCAGCTTGGCCACATCGACATCGTCCACCAGCAATGTGCCGCCGGTGATCTCATGCATCCGGTTGATGCAGCGGATGAGCGTTGACTTGCCTGCCCCGGATAAACCGATCACAGCCACAAATTCACCCTGCCCGATTTTCAGATTAATGTTACGTAATGCGGTCGTCCCGTTGGAATAGGTTTTTTCTACATTCATAAATTCGATCATGGTAATACTCCAATCCAAAAAATGAGAACATCAACAACGCTGATGTTCTCATTAGGTTTTATTTAGTATTACTTGTAAGCGCGATGTTCAATGAAAGCTGTTACTTCTTCATGCTTCTCAGAAGCTCCTGTGCTTTTCTTTCGCCATCATAGTCGGATGCCTGAGCTTCCTTGTACCCTTCATGAGTATAAACCGCAATGACCTCTTTTCCTTCAGGCGTCTGGGCAATGGCGATGAACGCACGCTGCAGCGCTGCTTTGAAATCATCATCCATCAGCGGGCCGGTTTTGCTGACACTGATTGTATCGTTGTAAATCGGCTGCGTCACACCAATCACATTCGTTTCGTCCCAGATGGTACCCTTGCGGCCAAAGTCGGTTGTCCATTGACCCTCGTAATCTCTTCTTGCGTCGGCATAAGCCACGATAATGTCCGCCTGCCCTGCTGCCAGCCGTGCGAAGGAGCTGCCGTAGGAATCCGATTGGACTACATGAGCAAGATCCGTAATGCTCTTTTGGTAATGATCCTGCAGCCACAGTGTCGGATAAATATAACCGGCAGAGGAGGAAGAAGACATCACAGCCCAGTTCGCACCGTTCAGATCATCCCAGGTCAGTTCTTCGCCTTTATTCACTTTTTCCGCCAAAGCCTTTCCTTTTTCAGAAGGACCGGTAATAAAAAGACTGCGGTAATAGGTAACCTGCTCATCTGTTGGCTTGGTAGGTTTATTATCGTTCCATTCCTTTGCAGCATCCGAATCATTGGACAGCCCCGCACGGGTTGCCGTCAAAATCACATCTGCGCCATCATCATACAAAGCATATGTACCGCCCGGAATAAAACCGATGTCTGTAGTTCCGGCTGACAGCGCTTCTCCTACCGCTTCGTAAGTCGTACCCACATTAATATCTACGTTATCTACCGTATATCCTTCGGTTTGCAGCTGTTTTTTCAACAACTCTTTGAGCGGCTCCGTTGTCGTAATGATTTGTTCCGGATCCTTGGATGGCACAAAGCTCACTTTAAGCTCTTGAATTTCCTTATTTCCGGAAGCAGTGCCACTGGATGATTCGTTTGCAGCCTGACTCTCCGAGGCGTTGGTGTCAGTGGTTGCGCTGCCGGAACCACAGCCGGCCAACAGTGCGATGACCAAAGTAAACAAGGTAAGAAGCATGAATTTGTTTTTCACTTACAAAAGACCCCTTTTTAGTGGATTGATAACGATATTGCTTCGAAACATGAACTATCATACTTCCAAAGCATCAGAGAGGGGTTAATGCTATGTAAAAAGAATGAAAAACCTTACTTTTATTGTAAAGAAGAACCCCAATGTGCTGATAGATTTACAAATTCATACAAATGCGAAAATTTAAAATTTTAATCACTTGATATATAAATAATGGTTTTCCATAATATTACTTTCCAGACGGAAAATTTGTGACCTTCCACCTAGAAGCTGCTTAAAATCTGGTCATTATCTACCTTTTCTATGAAAGGTTCAAGTAAGGTATTTAGTCCGCTGTTTTCACACCAGCAATTGGATATCATTACATATAGATTATAATTAGGGGGAACTTGCTTTGAAGAAATGGACATCTGTGTTATTAGGAACCGTATTGATTGCCAGTATTACCGCTTGTGGAAAAGAGGAAGCGCAAAGTCCTGCGGGAAACACTGCAACTAAGCCAGGAACGGAACAAACCGCCCCGGCTGAATCCATTCCTACAGCAAAAGAGCTGATTGAAAAGGTAACGGCCGCCGGCCAGGAAATGAAAAGCTTATCGATGGACAGCACCATTAAACAGGATATCACCATCAATGCCAACGGAACGGAGCAAACCCAGAAAGTCAACATGAACATGAAGGTGGATATGGTCGATGAGCCATTCGCCATGTATCAGGAAATGACGATGGCCATGCCTGACTCCGAGCCGCAGGATATCAAACAATACATAACTTCCGACGGGGTATACACCAATGTGGATGGCTCGTGGGTAAAGGTTCCTGACGAGACAGCCGCGCCAATACTGGAGCAGATGAAAGCCCAAGGCAGCCCGGAAGAGCAGCTCAAACAGCTGGAATCGATCATTGATGACGTTAAAGTAACGGATGAAGGCGAGCATTATAAGCTGGCGGCTGCGGTATCCGGCGACAAGGTGAAGGATCTGGCGAAAAGCTACATGGAGCAGTCCAGCGGCGGCGACGCTTCCACGGCAGTCATGCTGGACCAGATGGATATCAAGAGCATGAATATGTCCTACAATATTGATAAAAAAACCAACTTCCCTGTTGACTTTAACGTAACCATGGATATGGGAATGGACTTGGAAGGGCAGAAGATGCAAATCAAGATGGACATGCAGGGCAAAATGAGCAATTTTAATAAAGTGGAAGTGACGATTCCGGAGGAAGTGCGCAAGGCTAAATAGTGGAGATTGAGAAAATCAGCAACTTTTAAAAAAAATTAAGCAACCGAATCCCGTATGCTTATAGGACTCAGGTTGCTTAATTTTTTTCTTTATTCCTTCACCCAATGCTTGTACAGCACCTGCGTCCCTTTTTCGTCATAACCCAGCTCAGACAGCTGCCGATACAAGGACACTGCCAACGCCAGCCCCGGGGTGTCCATCCCCATTTCTTTGGCTGATTCCAGTGCAATTCCCATATCCTTGATAAAATGCTTCACATAAAAGCCAGGCTCGAAGTTGCCGGCAATCATGCGTGGTCCCAAATTGCTCAGCGACCAGCTTCCCGCCGCTCCGCTCTCGATGCTCTTCAGCACCTGCTCGGGATCCAGCCCCGCATGCTTGGCATAGGCAAGCGCCTCGCATACACCGATCATATTTGTGGCAATGGCGATCTGGTTGCACATTTTCGTATGCTGCCCTGCGCCAGCCTTACCCTGCAGCACAATGTTGGTTCCCATCAGCTTGAGGATGGGCAGCACCGCTTCGTAATCCTCCTGATGGCCGCCGACCATAATGGACAGTCTCGCTTCCCTTGCCCCTATATCCCCGCCGGATACCGGAGCATCCAGCGCATGTTGCCCTTTTGCTGCCGCGGCTTCATAAATCCGCTTGGCCAGAAGTGGACTTGAGGTAGTCATATCGATCAGGTAAGCACCGCTGCGGGCGTGCGCGATCAGGCCGTCCTCTCCAAGATAGATTTGCTCCACATCCCGGGGATATCCGACCATCGTGATGACCACATCACACTCGGCTGCCAGCTTGGCGGGAGTATCCTGCCACACTGCCCCCTCCTGCACCAGCTCGTCGGCTTTGGACGCCGTCCGTGTGTACACATGTACCTTATGACCCGCCTTCAAAATGTGCCGGGCCATGCTCTTTCCCATGACTCCTGTTCCGATAAAACCTACGGTCGCTTGCTCCAATTTGCTGCTCATCTCTATTCCTCCATTTACTCATATCCGTTTTGGCATGACATGACAAGCTTGTTCTCTCCATCATACCATCGGGTCGAGGGGAGGTAAATGCAGCCATCCCCCAGTTCCATCTTGTGGTATTTTTCCCTTTAATATTGTTTAACTTACTTTACATATGGTTAAATAAAAAACAAGGTAGCTACAAAACTCGCGTCCTCATGAAAGCTGTATATGGGGCGTAGAATCCACAGGAGGTCAGCTATGAAATTTTTAGCGAGTCTTATGCTTGCCGTCTCCCTGCTCACCCTCGCCGCCTGCTCGAACAACGACGGAGCGACGAACAGCGGACAAAATACTACTGAGAACACGCAAACTCAGCCAGGCACGGAACCTAATGCAGAAACCGGCCAGAACGGTGAAACCGATCCGGGAACAGAACCCGCGGGAGCAGAGGAACTAACAGCAGACAGCATTAAAACCGCAATTCAAAAGGAAGGCATTACCCTTACATCCAGCAAGGCCGAAAACGATTGGGTGCTGAACGGCACACAGCCTGACCGTAACACCGTGAAAACAAAGTCCGGCGAAGAAGAAGTCGTTACTATTTACACCTTCGACTCCGAAGAAGCACGTCAGGCAGGGCTGGCCAATTTCAAAGAGCAGACCGCGAGCCTGCCTTTAAAATACCTGGCATTTGAACACAAAAATGCTCTGATTCTGTACTACTATAACGCTGAAGAAACGACTGATCCGGCTTCCACCGAATACGGCGCCGAGCTGGACAAGACGCTGAAATCTCTGTAATTTACTCTAGGGAAGCTGTCTAGAAAAAGGAAAGCACGGTTTGCCGGAAATCCGGTGAAACCGTGCTTTTTTGTGCTTGCGAACCATCATTTCAATTCCAAAGCCCGGATCAGCAGCTCCGCAGTCTCGCCCCTGCTGATCGTTGCGGCAGGCTTTAAGGTTCCGTCCGGATATCCGTGAACCCAACCTGCAGCCACAGCCTGCTGCAATGCAGATGCAGCCCATCCGGACACCTGATTGCCGTCCGCAAATGAATCGGTGAGGCTTTGGCCAGAAGATGCCGCAGTGGTGCCCGCCGCATTTGTCAGAATGACCATAGCCTGCTCACGGGTCAGGCGGTCATCCGGTCCGAAGGCACCGGATGACACGCCCCTGATCCATCCCTGGGCATATGCGCTCTGGATAGCCGATACGGCCCAGTGTCCTTCCAGATCGGAGAACGCGGGGCTTGCACCTGTGCCCGTTTCAGTTGTACCCAGCGCCTTGGCCAGCATAGAAACGAACTCAGCACGTGTCACAGCACGATCCGGCCGGACCGTGCCGTCCTCATATCCCTGCATCCATCCTCGTTCAGCCAGCAATTGCAGCGCCCCGGCTGCCCAGTGACCCTGCGCATCTGTCCAAGCTGCTGCCGTCGTCCCCTCAGGATCGGCTCCATCTCCGGAGACGTGCAGCGCCAAGTCATTACCGGACGGTGCAGAAACATTCTCCGTTACAGCAGCGACAAAAGTCCCCGGCGCTTTCATGAGAAAGGCAGCCCCGACGATTTGACCGGATGCATCATATACCGCCTCGGCCGGCAGGGTCTCTTTCGATCCGTTTGCATAATAAGCCAGCACATATAGATTCCCGGCCTTTGCATCGGCTGACAAGGATGCCTCCCCTCTTTCAACGGGCAGTTGAACTTGCGCTGTCCCAGCCAATGCATTCTCTATCCGTACTGCAGGACCGGCAAGCCGAAGCCGCCCTTTGCTGGTCTGTGAGCTGAAAGAGTCATCTTCCGGGCCGATATCTCCTTCAAGCGACACCCGCAGCTCCTGCCCCGAAGCTACCAGCTTGGCGAGCTCCTTCGGCGGCAGCTTTACTTCCGCATATTGGGATTGAATGAACACGCCCATATTGCTGCCGAGTCTGCTCAATAAATCCGGAGAACTTATGACTTGGCTGATTTGCTTCTCATCGGCAAGCTCTATCAGTACAAAATCCGAACCAGAGGATTTTGCCCGCTTGATCTGTTCGTCCAGAAACGCAGCCGTAAGTGTATACACGATCACCGTACGGCCTTGTTCGAGCAAGATGGACCGCGTCAGTGATGTACTGCTGCTTCGACGTTTGTCGCGATCGGATGAGCCTCCGCCTCCTAGCATCTGCGTGCCAGGAACCGTGATGACCATCGGCCGGGTTAAAGCCCTCGACCCGTCGGAATCCTTTGCCACCTCAAGCACCAGCGCAACCTGTGTATCGAATGCAGGCGGAAGTATCACCCCATCTGTCCGCACGATCGACGGATGACTGCTGCTGCTGACAGCAATCCGGAACCCGGAAGGCACCACAGGCAGCCTCAACACATTTTCTCCTCTGGCGGGGTCTTGAAAGGACATGATGGAAGCAGCCACATCCGCGGCGGTCAAGCTTTTCACGAATACAAGAGCTGACGGGGAGCTGGTCATACCGTTTACCACCTGCACCGCATAATACCCGGCTCCTTCAGCAAGCGGCGTAAAGATATGCTCCCCGCCCGCCGATGCGGTCGCTACGGCCACAAGCTCCTGCCCGCTGTTATAGAGCTCCAGCCGCGCACCAGGGGCGGCACCGGATATGATCACGGACCCTTCCGCGCCGCCGCCGTTTGCAACCGATACCGGACGGGGACGAACCTGCACCTCGCGCCGGGCGGGCTCCGCCGTCCATCCTTCACCGCTGCTGTAGTTATAGCTCAACGTATAAATTCCCGGTGTATCCGTTTCCACCATCCCCGTTCCCTGAATGCCTTCAGCCAGCACCGTTCCGTAGACGCTTTCCACTACGCTTGCTCCCGGATCCGTGAAGCTGTCTCCACTCTCCAGCAGCACGGGGTTCGTGCCGTTCAGGCGAACATATGGCATATCAGGCAAAGCTTTCAGAACAGTCAGCTTGAATGTTCGCTGTACGGAAGCCGCATCCTTGGACACGGTTGCCGTCAATTGAACAGCGGCATCCCCGTCCGTATATACAGGCCTGTTCACCCGGCCATCGGCATCCAGAACTTCCGGCCGGTCGGACTCCCAAGCAATCCCGGTACCAAATGAGCCCGAACGGGGCAGGGCAATGGAATCCTTAATTCCCTGCGGATAATCCAGGGCAATCATATCTGCCGCCAGCCGCACCGCTTCCTCCGGACGAAGCGGCTGAGCGGGCAGCAGCACCGAGAACTGTTTTGTAAGCGAATACTGCCCTCTGGAGACGGTCGCCTCCAAAGCTACGATCTGATCCCCTTCCAGATAACCGGGCAAGGTGACCCGTCCGCTCGAATCCAGCAGGTCAGGCCGTGAAGAGCTCCAGGTAATGCTGACCCCGTCAGCCCCGCTGTCCGGCAGCTCAAGATCATAAGTCACCGTCGTCACAGGCAGGGTCAGCGACTGGTGCACGGCCTGGACCGCTTCTTCATCGCTGATCGGCAGACTCAGGACATGCGCGGAGAACGTCTTGGTCCGTTCCAATCCGCCCAGGCGGAGCACGGCGGTAAGCGTAACATCCGCATCCCCTTTCGTATAAGCAGGTCTGCGAACTGTTCCGTCTGGCGCAATAATATCCGGTTCGCTTGAAGACCACTCAACCTGCGTGCCGCCATAAGCTGCTGCTGGCAGAGCAAGACTTCCAGCAACAGCCGTCAAATCGCCCAGCGTCAGCTCCCGCTCTGCTCTTCCCAGGGCTGTCTCAGCCGTCTCTTTCAATACGGTCAGATCAAATGTCCTCGTCACCTCCGCTGCTCCAAACGTAACCTTCGCCGTCAGCTCTACGGAACGGTCTCCCTGATCATAAGGCGGACGAGCTACTTTGCCGCCATTGCTGACTGTATCCGGCGTATTGGAGCTCCAACTGACGGCTGCACCGCCCAGCCCCGCAAGCGGCAGGGTAACATCCTGCGTGACTGCTGCAGCATTGTCACCTGATGCATACCCAATCGCTAACGCTGCTGCTGCTTCGGCCGCCCTTTCCGCTTCTGAAGGAATGTTTACCGTGATTTCCGCCGCGGTGCTTCTCCCTTTCGCATTCACTGCCTGCACGCTGTATGTAATTTCTCCTGCCGGCATAACATCCGCATCTTTGTAAGAGGTAAGCGGTCCGGTATAGATTACCGTGCCATTTCTGCTCAGCTCATAAGAGGATGCCATCGCCGAAGCATCCCAGCCTAGCTGCACAGCGCTCTCCCAATAGCTTCCTGTAAAGTTGGCGGGTGTCGCCGGCACCGTCATCGGCTCGCCGTAAGCCGCAAACTCCAGCACTGATGCCCATTGATTGTTGCTCGCATTCCCCTGGTCGATCACCAGCCTTACATAACGAGCTTCGACCACCGAAAGCGAGCGGTCAATCGTTGAGCTCGTGTTTCCTTGTACCGTATCCACCGTCTGCCATTTTGATCCGTCGAGACTTGTCTCCAGATGGAAATTGTACGGGTCCAGTCCGTTCGACCACTCATAGTACACTCCCATGCCCGTCACAGTCCACCGGCTTAAGCTGTAATAATCCCCCAAATCCACCTGAATCCACTTCTCGCCGGTATCTGCCTGATACCAGCGGCTGGTCGGCTGCAGGGAGCCGTCTACAGCCCTTGAAGGTTCATACGGTTCAACAAACCCGCTGGAAGTCACCGGCTTGCCAAGGGTTAGATTTTGCTCGGCAGCCACCACCTCTGTCCCCAAAAACAGAAATGCCCCGCCAATCACGGGCAGCAGTGGGATTAGCAGCCGGATGGGCTTCATTTTCTCATGTGTACTGCGATTTGCTTTCGACACGCCCTCACCCCACATTTTTCATGATCTTTAACATCGAATTAATCATGGGCGCGAAGGGTATGCGCCGTTCACTGAAATAAAGTAAGATACCCCCGGCATAGGCGAAGCCCCGCGCAGGTCCGGCAGCGCGAAATTTGTTCTCCCGTCGCCGCCGAATTTCGTACCAATCAGGCTGAACAATTCCGAATTTCCGGAAATCGACAAAAGCTGGCCCTCTGCCTTCATCCAGCCGCTCGGAGCAAAGGAATACGGATACAGCTGAATCTCGCCAATAAACGGTTCGGATGACGCTTCCGCCTGACCGGGATTCACCGTAGAGCCCCCAATCAGTGCCGCACCCAATATACCTAGCATAAGAGCCTGTTTGCCAAATTTTCTAATCATGATTAGTCCTCCCTTATGTTCACGAGGTCAGCCTCTCCTCCCGGCTTTATCCGTGACAAGTCATAGTCAAACTCGATCTTAGCATGAATGGCAAAAGTTTCACATTGCAAACTCAGCCAATTTCACCTGATTTGAAAAATTTTTTTTCATAGCTTAAAAAGCTTGTTTGAGCATATTAAAAAGGGCACCTGCAAGTACCTATGTTACATAAAGGTGCGTACTTCACTTTTTCGCTGATTGCGGCAAAATAGAAATAGGATTGTATCCGCTGTGTTTGGCACAACTAACAAGACGTTTATTAACTCAAATGAACACCGTAAACAGGAGGTAATCGAAATGGATCTTCAGTTGAAAGGTAAAAAAGCACTCGTAACCGGCTCGACATCCGGCATTGGCAAAGCCATCGCCGCATCACTCGCGGCGGAAGGAGCCATCGTGCTGATCAATGGACGCAGCCTGGACAAAGTTGAGCAGACGATTGCAGAAATCCGGCAGAAGAACCCCTCTGCCCAGCTTGAGCCTGCCGCGGCAGATCTGGGAACGTCCGAAGGATGCCGGAAGCTGATGGAGGCATATCCCGAGCTGGACATTCTCGTCAACAACCTCGGGATTTTCCAGCCTGCAGACTATTTTGACATTCCGGATGAGGAATGGTTCAAGTTCTTCGAGGTTAACGTGATGAGCGGCGTCCGCCTTACCCGCCATTACCTGCATGCCATGCTCCTGAACAATGAAGGAAGGATCATCTTTATCGCCAGCGAAGCGGCGATAATGCCTTCTCTGGAAATGCCGCATTACAGTGCTACCAAAACGATGGAGCTATCGCTGTCCCGCAGTCTGGCTGAGCTGACCAAAGGCACGCGGGTGACAGTCAACACCATCATGCCGGGCTCTACCCTGACTGAAGGCGTAGAAACGATGCTGAACAGCCTGTATCCTGATCAAAACCTGTCGCTTGAAGAAGCAGAGCAAAAATTCATGAAAGAGAATCGTCCCACTTCCATTATTCAACGTCTAATCCGTCCGGAGGAAATTGCCGACCTGGTGGCTTTTGTCAGCAGTCCGCTGTCCTCAGCTATCAACGGAGCGGCACTGCGGGCGGATGGCGGATTGGTGCGCAGTGTGATTTAACATCAGCAACTCGTGGTTTTCCCGCAGCCAAGTCAACGAAAAAGCCGGCCCTAATGCATCCATCGTACAGGGCCGGCTCTTTGTTTACCTCAGAAGCTCTTTATGCGTTTTCTCCCATCGCTTCAGAACCTCTGCCGGATTCTTCAAGCGGATAGTAACGCCTGTCAGAATATCCGCATACTTCGCTGTATCCGTTCTGGAAGCGGCAACTGTCGCCGTAAACCGGGCACGCGGATATTCCGCATCCGGTAGTTCGGGCAGCTGATCAAGCAGCAGCCGCACATAATGCGCCCTGCCACCGATAAACGCCGCCAGCGTGGCTTTGCCTGTTCTGATCATATTGCCTGTCGTCGTGGTGCCGGGCCAGAGCGCCAGCCGCAGCTGCTGCCTGTCCAATGCCAGGATCTCACCCGCGCTGATCATCGCGACATGCGGCCAATGATCCTCTGTAACGGTGAGCAGCATCATCGCATCCCCTTGCTTGCTCACCATCCTGCTGCCGTCAAGCAGACGGAACAGCTCCTCACTCATTTGCATTTCCTCCATCGGCTGACTCCCCTTTTCCTCATTTATATATGACTAACCTAACATGAATCCGGGACTTTTCACATTACCTTGTAGAACGCCTTTTTTTATAATTGACGTCGCCCCCCGGAAAAACTAAACATACAATGAATAAAGACAAGTATTGGGAGGAATGCCTAATGCCGAGGATATCAGTCATTATGCCGGTCCATAACAATGCGCTCTATTTACAGGAAGCCGTAAATTCCATACTGTGGCAGACACTTGCCGACCTTGAACTGATCATTATTGACGACGGGTCGACTGACGGGTCTACGGGAATCATTCATGAAATCCGGGACGCCCGTGTAAGAAAAGTATTTCATCCTGTGCAAATGGGCATTGTCGCTTCATTGAATGAAGGGCTTCAGCTTGCCCAAGGTGAATATGTTGCCCGGATGGACAGCGACGACATCGCAGCGCTGAACCGGTTGGAGGTTCAGGCCTATTTTATGGACCAAAATCCGGTCGTCGATATTTGCGGAACAGGTTATACGACAGATTATCATGGCCCGGTCAAACTCAATCCCCTTCATCATGAAGAGATTAAAGTCTGGTTGTTGTTTTACTGCTGCATCCTCCACCCCTCTGTCATGATGCGCAGCAGCTCGATTAGCAGGCTCGGAATCCGCTATGACCCCGATTACCCGCATGCCGAGGATTATGAACTCTGGAACCGCCTGTCCTCTTCCGCACGATTGGCCAATGTCCCGCATAATTTGATGTATTACCGTCCCCATGCTGGACAAGTGTCCAATAGACACCGGTGGATTCAGGATAACACCGCCCGGAGAATCAGACAGAGACAGATTTTGCAATTAGGATTACATTTATCGGATGCAGAATATTCCATCATGTCCCGGCTGGCTGAATTCCGCTTAGGCGATGACCCGGAAAGCTACAGAACTGCGACCGGTTTTGCGAACTGGCTGCTGGATCAAAACAGGCAGTATCAGGTTTATGACCAGAATATTCTGGCCCTGGCGCTATCCAGATGCATATCCAAGATGCCAATCTATTAAATATTTTTATTGAGATCAGCTCAAGCGGGCTGATCTTTTCTATGATCTTGAATATCTCATTCTTAAATCTTTTTCTCCTAAATAAAGGCATAAGCACCTAAACTAAGGATTATGTGAGCGAAAGGAGGGATAGGTGTGCCGGAACAGGTGAGCTTGAGTCAGAGAATCGAAGAATCCAGACAGCAGCTTTACAAGCTGGAGCAGAAATACGGATTGTCCCATGCCACTGTTCTCAGGCAATCAATGGTTTTGGACGAGCTTATCAACGAGTACAACAGAAAATTTCATGCACAAAACAAAAGCCGTTTTGTGGGAAGCAGCCAGCTTATTCGCGAGGAACTTTTGCCGGGTCACTCGCAGTTGTACTGCAGCCCCTTCGCCGTTACGTTAAGCTGATCGCAGGTCTGTCGTCTGTTCAAAACCTACGAGCTTGGAGAACAACGAGAATATGTATATTTTTTTGCAAATCGCATTGGCTTCTGCCAGATCTTACTTCCAAAAATGATTTTAGACAGAAGCCAACTCAATTTTACATCCTCAGTAAGTTATGTTAATACATACGATTGTCCATTCCATTATGCATTTACCCGCTTACTGCTAAAATACCTTCATCCCTGTTCATATATTTATTTCTCCTCTCTACGAAAAAGAGGAGCAGCAAATGCCCCTCCTCCTCTGTGATTCCTATTAAACTAAAGAATACCTACTTTTTTGGCAGCTGATGTGCTGTTGCGGGCAAACGCGACAGGATCCCCGACTTTTTCCCAGTGAATATATTTAAAGCAGACATTTTGGAATAACCAGTGGTTGTGGATCGCCGTAACGATGATCCCATGCTTGCGAAGTTCCGATACAAACGGATTGATTTCACGCTCCAAGATTACCGTTTCTCCCAGATTTAAAGTATTCCCTTTGCTGTCTTTGGACTCAAATGAGAGAAGGAATGGAATGGTCAAAGGTGATTTACTGCGGCGTCCTAAAATTTTCAATTTGAGGTTATTCCGTAGTCGCTGAACAACACATGCCCCGTTCGTTATCGAACCAGTTCCTCCGACAATCTTGGCCAACCGATCACATAACGTTTTAGTGATCATTTTACTTATCATCCCCTTTCTTCTCCCATAGTATGTTCGCAGAGATGCTTTGGAAGGGTATACGCCATCTTACATAAGAAATAGATTAATAACCGGATACTCTGATCAACCTATTAGAAAGCGGCAAAATAAATGAACCCCGCCAAGCGAATATTCTATATCGCCTGGTGGGGTTCTCCTATTCCTCTATTAAATCAAGTTCAGTTATATACATTTAATTCGGCAATCGACCACCATTTATCCACCGCCCCGGTCTGCACGATTTTAATATACCGTGCCCTTTGCGCCTCGAATTTCGGGGTTACATACCGTGAGCTGCCTTTTCCCTCAGCAACGAGCTCCCAGTCGGAGGAATCGTTGGAAACGAAAATCTGGTATTCCCGCGCATAATCATCCCTGCTGCTGCCTGAATCCATGCTGATCTGTCTGAAACTGCTGATAGCCCCCAGGTCAAGCTGGATCCATTGCCCTTTGGTCTGATCCTCGCCGGAAGTCCAGCGGGTGCTCAGATCACTGTCCAGCATATTGGCCGCATCGGCCCCGGTGCCATACACCGAAGCCGTCACTGTCCATTGCTCACGATCCATCACGCCGTCAGGGGACTTGTCCTGATCTCCCGCATCATGAGCCATGACGCGGAATTCGCTGATCGACCACCAGCGTGAGTCCTTACCAGTCTGAATAACCTTGATATAACGGGCTGTCTGCGCCGGGAAGGTTAACGTCATTTTGGATGCCGCACCGTTCCCTTCAACGACTGGACTTCCCCATGTCTCACCATCTTTGGAAACCAGCAACTGGTATCCACGAGCATAGTCCTCAGGGCTGCCAGTGCTGTCCATTACTATCTGGTTAAAGGATTGAACCTTGCCCAGATCAATCTCAATCCACTGCCCCTCCTCTTGCGGCTTGCCTGTGGACCAGCGGGTTGAAGCATTTCCGTCCAGCATCCCTGCTTCACTGCTGTCAGCGGCTGTGGAGGAAGCAGTCATGCTCCAGTCGCTTCGTGACAGTTCTGTTTGTTTTCCCGTTCCATAATTGAACACACCAAGCTCTGCGATAGACCACCAGCTGGCATACTGGCCTGTCTGCACGATCTTCAGATAACGGGCATGTTGAACAGGAAATGAGATCGTAAGATCACCCCGAGCTCCCTGACCGCTGGCCACAGGTGCATTCCATATCTTACCGTCGTCTGAGACATATACTTTGTAGCTGTCGGGATAATCCTGTGGATAATGGCCTGTATTCAGGCTTATCGTATCAAAGGTTTCTGTTTTCCCAAGATCCAGCTGAATCCACTGCCCGTTGGTTTGATCCTGTCCGGAGGTCCAGCGGGTGGACAAATCACCATCCAGCATATGCTCAGGAATATCCTGATTGCCGTAGGTAGAAGCTGTAACCGTCCAGAGCGAGCGGTCAGTCAGTTCACCTACAGACGGGCCGGTGATGTCTCCGCCGGTATTACCGCCGTTTTTACCCATTTTGGCCGCTTTCAGCTCGGAAATGGACCACCAGCTGTCGGCTGTTCCGGTTTGGGCGATTTTAACGTATCTGGCGTTTTGCAGCGGAAACGTTATAGCAATGCTCGCTGATTTGCCTGTTCCGCTTGCAATGGGCTCTCCCCAATCCTGTCCGTTGTCGGAAACATAAATTTCGTAAGCACGGGCATAATCGCCGCCGCTTGTGCCAGCGTTCATGAACAGGGTGTCGAAGGATTGCGGCTCGCCCAGGTCAAGCTCAATCCACTCCGTACCGTTCTGCGCCTGTTCCGACGTCCAGCGGGTGTTGAGGTCGTTATCAAACATCAGCTTCGTAGCCTCTGGAGAGGAGCCGGAAGAAGTTGTCACTGCCCAATCCGAGCGGTCCAGATAGACGATTCCAGAGTCTGTACCCGGTTCAACCGTTGTCACTTCGGTTGGGTCTACAGTGACTAGTGCCCCCGGATAGACCGTCGCAGAGCCTGTTTCCCCTTCCGCATTATAGAACACAACTGTTTTTTCGCTGTCCGAAGGATTCCAGATTTGAGCGGTATATCCTTCTTCATTTTCATATACCGAATGATATACCGTGACCCCCGGGTCATTGGCCCAAATATCCATCGTGCGTGTGCCGAGCGTCGCCATGCTGTGCACAAACCAGTATGCGTTAAAGACCTCGTTTTGCTGCATATTGGTCGTATCCCACTTGGCAAGAACGGACTGCGCGTCACTGATCGATTCAAACGGCCAAATCAGATGCTGCCAGGTGTTTTCCGGCCCGTTGTTATCCTGAACCATCCCCTCATACAAGGCTTTCGCCTTTTCCGGATCACGTCCGTAATACGTCATCCATTCCGCAGGCGGCAGCCAGTGGATGCCGTAGATGTGCTGCGGATCACCCGAGAAGAAGGTTCCGAACAGATAAGCACTGCCGTAAACCTGACCTGCTACAGCATGCTTATAACCATCAGTCCAGTTGTCGTGATCATAGTTGAACCAGTACTGCTCAATCGCTTTTTCTTCTGTCGTAAAACCCCAAATTCCCGCATCGCGGTATGCATTGTTGCCGGTTACCATGCCCCACATGTATTGACCGACCCAACCAAACAGCGCTTCCCCCGCTGCTTCCTGGTTGTTGCCGCTCGGATTGTCGGCATAACCGCCAGCCCAGGAATGGCCTTCATACGGATCAAAATTGCGCATCCAAGGGAACTGGTCATCCGTTTTGGACGGATTGGCATAGTCCCGGATGAGCACCTCCACCATGTCCCCGTAATCGTTCAGGAAGCTTTGGTCATAGGAAGCCAGAACGGCCGAAGCAAAGACATAATATCCGTAAGTAAAATGATGATCCGTCAGTCCCGTGTTTACACCAAAACCGCTGTGATAAGGGAATATGGCTCCCCATTGCGGCGAATAGTGAAAATAATAGGAATGCTGCGGTTCATCCTCTGAATACGTGTACCAGTCGGTCAAAATATCCCGCAAAATTCCGAGATAGCGTTCTTTTCTTTCTTCGTCCCCGATCTGATCGCTTATGATGACTGCAAGCGCAAGCGGATGAAGTTTTTTCCCCTGCCAATACGGATCTTCAATCTTGTTGTTCCCAGCAAGGTCTGCATCCAGCAAATCCAGATAAGAGCTCAGCTCCGCCCTGGAATACGTCGGATCATCCGGCTCCACGAACTGCGGCACAATTCCGTAAAAGCGGTCGCTTGTCGTGAACGCATTGCCTTCATGCACCTTAAGCGTTCCCCGAATGGACGGATACGTCAGCTCCGTCAGGGACGAGGAAGTGATTTTCCATTGATGCGGCAGCAGAGCCATCAGCGTATCTGAGGAGAAGCCTGTTCGCTTCTGCTCCGTAATTGAATTGAATTGTGTGCTGACCGTGGATGACTCCTGATCGAAACTGTAGCCCACCTGTGTATCTTTCACAAACGCATAGGCATGCTGATAAAAATAAGGAAGCTCTTCAGCGGACGGCATTGTAGCGATGGATAAGTAATCTCCGCCTGATCCCAATTTCATTTTGATGTTGCTGCCCAATCTTGTGAAAACCGTACCCGGCGGCGCAAAAACACCATAATAACGGTCAAAGGTTTGCGGTACCGGTGCCCGGTCCTTATTGGTTACCTTGATGCCGATATGATCCGCGGTCAGTGTATCGCCGTCGTTCTCCAGCACGGGCTTGCCGTTATCGTCATACAGTCCGGTAATGACCGGTGACTGCAAAATAATGGCGTCCGGATTTTCAAATGTGTTGTAAATGTACGGTGAACCTTTGACGAAGGTGGTACTCATTTTGGCGGTGTCATCATCGCTTAGAATCACGTTTGCCGAGTAGTCCCCGTATCCGGAAACTTTAGTCTCCATCTCTGACGGGTTGATCGTGTTCGGCAGCATATACAAATCGGGTTCTCCGTCGGCATCAATCGAACCGCCGCTGGCCGATGCATAACCCTCGCCCGGATTCAAAAGGGCCAGCCCCAGCTTCGTATATTTGTTCTTGAACGGCAGGGTAATCAGCCCGTTACTGTCTCCCAGCTTGGAGATCAGCAGCGACTGCCACCAGTCATTGGATGGAATGGGCGATTTGATATCCTCTGTCCGGTATTTCGGATTTTTCGGTTCAAGCTGTGTAATATCATTGATTTCATAGCTGCCCGCTCCGACAGCTACAGATTCCGGGGACGGAATGTCCGGAATGGTATAGACCGGCTTCTCATCGCCCTCACGGTACGCGTGAACCTCGAATTCGAACAGTGAGTATCCATGCTCGCTCCCGCGAGCGATCCCCAGCATTTTTACATAGCGCCCTTTGGCATACACTGGTACGCTCTCTTTGCCGCCTGAGCCCCACAGCTCCCGGTATATAGTCGTCCAGCTGCGGGCATCGTCCGAGATCTGGATATCATAGGCTTTGCCGTAAGCTGCTTCCCAGTTCAAAACGATGCTGCCGATTTCGCTTGTTTCCCCCAAATCGACATAGATCCATTCATTGTTTTTGTGTGCGGAGGACCAGCGCGTACCCGCATCACCATCTGTTGCGTTAGCCGCCAGATAATCCTTCTCTGGCAGATTTTCCTTGCCCTCTTCTTCTTTCTCAAGCGAAGATACCGTAACCGGCTTGTTCAGCGCCAGATTTGGTGCTTCCGGCTTTGGTTTGATGCCACCCGTTCCATATACTCTGAATTCCCAGATCGAAAGCCCGTATGCCTCTTGTGCTCTCTTGGTGCTGAAAACTCTGACATAGCGTCCTTCTCCGGAAACCGGTTTCGAGAATAAGCCGCCTTGGCCATCCCTTTCGGTAAATACGGAGGTCCAATTCTCTCCGTCATCGGAGACCTGAATCTCAAATTCTTTCGAATAGGCATTCTCCCATTCGATTTCCACCCTGGACAGCTTGGCCTCCGCGCCAAGATCCACATAAACCCACTGCGGGTCCTTCTGCCACACGCTTTCCCAGCGTGTCCCCGAATTTCCGTCCACTACGAGGTCTGGCGTGCTGTTGCCCAACGTGGAGGAAGCATACGCCGGCCGGTTCTGGGATAACAGAACATCCTCCCCGGCTGCCGCCGCCTCTTCAGCATGCACTTGTGGGGCCGCTAGCCATGGAAAAAAGCCCAGCACCAGTGACATGATCAGAATACCGTTCAGGAAATACTTCGTGCCTCTCTGTTTCATACATTTCTCCTTTTCTTTTAAAATGGTATGATTCTTGTGACTTTGAAGTAGTTGGCATTTTGTTTACCATTCAATTATCGGCCGACAATGTTTTTTATTACATAAATCCAAGGCACCATTTTCCTACTGTTACTCGAATTTTTATGCAAGGCTTTGAATTAATTTGGAAGGGTTTTACGCAACTTTTGTGAAAATAATCATTACACTTCTCTCCCACGATTCCTGCCGGGAAAGGTGATATTCAGCCCCTCAAGGATGAAGAGGCAAATGAGGCAGCTACAGCAAGTATCAGAAATGTTAATCGTATAGTGATTCAAGGTTGAGGTATGAAAACGGGTATGATACAGTAAGAATAGGAATAAGGACGGTCCACCAACCGTCCCCAGCACAACATCTTGAGTGGGAATCCCTCCAAGATCAAGCGTTCTTGAAAGTGACCCTCACTGGTGGCAACCTAGAGTTGGGTCACTTTCGATTATCGATGTAAGTTAGTAACGCTAGCAGGAAGATCCCGAAGGTTAAAACTTCACCAAACGAAATGTGCATTCGCACCACCTCCTTTCGGAGGGTGCGCCCACTCAAGGTGTGTTGTACATCCATCATTATAGCATTAAGAATCGTATAAAAGTCTTTTTTCTGATTTTTATCACGCAAAAACGGCACAGATAAATCATCAAGGACCTTCCAAATCGGCAAGGTCCTTTTTACAATAATTTAGCAGCTAGTACCGCAAGCTGTTTGCAAGTCCCGTGAAAATCACACCGAGCGCATAAGCCCCGGCATCGGGATAACCGATACTGCGTTCGCCGACCGTACCTGCGCGGCCCATGCGGGCGACAATGGCTTTCGTCGACTCTGCCCCCTGAACGGCAGCTTCAGCTCCTTTGGCGAAAGCTGTTTTCATGTTCTCACCATTTTCTGCGCATAACATCCAGGCATCTGCACAAGGAATAAGGGCATCCATCAGCGTTTTGTCGCCTACAACGGCCCCGCGTCCAAAGGAACGTTCTCCCGTCGCCTGAATGCCGCGCACTGCAGCCTGCAGCATCTCCGCAAATTGAGATACATTCACTTCCAATGCCCCTTCAACCGCTTTCCCTGCCGAACGGAAGGCAGATCCCCAGATTGGACCGGAAGCTCCGCCGCAGGATTCCATGATAATAAGCGAGCAAGCATCCAGGAAGCTTCCGATCGTAAGATTTTCCTGGGCCAGAATGGACTTCCATTCCCGCTTAAGCTCCCGGAAACCCTTAGCCACGCTCATCCCGAAATCACCGTCACCTGCATGGGAGTCCAATTCGCAAAACGGCACCTCGTGTTCAATGATGATCTCGCTCATTTTATCCACAAGATAGATCAGGTTATTTAGAGTTAAGGTGGAGCCTTCGATCTTGGCATATTCTTCACTTGTCTCCACTTTGAAGGACACAGTCTCATTCGCCGGTTTTTCCTCGGCAGCTTCCTTGTAATCAACATGCTCTACAGGGCCGGATACTTTAAAGGCCGGTGTGTCGCACTCTTGAGATAACAGGGACTTCAATTCCTCATCCAGCTTCATGATTGTAACCGAGAGGCCTGCCATATCAATGCTTGTCATGTAATTGCCGACGAATTCCCGATTGATCTTAATATTTTTTGCCGCCAGTTCCCGTACAACAGCGTGATTAAACAGATACAGCTCCTGGAGAGGCGTTCCGCCAAACCCGTTGATCAAAAGTGCTATTTCGCCTGCAGCAACGCCTCCGATCTTCATATCCTGCAGAAGATCCTCCACCATCCGCTTGGCCAGGCTGTCCGCGTCCGCCATTTTGACACGCTTAATCCCCGGCTCCCCATGAATGCCGACACCGTACTCCAGCTCATCCTCACCTAACTCAAAAGTAGGGCTGCCCTTCGCTGGAACCGTACAGGAAGTGAGCGCAAAACCGATGCTGCGGACGTTTGCCGCAGCCTTTTCCGCCGCCGCTTTAACCCCTGCCAAATCCCTTCCTTGCTCGGCTGCTGCGCCGGCAATTTTGTGGACAAGCACGGTTCCCGCTACTCCCCGCCGCCCGACCGTATAGAGGCTGTCCTCCACGGCGATATCGTCGTCGACCCGCACGTAATCCACCTTTATTCCATCTTCCTCTGCAAGGTAAGCTGCATTTTTGAAATTCATCATATCGCCGCTGTAGTTTTTAATAATGAGCAGCGCCCCTTGTTCCCCCGCCGTCGCCTTGATCGACTGATACACCTGAATCTGGGAAGGGGAAGCAAAAATATCTCCACAGACCGCCGCATCCAGCATGCCTTTTCCTATGTACCCCGCATGAGCCGGCTCATGACCGCTGCCTCCGCCGCTGATTAAAGCAACTTTGCCTGGATTGATCTCCTTTTTCTTGATAATTTTATACTTCGGGATCAGCTCCAGCTCCGGGTGGGCCAGCACCATCCCTTTGGCCATTTCAAGCACCATATCTTCCGTCTTGTTCATCACTTTTTTCATGATTTATCCCTCCCAAAGTGCTGTCAAGCCAGTTCTCGTTACTTCCAATTTCTATTATATCGTGTTTTGCCTGTTGACTAAAAACACAAAAAAGTGCGATTCGACAGAGTGTCGGTTCGCACTTTTTCATTAAATATAAGGCTTACTCATCCGCACCGATATTCACGGCGTTTCCCTTCACGCGGGGCTGACCGTCAATATCCTCTGTTCCGATAATGGCGGTATCCGTTTGCCCGGCATCAATCGCCGGAGACGAAGACTGCAGATGGAAGTCGCCGCCCGCCGCATTCACGAATTTAGGATCGGCAAACAGAGAATGCGCATCGTTGCCTGTTCCCTTTTGATACGAGCTGAATCCAGTATACTCTTTATTTTTCCAGGTCCAGGTCGCATCCGAGCTGCCGCCAGGAGCAAAATATAAATTGTAATCCACAACGTTGCCGGAGTTTTTGGTGTATTCATTGTAGAACAGCACATCCGTGGAGTTGGCTACGAAAATATTGTTCTTGATCACGTTATTTTGCGTATCGTACTGCACGAGAAGCTGGCCGTTATAACCGTTCAACGTATCATTCTTGTACACCGTATTGTTCACGATCTTGCAGTTTACCGTCGAGCCGCGATCGGTGTCATAACCTCCCATGGCGATACCGGTCAGACGGTTGTTATAGATCACGTTGCTGCGCACCGTAATATTGCTGGTGGATTTGCCCGCATGCTCGGAGGCAATCTCGATGCCGATGTCGTTGTTGTAGCTGTAGTTCTGTTCGATAACGCTGTCCTTGCCTCCATCCACATAAATGCCGCCGGCCGAGTTGTCGTCTTTCCCGTAAGACGGGTTATTTTTAACAGAATTGTTGTACACCCGGTTGCCCTTCACCAAGCCGTTCCGCACCTGATCATAAGCGGTATTCGGAGCGGTTCCCTCAAAGCCGATCAGATCGATCCCGATGTTGTCGTTATCGTGAATGAGGTTGCCGGTCACCTTGAAGCCGTCTACATTGCCGTTCAAAACGAGCGATTCGCTGGAACCCAGTACGAGATTGGACAGCTCATTGCCGTCAATCGTGAGGTCATGAATGGAATCGGGGGCTTTCGTTCCGTATACGGCGATGCCATGGGCGTCCCGGCCCAGCCGATCGCTGCCGCTCGGAGTTGCTGTGTTTTTGATGTCATGGATTTTGTTATCGGACAGATTAATGAAGCCGCCCGCACCATGAACATAAATACCTACAGGTACTGCGTTTTTGGAAGTCGTGGTAAAATTGCGGATTTCAAATCCCTGCACAGTAACATAACTGACATCAGCCAGTTCAACCAAACCTTCGGACCCGCTAACCGCAAGTCCTTTGCCGTCAATGATTGGCGCCTCATTATCATAGTTGGTGAACACAATAGGTCCCTCGGAGGCAGAGCCGGAGCGGGTGATCTTCACCTTCTCATTGTATACACCACCCCGCACATAAACCGTGCTGCCCGCGGGAGCTGCATCGGCCGCATGCTGCAGCGTCTTCCACGGCGCATCGCTCGTTCCCGCATTGGAGTCGCTGCCGCTCGTCGCCACATAGTATTCGGCACCGGCCGCGGAGGCGGCAGGAGGCTGCTCATTTACAGACACAAGACCAATCCCAAAAACCATGCTTAAACCTGCCAGCAAAATTTTCCCGAATTTCATCATGATTCCTCAACTCCCATTGTTTAATATGTATTCATAAATGATAACCCGCATTCACTGAGTATGTCCAGCTTGCAAACGGAGGACGGACTCCACCGTCGGCAGGCTGCCTGTTCCTCCAATGCCAAGCGTCGACAGTGCCCCGCACGCATTTGCGAAACGCAGCAGATCCTCTCCACGGCGGCCGATCAGGTAACCGTAAATGATTCCCGCGTTGAAGCAATCGCCTGCCCCAGTCGTATCCACCGGAGTCACCGTATAAGGCACGGCGGATATTACGCTGCCGTCAGGCTCGCGCAGCGAAGCGCCCCTGGAGCCTTGTTTGACCGCAGCCACGCCCGCCACGGGAGGAAGCATGGATTCAAGCACACTGGCGACCTGGTCGGCCGGAAAAATATGCAGCAGTTCATCCTCACTCGGAATGAACAGATCCGTTTCGGCCAGCAGTGCGCTGATTCCCTCGCGATCCCACTGATTGGCTACATCCCAGCCTGTATCAAAGGACGTGCTGATCCCGTCCGCACGCAGCCTTTTAAAAAGCTCCTTCCAGTGGGGTCTCATACCGTCCTGCAAATAATAGGAACCGAAATGCAGATGTTCGGCCTGCCGCAGCAGCGTTTCCGGGATATAATCCGGGGTCAGCAGCGGGATGCTGCCGGCGTAGGTTAACAACCCGCGGTCGGCGGGCGTGGAGAAGGACAGGGTTACGCCCGTCTTGACGCCCGGCAGCCGGGTGACGTGCTCTGTGTTGACGCCCATGCGCTGCAGCTCGCTCGTACAAAAGGTGCCGAAATCATCGTCCCCCACCACGCTGACGAACCGCACATCCGCCCCAAGGCTGGCCAGCGCGCAGGCTGTAATTGCGGAGGAGGAACCGAGCACAACCTCGAAGCCGTCGACCATCTTCTCCCGGTTCCATTCCGGAATCACATCATTCCCGGACACAATAATGTCCACATTCAGCTCGCCGGCGACGACAATAACAGGCCTTGTCTCCCGGTCCCCTTGGGACCGCATCACTTCAGTACCGGAACAATACCTTGTTCCGCCTCATACAGTTCTTCGAACATGCTGCCGATTTCATCCAGGGAGCATACGGCTGCAGTCAGCGGGTCCACCATCAGCGCATGGCGTGCCATTTCCTTGTCTTTATTCAGTACAGCCTCTACTGCCAGGTCAAAAAAGGCCATGTTCGAACGGCACAATGCAGCCAGGTGCTCCGGCAGCTTCCCGAAACGGGTAGGCTGAACGCCCTTCCGGTCAACGAGGCAGGCTACCTCAACTACGCCATCCGACTGCAGATTTTCGATCAGTCCCCGGTTGGGAACGTTGCCGTAAATAATCTTCGGCTCGTTCTTCAATACAGCTTCAATAATCACAGCCGCATATTCATTGCTGGATTGCATTTCAAGCGGCAGCGTGCCTTCGAGCTGCTGGACGATCTGCTCGTCGTTCTCCTTGCGCCAAATCGGCCAATTGTCGGCATAGAAACCCGTGGCCCCGTTATAACCTGTGCTGCAGTGCAAATCGATGAGCGATTGGCGTTTACGGTAATACGGGATGTACTCCGAGAAATGGCCGCTGGATTCCGAGACGAAAGCTCCCAGATACTTCATGGCGTCAAAGCGGACCGGGTCCTGGCGCAGCAGCTCGGGGTTCTTTATTTTTTCCAGCAGAACAGGATACAGATCCTGCCCGGCATGGGTCAGCTCCACAAACCAGGACATGTGGTTGATCCCGCCTGCTCTCCAGTGCATCTCTTCATAAGGGATGCCCGCATATTCAGCCAATTGTGCGGATGTGTTCTGAATGGAGTGGCAGAGGCCCACTACCGGAATATCCGTGATGCGGGAAGTCAGCAGCGTTACTGCAGACATGGGGTTCGTATAGTTCAGAATCATGCTGTCCGGACACAGCTCTTCAATATCCCGGACGATCTCGATCCAGCTTGGAAGGGTACGCAGCGTCTTGAACAAGCCTCCCGGTCCCAGCGTATCGCCGATGCATTGCTTGACTCCGTATTTCAGCGGAATTTCATATTCGTATCGTACGGTCTCCAGCCCGCCAACCTCAATCTGGTTGATCACGAACCGGGAACCGCCGATAACTTCCCTGCGGTCCGTGGAGGCGATGACTTCCCACTTTTTCCCTGTCATCTCCACGATCTTGAGCACCAGTCTGCGCGCCAGCTCAAGCCGCCGCTCATCGATATCGACGAGGGCAATGGTACCGCCCTCCAATCCATTGATCAAAAGAATATCCATGGCGATTTCACGGGTAAATGCACTGCCTGCACCTATAATTGAAATTTTAGTCATAGCTCTCTTCTCCTCGTCCCTTATTTCATGCCTGTCATGGTCAGGCCTTTAATGAATTGCTTCTGGAAGATCAGGAACACAATAATAACCGGTATTGTAATCAAAACTGCTGCGGACATGACGACATTGTAATTGATCTGATGAGTTCCGTTAAAATAAACGAGCGCGAGCGGAACGGTCATTTTGCTCTCATCATTCAGTACGATCAGCGGCCACAGGTAGTTGTTCCAGGAGTTCATGAACGTGAATATGCCCAGGGCCGACAGCATCGGCATAATGAGCGGTGAAATGATACGGATCATGAGCCTGAACTCCCCCGCGCCGTCCATTCTTGCGGCTTCAAGCAAATCCTGCGGAATCTCCTCGATGAATTGCTTGGCCAGGAACACACCGTAGGAGCTGACCAGATTAGGCAAAATAATCGCCATCAGACTGTTAACCAATCCGAGCTCGGCTGTGATCAGATAGGTCGGAATCATAATGACCTGAAACGGAATCATCATGGTTGCCAGGATCAGAACGAACAACAGTCTCTTACCCTTAAATTGGTATTTGGCAAAAATATATCCTGCCAGCGAACTGGTAAATAAGGTGATTGCCGTGATAATTACGGAGGTCACCAGGCTGTTGAACAGCCACGTGACAAATGGCGCATCGCGAAAAACCGTCTGGTACCCCTCCAGGCTGGGCTGGCTGGGAAACAGCCCGCCGGAGCCGGACACGATTTCCATATTGCTCTTCAGTGAAGACAACACCATCCAGGCGTATGGCAGCAGCATGATACAAGCTGCCACCGCCAGCACAGCGATAACTACCCCGTCCCAAACACTGTGTTTATGCGGCATAAGCTTCTACTCCCCTCTCAATGTTCCCATTGCGTACGTCCCCATCTCAGCTGCAGCAAAGTCACGAGCAGAATGATCACGAGGAACACGGTCGCCATAGCCGAGGCATATCCCATGTTCGAGTTGGAGAAGGCCTGGTCATAAATGTGCAGCGCCAGCACTCGCGTCTCGTTGAAGGGCTCGCCCTTCGTCATGATCTGGAATTGAGGGAAGGCCTGGAAATAGGAAACGACCGTAGTCACGGAGACGAACAGCAGCGTTCTGCGCAGCAGCGGCAATGTGATGTGGAAAAAGATATGCCACGGGCTCGCGCCCTCCAGAATCGCCGCTTCATAGTACATGTCGGGAATGGAATCAAGTCCGGCGATAAAAAGAACGATATTATAGCCAATGTCGGCCCACAGGGTCATCACAATGACGGAATAAAGCGCATACTGCGGATCGCTCAGCCACTGGATCGGGGCCATATGCAGCTTGGCCAGCAGTATGTTGAACAAACCGTTGTTGTAGTTGAACATCGTGCTCCACACGATGGCCGTTCCCGCCAGCGGCGCGATTGTCGGGAGAAAGAACAGGGTCCGGAACAAATTTTTCAGCCACGGGATTCTAACCCGATGGATGGCCGAAGCGATCAACAGTGTAATGACGATATTAACCGCTACGGTGATGATTACGAATTTGAATGTGACCCATAGCGACTTGAGAAAAACCGCATCCTGAAGCATGCGGATATAGTTCTGCGCTCCCACGAACACTGCATTCGAGCCGAGCGGGTCATACTTAAACACGGACAAGCCCAAACTCCACGCGATGGGGAGGAAAGCGAACACCCCGAACAGGAGCAGTATCGGCACCAGCGATATGATGATGAACCGCCGCTTGGCCCTGTACCCTGCCGCCTTCCCCGCTGCTCTAAGCTCCTCTGCCTTGTTGGTTGGTACAGCAACACTCATGCCCGAGCACCCCCATCACTTATGTTGATCCTGGCTACTGTTGATAGCCTTTTCGATGTTTGCCAATCCGTCCTCCACACCCAGCTGTCCGCTGGCCATCAACTGAAAATTATCGTTGACCTGTTTGAAGAAGTAGTCACGGTCCGCCACAGGGCCGATCCATTGGCCTAGCGGCAATATTTTCAGGGAGGTTTTCATGTAAGGATTGCTGCTTTGAAATGCAGGGTCTTCGGCGATTTCTTTTTTGGCCGGAACGGTAAAGGTGTCTGTATTCCATGCCTCAAGGTTGTCCTTCTCCGAGACGAAACGGATAAAATCAAGCGCAGCCTCCTGCTGCTTGCTTTGCTTCGCCACCGCCAGGCCCCAGCCGGATTCGGCGGCAAAGACGGGCTCGCTATCCGTAAAGGACGGCACTGGCACATACTCAAAATCGCTAACCTTATAGTTGTTAATTCCCGCAGAAATTGTCCAAGGGCCGCGATAGGTCATGGCCGAGTTTCCACGGTAGAAATAATCGGAGGTGTCAAGCTCCCCGCCAAATGCGGTCAAATCCGTGACTTTGTCGTCAGCCACGAGCGAGACCAGGGCCGACATCGCCTTCTGCGCCTCCGGGGTGCTGAAATTAACATGTCCGTCATCCCCCCAGAAGCTTGCTCCTTGCTGCAGAATCAGCGATAAAAACGTAAAAGTGATATTGTCTGACGATACAAAATCGAAGCCTTTGACTTTAATGACATTTCCTTCGCGGACGGTCAGCTTTTTGGCATAATCCACAAGCTCGGTCCAGGTGGACGGCGGCTGATCGAGGCCCTTGTCTCTCAGCATTTGCGGATGGATCAGCATCCCGCCGTTTTCAATGTTGTATTCCATCGGCAGCCCGTACAGCTTGTTATCCCGCATATAGCCGCCAAGCGGCGCGTCATAGTACGCCTTTTTTACATTTTCGCTGTCAGGGATTTCAACGAGCGCGTTGTTTTTGGTATATTCCGGAACCCAGGTGCCGAAAAATTCAGCGACATCGGGCGGTTGCTTCGCGGAGAATGAAGCTTTCAGCTTCTGGTTGTACACGTCATACGGAAAGGTCTGATACTCAATGGTTACATCAGGGTGTGAATCCTGATATTTGGAGATCAACTTCTTGTATGCGTTTACAATTGCGTCTTCTTGATGACTCCAAAAGACCAGTTTCACCTTGCCTTGCGAGTCTGCCGTTGTACCGCTGCCGGAAGGGCCCCCACAGCCCGCTGCAGCGAATACAACGCAAACTACCGTGATAATCAGTAAAATCTTGGAAAACCGCATTCGCATATCCCCCTAATCCTGCAAATTAGCCAGCATATGAAGGGGAGGCTGCTTGAGGATCAGTGCCGTTAGAAAGAAGCAGTGTGGCCTATGGGTGTATATACGGCAATCTGCTGTTCCCGGCATGCTTGCTCAAACCATCCCTCCGGCTGTTGATTCGTAATTACCCCCGTCACCTGATCCAGAGGGGTAATGGTAAACAAAGCGCTCTTCTCCAGCTTGCTTTGATCGAATACAGCATACACTTCGCTGGAGCGTTCCATCATTAATTGGGCAATACGGGCTTCAAGCTCGGAATGCATCGTAAATCCGTGATTCAGAGATACTCCGTCTACTCCGAGGAACATTTTGGTAATGTTGATTTTATCGATCACGTTCTCCGCCAGCGGACCGCTCAGCTCGTAGCTTTTGGCCCGCATCACGCCGCCAATCACCACAACCTGGATGTCTTCCGCGTCGGCCAATTCAAAAGCAATATTCACCGCGTTGGTGACGATTGTAATCTTCCGGCGTTTTTTCAGTGCTTTTGCAATAAAAAACGTAGTTGTTCCCCCGGTGAGACAGATGATGTCCCCTTCCTTTACGATAGCGGCCGCAGCTTCAGCAATCTGCTCTTTATCCTGCCGTTGGAAATCATGTTTGGCGGCAAATGGCAGCTCTGCTGACGCGGACATCAGCGCCCCTTCGTAAATGGCTCCACCGGTCGTGCGGATGATCCCGCCCGCTTTCTCCAGTACATCCAGATCACGTCTTGCCGTCGCTTCGGAGCAGCCGATGACCTCAATAATCTCCTGCAGCGATATTTTTCCGCGCGATTTTATCAATTCCAGTGTTTTCGCTCTGCGAAGTTCACCCTTTGAATATTGCATATGTCTCTCCTTTGATATATCTGGGCTTTTACAACCCGTGTTAGCTCTATTGTGGAGTATGAAAGGATGGATTGCAATAAGTCAAAGTAAACCAGCATCCTGTTGGAAAAACGTGCGCCGCACGCTTTTGCCGGACTCTTCACAGAGCTGTAACCTGCACCTGCTGCCCGTATTCCCGGAAAAGACGGTAGTCGATATCGCCCGCTTTCGCGGACATCGCATTCGCCGCAGCCGCTGCAGCGGCGGTACGCAGCCTGTCTGCGGCCGAATGGCCGCGTTCCTGTGCATACGCCATACCTGCCACAAAGGCGTCGCCGCAGCCCACGGTATTCACAGGCTGAATGGCCGGCGGCGTCACCAGATAACCTGCGCCATCAAGGAACGCCACAGCTCCCCGGCTGCCAAGCGTTACACATACCTCGGTGATCCCCTGGTCCGCCAGCATCTGCGCCGCCCGTGTCCATTCGCTAAGCTGCTGCGGCTCGCGTCCGAGCCATCCGGCCAGTTCTTCTTCGTTCGGCTTCACGAAGTGAGGAGATGCGCCCAGTGCAGCACTGAAGGCCGCTCCGCTCGTATCCAGAAAGGCCTGCGCGCCCGCGGAACGGACGATGCCGATCAGCTCCGCGTACAAGCCTTCCGGCGCACCCGCCGGAAAGCTTCCGGACAGTACGACCACACTGGACTGCAGGGCCAGACCGCGCAATGTTTCCTTGATCGCTTCAGCTTCAGTTTCCATAATGGACATTCCCTGCCCGAGCAGCTCGGTGGAGGTTCCGCCGGACTCATCCAGGATGTTGAGGCAGACCCGCGATTCCCCAGGTCCACGGACAAAAGCAGTCTGTATGCCCCGTTCCGTCAGGCTGCTCTCAATAAATGTGCCATTGCTGCCGCCAATGATGCCGGTGGCCGTGACCTCACCGCCCAGCTGCCGGATCACCTTGGCGACATTGTTGCCTTTGCCTCCCGGCTCGTCAATCTGACGGGCCACCCGGTGCACCTGACCCACGCTGAACTTGTCGACATAATACGTCCGGTCGATGGCGGCATTGAGTGTAACGGTGGTAATCATCTGACCACGCCCGCTTTGCCGACAGATCCGCAAAGCCGCATTTTCTCCATAGCCAACTGTTTGACCGCTTCCTTCGCCGGAACCATGTATTTGCGCGGATCGTTTTCTTCAGGATGCTCTGCAAATACCCCTTTGATCGCGTTGGAGAACGCGATGCGCAGCTCGGTGGCGATGTTCACCTTGGCCATCCCAAGCGCGACCGCCTGGTGAATTTGCTCAGCCGGAATGCCTGATCCGCCGTGCAGCACCAAAGGAACCTCCACACGATCCGCGATGCGCGCAATCCGCTCGAAATCAATGTTCGGTGTGCCCTTGTAAATGCCGTGGGCGGTTCCGATGGCGGGCGCAAGTGTAGATACGCCGGTACGTTCAATAAATACAGCGCATTCATCAGGATCAGCCAGCGAAGCATCCCGCTCATCCACGACGATGTCATCCTCGACGCCACCAACCTTGCCCAGTTCCGCCTCCACATTCACGCCGGAAGCCCGCGCGATTTCCATCACCTTGCAGGTTTGAGCTATATTTTCCTCGAAAGGAAACATGGAGGCATCGATCATGACCGAGGTGTAACCGGCACGTATACATTGGATAATGGTAGGAAAATCAGTGCAGTGGTCCAGATGAAGCGCTATAGGAAGATCCGTCCGGTCCGCCGCGGTTTTGGCCGCATGGGCGATATAATCCGGACCCAAATGTTTGACGGTACCCACTGTCGATTGAATAATGAGTGGGGAATCCGATTCAACCGCCGCTTCAACGACAGCCTGCAGCATTTCCAGGGTGTGCACGTTAAAGGCTGGGATAGCGTATTTCTCCCTGCGGGCTGTTTGCAGCATTTCAGTAGATGAGATAAGTGGCATATCTTTTTCCCCCTTGAAAGGTATGACCGCATGCCAGGTATAAAAGGGGACATTGGGAGCCCCTTCATCAGGCTAATATTGCGGCGATTTGAATGAACTTCACACCTCCCTTTCATTAGTAGAATGATCCGGTAATAACGTTTAGAAGTGCGGGCCGTGACCACAGCAGGAGCTGTTACTGCGACGGTAGCTGCAATTGCGATCGTATCGCAAAGCCAATCCTAGCGGATCACTGCTGATGATCGTGCCGCACAGCCAATCCTGACGGACCACAGCTGTTGATCGTACCGTAAAGCCAACCTAACGGACCGCAGTGCCGTTATTCTGCGAAATCAACAGTTTTCGAAGCTGTAACGGACACCACAGACCTTATTGGGCATTAATGTGCACGTATCCGGCTATTTTTGAGCAAATAGCGGCTCTCCTGTCCGTTAGAAATGAAAACGGTGTCTTTCCAGGCAAATAAGGTCGCTCTGGTCCGTTAGCTTATCCATTCTGATCTGCCGTCACCAACGTTCACGTTACTTTTTGGATCCATTCCACTTTGCGAATGTTTGAAACAATTGCTTTTGATAAACGGATGATTGGATAAATCTTGTGCTTGTGACCATAATAATCGTTTGTTTTGATTAAATCAATCATTTTGTAAAAAATTATTGCTATTTTTGTGGTTGTATACTCATAATATTGATTAAATAAATCATTACTATTGCATTTTTGATTGAAATAATTATAAAATTGACACAAAGCGTCATATTAATCTATTTCCGGGAGGTACCTCTTATGAGTTTGACGTATCGTGAAATCAAAGGCCAATACAAGGCCTTGCAGCAGACCTTCGAATATATGGTGGCAAAGCGCGCTGAATTTACTTCCTTTGTCCGTGAACAGGCGGTCACCTCCGTGACCTTTGTCGGTTCCGGGTCCAGCTATTGCTTGAGTGAAGCGGCTGCTTTCTCCTTCCGCTTGCGGGCTGGCCTGCCTGCGCTTTCCCTGGCCGCCGGCGATCTGATGCTCCATGCCGACCGCTACCGCCCTATGCTGGCGGGCACCCTGGCTATCGCGCCGTCACGGTCCGGCAGCACCAGCGAAGTGGTTGAAGCGCTGCGCCTGATCCAATCGGAAGAGCGTATTCCCGTATTGTCCATTTCCTGTGTAGAGAATTCCCCGCTGTCCGCAAGAGCCGATTTTGCTCTGGAGCTCCCATGGGCCTTCGACGACAGCGTCTGCCAGACCCGTACGGTTACGAATCTGTATGCGGCCAATCTTCTGCTTGCCGCTTTCCTTGCCGGCGACGAGAACCTGATTGCTGATATGCAGACGGCTATTCACCAGGGCGAAGCCTACATGACGCGCGTGGAGAACGATATCCGCCGTGCCTCCGACTTTGCCTGGACGAACGCCGTCGTGCTGGCGGACGGCGAACTGCAGGGACTGGCCGCCGAGGGCGCCATCGCCTTGACCGAAATCGCCAAGACACAGGCCCACGCCTACCATCTGCTCGACGTGCGTCACGGCCCGATGGTGACTGTAGGACCGGATACGCTCGTGATCGCAGCCTTGTCGGACAGCGGCATCGACCACCAGCGCAACCTGATGCGCGATATCAAGGACCGGGGAGCTACAGTCATCGCGTTCGCCGATCGGACAGAAGCGGCTCCGCAGGACATCGTCGATCTAGCGATCACGACGGACAGTCCACTGGACCCTGCGGTCCGCGGCATCCCGTTCATTTTCATCCCGCAAATCGCCGCCCTCGCGAACGCCGAACGCCACGGCATCAACCCGGATCAACCGGACGGGCTGGTCGCTTGGGTTAAGCTGTAAGGAAAAGTTGTTGAAAGAAATGGGGATTCATTAATTGTTCTTCATTGCTATCGATTTCCTGAAAATTAAGAAAGGTCAGTCCCCTAAGCCATTATCATATGACTTAGGAGACTGACCTCATAGTGTAACAATATAAAAACACCTTCAAAGATTATAACCATATCATAAGATATGGATATAACCCTGAAGGTGTTTTTTTGTGATGATTTTTACCGCCCCCGAAAAGCAGTTTCTAATGCGGGCAGCTTAGATCAGTCTTATTTCCGGCGCGACTATTTACGGCATAGCCACCAGCAAATCGCCCCTTTCCTTCCTCGCTCTTGCATAAGGAGCGACGAGGAAATATATAGCCAATATAACAGTGCTGTGGTATTTCAATCCACGCTCCTGCATAAGGAGCGACAGCGACCAATTAAGACCTTGAAGGACAAGGGATTTTCCTTGCAAAAGTGCGAACCCCTTCGTTTCTTTATTATATTCTTGTAATTAATCCTCGGTAAATAGTTAAAATCCTTTGTCACACAAGGAAGTGCGAGTCTCCCAGGGAATTTATGTGAGCTTGGGGTTCGCACAGGAGTCTGGACTTATTTCTCCGAATACATCTTCGCCAATCTGCCAAAGCAGTTTTACTCTTTTTCATAGTTTTCATTGACCATTCGTTCATATAACGGGTTTACACAAAAGGAGAATTTTCAAAATTTCCTCCAATAACAAAACCACAAGAATTACTTGAAGTGCACCCCTTAGAATAGACATTGGAAAAACCCCCGGGTTTAGCCGATGAAATTCTAGGGGGTGTTATTTTTA